>NZ_QJJN01000002.1:0-599501 GCF_003201515.1 Alteromonas sp. I10
TACCAGTTTTTCCTGGCAGCCATAGCGATACGGTACCACCTGACTCCATTCCGAACTCAGAAGTGAAACGTATTAGCGCCGATGGTAGTGTGGGGCTTCCCCATGTGAGAGTAGGACACTGCCAGGTCCCATTTAAAGAAACCCGCCTAACGGCGGGTTTTTTGCGTTTGGAAGAAAGAAAAAATGGGGTCAGAGTACATTAATCCCCATCACCCCAAGCAAAACCTCAAATTGGGGTCAGAGTACTTTATAACTTTAAACATCAGAACATAGTCATTCCCTTATCCCTAAGTGCAGCTAATTCAGAGAAATGTACTCTAACCTCCATTTTTTAGAGAAGTACAATCTACTCTGACCCCATTATTAAAATGTGTTTCTCTGCGACTGCTCTTTTTACCTACTTCTAGTTACTGTGAAAGTTTCATTTATCGAATAGTTTAAGGCGCACAAACTCCGATACAGACCTTTAGTCTTTTCACTCAGGAGTAAAGGGGTCAGAGTACTTTTTGGCTCTCACTCTAGTTAAAAAAAGAAATGTACTCTGACCCCATTATTGTGGGCTAACTAAATAATCCGGGCTCTTTAACTCTCTAGGATATGTAACAGGCAGTTTGAAAATACGGTAGATAGGTACAGACTGTAGGTGCAAGCGTTGGAAATACGAATGTAGGGTCAGTGTACTTTAGAGCGTTATCTTTTAAAAAGTACTCTGACCCCAATTTTCGAAATGTACTCTGACCCCACTACTTGCTGGGATTATGCTTCGGTTTGTAGGGCTTGCTTCTTCAGTGTTTCTATCATGTATTCGCGCATTTTAAACTTCTGAAGCTTCCCTGTTACTGTCATTGGGTACTCTTTCACAACGCTGATGTATTTGGGTACTTTAAAGTAGGCTAGTTTGGATTTAAGGTAGTCGCGTATCTGATCTTCGTCTATATGTCGATTTTCCTTTGCCTTAATCCATAGGCATACTTGCTCGCCATATTTGTTGTCAGGAATACCAAAGACAGCGGCGTCTGACACATCCGCATGTTGATATAAGACTTCTTCAATTTCTCGTGGATAAATATTCTCGCCGCCGCGAATAATCATGTCCTTTATTCTACCAACTATTGTGACATAGCCTTCTTCGTCCATTTCTCCGAGATCACCCGAATGAAGCCAACCTTCATCGTCTATGGTGGCTTTCGTCTTAACCTCATCACCCCAATAACCTTTCATTACACAGTAGCCTCTCGCGCAGATTTCGCCAGGTTCTCCAATAGGCACCGTATTGCCTTGGGGATCTATGATCTTCACTTCTGTATGGGGCATAGCGCGTCCTACGGTTTTGACCTGCTTTTCAAATGGCGAGTCAATGTCAGTAATATGATTGATAGGGCTACACTCTGTCTGACCATAACCTATGACGACTTCTGTCATATGAAATTCACTATGAACCTTTCGCATGAGCTCTTCTGGACAGGTACTACCTGCCATGACACCTGTCCTTAGTGTTGATAGATCAAAGTTTTTGAAGTTGGATAGTTCGAGTTCGGCAATAAACATGGTTGGTACGCCATGTAATCCCGTGCACTTTTCTTCTTCTACTGTACGGAGTGTTGTCTCAGGGTCGAATGACTCCCCGGGGAATACTGCGCATGCACCTGATGCTAAGCAAACTAAGTTGCCCAATACCATTCCAAAGCAGTGGTAAAGCGGAACAGGAATACAAAGTTTGTCTTTGTGTGTGAACCTCATTGCTTGTGATACTAATAGCCCATTATTTAGAATGTTTCGGTGCGTTAACGTTGCGCCTTTCGGATTTCCCGTCGTGCCAGAGGTAAACTGAATATTGATGTTATCATCCGCGCTAAGGTTCGATTCAACGGCCTCCAACTGAGATTTAAGCGCTTCCGTTGGTTCTATTTGCAATGCAGAAAAAGCCTGTAATCCTTCTACAGGCTTATCGCCAATAGTGTATACATATTTAAGTGAAGGCAACTTAGCAAGCGTTAGCGGACGCTTTGGTGTGTTCTTATCTTGGCTGTCTATTTCTGGCGCAAGCTCTTTCAACATGGCGACGTAATTTGACTGCTTGAATGACTGCGCCATGACTAAGTATTTTACGGCAACGTTATTAATGGCAAACGCTAATTCATTAGGACGATAAGCAGGGTTCAGGCATACCATGATCGCCCCGATTCGCGCAGTGGCCATCTGTACGATCGACCATTCGATATTGTTCGGAGACCATATACCCACACGGTCGCCAGGTTCTACACCGTTTGCAAGTAAGCCGCAAGCAACACGTTCTACTTCATACCAATACTGCTGATAGGTCCAGCTAACGTCTTGATGTTTTACAATAATCGCTG
The DNA here is from genome assembly GCF_003201515.1 of Alteromonas sp. I10. NCBI lineage: Bacteria > Pseudomonadati > Pseudomonadota > Gammaproteobacteria > Alteromonadales > Alteromonadaceae > Alteromonas > Alteromonas sp. I10. Next base: position 2,358 of record NZ_QJJN01000002.1, read on the forward strand.
GGTTATCGCCATAATTGTCGACAACATTTTTGAAATACTGACCGATAGTGAGCGACGTCAGCTCAGCGTCATCAGAGCCAGTAAACTCACTTTTCTGAAGAGGGAGTAGTGAGTTCGGTGTAAATTTTGATTCCATCATATCTTGCCTCCATGCGCGTACGCATCTGATTTATATATAAATAATAGAGTTGGCTGTTTCGGCTTTTGGTTCCAAATAACCAATGGCAACAATTGCAGTAAATGCTGAATACGCAACGAATAAAACAAATAATTCAATCTTTATTAACAATATTGTTGCAAACGGGTTTTGTCGACAAGATGTTAGTCGTATATGGGGTTATTCAACGATGAATTTGTGTGACTCGTCGTACACGCTGAAAAGAGAGTAATAACCAAAAGTGACAATGTATTTGATGTCTAAAGAAAATTGTCTCGACTTTAATGAAACAAAAAAGCCTCCGACGAAGGAGGCTTCCTAAAAATTTTTACTTTACGAAAGGTGAGTGTCTATTCAGACTCAATACCTTCGAAGTAGGCACGATATTCCATACGGGTAACGTAAGAATCGCCATTTTCGTCCATCATCTCAAAGTCACCTTCGACATGTGCAACCTTTAACTCCTCGGCTGTAAGCTTACCGTCGCTGTCTACATCGATTTCAGTAAACTTATTGTCGGCTGTGGCTGACATTTCAGTACGAAGCTCCTTATTCTTCTCTGATATCATTTCACCGTCTGCTTTAGAGAATAATTCAGGGTTGCCCTTTTCCGAGAGTAGAGCGTCATTGGTGCCGTCAGTTTTCACCTGAGTAATGATGTCGTCGCTAAACATTGATGGTTTTTCATCAACAAACTTGTTGAATTCAACACGGCTAATCATGCTGTCACCATCGGTATCCATTTTTGCGAGAAGCTTACTGTCAATAACGCCAGAAGACTCTGAACCGACGATATAGCCGTTTCCATCCTTATCCATTGCGTTAAATCCCACCGAGATCTTCTCTTCGTGGTGGCCTGCTACTGCTGAAGCAGATAGTGTTGCAGCAATAACAGCACTGGTAATCATACTTAGTTTTGTGATCTTCATAATCAAATTCCTTCTGGCTTTTACAGTGAACTCGGGCGTTCAATTGCCCTAACCACTAGGTCCACAGACCTCAACATAGGTGCAGATTGGAAGTAAGTTTCAATCTGACACCGCTAATGACTTACGTAATTCATTATTCATTGAATGTGCCAAATGCATAACTAACTGATTTAGTGAGGTAATAAAAATTTAAGGCGAGGTTTTCAATGTTATTGCTATGTTAAATTGTCGCAGTGTTTGCAAGATCTTCATACGTCAAACTTAAGCTGTTCTCAGATATAGATAGAACCCCATTAATGAGATTAAAACAGCGAGAGTTGATCGTTCGCTATTGTCTCAAAATTCAGGCCAATAAGAGGCAAGATACTATCGGCAATGGGTTGGATTTGCTTTTCAATATAGTGGTCATATTGAAGGGGGGCCGTGGCGGTTTCTGCTGTTTGAGGGCCCTGTACTGTAATAACATAAGCAATGGTAGTATTAAACTGATAGCGAAGTGGCAACCCCTGTTCTTTATAGTACTCGTCCGCTAATCGCGCTGCCTTTACGTGGGGAGGTAGCGACTTGGTATACGACGACAAAGGCTTTCGCAGCCGCTTTTTATAGACCAAAGCGTGATCCATTTCACCGGACTTTATCGCTGCTATCGTGCTATTTATGTAGTCTTCAACAGGCTGTCCAGTAAACACTTTTTTGTACAGCTCGTACTGGAAGGTTTTAGCTAGTACCGTCCAATCAGAGCGGACATTTTCTAAGCCTTTAAAGACAAGTTCACCGCCCTTCATTCCTGCGTAACGTTTTTTGCTGCCTTCGGAAGAGCCTCGGATCGTCGGCATAAAAAACGTAGAAAAGTGAGATTCAAACTCAATTTCTAAGTGGCAATCAATGTCGAACTCACTTTTTAGTAACTCTGTCCACTTTCGATTAATAATGCTAGCGAGCTCAAGTCCAGTCTCTGGGGGCGTACCCAGTGCATCATTCCCTTCTACATGAACAAATGTTGAGTCGGTATCGCCGTAAATAACCGTATAGCCTAGTTCTTCAATCCAACCCGCAGTGGTTTGCATAATTTCGTGACCCCTTAATGTGATTGAGCTAGCCAGGCGAGGATCGTAGAAAGGGCAACCTCCACTACCAAGCACACCATAGAAGGAGTTCATTAATATTTTGATGGCCTGAGAGCGCGGTGCGTCATTCTGTTTTTTGGCTTCGTCGCGCTGAAGCCATAGGTTTTCAATGATGGAAGGTAGAAAATGAGATTCGCGGCTAAATACTGCGCCTTTAAAACCCTCTATCGCCGTGTGGGGGGACTTAAGCCCTTCTGCAAGTCCCAACGGATCGATTTTAAATGTACGAATGATGGAAGGATACAGGCTCTTAAAATCTAGGACTAAAACGTCTTTATATAAACCTGGCTGGGAACGCATGACATAACCACCCGGACTAGCCAAGCCTCCATTTTCAGGTCTTACCCCCGCGACATAAGACTTGCGGTGAAGCTTAGGCAAGTACACATTTAAAAACGCGGCCACTGACCCTCCGGGGCGACTCATATCTAGGCCGGTGAGAATACTGCGCAGTGCCAGAAAATCGATAAATTGGGTTTTATCCTGAATGCGATTGACCAGTTCCGTATCTTTAAAGTTATAGTTAGCGAGTGCAACAGGGTCGCTATGATAAAGACGCTTTATCGCTTCAAGCTTGTCTGCAGCCTGAATAAGCTTATTTTCGCCAAGCAGTTCTTCAGATACGTGATCGAGCGAGAACGACTCGAATTGATAAGTCATTGTTTTTAGTGCTTCGATACCATCAATAACGCATCGTCCTGGCACATCAACGAGGGTTTGATCTTCCCACTGTCTTACAGAAGCCTCTCTGCCATGGCGGCCGATAGCATACTTTAGCGAGTTAGCCCTAGCGCGGCGTTCAAGTACCGCCATATCGAACTGTTTAACGTTCCAGCCTAAAATGATATCTGGGTCGTAGGATGTAAGATAAGAAAAAAATGCTTCAAGCAGTACTTTTTCTGATTCAACGGTAATGAACTCGTACGCGCTGTCTTCTTGTCCTTGTAATGTTTGCCCAACAAAACGTGGCGGGCATAGAAGCAGCACAACGTTGAGTCCTTCACCGGCTAACGCAATGCTAAAGAGTTCTTCATGCTCATTGCATTCGATGTCTATGCTAAGTGATGTAAATGTGGTTCTGAATTGACAGGGTCTGATTTGCGCATTTTCTATAACGATCTGAGGCGTATCGTCGAAATCTTGCGGAGCCAGAAATTCCACCGCACCATACACAAAGCGCTCCATTAAGTAGCGATCGGCAACGCGAATATCCGCTTCGTACAATATAATACTGCTTTCCTGCGCATGCTGGCGAAGCTGATGCATATGTGATTCGGTTGCGGTTTTTACCGTCGCAACAGGAACTTGTTCCAGCGTGTGAAACCCGTCATCTGAAACACTGATCTTTGCTGAAATACGCTCGGCGATATTGCGTAAATCATTGGCGTGATCAACAGATACAAAGCAAGTGGGGTATTGGGGTGAAGAAATTAACCTAGCGGTGCTACTGGGCGTTTTTACCCATAGCTCAACATGCACCTTGCCTCGCCGGGTAAACGTACTTTTATTGAGTATGAACCCTTGTTGTATTGTTGAGGCTGACATGGATCTGATTTACTAACCGGCTTTGTTGACGTTAATTTCTTTAAATAGCCTCATGGGCGTGTACGTTTTATAAACTCGCATTACCATTATCTGTTCAATAACTGGCGCAAAGGTGCAATAAAAATGCGCTACCACTGTGCACGAGAAACGGCAGTAGGCTTAGTATAACGTTTGTTATCACCTACTCCTATAGATCTCTATTCGACAGATATGTTTGTTTTTGTAAGCAGCGCGAGTTAAAACGAAAACGTACAGTCTTTGTGCACGTTAGACCATGCACGATAGAAAAGGTGAGGGCGATATGGAATATCTATTCGATAAACAGGTAGAGCCGGGCGAGCTAATAGAAGTGGCCGATGGTGTTCTTTGGCTAACAATGCCGCTTCCATTTGAACTTGACCACATAAATTTGTACCTGATCCGCGGTGAAGGCGGTTGGGTGGTCATTGATACTGGCATAGGAACGTCCACCACCAAAGCGCTGTGGGAGCGTATATTCAAGCAATTAGACGGGCCAATAGTTGGTGTCATCGTTACGCACTTACATCCTGATCATGTAGGGTTAGCGGGCTGGATAGCCGACACGTATAATGTTCCCTTTTATATGTCTCAAACTGAGTACTTTACTGCCAGAGCGTTTGCGGCAGGAAGAAATGGCGCAACGAATGACCGGGATGTGCAATACTACCAACGAGCAGGTTTAGACGAATCCATGATCGCAAAGCTTACTTCTGGTGAAGGCAACGGCTACAGCAGCGTCGTTTCACCACTACCTATTAGCTACACACGTCTAAAGCATGGTATGACGCTGTCGCTTGGCGGTAACGAATGGCAGATCATCATTGGCCGCGGCCACTCTCCTGAGCATGCGTGCCTTTACAATAAGCAAAAAAATATTCTCATATCAGGCGATCATATTTTGCCGATTATCACGCCAAACATTGGCGCCTACTCAACAGAGCCTGATGCCAACACCTTAGACGACTACCTTTCTACGCTGCCGCAATTCAAGAATTTGCCCAAAGGTGCGATAGTATTACCTGCTCACAAGCTGCCCTTTATCGGCCTGCATGAGCGAGTAGATTCGCTTCTTGCTCATCATCACGAGCACCTAAAAGCACTGTTAAATGCTTGCGAGCAACCTCAAACGGTCGTAGAGCTATTACCGGTTATGTTTAAGCGCAAGCTCTCTAGTCGCAACATGGTGTTTGCAGTAGCAGAGTGTTTGTCTCACCTTAATTACTTGCTTAATGAAGGAGTCATTTCGCGGACGTTAAACAGCAAGGGTGTGTATACATTTAAAGCCTGTGAAGTAAAAAAGCTTGCTTGTTAGTTCAGTCAGAGGACATACAAACAGAGTGAGGATTAACAACGTCTTACTCTGTACTGGGCTATCTGTGTTCTAGGCCGTTTGAGAATTTTCCGCTTCGTTTTCTTTATTCTCTTCATTATCTTCACTGGACGGGGGCTGTGCTGCAGGCTGTTTCGGAATGGTGATCTCTACCACGGTTCCTTTTGCCTCTTTGCTGCTAATAGATATTTTACCTTGATGTTGTTCAATGGCGGTGTAAGCCACAGAAAGGCCCAGCCCTTGGCCTTGCCCTTCGGGCTTTGTAGTAAAGAAGGGTTCAAAGACTCGCTTTAGATGTTTTGTAGGAATACCGCAACCCGAGTCCAGTATTTTGATGGTCACCAACGTAGGTGAATCGAGCACAGTGAGTTTAATGAAGCCCCTATCTTCTATGGCCTGCGCAGCATTTATCATGACGTTCATTAGCGCCTGTTTCAGCGGCCCAGGGTTTCCCATTACCTCCACTTTCTCTAATTCACATTCAAATTTATATTGGGGCGTGCTGTACTGGGCGGAAATAAGCGTGATCAGCTGGTGACACACGGCGCAGATATCTACTATCTGCACGCCTTCAGTAGTCTCCAGCGAAAAGTTCTTAAGGTTTTCGACGATGTCTTTTACGCGGGTAAGACCGTCTGTAGACTCGGCAATTAGCTCAGTAATATCGTCCTTTAATAAGTCGTAGTGATTAGACTCAAACAGTGCGTCAATCTGCTCTTTAAGTTCGTCGGTGAAGTGTTCGAGTTGCCCCTGAACGCCATCACAAATCGCAATAAGGTGAGTTGCGTATTGCTCAAGTGTATTGAGGTTAGCGCTCACAAAACCAATAGGGTTATTAATTTCGTGGGCGATCCCCGCCGCTAGCTGACCAGTAGAAGCCATTTTCTCTGCTTGAATAAGCTGACTTTGTGCGGTATCGAGTTTGCGAATTAACTTTTTTTGCGCTTCGTGTTCTTTTTTCAGCGCTTCTGAAAGCTTTTGCTGGGCTCTAAAATAGCTAGCTTGGGCGGTCACATCTTGCAGAAAAATACACGCCAATTTTTGCCCTGTGTTTTTGTCTTTAATGGGCAAGATTTCCATGTTTTGATACATCTGTGTTTCTTCACCCGTTATAGGGCGAGAGCTCTTAAACGGAAAGATGTGGGGGCGTTGTTCCCAATAGCTAAAGCTAGGATGCTGCAGTACAAAAACTGACTTTAGTCTACGTTTTAGAAACTTACCTTGTCCTTGAAATAACTCAACAACTGGCGTTTCTTTATAGCAGTCGCGCATATTGTGAGGAAGTCGATCTAAAAAGAAGTCGTTTAGATAAACAACCTTAAAGCTCTCATCGACTATACCAATTCCGACAGGTAATTTACCTACCAGTTGTTCAAACATTATGCGAGTAACTCATCCAATGTGTCTTTCATGCGTGCAAGAGATTCATCGTCTAAGCAGAAAACAACGCGCATGCTAAACGACGAGATCGCGATAATAAACTGCACTTCCATCACTAAGCTGTGCTGCCATTGCAACTCATCGAAGTTCGCTTTATCGGGCAAGAATAACGTGGGCATGTTCAAGTTAGTGGTAAGCTCCAACTGGTCGGAAAGACCAGCCAAACACGCACCTGCCAAAATGTTACAAAGCTCCAAGATAATCTCTTGAATGTCTTCTTTGCTTAATGGTTCATCGTAATCCATTAACGTTGCGACCTCACTCAATCCAGCTTGAGATAGCACAGACATCACTTCGCCGTGTACGTCGCCTAAAAAAGACTGACGGGTATAGAAAGCGTCTTCGGTTTCAAATAAGAGACTGTAAAGCTGGGTGGGAGTAACCGCTGAGATTTTTGGGATAGAAATATCAATTTTGGTTTCAATTAACTGCGCAAGAGAGTTAGCCGCTTGCCCCATGGAAATATTTAGGAGTTCTTGAAGGGCATCTCTTTGCTCTTCGTCTAGTGGTAGTACAATGCTCATAGATACCCCAACTCAAACAACGACATTGCTAATTCTTCTTTATCAAGCGGTTTGCGTAAAAAGCGCTTTGCCCCCAGAGACATGACAATTTTCTGTTTTTCTGGCTGAAAGTCAGCGCTAATCACAATTACATTTGGGGCGTCGGGCCTTTGGTGCAAGAATTCCAACACACCAACGCCGTCAACTTCTGGCATGGTTAGGTCTAAAAGTACCAATGCAAATTCACTTTCTGACAGCGCATTTATGGCTTCTTGCCCGTTTGTTGCTTCGGTGATGTCATACTCTAAATCTTGCGGAAGTGAGCGAATCACACTACGCCTCGACAACTTAGAATCATCAGCTACTAATACAGAAATTGACATTTACAGCCTCCTAGAGCGGCATTTAATGCGATGCCTTTTTAGTAAAGTATGTGCAACTTTAGCGTTACTGCAACAATACCGTAAAAATTTTCCAATCAGCGTATTCTTTGAGCAGTGGCGCTTTAAAATGAGTATATGACAGAAGTGACTTTTATGCGTATTAGACTTTTAGTTGAAAATGACTAGGAGAGTAAACGAGGAAGTAGCAGAAAATTTAAGTCTATAAGTAGCGAGGTGTGCATCGGCCGACAATGCACACCCTTGCAGCTAAGTATTTTGCATAGTGTACATTTTTTCAAGTGCACTGGGCATGGCATCAACATAGCGTTTTACATCGCCAATTTTTCCCATACTTACGCGAGACCAGTTGTCGTACGTACGGTAGATTCCTCTAATCAGCACGTCCTGTTCAGCCATGGCTTGGCGGAAGTACTCTGCGTTGCCGTCACCTAAATTAACAAAAATAAAGTTAGTACTAGAAGGTAGCGCTGTCAATCCATTTGCTTTTACTGCGTCCATAACCATAGATTTACCTTCATAAATTTTCTCTTTAGAGAAAGTTAAAAAGGCATCGTCATTGTAGCTGGCGATAGCCGCGGCAAGGCCTGCTTGATTCAATGTATAGCCGCCCATGCCATAGCGATTGATCCACTCAGTGTTTTCCTCTGATGCGATTAAATAGCCCACGCGCATACCTGCTAAGCCATAAATCTTTGAGAAGGTTCTCGCTACAATGACATTATGACCAGCTTTAACGAGCGGAATCATTGAATGCTTAGGAGGCTCATCGATAAGCTCGTTATATGCCTCGTCGACCAACACCAGTGTTTTTTTAGATGCTTTTATGCAGAATTCGCGAAGCTTATTCGGATCGAGCACTTTTCCCGTTGGATTGTTCGGGTTGCAAATGTGCACCATACCAATAGAGTCGTCTATTGCGGCGTACATGGCATCAAGGTCAATATCAAGCTCTGCCGTATTAGCAACTCTCACTATTTCTGGCGCACCTTGTTTTTCAGGTGCTTTAGACGTGGTGTCCCAAAAAAGGTCCGGGCCCAGAATTTTTCCATTCTTGCTGGCCGCAAGGGCGGCGTAGGAAAGAATAGGGCTTGAACCTGCACTCAAAGAAATGTGCTTTCGAGTAATGCCATAGCGCTCGGCAATCATATCCAATAGTGTCATAGCGGCAGGATAAGCATAGTAGGCTCCACCTTCCGCCGATGCTTTTGCGATAGCGTCTAGCGCTTTCGGGCTCGGCCCAAACGGGTTTTCATTGGCATTGAGCTTTGCAACCCCAGGCTTTGGTCCATACATAACAGACGATGGGGAAGCGCTTGCGCTAACAGATTGGGCGCTCACAAGGTGACTTATGCCACTCGCACCTATTGCTGACGCTGCAACTGTGCCACCAATAAACAAGCGTCTTGAACGGTTATAACTCACGGGTTGTCTCCTTCTTCTTTTAAATGGCTTTATAGAACATTGCGCTAGAAACAATGACGAGATAGATGCCAAATAAGCGCTTTAGCTTCTTTTCACTGAAGTTGTGCGCCATTTTGGCTCCGATTGGAGCGGTAAAGATTGCCCCAATACTGATAGCAATAAGCGCAGGTATATTGATGTAGCCAATAGTGCCTACCGGCAACGAGGCGGTTTCAGGGTGCTTCATAAACAAAAAGCCAATGGCCCCTGGAAGCCCGATAAGAAAGCCGACTCCTGCGGCGGTCGCGACAGCCTGTTGAATGGTGCGCTGGCACATCACCATAGTGATTACTGTCGGCGTACCGCCGCCTATGCCAAGCAGAGCAGAGAAACCACCCAGAACAAACGCCAAAACCGCTTTGCCTATGCCTTTAGGCATATCGAAAACAAGCCCGGGTCTTACAACGAACTCAGGGAAAAGGAAGTATACGGAGTAAAGTAGAACACCAGCGGCGAACACGACCGTTAAACCATTGGCGCTGGAGTTGTTTGCGATGAGCAGCCCGCCACCAACGCCAAGAATAAGCCAAATACTCCACGAGCGAAGAATGTCAAAATCCACCGCACCTTTAGCGCGATGCGCCATCACTGACCGAGCGCTTGATACAACAATGGATGCCAATGATGTTCCGATGGCTACCTTAACGAGGGCTTCTGATGGAGGAGTAAAAAACGGAAAAACAGCGAGAAGAGCAGGCACGACAACAAACCCCCCGCCATTACCAAACAGACCTGCCGTGATACCTGCAATGGCACCAGTTATACACAAAGTAACTACAAACCACAGTAGCTCTATTTCCATTTGCTTTTTACTCCGCATGAAACAGCTTTAAACATGAATGACCTTTTAAGTTTTTCTTATATACAGTTAACTACATACACAAACACCGACTTATGTCGGTGTTTGCAAGGAGCCAGTTAAAAACGGGCTGCAAGTCGGGTGTAGTAATATCCTCCCTGCCAATCAACCACCGAGGCAGAGTCATAGACTTCACCGCAACAGGCGTCGCCGTTAGTACTCACATCTGGGTAATTGTCGAAGAGATTTCTTACCCCCACTGACAGGGTGAGGTTTTCGTTAATAAGATAGGAGCCCTCTATATCGAACATATATTCGTCACCAAAGGTTTGAATATTCGTGGCGTTTACCCCGTCATCGCTTCCCGCATTTTCGTATTCGCCAAAATAGCTAAGACGTGCAACGGCAGACCACACGTCGTAACTGTGGGTAACTGAGAAGACACCACGCATTTCGGGACGGCCATTTTCAAAGTCGAACTGATCCTCAGCGTTCAAGTATTCACTCGGATCAGAATCGAATTCTGTTTTGTTGTAATTCACAGAGCCGGTTAGCACGGTTGCGCCATACTTCGATTCCATCTTGTAAGTAGCAACAACGTCCACGCCCTCGGTTACGGTATCGAAAGCATTTTGGAAGAAGAACACACCACCAATGGACTCGGCGCCAGAAACATTGGCACCTGCTAGGGCTAGATAGTTTTGGTATGCGTCATAACCGTCTGCTTGAGGGTCGGTAACGACAGTGGTGGAAACATCTCGGGTAGACACAGAGTAAAGGCGGTCTTCAAGCTTGATGTTGTAGTAATCAACAGTGAGCGTTAAATCGCCATAGTTCGCAGTCATGCCCAGCGTAAAGTTGGTCGATTTTTCGGGTGAAAGCTCGTTGGCACCAAGCGCCTGCGCTACTTCGCCGCCGGCTGGGAACAAACCTGTTGCTACTGGGAAGCCATCGGGCAGACGTGTAGATACGTTGGTCGTGCCTTGCTGACCTGGAGTAGGAGCTCTAAAGCCAGTGCCAAAAGACGACCTAAAGCCTACTTCATCACTAAACTGATAGAACCCTGCTACTTTGTATACTACTTCTGAGCCAAAATCAGAATAGTCTTCATAACGCAGCGCAGCCTGAGCAAACAGCTCGTCTGTAATGTCACCAGAGATATCCGTGTATACCGCATATGAGTCACGCTCGTATGAGCCCGAATAGTCTGGTGAATAGCCAGGGAAGCCGTTGGAGCCAACGCCTACAACAGTATAAACGGCGTCTACTCCAGCGAATCCATCATCTTCAACCCCATCGTCGTTACTGTCAGCACTGGTGTAGTTGGCACAATTCAGAGTTGAACCGTTAGCAATGACAGCAGCGCCCAGTGCCGTAGTAGTGTAGTCGTCGTTACAAAACTCCCATGGATCAGATGTGGCGTAAGAGCCTGCAAAATAGGAACTTAGCTCGCCTTCAGAGATTTCGTACGACTCATCTAAGTAACTTGCACCGAAGGCAAGAACATACTGGTTCAAGTCATAGGTGAAGTCAGCTTGAATCTGTGTTTCTTCGTTGGTTAAGTCACCCGGCTTAAATGAAGTAGGTGACTCGTTACCCAGTGACGGGTTAATGGTATTGGCTAGTGTGTAAGAGATTTCATTATTGCCGTAACGACCACTGATATCATAAGTAAGGTCGCCCGACATGCCCTTAACACCACCAACAAATGAGTAGTCAGTCACATCACCGAAGAAACGAGGCGTGAAGCCACCGGGGAAGAACTCTAGTGGGTTCCAGATTGAACCGTCCTCTAGTCGAATGTCTTCAATGGTGCCATTGCCTGGATAGCGATAATAAAATGAACCGTCACCTTCACTTTCTGAATAGTTACCGAATGCGTAGAGTTCAAGTTCACTGGATAGTGCGTAACCGGCGTTAAAGAAAACACGCGTCCCGCTTGTATTTGGTTGCCCCCATGGTTGGACTACGTCTGAACCATGAACGCTGTTGGCCATGGCCGTAGCATCAGCGATGTATTGATCTGACTGGTCATCCACACAAAACCATGGCTCACAATATTGCTCACCGCGAAAGGTGGCCTCGCTGTCAGAGTATTCGGCTGAAATACTGAAAAAGCCATCGTCGCCTAACGCGAAACCTTTATTCCCAGTAACGGTAATTTGATCGCCATCTCCTTCGTAGTAGCTGCCGTAGTCGGCAGTGAACGAGCCGCCTTCGGTGTTATTTTTTAATTGAAAGTTGATAACACCTGCAATGGCATCTGAGCCATATTGCGCAGCTGCACCGTCGCGCAACACTTCAACACTTTGAATTGCTGCGGTGGGAATAGTTGCGATGTCTGGCCCCTGTGTGCCAGAACCGCCAATTGAAACAAGTGCGGCCCTGTGACGACGTTTAGAGTTAACCAAAACAAGCGTTTTATCGGTGGGCATACCTCGAAGCGTTGCTGGACGGATAAACGTTCCGCCGTCGGAAATGGGTTGACGGCCTACGGAATAAGAGGGAACGAGTGTCATAAGGACATTGTTCATATCGGTAAACGCAACGGCTTCAACGTCTTCGGCGGTGAGTACATCAACCGGTACAGGGGAGCTGGTCACCGAACGCGGTGCACCGCGGGCACCAACAACGGCAATGCGTTCTAGGTCTTTGGCTTCTGTGGTTTCTTCAGTCACTTCTTGCGCCTGTACAAGCAATGAAGTAGTGAAAAGTGTTAATCCGGTAAGTGCGTAACGTACTGCAGTGTGGAGCTTTTTCTGTTTCATTTGTGTTCCCAATCGTGCTTATTGCTACTTAGTTTTGTGGGTGTGGATTATTAAAATCTGCACTCTTTTTAGGCACGCACGAGCACTACTTTGATGCGAGAAGCATCTTGTTATTGTTGTCTAGCTACTCGTGTACAAGAACAAGGCTAAAAACTCTTTGGCTTTGCAGGAAGAAAGAAGATTATTCAGGGGTATAAGAAAAATATTGAGCCGTCTCACAGGGCGCTAATTTAATGCTATTAGACTTAAGTATGGAGGAAGACAAGATTTTCATGCCCCACTGCTTTTAGCCCATTTTTACAATTTTGCTTCATATAACTTAATGGAATGGCATATTCGTTGCTGCGGTCTTCATTAAACCGTTCCCGTTCTAGAACTCACCACCTTTGTAAGGAGGGCAAGTGCATTCAAAACAGCTGCATTATTTTGTTATGACTGTGCGTAAGGGGAGTATTGCTGCGGCGGCGAGAGCATTGGATATCGCTCAACCCGCCATTAGTCAGCAGTTGGCAAGTTTAGAAAGAGAGATGAAAGCGACGCTGCTTGAAAGAAGTTTTTCGGGAGTAAACCTAACATCGGCGGGCGAAGTTTTTTATAAACATGCATTAAAGCTGCTAACCGAAATAGACAACGTTAAGGCCGCATTGGAAGCCTTTCAAACTGGACAAAAGAAGGTAGTAAAAATAGGAATGCTACCGTCAATCGGAAATGTGCTTTCTTTACCGCTGCTCACGGAGATAACGGCTAACCATAAAGGGCTCAAAGTCGAAATCAGCACTGGACCGTCTTACACCATTAATGATTGGCTTGAGTCAAAGCAGGTGGATGTTGCGCTTACTTATCAGCAAGCTGTCGACCCTAAATTCATGCGAGTCACACCGCTAATTCAAGAAGATCTTCATTTGGTTTTTTCTGCCTCCTCATCGTGTGAACAATACGCCAAGCTTCGAGATAGAACGACGATCCGTTTTTGGGAAATCAGTGAATTACCTTTGCTATCACCGGGTAACAAAGATGCATTGGGTCAACTAATTGCTGACTATGAAAAAGCAACGGGCGTTAGTTTGCAGCACGATTTGGCTTATTCTGGACAACTCATGACTGGCCTTAGGCAAGTTATGCAGGGAGAAGGCGTGATGATCCTTCCTACATCAGCTATTTTTCATTTAAAGGAGTCTGGCCTAGTTTCATCACTGAAAATAACACAGCCAGAAATGCAGCGTACTGTACTCGCTGCGACAAACAAAAGTGCCAAGACGCTACTAGATAGCAGTCCGATCATTGATATTCTCAGAAAAGTAGTGGCCCAAGAAAACGCACTGAAACACTGGTGCGGTACGTTAGAATTTGCCGCTTCATCGTTCATAGCGCAACCTGCATAGCACTGTGCCAATACAAGATGATGCTAAATTTCGCGTACGACGAGAATAATGCAACCCGTTAAGTGCAAAAGAGCACTGGGTTAGTCGTTCTGGGGCAGTTCAATATCAACAAGCACAGGTAAATGATCTGACAAGATTCGAGTTTTCGCATTTTTTAATTTTCTGCACGCTTTTACCTTGATGTCGTCAGACACCCATACTCTATCAAGTGCAAATACAGGAAAGTGGCTTGGAAATGTTGCCCCCACTTTTTGCTGTAATAGCAATTCGTTAAGTGCTTTAAACGCTTTTGAGAAAAACTGCCACTCGTTGAAATCACCGGCTAGAACTAGAGGGATTTGCTTCTCTTTCATCTTCAAAGAAAGGTGCTCATGAAGCAAAGAAAACTGTGAGCGACGTTCTAGCTTCTTGAGCCCCTTATGGGTATTCACCACCGTAAGGGGGGTCTTCTCTGTCTTGAGCTCTACAATCTGAACATTTCTAGGCTGTCGCCCGTTTTGGCTTACATCCAGTGTATCGTGCGCTAATACGTCAAAGCGAGTTAGGATGGCGTTGCCATACCAGCCATCAGATTCCCTAATGGCTGGTGATGGAATGAGCTTAAACGTGTTTTCAGCGCAGATATCTTTAACGTCCTGTGCTGTACTTCGCTCAGAGGGACGAGTATCCATTTCTTGCAGCAGCACCACGTCGGCGCCACTGTTTGCCAAGAATTGCCCTATGCGTTTGTAATCGTGCTTTTTGTCTCTACCTATTCCGCTGTGAATGTTGTAGGTCACTATGCGGCACATTTCTCTACCTCATCTTTGTCACTATTATCACTGGCAGTATCTTGATTCCCCGACTCCTTCCGAGCTTGGTAGTAGCGAGCAAATTTTTGCGAGCCCCAAATCATAAGGCCCCATAAAACGATTCCGCCAACTAAATAGCTAATGGTTTCCACAGAAGGGTTTTGCCAAATTTGTGCTATCGAATCACCCACAAGCCCTTTGGCAATCATGGGCGGGAACATGCCTAAAAATGTCCCCACTAAAAACTGGAAAATGCCAATAGATGAGATACCCGCTACCAAATTCACCAAACTAAAGGGCGCTACAGGCAACATTCGAATGGCCGCGACGCCAACGATACCGCTACGCTTTAGTTTTTCATCAACGGCAGCTACCTTTGGACCTCCAATTTTTCTAAGCCCCGCGTTGCCTGATAGCTTGCCTATTCCAAACATGATTGCAGAGCTCATTAGTGCTCCCATGATACCGTAGATGGGCCCCCATATAGGACCAAAAATAGCAGCCACAGCAAGTGACAGTACAGTGACCGGGAAGAATAAAACGCCGCCGACCACATAGACCAGTAACACGGTAGGCAGAGCAAAGTAGGTTCCACGACTTTTCTCTAGAAAGGCGTTAATGCTGTCGGAACTTAACCATGGTATGGACTGGCTAGCCCAAAACATAAGCCCGCCAAGAACAGCAATGATGGCAAGACCAATCAAAATCATAATACTGCGACGTCTTGGGTTACGAGCAGGCATAGCAGCTCCATCAAAGGTTGGCACCGAAATAAGGGGTTCTTCAGGGTCAGATAACGCTCTGAACACATTCTTAACGGATTGTTCGGTAAACACCTCATCGCGAACTTCGGTAAGTACGTAGCCGTGTGCTATCTGATCCTGCATTAATGCTTCAACCGGATATTCATTGTTGAATAACGCTGGCATTGCATCAATATCGCGTCCCGTGTGCTCTGCGAGTAAGTCGTTTCTCACTTGCTCAATACACGCCTGATTGTCCTTAGTGCTACCGAACAACACCGTGTCGATTTCGGTGTCTAGCGTCATTGAGCGATTACTCAAGTTTGATGACCCGATAACAAGGTATTTGTTATCGATGGTCATCACTTTGGAGTGGATGCGCTTGTATGCCTTGCGGCCTTGCATGTCTTCAATTGAAGAATAAGTCAGTTTTACTCGCTTAGGGTCAATCCCTTTTTCTAAAATTTCCTTGAATTCTATGCGGCTTGCCCAAAATGCTTCGCATTCAAACTTACCTTTTGGCTCGTAGGAACTTACGATAATGACCGAAAGATTAGGTTTCAGTTTGAGCTGCTTATTTAGCGCTTCAGCGATCTCCTGACGCGTTGTGAACTGATTCTCAATGTAGATTACAGACTCTGCTTCACCGATAAGATCAAGCAGCATATGACGTACCTCTTGAGCAGGCTCGACCTCATCCATAAATGGAATTGTTCTGGCAAGTGCACACTCTACGTCTTCAAAAAGGGGAGGATAATCTTGTGGCCAAGCATCAGGCAACGGGGCATTTTCATCAATGCGCGCGTCCTCGCGGATATCAATAGGTGAAGAGTCAGCAACACGCTGCCACCTCCATCGAACTAATTTTGAAAAGTCGGCTACTACAGGTCCACTTGATACCATTTGCACATCATGAAGAGGACCATACTCCCCATCAGGCCCATCACGCTCTTCTGAAACTACGGGATGGTCACGGGTATCCCAGCGGTTAGTGGATACATCCATTCCACCTGAGAATACGAGTTCATCATCGATAACCACAATTTTTTGGTGCTGGCTTCCGCCCATCGGAATCGTGTCATCGAGCTCGGTTTGCACATTGTCTGGAGTTTTTTCTTCCCACACTTCCTTTGCCCACATTTCGCGCTGTGCGAAAAAGGCTAGCGATGAGTCCCAACGTAGCAGGTAAATTTTAATGTCAGGATTTTGCTCAGCTTTCCACTTAAGTAAATCACTTATTACGCTCGGTGCTTCACTGTTCGCTTCGTCGTCGCCTCGCAGCAAGCGAATGCGGCTATCTATATCCCATCCCACAATGAAGATACTGTGCTTAGCTTTAACGATAGAGCTGTGCAAGGCTTTATAATAGTTTCCGCAATCTATCAAAGGTGTAGAAAAGCGAGCCTTGCTCTCTACCCAACAGTTTTGACCGGGTTGAAATACACTCTTTCCTGATTGCATGTGACTTTTCCTATTTATTCATTTTTCACTATTTGTATTCTGTTGCAGAATTTGTACCTCTATAAAACGTAAGAGCGAAAAATGTAAATAAATGATTTTTATAGATAATTAGAGTTTTTGAGCTCGTGTGTAAGATGTATCAGTTCGCAATGTGTAATATTTTCACTGTGAAATGAGTTTAATATTCACAGTTGGAAAAACAGGGAAAGATCTCCTATATAACTTAAAAAATTTAATGAGAAGGTCTAGATAAATGAAGTTTTTTTCAAAGGAAAATGCGGCGAAACAGGCGCTTGCTCAATCAATCTTGGCTGTAGTTACCATAGATGAAAAAAACAACATTACGTTTTACAACGATGCCGCTCAAAAGTTATGGGGCTATACGCCAAACGAGGTACTAGGCAAAAATATCAAACTATTGGTTCCCCACGAACACAAAGCAAATCACGACAATTACGTTAATTCTCATCGACAAACAAATGTTAATAAAATCGTTGGCAGCTCGCGAGAAGTCGAATTAGAAACAAAAAGTGGGGAGCGAATTTGGGTTCAGCTTGCTTTATCTCAGGTTATTGTTGCAGGAAAGAAGCACTACACCGCTTTCGTTCGAGACGTTACAGAAGAGCGAGAGTCTCGCGAAATAGTGGAGCAAACATTAGAGCAAGCGTTAGATGCTGTGGTGTGTATCGATGAAAACAACAACGTAACCTTGTTCAACGCATCCGCTGAGAAGCTATGGGGATACACAAGAGATGAAGTAATTGGCCAAAATGTGAAGATGTTAGTGCCTCAGGCGATTCAAGCGAACCACGATAACTATGTCAACGCAAATAGAGAAACAGGCCAAGACAAAATTGTCGGAACCAGCCGCGAAGTTAAAGTGGAGCGGAAAGACGGTAAAAGCCTGTGGGGCAGGCTGTCTTTGTCTAAAGTAAGGCTGGCTGACCGAACCCTCTACACAGCATTTATTAAAGATGTAACAGAAGAAGTAGAGCAGCGAGAGTTACAACGTATGCTTTCGCTGGTTGCCAACGAAACAGACAATGCCGTCATTATATCTGATGCAGATGGTCTCATAGAGTACGTTAATAACGGGTTTTACCGGTTGACGGGGTGGGAGCTGGACGAAGTAAAAGGCAAGAAACCTGGATCATTTTTACAAGGTGAGGAAACCGATCAACGTACTGTGGATGTGATACGACAAAAAATTAAAAACCGCGAAGCATTTTATGATGAAATTCTTAACTATAGAAAGGACGGTACACCTTACTGGACTTCACTATCAATAAACCCCGTTTTCAAAGAAGAAAAACTCGTTAACTTTATCGCGGTTCAGGCTGATATTACTCGTGTTAAGCAAATGGCTTTAGATTTTACTAACAAATTAAAAGCTATAGGCAGTGCACTTGTTCTTCTTGAAATGAAGCCTAATGGTGAAGTCGTTGAGGCAAACAAACTACTACGCGACACATTGAACGGGGTAATGAGCTCTGAATCATTTGCAGATGAGGTAATGAATAGTCTTTCTGCAGAGGACAAGTCTACTCTAGAGAGCGCTGGTTTTGTTTCAAAAATTACTGAGTTTCAAGTGGCTGGGCGTTATCTTGCCTTTGACGCGAGAATCAGCGCACTTAAGAACTTTAACGGGCAAGTAACACGTTATGTCTTTTTTGCCGTTAATATCACCTCTAGAAAACAAGCGGTGAACGATACTCAAGATTCTATGAAAGAGCTACTGGTTACCAGCCAGACTATAAGTAATATAGTGGGCACAATTAATTCTATTTCTGAGCAAACTAATTTGCTAGCGCTAAATGCAGCGATAGAAGCGGCACGAGCAGGTGAAATGGGAAGAGGGTTTGCGGTTGTGGCTGATGAAGTACGAACGTTAGCAGGTAACTCCCAGTCCTCATCCAATGAAATTGACAACTTAGTTAAAACGACAGTGTCAAAAATTGAGGAACTGGCGCAGCTCATCCAGAAAATAGACGGGTAGCAAAAAGCAAAAAAAGCCTTGGCTGTGTTGCCAAGGCTTTAGCATTCTCATTAAGTCACGTTGTTAAACGTGAGGCAACAAATGTCTTAGAAACGATACTCAACACCAATACTGGCTTGCTTAAGATCGGTTTCAAAATCGGTGTCGTCGATGTCATCAAACGCTTCGTCTGCATCAAGCTCTGTATCATAAACAGTGTACTCGGCGTTTACTAAAAAGTTACTAGTAATCGCGTAGCTTAGACCTGCGCCTACAAACAAGCTTTCGTCATCGTTATCACGTGAAACGCCAGCAAAGTTATACTCGGTTTCTGACCAAAGTTGACCTGCTTTCGCGTAGAGAGAAAAACGCTCTGTTAATGGAAGAATACCCTTGATCGCCGCTGTGTAGCCGTCTGTTTCAGCACCTGCAAGGTCGTTACCGTAATCACCAAAATCAATGTAACCACCTTCAATTGCAATCCACTCATTGAATTTATATCCAACAAGGCCTTGCCAAACATCTTTGTCATCGTCAAAGTCATCTTCACCTTCAACGCGTAGGTAACCGTAATTACCACCTACATAAAAACCACTGTCTTTTGCTTCAATTTGATTTGATTGAGCATGCGCACCGAATGAAGCCATAGCACTGATAGAGGCAACAGCTGCAAGTCCGGTAAGTGTCTTAAGTGTGTTTTTCATAAGTTCATCCTCATTACTTCTTTAACATTCCATCGACTTCTTATCTGAAGTTAATGCGTCTTTAATTGCATCATCTCTGTATCAATTGCTGTGCCATGGTAGAAATTGCAGAATGTATTTCAATTAGATGAAAACTTTACATAAACCGACACTTTTTAGTTGGTTATTTAGCCGCTTATAGAAAGTATGGAAAAGTTTCACTCTTCAAGAAGCGAAAAAATTTCCCAATCTCTGAAAGAGATTCACAGATCTAGCTCATTTTCCGCATTACATAGTTCTACTGAGCGACAGTCGTTTACGTTATAAAGTGAACTGGGTTTTTAAGGTATTGAAATTAATAAACTTTTCATTGATTGGATTTTCTAATCAGTTGAATTCATTTTATCAACTGTAAATATTCTCTAAGCCTGTCTATCTTTTAACTGCTTATGAGGTAAACAAAATGTTAACAAATTGGTGGTGTGATTCGCACTCACGCTTTGGTAACTACAACAAACTCAGACGGGAAAAGACCATGACTATAAACAGGTTTAAAAAAACCACATTATCAGTACTTGTTGCCCTATCGCTTGGTGCAACAGGGGCTATTGCCAACGATCAAATTAGTAAGCCTGCGGGTGCTAAAGGCACGGGCACTGCTAAAGCTTTTCAAGCGAAAAATAATCAATTTTGGTGGCCTGATCAGCTCGATCTCTCTCCGTTAAGAGATCACGATAATCGCTCAAACCCACTAGGTGATGATTTCAGTTATGCAAAGGCATTCGCTAAGCTAGATCTCGACCAAGTAAAAAAAGATGTTAATGAGCTACTCACTACTTCTCAAGATTGGTGGCCGGCCGACTTCGGAAATTATGGTCCTTTCTTCATTCGACTTTCATGGCACAGTGCAGGTACCTATCGTACGCTAGATGGTCGTGGCGGTGGTGACGGTGGTCAAATGCGTTTTGATCCGCTGAACAGCTGGCCAGACAACGGAAACCTTGATAAAGCGCGTCGCTTGCTTTGGCCTATTAAGCAAAAGTACGGTGAAAGTTTATCTTGGGGCGACTTAATGATCCTTGCGGGTACTGTAGGCATGGAGAACATGGGCTTTGACACCTATGGATTTGCGGGTGGTCGTACCGACGACTGGGAACCTGACATGGTTTATTGGGGCCCAGAAGTGGAAATGCTTGCGAGCGATCGTGAAGAGCGCGACGGTAAGCTTCAGCGCCCGTTGGGGGCAACGCACATGGGCTTGATCTATGTTAACCCTGAAGGCCCTAAAGGTGTGCCTGATCCGATGGGATCTGCGAAAAATATTCGCACTGCATTTGGCCGTATGGCGATGAATGATGAAGAGACCGTTGCGCTAATAGCGGGTGGTCATACATTTGGAAAAATGCACGGCGCACACAAGCCTGCTGATTGTTTAGAAGCTGAGCCAGGCGGTGCAGGCTTAGAAGAGCAGGGACTAGGTTGGAAGAACAACTGCGGTAAAGGCAATGCAGAAGACACAGTAACGAGCGGTTTGGAAGGTGCTTGGACACAGCTACCTACTAAATGGACGAGCCTATATCTCCAAAACTTATTGGGCTTTGAGTGGAAGCAAACTCGCAGTCCTGCCGGCGCTATCCAGTGGATCCCTACCGATGAATCGCTTCATAAATCAGTACCAGATGCGCATGTAGAAGGTAAGAAAAATCCTCCTGTAATGACCACAGCTGACTTGGCGCTTAAGTACGATCCAGAGTATCGAAAAATTGCCGAGCGCTTCTTAGCGGATCCCAAAGAGTATCAAACGGCATTTGCTAAAGCGTGGTTCAAGCTAACTCACCGTGATATGGGTCCTAAGGCACGTTACTTGGGTAACGATATCCCAGAAGAGAACTTCATCTGGCAAGATCCAGTGCCTAAAGCTGACTATAAAGCGATCTCTGATAAAGACGTTAAGAAACTTAAAGCTGACATCTTAGACAGTGGTTTAACCGTTCAGCAACTTGTGAAAACAGCATGGGCGGCAGCATCTAGCTTCCGAGCATCTGATTTACGCGGTGGAGCGAACGGTGCTCGTATTGCCCTTGAACCGCAAATGAATTGGGA
Source organism: Alteromonas sp. I10 (assembly GCF_003201515.1). Lineage (NCBI taxonomy): Bacteria > Pseudomonadati > Pseudomonadota > Gammaproteobacteria > Alteromonadales > Alteromonadaceae > Alteromonas > Alteromonas sp. I10. The sequence continues at coordinate 23,980 of NZ_QJJN01000002.1, forward strand.
AGCCAACGAGCCTGAAACCGTTCAAGCCGTTGTTTCTAAGCTTAAAGAGATGCAAGAAGACTACAATTCACGCATGTTTTCTAAGAAGAAAGTATCGCTTGCTGACCTCATTGTGATTGGCGGCGCGGCAGCAATTGAAAAAGCAGCGGCAGATGCTGGCGTCAAGGTTACTGTGCCAGTGGTTCCTGGTCGAACTGATGCTACCCAAGAGCAAACAGACGTTAATTCGTTTTCATTGTTAGAGCCAACAGCCGATGCGTTTAGAAACTATTACAACGCAGAAGCTAGCTATCGTTCGCCAACCGACATGCTGGTAGACAAAGCCGATCAGCTTAATCTAACAGTACCAGAAATGACTGTTTTGCTTGGTGGTTTGCGTTCATTGGGAGCAAACACAGGTGGCACTAGCCACGGTGTATTTACTGACAAAGTAGGCACGCTTAACAACGATTTCTTCGTAACGCTTCTTGATATGGGCGTTAAGTGGAGAAAAACAGATAACCCGTCGGTATATGAAGGTGTAAACAGAACTACTGGTGAAGTTATGTATACAGGTACGCCTGTAGATCTGGTCTTTGGATCAAACAGTGAGCTGCGTGCAGTGGCCGAAGTTTATGCCTACGACAACGCGAAAAGCCACTTTGTTAAAGACTTCGTCGACGCTTGGACCAAAGTGATGACGCTAGACCGATTCGATTTACGTCACGATCTAAACGCCAGCTTGGGTAAATAGATGCGGTATAACTGCTATCGCGAATTAGCTTAACAACTAATGCTCAATAGACATAAAAACTAAAAGGGCGCTTCCGCGCCCTTTTTAATTGATTTCTATAAGTTGTGTTATGAATTCTTAATGTGATTAAAACGACCGCGAGACCATCGCAAACCCATCTTTAATTCGATACACTGAACCTTTATTTTTCGCTTCTATAGACAATTACCACAATGGCTAGTCTTCAACGAACGTTGGTCAATTTAGAAATGCTAAGCGACGATATTAATGCACTTCACGTCGATGCACTTAATTCGCATGCCCACATTAAGCTTTTACACAATGTGTTGAATGAGCTAAAGAACGCCGAGCAATTTGTTGCCTTAGAAACAGAAGCCAGTTTCCAAAAGTCGTTATCCGGCTCACTGTTTGAGAGCATATTTGAGCGAAAGCGTATGGTGGGTGTTTACATAAAGCTGGTGGGCTATGTTATTACAGCGTGGGAAGCGACCAATAAAGCGAATGCAATCATCAGTGAAAACTTCGATTCAAGTGCCGATAAGCGATTGGAGTTACTGCAGGTAAAAGCAATAAAAGCCAAATCTCAATTAAAAACCGTAGCGTCAGCGATGGGCAAAGAAGACTATGCAAAGTTTGTCCAGACGTTAGGTCTGTCTGCCCAAGAGTGGCAATGGGATACACTTCGCGCTAGGTTTTAGCCAGCGCGAAGGTATGACCGAAAGCGCTCATGTCATGAGCGAGTTTAGCTACGGTGTGGTATTTCGAATACCAATGCCTTGTTCGTTGATAACTCTTACTTCGCGTTGAGGGAACGGTATTTCAATGTTGTGCTCGCGTAATGTTTCAAACACAGTAAGCAGCAAATCGCCACCCACGCGGTTTTTACCATCGTCCACACCTTCCATCCAAAACTCAACGAACATGTTAACGCCAGAGTCGCCAAAGCTATCTATTTCACAGTCAGGCAGCTCTTCAAATGGAACATCATCGCCACTGATCACCTGCGGATGTTCCGATACTGCCTCTTTAATAATCTCTACCATCGCGCGGATGTCAGTTTTATAGGCGACAGAAAAGTCGATGCGGTAACGTTGTTTTTGGTTTTTGTGTGTCCAGTTTATTAGCAAGGAGCTGATAAACTTTTCGTTAGGCACCAGTACATCTTTACCGTCATATGTCTCTAATACGGCATAGCGCATTTTAAATTCTCTGACGATACCTTTCTGCCCGTCTTCCAATTCAACGTAATCGCCTACGGTCAACGATTTATCCAATAGAATAATAATGCCCGAAATGAAGTTTGATGCGATGGACTGCAGACCTAAGCCTAAACCCACACCTACTGCACCACCAAACACGGCTAGTGCGGTAAGGTTAATTCCCATGACGTTAAGCAATAAAAGAAACACCACACAGAACAGGGCAACTTCAAACAGCTTTGCGAACACTTCTTTGGTAGAAACGTCGAGCGACTTATGGTTTCGAATAATATCTTGACCAATGGCGTTCGAGCTGCGGCCTAGCCAGAACAGCAAGCCACCAAACAACAGTACTCTTGTTACGCCATACGCTGAAATTTCAACATTGCCGACTGATATTGCCATTGACTCCAATACTGAAGTTATCAGCGGAAGCACGCCAACTAAGTGTAAAAATAGGATAGGTAAACCCACCCATCGCATAAACGCTGCAATGGTGTTGTTTTCGACAAAACCAGTAATCAAGGAATTAACAAACAGCATTAGTGCTACAACAACGGCTATTTCCAATAGCCATGCATCAAACTGAAATTGCGCCCCCAACACGGTAGTAAGCTTTAGCATACTGATGGTGATAAGCGGGAATAGTGCCTCACCCAGATTGTATAAAAAGCCGTGCATAGTATGTGCGCCTTGCTGTGGCTTTTCTCGGGTAAACTTAAATGGCTTTTTTACTTGTCGTGCAAGCAAAAATGCAACGCAATAAATAACTGCGATTGTTGTAAGCTGGATAACAAAGCTATCAGACATCACCGATGCTTTGACTAAAGCCAACTTTTCCTCAAAGTGCTGGGTTAAACTATCAACATTCATGTTTTCTACTTCACTTGTTTACCACACTGCAGCAGCGTGGATGTAATTTGAGCGTGGAATAACTGCGCGCTTTTTATCTGTTATAACAAATATGGTAAAGCTTTTTTTATCTATCCAACAGAAATTGGCTATCAAGTTGACTTTAATTTCAAAGGTTTTGAGGTGTTTTTACGTAGAAGAGCCCTGTTTAACTTGTTTTTTTAACGCACACTTTTAAAAGCTAAATGTCTTAAGGTATTGATAAATATAATTAAACTCTGTTACTTGAAAAGTTTACGTTTCTAGGTCGCAAAATTCGTACTAAATAGATATTTATCGTTTTGATAAAAATATAAATATAACAATATCTCTCCTAAAAATGAGGGAATACGGTACGGTTCAAGACCATTCTCTTAGTGCGAAAAGCCGATGAAACTTCCCTTGCTGTTATGCTATGTAAATTGGAACTTATTAAGTGAAACGTCAGGAAAGCTTAACTAGATTTTGAACAAAAAATGCGCTGGTGGCTTTCGGCTTTTAGTGGTAGACTCCGCGCGCAATTTGTAAGAGTAAACACCTACGTTCTTTTCTTGATGTCAAACACCAATAAGCCAAGTTGGCAATGGCGTATCTCTTTAGGTTTTCCCAGTAATCTATAACCCCCACGGTTAGCAATAAAGCACTAACGCTTATACCTTTGCGGTATGCAATTTTTTATAAATACCTATGACAGGAGTTTATTAATGTCATTTACCCAATTAGGGCTCGCTGAACCCTTGTTAAAAGCTATTGAAAAACGAGGATTTAGTACACCATCACCAATCCAGGAAAAGGCAATACCAGAAGTATTGCAAGGAAAGGATGTGTTGGCAGCTGCGCAAACGGGAACAGGGAAAACTGCAGGATTTGGACTTCCTATTTTACAGAGATTGATGGAAGGACAACCTGTATCTGGCAACAATGTTCGGGCACTTATCTTAACACCCACGAGAGAACTTGCTGCTCAGGTAGAAGAGAGCATCAGAGCGTTCAGCGAGTTTTTGCCGTTAAAAACTGCCGTGGTATTTGGTGGTGTAGGGATTAATCCTCAAATGATGAAGCTGCGTAAAGGTGTGGATGTGTTAATTGCTACGCCTGGACGATTGCTTGACCTCTACCAGCAAAACGCTGTTAAGTTTTCTCAGCTTGAAGTGTTGGTATTGGATGAAGCCGACAGAATGCTTGATATGGGCTTTATTCACGACATTAAGAGAGTATTGAAGCTATTGCCACAAGAGCGTCAAAGCTTACTGTTTTCAGCCACGTTTTCTGATGAAATCACTGCGCTGGCGAAAACAATAACGCGCAACCCTGTGAGTATTTCAACCGCGCCAGCGAATACCACGGTAGAAGCGGTTCAGCAGCACTTAGTGACCATTGATAAATCCAAAAAAACGACCGCGCTTATTTGTCTGATCAAACAGCAGAAGTGGGAGCAGGTGTTAGTGTTTAGCCGCACGAAACACGGTGCTAATCGTATTGCAGAAAAGCTAACTCGGTCAAAAATTCCAAGTGCCGCTATTCACGGTAATAAAAGCCAAGGAGCGAGAACTAAAGCGCTTGCTGACTTTAAAAATGGCGCAATTAAAGTGCTGGTAGCCACCGATATCGCAGCACGCGGTATCGACATTAGTGAATTGCCTATCGTTGTAAACCTAGACTTACCCAATACGGCAGCTGATTATGTTCACCGAATTGGTCGTACAGGGCGCGCAGGCGCTAGTGGACAGGCGTGGTCATTTGTATGTGCTGAAGAACTGCAAAACCTGAAAGATATTGAGACACTGATTCAAAAGCTGCTTCCTCGTGAAACCTTGGAAGGTTTCGAGCCTCAGCAAGCCGTGCCTGTTACCACGCTTTCTAAGCCTAAAAAGCCCAAGAAGCCGAAAAAGCCGAAAGCACCACATGGTGAGAGCGGCAGCGAAGGTAAACGAAGTGGCGAGAATAAAAAGTCGGGTCAACGCCAAGGTAACCGTAGCGGAAATGGTAATCCGCGCGCAGGTAAACCGGATTCGCGCAACAATAGCGGTGGAAAGCCTGCAGGTCGAAGACGCTCAGGAAGTGAAGGAAGTGCCGCTAAACGACCAGCTAAGCGCAGAAGTAATCCGTCAAATAGCACCACTAATAATACGGCATCAAACAGGGCAAAAGCGTAAACAGTTGAACTGCGCTTCATAAAACCGAGTTTATTAAAAAAGGGCCGTTGGAAAGGCCCTAATTATGTTCCCACGAAAACGGATTGTAGTGTCGCAATGCTGGCGTGGTGTTGACTCCGTTGCCATTCTCAGAATCTAACGTAAGCTCGGCGCGCTTTATCAGCGTTTTTTGCAGTTCAGTGCGAAACCCTTTGGTCTCTTTCCATAGCTCGTTAAGCCCTTGTGGGGTATTACCTTGTAAATCTAGCGCAAGTAGCGGACCCAGTTTGTCATAAGCGCTTTGTAATCTGAGTGCTTGCTCTTTATTGTAAGCTTCTTCTTCATCTGTCGCTTCCCAGTTAATAAACGGGGCTTTTTGCGCAGTTGTCATTGCAGGAAAGCGAGAGAAATACTGAATATACTCCGATAAGGGAATGCTGTCAGCGCGCCCCCATATATCCATTGACGTTCTGTTTAACAATGCGCTGGTTTTAGGTTCAACCACCATTACCGTTGGTGTGGCGTAATAAATGGGGTAGTCAAATCGCTCGGTTATATTTCTTCTGTCTTCAAGTGTTCCCACATCAACAAATACGGTTTCATAATGAGCGCGTAGAATAAGGTCCATTTCCTTTGTCGCAAAACGCTCAGCTAAGCCAGTACTGTCGTGGCACCACTGAGCACCCAGTACAACCAAAAGTAATTTGCTTTGTTCCACAGCTCGCTGCTGTGCATTGACCACATCTTGATAGGGTGATGCAGACGGAGCGTAAGTGTAAGGACTTTCATTTTGAGTACTTACACAGCCATTTAACGTGGTGAAAATGGCAATTAGGACAGCAATGTTCAGGCACTGTCTAAAAAAGGGGGCTCGGCGAGTAATGAAATTTTTTTGCATACGGTTATCAAAATAGTAGTTAAATCAACAGCAATGTAGCATAAAAAGGATGCAGCGACGCACCTAAAACGCAGTAGAGTAACTTAAGCACTGTAGGGCAAAGTCAGGCAAACTCGGGTGCCTGTTGGTTTGTTCTGGGAAATATCAAACTCACCATTTATCAACTTTGCGCGTTCTCTCATCGACAGCAGGCCGAGTGTGGGTTCAGCGTTTGCTAAGTGGGCAAAATGCTCAGGGATGCCGCCGCCGTCGTCAGTAACGATAAATACGGCACTGTGTTGCGCATAGTTGATATCAATACTGAGCGACGTCGCATTGGCATATTTTATACTGTTTGTCACCGCTTCCTGCACAATGCGATAGATATGTATTTTCTGGTCTGAATCGAACGGTACTGGCGTGCCGCTAACGTTAAACGAATAGTCTATGTTTGCGCGCTTGAGCGTGGTAATGATCTCTGAACGTTGGATCACGCTTTCAATGGGAAGTGTATCAATACCGGACGGACGTAATCCCCCTAAGCTTTTCTTCATTGCGTGGTATAGAGCATCTATCTTATTGAGCATCATGTCGTTGTCGCTTTCTCTGCTATCTAGCGACAGTTGAAGTTTCAAATCGACTATGCGGTGACCAAAGTCGTCGTGTAAATCCCGCGATAAGCGCTTTCGTTCATCTTCTTGCACTACCACTAATTGACTGGCCAGTGCTTGAGCGCTTTGCACCGATAGTTCAAGAGCCTCGTTTTTCTTCGCAAGCTTCATATTCAACAAGGTAGATTGGTTAATTGAAGCACCTAAAATGAGGCAACTTGTACATGATGCTAAGATGTAAAACTGATGCTCAATGGGAGGAAGTGCGCTCTGGCTTGCCACCACGAACGCAGTAATACCTATGAGTAAACACGAAAACGCACTGCCAACTATGGCATAGCGATACGATAAAAACAGCGCGGGGAAAACCGCTAGATACTTAACCTGATAGCTGATGTTAATTTGTTGGGAGTAGGCATAGCTGCTCAGCACCAGCAAAACCAGCCAAGCGATTGTTGTAAGGTACAGTACTAAGTGACTCTTAGGGATAGATGGCCGTTTATATAATGCGAAAAGAAAAGGACAAAGAACAACAATTCCTACAAAGTCACCTAATGAAAAATCAAACAAAATAGAAAGAAAAACCTCTATGCCTGTTTGCAGTTCAATAGCCCTTCTGCCCAGAAATACCGCCCCAAGAGCAACACTTATAAGAACACCAAAAGCCAACGTGGCAAGGGTGCTGGAAACATTGTCTATATAAGGTGCGCTAAAGCGACGTCTGAATAAATAAACGCATGTACAAATTACCGCGGGTGACAGCACTAAATGGACTAAATACCAACCTATGGTTCCACTTAAAAACGCCGTATTGTCGAGAATGCCACCGGGGTGAAATAAAATGAAGTGGGTTGATTTTTCTGCGATGAGTAGCAGTGGCCAGCTGTAAATTGGCAGTAGTAAAAACGCCGCCAGGCGAACTCCAGCAGGCAAATACCAGCTCACCGTACCTGAAATAATTTCAAATTGGGTGCTGAACAACCACACGCCGTGAAATAGCGCGGTATAACCTAATCCCATTAGTAAATAGGTAACGTTGAAATACCGCGTTAAATTCATCAATTTGCTTTGACTAGCGTGTCGTCGTAGATAACGTCAGAAACGTCGAGGTACCCAGTTTCTAACGCAATTCTAAGTAAACCAAATTGGGAGGTTACATTGAGTTTCTTGTAAATATTAGTTCTATGAACCATCACTGTTTTCGGGGCAGTATCTATGTAGTAAGCAATCTGTTTTGGCTGGAATCCTTTTGCTAACAGTAAGAAAATTTCCTTTTCCCTTTCAGTAAGGATAGAGGTTAGCTGTTTATCACCGAAAGCTAACTTTTTACTAATATCTGTGCTTAGATAATTCTCGTCTTTTTCTAGAGCTTCCAACGCGTCCATTAACTCTTTGGTGGCAGCATTCTTTGTAACGTAGCCATCGGCGCCGAGCTCAAGCGCTTTACTGATATAGCCTACATGATCATACATGCTCAGCATTAAGCACTTTACAAACGGCGCGTCTCTCTTGATTTTTATTAGCGTGTCGAAACCACTTTCCTGTGCTAACGAGATATCTAGAATGGCAACGTCAATATCGTCTAACGTAGCGAAGGAGGGAAGAGCATCCAGAGAGCTTACTGCGTAAGAAACATGCCAGCCATACTCTTGCTCGATAAGTGTTTTAATGCCATCCCTTACAATTTCGTGATCGTCAATAATGAGTATGTGCATGAAAAAATGCTTATTATTTCTTAATGCATCAAGTGTACGTTGTATTTGGCTTATAGTGAATAAGCCGATGGCTTAGATTGGTGCTCTCTTTAATTCTCAGAATAAAAAAAGCCGGCCTATCCTTGGCCGGCAATTGCTTAACTCTTAACTGTTCAGCGTTTCATTCGCCAACTGTCACGAAGAGTGCGTCAGCGATACGTAAACTACATTAAAGGTTTACAGACACTGGTGCAGAGCATGCAGAGGTTTCATCACAAACCATATAAGTATACTCACCAGGTTGAACGCCTCTGCTTCTGTCGCGATAACGTCCAGTGTTGCTTACTTCTTCAAGTAGCTCACCGTTGCGATAAATCATTACAGTATCGGCCATCGAGCCACTATATGATAAATCTACGCGTAACGAACCGAATCGAGACAGCATAGCGCGGTCAATCTCGGCAACAATGTTGCTATCTGAAACTGATACGGTTTCTGTTGATACGCCAGTTTGGCCTTCAGAGTCGGTAACCGTAAGGGTTACGTCATAGGCACCTGTGCTCGCGTAAACATGCGTTGGATTCTCTTCTGTTGAAGTAGAGCCATCGCCAAAGTCCCAGCTGTAGCTGACAATGTCGTCATTAACGTCGTTACTGTTATTAGTAAAGCTTACTGATAATCCTGAAGCGTCATAGGTAAACGCAGAGTTAGGCGGTGTTGGGCCTACTTCACCAATACCGGTCACCACAAGGCTCCATGTGTTAACAGTGCCGTTGTCACCGTTGAACGTATCAAGCACGTTCAAGGTCCAATCGCCTGTTGCTACTTCGCCGTTAAAGGCATCAGAGTTATAGCTCTCAACGATATCATCTGTAGCGCCACCTTGATTCTGACGAAGAACGGTGGTCGTACCCTGAGGAGAGGTCAGTGATAGTACGAGGTCTCCGCTATAGGTGTGTGTGATATTTACCGACGCCTGCATACCGAATACGGTTAAGTCGTCAGGAACGTTTATCACTAGGTCCACGCCGACATCGTCTGGATCTTCTTCATTCGGTAACGTAGGTACAGCATCACCAGAATACGCGTAAGGGAATTCGTTTAGCCCTTGAGGGTAAACATAAAGATTCGCTGATTTAGATTTCTCAATATCACCGCTTACACCGTTCACCGTAAAGCTGTATGGACCCCAAGGCGTATCTTCAGATGTCTCTACGGTCAGTGTTACCGTATCGCCAGGCATTGCCGAGCTTGCACTTAAAGACGCGATATCACTTGGCTCTGCAAGCGATAGCTGTACTTCTTCTTCGTAGCCAGCAATTGAACCAACTTCAATAGTGAAGGTGTAGGTTTCACCCGCTTCAATTTCAGCTGAACCAGGTGTAATGCCCAGTTTAAAACCTGGAGTTGGATCAGCTTCTTCAAGTGCGTTAAGTACATTTAGGCGGTTACCAGATACGGTGCGACCATCAGCCCATAGGCTAGTTTCACCTGTAGACATTAACAGCTCTTTCATTTCAGATGGCGTAAGTTCTGGGTTTAGTGACCACACAAGTGCTGCTGCACCCGCAACATGTGGCGTTGCCATTGATGTGCCTGAGTATGCCGCATAGCCGTTACCTGGGACTGTAGATAGGATAGCTGTACCTGGCGCCGCGATGTCTACAGTTTCAATACCGTAAGAGTAGCCGCTGTCTCCGTCAGTACGAGTGTGGCTAGCAACTGCAAGCAGACTGTTTGTTGTAGTGACATAGTTAGACGGGTAGTTATCTACGTTGTCGTTGTTTGAACCAGAGTTACCTGCCGCAGCAACAAACAAAATACCCGCTTGGCCAGCTTCTTCAATAGCAGTTTCTAGCGCTTCACTATAGCCGCCGCCACCCCAGCTGTTGTTGGTAGCTTTAATATTGATGCCGCGGTTCTCTTTAAGGTCGGTGAAGTAATCGATACATTCAATAGCGCCAGCGGTTGAACCGCCGTCAGGACCTAAGAATTTACATGCAGCGATTGACACGTCATGGTTTACACCGACCACGCCAATTCCGTTTCCGCCCACAGCGCCAATTGTCCCGGCCACATGCGTACCGTGAGAATCATCGTCCATAGGATCAGAATCGCCGTTAAATGCATCGATACCGTAAACATCGTCAATATAACCGTTGCCATCATCATCAATACCGTTTCCAGCAATTTCACCTGGGTTAACCCATGCGTTATCTGCAAGGTCTTCATGATTGTAGTCAACACCCGTATCGATAACGCCGATGACCACATCGCTATCACCGGTTGTAATATCCCATGCTTCTGGCGCGTCAATATCCACATCTGCAGTACCGCCGGCTTGACCGGTGTTATTCAAACCCCATAGGTCACCATAAGAAGGATCGTTAGGTACCAGGGCTTTGCGGTACAAGAAGTTTGGCTCGGCGATTTTAACCGCAGGATTTTTCTTTAAGATTTCTATGGCGTCTTTTACAGACTTGCCACGAAGTTCCAGTTTGGCAATGCGACCATTTAAAAGGTTAGAGAAGCGATCATCTACCTCATCACGGTTTGCGTCACTAATTCGTGCACCTACCGAAGAGCGAGCGCGCATCTTTTCCGCTTTGCTTACATTTTCTTTGTATACAACGATAACGCTATCGTCGAAAATTTCGGCTTTTGTGGCGTGTGCATGACTAGATACCATTAGCGGTAGAAGGGCTAATGACAGTGCTGAAAGGCCTGTTTTAAAAGGCTTTGTTTTCATAATTAGATTCCATAATTAGCAATAATGCTTTAATCACAGAACCTTCTCGTTCGGTCTGATATAACTAACGGTTAAAACTTATAACGCAAATTTAAAAACCTGCCACCCCTAACAGTAAAATTTGCTCAAAAATACTACTTAACCACTAGGAAAAAGTGAGAAGAGAAGCCCAAAGTGGTACTTAATTACTATGACTTTTGACAGGTAGTTAAGATCTCTATGTCTTAGGGGCGCGCTGTAACAATACCCGTTAAAAGACCCTACAAAAACTAGGTGGTCTTACCAATAATTACTCGGTGCGTGAATTTTCGTCAAATCTAGCACTATGGTATTACCCATAATAAATAACTTGCTGATTTAACGTGTGCTAACTGTATTTGACCTGTAATAAATACAACTTATTGGTGATGGATTCTCGCCGTCTTAAGGAGTGTTATAGAGGGGTCACCTTTGTTGTTAATCAAGGAAGCAGTCGTTCTCATGGACAAGAAGCTAAAGGTTAAAAAGAGCCAATTTGCTAATAACGCTAAGGCATGTAGAGCCGTTGCGTTGGCAGCCATTACGGGGTGCAGTCTTCTAACCGTAAATCTTCCTGCTTATGCTCAACAGTCCGACTTATCAACAAGCTCAGACATGGTGGAATCTTCTCTTTCAATGAGTCTGAATGCTCAAGCTATAACGATAGACGATGAAACGGTCTTCATCGCTGTTAGTCAGTTTGGGCTAAATAACATAACTAACATTATCCAAAGCGGCAACGGCGCCAACCTATCGAATGTTGTTCAAAACGGCAGTAATAACGAAGCTCTTATCACTCAGCTGGGTGAGGGGAACGTGGTTAATTTATTGCAGCAAAACAACAATAACTATTTCGAGATTATTCAAGATGGGTTCGACAATGTAGCCAATGTTAATCAATTGGGTGAACAGTCTTTTACTGTTTACCAGATAGGGAACGAAATGGTGATTAACATCACACAATATCAAGAATGATGTGATTGCCATAGGGAGACAAATGTGAAAATGAAAAAAACAAAAATAGCGAGTGCATTGCTTTTAGTAGCAGCGACAGGGTGGGCATCGGCTCAGGAAGTTCCAGCGAGTAAGACAGTTGATTTCAGTGCTTCCGCAGATTTTATTGCTGCAGCTGAAGGCAATGAAATTACGCTAACCCAAACGGCCCCAGAGGGAAATGAGGTAGGTAATGAATCTATTTTAAGTCAGGAAGGTGACTTAAATGCAATCTTTGTAGAAGTAACGGGTGACGCAAACGAAGTACTAGCTTCGCAAATGCAGTCAGGTAATACCTTTTTTGCAAGTGTCACAGGTAACGGCAACTTCTTAGAGTCTGAGCAAGATAGTTTAAATAGTACAGCCGATGTCGTTGTCGAAGGTGACGATAACACGGTTTCACTTGTTCAATTAGGTGATGGCGGCCCTATCGGTTTTATTTTTAATCGCTCAATAAATAGCATTTCGGGCAGCGGAAACACGTTATCAGTGTATCAGGGCGATGGTGGTAACTGGGCTAATAATGCCATTGCGGGTAACGACAATACGGTATTTGTTGATCAAAGTGGTGACTGGCACGAATCGTATGTTCGCGAGTTAAGCGGTGATGCAAACGTTATCGATGTTATTCAAGACGGCTATTACAACGTGTCTGATTTAACCGTTATCGGATCAGAAAACGAAATTGAAATTGACCAAGATGGCGACCAGAACGCTGTGGGTTGGAGCATGGTTGGCGACGGTAATGTGCTAGAGTTTGAACAAGATGGTGATGGCAACGAGATTACCACAGGAGTATTTGAAGGCTCTGGCAATGAAGTTAATATCGATCAAATCGGTGACGTTAACTTAGCTACCGTAGAAACTATCGGCGGACAAGCGAATACGTTCGAAATTAACCAAGTGGGCGAAGGCAACACGGCTTATGCTGGCGTAATTGGCTTATTAAACGAGTTTGATTTAACTCAGGTAGGTGATGCCAATGAAATCAGCACAGTTAATTTCGATGGCCTGTTTAACACCGTTGAAATTGAGCAAGATGGCGATGCCAATTTGGCGTTAGCACAAGCTGGTATTGGTGATGCAACTTACTACGCTGATGGCAACATCATTGAAATGTCTCAAGAGGGTGTTGAAAATACGGCATCAGTTGAGTTGGCAAGCAACGTTACATCAAGCTACAACGAAATTATGGTTTCGCAAACGGGCGAGCTTAACTTACTAGACCTATTGGTTAACGGTGACGACAATATTGTTAGTGTTATGCAAGAAGGCGTAGGAAACTGGGTAACAGACGACGCAGGTGGTCAGTTCGTTATTTCTGGTGATATGAATACATTTGAAGTTACGCAAATGGGTAACGATAACTTAGTTACAGGTAGTATCACTGGCAACGGCGGCACAGTAAGTGTTACGCAGGTTGGTGACTACAACGTAGCTACCGTTGTTCAGATGTAAACCTACAGATGTAAAAGTGAGTAGCCGGGCGTTTGCCCGGCTATATTCAGTAATATGAAGTACTTGTATTGTTTCTCTCTTATCACACTGCTTTTTAGTGTGTTCTTTTCTCCGATTCACGCAGAAGAAATTCGGCTAGGTGGACTGTTGCTCGATAACAGTATTAGCCGCCAAGGCCACGAATTTGCCTCTCGCATTAGCCAATACTGGCGAGAAGTCCCAGACAGTTCGGGTAAGAACCTTGTTGTTAAAGAAATTATTGTGCCACAAGCGGGTACTCTTCTTTCGGTGATTTACGACAATAGAGTGGTTTATCAAACGTACATGGGGCGTAGACAAGTACCGTTAGATGAAAAAGTACAGCAAGCCATCATGTTAGCTTTAGACGCGGTGGCAAACGCGAGTATAGACAGTAGAAGCCCAGATTTAGCAGGGGACGAATGGTAATGAAAAAAGGGATATTGATAGCAGCCTTAATCGCGACTGGCTCGTGGACTTCAGCTAGTGTGAAAGCAACAGAGTTGGTGTATGAACCGATCAACCCGTCATTCGGTGGTAATCCACTTAACGGATCATTTCTATTAAGTAAGGCGAATTCACAAAACGCTCATACAGCGCCTTACAGCGAGCGCTCCTATGACGAACGCCTGCAAGAATCACTCGAACGCGCCTATATCAATCGTATAGTCCGCGAAATCACAGACATCGCATTCGGTGAACAAGAATATGATGAAGATGGAAACCCGATAGACAGCATATTCAATCAGGATAGTATTTTTGTTAGTGGTGACTTTCAGGTAGAACTAATAACGAGTAATCCTGACAGCATTGTTGTGAACATTACTAACTTACTGACAGGTGAGGTTACTGTCGTTGAAATTCCACGGTTTGGGTAGGGAAACACATGAGAAGTACCGTTTTTTTAATAGTGGCCATGGCGCTTGCAGGATGCCAGTCCATCACGAATACGCTGCCGCCTGATACGACGGCCGCTGATGTAATTAAAGACAGTGCCACATTGTCTGAAGTAAAAAGCTTGCCAGCGCCTATGGGACAAATTCCGGTTTCTGTATATGCGTTTAGAGACCAGACCGGGCAATATAAACCTAGCACTGGGGCTAGTTCTTTTTCTACTGCGGTGACTCAAGGCGCAACCTCTATTCTTGTTCAGACTTTAAGCGAGACATCGTGGTTTTTACCTGTGGAGCGTGAAGGGCTGCAGAACATACTTACCGAACGCAAAATAATTAGAGCCGACGAAAGCAGCGGAGGCGATTTGCCGCCACTCACGACAGCGAGAATTATTATAGAAGGTGGGATAATTAGCTACGATACCAACATTCGTACCGGCGGCGCTGGTGTAGAGTACTTTGGCATTGGAGCGAGTGAGCTGTTTAGGGAAGATCAAATTTCCATTTACATGCGTGCAGTTGACGTGAGAACAGGTCAAGTATTGGTGTCGGTTTCAACATCTAAGAAAGTACTAAGCCAGGAGGTGAGAGCAGGCCTGTTTAGGTATGTTTCGCTTAAGCGCTTGCTTGAAGCAGAAACGGGCTACACGACTAATGAACCCATGTTCGAGTGCGTTAAACAAAGCATAGAAAAAGCGGTGACTGAGTTGGTGCTACAAGGAATGGAGAAAGGCGTATGGCGCGCAAAAGCGTAAGCGCCATACGCAATTAAATTCAATGGATTATCAGTTTAGATGCTTACTTGTTGTGGTTGGCTAAACTGATGATCGAACCACTTTATAAGTTCAACGCGGTTTCGGCAGTCCGTCTTTCTAAATATGCTGTAAACGTGAGTTTTCACCGTATTTACGCTGATGTGTAAGCAGTCTGCAATCTCCTGATTTTGGGCACCATCTGCAATTTTGCGTGTGATGGCCAACTCCCTCTTGGTCAGCACAGTATGTGACGATTGAAGTGCAGCAACGGGTTTTGCTTTAGACACTAAATTGGCATCAATATAGCGACTCATAATCTCGCGACTGAACCATTTGTTGCCCGCCTGAACTTGTTGAACACCGCGAACCAGAAGTTCTAAGCTATCTTCAATATGGAAAATACCATTAATACCATGTTGCAGTGCCGCATAATGAAAATCGACGTCAGACTCTGGCACGTTGAAAATGACTTTGTTCAACTCTGGGTTATCGTTGACTACAGGCAAGTTGAGCATAGCGGCAGAGTCACAATACTGCGCATCGATAAAGAAGGTATAGGTGTTATTAAGCACGCTTCGAGGTGGATGAATCGCACCGGTTGTGACGACAAATCCACATGACGGCAAAATACTTAGGAATCGTTCGTAAGCCCCATCCCTTCTAGTATTTTCTGAAAAACTTTTTCTTGTTAAAACGAACGCTTGATGTGACATGAAAGCTCCTTTTCGTGTCTATCAACCTTACGAACTATACATTGGCTTTACAATACTCCTCTGGTCTAACTTGCTCCGCCAAAGCGTAACAAAATGTAACAGTGAAAAACGCCTGTAAGTTTTGCTTAAATGCTAGAGCCTCTAAGTGTTCAACGAATTAAATATAAGTAAATTATCTCGATAAAAGCGGCTTGCCCCCTTTGTTAATAATGGTGTTAGTGTATAGTTCAACACCAAGTCATTCCTTCCATTATTTCAACACACAGAGAGAACCATGACCGTAAACGTTGACACTCAGTCTTTGATTGCATCAATGCGCGATGTAGTAGGGCAGGCCTATTTGTTAACTGATAAAGCGAAGAAGCAGCCTTACACTAAAGGGTTTCGTTTTGGTGCGGGCGAAGCGCTTGCGGTAGTGCGCCCAGGAACGCTTGTCGAAATTTGGCGTGTGCTTAAGCTGTGTGTTGAAGCCGACGTTGCGGTTATTATGCAGGCGGCCAATACAGGGTTAACGGGTGGCTCTACGCCAGATGGTAAAGATTACGACAGGCCTCTCGTTATTATCAGTACTATGCGTATTGATGATATTCAGTTAGTTGACAACGGAAAGCAGATCGTTGGCTTAGCGGGGAGCACCTTGTTTGGATTGGAAGAGACGCTTGCGCCTTATGGTCGCGAACCTCACTCTGTGATTGGTTCTTCATGTATTGGCGCATCGATCGTGGGGGGAATATGTAACAATTCAGGTGGTGCTTTGGTCAAGCGGGGCCCTGCCTATACTGAATTAGCGCTTTTTGCCCAAATCGACGCTAATGGCAATCTATCTTTGGTAAACAATCTGGGGATTAATCTAGGTAGTGAGCCAGAAGAAATTCTGAATAATCTTGAGAACAAACGTTACAAAGAAGCTGACGTTCAGCACCCTGAAGCTCGTGCATCAGACAACGAGTATGATGAACGAGTTCGAGACGTTGATTCAGACACACCTTCGCGCTTCAACAATGACGGCAGAAGACTTCATGAAGCTTCAGGCTGTGCGGGTAAGCTTGCCGTGTTCGCAGTGAGGCTAGACACCTTTCCTATTCCTGAGAAAAAACAGGTATTTTATGTGGGGTCTAACGACGCCGCTGTGTTTACCCAAGTGCGTCGCGACATACTTTCTACTTTCAAGAACTTGCCTGACTCGGGTGAGTACCTTCACCGTGACTGCTACGACGTATCCAAGAAATACGGTAAAGATATGTTTATCGTTATCAGCAAGCTTGGCGCCAAATTTATTCCTAAGCTGTTTGCATTTAAGCGCAAATTTGACGCATTTACTGACAAGCTGGGCTTCTTACCCAACAAAATGTCAGATCGCGTTATGCAGTATATGAGCTACGTTTTTCCTAACCACTTGCCTAAGCGAATGGAAGAGTACAGAGACAAGTATCAGCATCATTGGATATTGGAGATGAGCAACGACGGGGTAGATGAGGCCAAAGCCTACCTTGATGCTTTCTTTAAAACCAATGAAGGTAGTTATTTTGAGTGTACAGAAGAAGAAGCTGATAAGGCTATTTTGCATCGCTTTGTTGCTGGTGGCGCGATAGGTCGTTACCACGTGATGCACAGCAAAGACGTGGGCGCTATGATGACCATCGATGTTGCACTTCGCCGCAACGATCCCGACTGGTTTGAAGTGCTGCCTAAAGAAATAGACGACCAGATAGACACAAAACTGTATTACGGCCATTTATTCTGCCACGTAATGCACCAGAATTACGTGTTGAAAAAAGGGGCGGATGCCAAATTGTTAAAGGGTAAAATTCTGGAAACGTTCGATGCGAGAAGCGCTGAATACCCAGCAGAGCACAATGTGGGACACGAGTACTTTGCAAAAGATGCGCTGAAAAACTTTTACCGAGAATTAGACCCAACCAATAGTTTTAACCCGGGAATAGGCAAAACCACCAAACTTAAAAATTGGGCTGAGCATGATGGAAGTTGTTGTGGTGGGCATCATTAAGCGCAAACAACGCTTCCAGCCACTTGTGCATTGGTAAAAGAGCCATAAAAAATGCAGTGACCCCCAATAGTTGGACTATGCAATTACTGGGGGTCTTTTTAGTGGCCTTGGTGCCAGCGATACTAAAAAGCGAGAGAGTCGAGGTTAAGTTCACTGACTGATTTTGCACCACATAGTGTCATCGCGACATGCATCTCCTGTTTGTACAGATCGAGTAAGTTCTCTACCCCTTGTTTGCCTTCAGCAGCAAGTGCATAAATAAAAGAGCGCCCTAGTAAAGTACAATCGGCACCTAGTGCCAGCATTCTCACCACGTCCAAGCCGTTACGAATACCTGAGTCTACGAAGATACTTAGATCGCCTTTCACCGCGCTAGCAATCGCTGGAAGAGCCTTAGCGGTAGAAAGCACGCCATCTAGCTGACGACCGCCGTGATTGGATACTACAATGCCTTCTGCGCCAAAACTCAGCGCATCTTTGGCATCTTGTTCAGTTAAAATGCCTTTGATAATCATTGGGCCGTCCCAAAACTCTCTGATCCATTCTAAGTCTTTCCAACTGATAGACGGATCGAAATTGGCGCCCAACCAGCCAATATAGTCTTCCAACTGGGTCGGTTCGCCACGATAAGTAGAAATGTTGCCAAGATCATGAGGCTTACCGAATACGCCTACATCAAATGCCCAACGAGGATGAGTCATCGCTTGCAGTACGCGACGGCTTGCAGCAAATGGCCCACTCATACCGGAGTGTTTATCGCGATAGCGAGCCCCTGGTACAGGCATATCTACGGTAAAAACCAACGTTGTTACACCCGCTGCTTTGGCGCGCTCCAGAACATTCTTCATAAAGCCGCGATCGCGAAGCACATAGAGCTGAAACCACATTGGACGTTCAATGGCTGGTGCGACTTCTTCAATAGGACATACTGACACCGTCGACATGGTAAACGGGATGCCTTTGTTTGCTGCCGCTTTAGCGGCTTGCACTTCACCACGTCGCGCATACATTCCGGTTAATCCCACGGGAGCAAGGGCAATAGGTAAAGCCAATTGTTCACCAAAGACCGTTGTAGAAAGGTCAAGCGACGACATATTTCTCAGCACTTGCTGCTTTAATGCAATGTCAGCCAAGTCAGTTTCATTGCGTTTAAGTGTATGCTCTCGATAGGCACCACCATCAATGTAGTGAAATAGGAACGGCGGTAATATTTTTTGCGCAGCGCGTCGATAATCAGTCGGCGATGAAATAATCATGTCTTTAATCGATTGTAATTAACTTGATAAAAATATAACGTTTCTCGCCTTAGGGATATACGGCAACAATGAAATTTATCTTTTCCAAAAGTGAAGTAATAACGTGAGAGCAGACGATTTAATTCTCTTTGCACAAATTGCGGAGATGGGCAGTTTTAGCAAAGTGGCAGAGGCGAACAACATTACCAACTCGGTAGTCAGTAAGCGAATAGCAAAGCTTGAAAAAGAGCTGGGAACGCAGCTTTTGTATCGCACTACTCGCAAACTCACGCTTACCGAAGCGGGTCAAGCTTTGAAACAAGGCGCCATGAATGTAAAGGCGTCCACGCAGGAAGCTATCGACACAATTTCTGGATACAGTGAACAAATATCCGGACACATTAAAATGTCGGTTCCAACGATTTCGGGCGATTTACTGTTAGCCGATGCGGTAGCTGAGTTTTGTACACTTCATCCAGGGCTAAGCGTTGATATGTCTCTAGATAATCGATTTGTAAATCTAGTAGAGGAAGGGTTTATCTTGTTATTCGAACGGGATATTTGGAAGACTCAAGTCTGATTGCGCGGCACTTTTTAGATTCCCATTGGGTGGTTTGCACATCGCCGGATTACATTAGACGAAAGGGCAGGCCTAAAGCACCAGAGGATTTGAGCTTTCACAACTGTTTGTTGTATTCCTACCACACATCCGGCGCAAGGGAGTGGGAGTTTACGTCGTCTCAAGGCAGTTACACCATCACCGTAGATGGCGCATTTTCAAGTGATAATGCAGGGGCGCTTCGCAAAGCAGCTCTTGCTGGTAGAGGTATTGCCTACGTACCTAAATGTTTGGTATTCGAAGATTTATGTAATGGAACACTGGTCGATTTGTTTCCAGAGCGGGTAGGTAAGGTGTTAGGCGTTTATGCCGTTTATCCTTACAGCCGCCAGCCATCTCGAAAAATTAAGCTGTTAATTGAACATATCAGGCAGCGCTATTTATCTATGTCTGATTATTTTTGATACGCCAGAGGCAATCACGCCCGTTAATCTCTTTTTTCAGAGCAGGTCCTTGCCGCTTAAAGCGCCTTATTTACTTGAAGTCACAGTCTGTAGCGCCAAGAAAAGAATATATCTGGGTAATTATCTGAACCAAAGCAAATCCTCACTAGTAGAAAAAAGCAGCTTTTAAGTTTTCGCAGGGTTTCAACTTACCTGTCAGTGAAAAGGGACTTGCTATGAAAGGCCAAGTAAACAACTCCACCATTCTTCTTCCTGTATTTCTCCCCGCCGTCGTCATTATTTTGCTTCTGGTGATCGGAACCATCAGCAACCCCGAACTTGCCGGCGAGGCCTTCGATAGTACATTGGCATGGATTACAGAAACCTTTGGTTGGTTTTACATGTTGTCGGTCGCTATCTTTTTGGTATTCATTGTATCGGTAGCATCATCTAGCTGGGGAAACATAAAGTTAGGGCCCGATCATGCAGAGCCTCAATATAGCTTTCCCGAATGGTTTTCTATGTTGTTCTCAGCAGGCTACGGCGTAGCGCTGCTCTACTTTGGCGTAGCAGAGCCTGTTCTACACTATTCTTCACCGCCTGCAGGAGCAGCTGAAACTGTTGATGCGGCGAAACAAGCCATGCAAATCGCATTTTTTCATTGGGGCTTTCACATCTGGGCGATCTACGGGCTAGTCGGTTTGGTTCTTGCCTATTTTGCTTTTCGACATGGCTTGCCGTTATCTATACGTTCAGCTTTGTATCCGCTGATAGGGGATAAAATTTATGGCCCTATAGGTCATGCGGTAGATGTATTCGCCATTCTCGGTACATTATTTGGTATCGCCACTACACTCGGACTATCCGTTACACAGATCAATGCGGGGCTTAACTATCTTTCTGGCGATATTCCCATTGATATCATGGTGCAGGTAGGCACCATTGCTATCGTAACCATTGCCGCAACAATATCGGTCATCGCGGGCATGGATAAGGGCATTAAAAGGCTATCAATTCTTAATATGGTTCTGGCTGTATCGCTTATGAGTACCGTTTTTATCTTCGGAGAAACGGTTCATATTTTAGAAACCTTTTTACAGAACACAGGAAGTTATATCAACGGCATCATTGAGCGTACCTTTAATCTTCAGGCCTACAGTCGCAGCGATTGGATTGGCAACTGGACGCTGTTTATTTTTGGCTGGACCATCGCTTGGGCGCCGTTTGTAGGCATGTTTATCGCCAAAATAAGTCGAGGCAGAACCATTAGGCAGTTTGTTTTTGGTGTAATGCTTGTGCCTACCATGTTCACCTTCCTTTGGTTTTCCGTGTTTGGCGACACCGCGCTAAATGCCATTATGAACCAAGGTGTTATTACACTCATTAGCGATGTGCAGGAAAACGAAGCGGTTGCCTTATTTAAGCTCTATGACTTGCTACCTGGCGCGTCAATCATGTCAGGCTTGACCGTGTTATTGATCATTACGTTCTTTGTGACGTCATCAGATTCTGGGTCGCTGGTTATCGATTCTCTTGCTTCTGGTGGTAAAGAAGAAAGCCCGGTTTGGCAGCGTATCTTCTGGGCGTGTTTGGAAGGAACCGTTGCAGCAGTGTTGCTGTTGGCTGGTGGACTGAATGCCCTGCAAACGATGACCATTGCGAGCGCCTTACCATTCGCCTTCATTATGCTAGCGTCTGCAGCAGGTCTATGGCGTGCGCTTGTCATTGAAGGCTACCGAAACAACAGTTTGAAGGCGAATACGCTTAATAGAAACCACGGTCGCTCGACTAGCCTAAAAGGCCGACTCGCAGCAATGGTCGATTACCCAAGCCGAAGTGAGGTGCATGAGTTTATTGATAAAACTGTGATTGCAGCGATGAAAGACGTACAAGCTGCTTTGAAAGCGAGAGAGTGGGAGGCGTTTGTTAAGCTTGATGAGGAAACGGGAAGGGCCACCTTCACTGTTGAGCGTCACGATCACATGGATTTTATCTACGATATTCGTATGACTGAATATTTAGTGCCAGGGTTTAGCTACGCAGAGCTGCGTTCAGAAGAAGACGAGTCGGAAAAATATTTTCGCGCTGAAGTATTCCTTCGTCGCGGAGGGCAAGCTTACGATATTTACGGATATGACAAAGAGAGTATTACTAAGGACATCTTAGATCAGTTCGAAAGTTATCTTCACTTCCTCGATACCAGCCCAGGCGAACTGCCTTGGGAAATGGATGCGTATGATGACATGTTGACGCAGCCTAAAGAGTAAACAATCCACAGGGGCTTAGGTTGAAGGGAAAGCAAGGCTGCTTTCCCTTATTTATCCCCTAATTAATTACTTACTTAGAAGTAGTTAGCAATTTGGTTAATAACCGCATTTACTGCGCGGTAAGCATTAGATTCGTTTTCAACGCCACAGGCTTGGCCATTACAGCCTGACCAGTAAGGGTCAGAGAAATAGTCTAGCTGGGTGGCACTACCGAACGCCTGAGGATAGGCCATGATAGTTGAGAAGTTATTATCAACGCCGTGACCGATACCATCATCATATACACCGCCTACTGAACCTTGGCGAACAGAGTGGCCTAAGCCCATGTTGTGACCGAGTTCATGAACAAATGTGGACAGACCGCAATCAACGGCGCTAATGCTGTACATGCGGCTTTGCGAGCTAGAATACAGTGTACCGTTGTTGCCTTGACCTACCCAGCCAATGCCGCACACGTAACCCACTAGCTGACCGCCTTCATAAATGTTTTCACGATTACCTAAAAGCACAACCATGTCTGCGCCGTTTGAAGATCGTGCGTTTTGCACACCACTGCTATCCGTTAACAGGTCTAGCGCACTTTCGGTAGGTTGAAGGTCGCTAGATGTAGCAGCAGAAGACTGAGCGCCCACTAAACGCAACTGTAAATCTACCGCATTATTTTGATAAACACGGTTGGCGTGTGAGATGTATTGGTTAATTTTAGTGTCGATATTAGACACATTATTTGCAGCAGGTTGGGTGTAAAGCACCATTACATCGATGGTGGCTGCTGTTACTGATGTTGCACAAAGCAGTGAAACTGCCATTGCCGTTAAACACTTAAATGTGTGTTTCATTTTTATTTCCTTCTTGTTGTTTTATTTGAGCTTGTTGAATTTCCTGTGAAGCTCAACAGGCACTAGGGGATTAGTTTTGACCGAGATCGAAGACTTCTTCAGCGTTGTCGTCGCTAAGCGGGCGTTCGCTGTCGGGTTCACGTTCGATGTGGTTTTGCATCATTGAAGACTTCGGTGCGATCCACGCGTATTTATCATTGCCTTCAAGCACAAACACGTCGCGAGGCGTGGCTAAGTTTCCGTAGGTGGCGTTTTCGCCAAGCGTTATAACAGCGGCGTAGAGAGAGCCCGCACCTGGGATGTGGGCCTCTACGGTACGATCGCCGTTTGGATGAGTGACAACGTGATCAACTTCACCGGTGTAACTGCCACCGAACTGTGGGATGTATAAATCGAGATACTCGCCAACTTCTACCGTCATTAATTCTTCACGATCAAGCTCAATGTAAGCTTCATCGGTTACGTCAGCGGGAATATAGCCTTCTGCTTCAAGTACCTTTTTGCCATCTTCTGATGTTGTCCAGACGATGGTGTCTTTCTCTGATTTACCGTTAGTAGTAGTTGTAGCCTGAGCTTTTAGCTCGGCTTCATTTTTTGGTTTGAAGTTATCGACACCTGTCGATAACACTTTGCCGTTTCGTTGCCTTTCAACAGCGTTTTCTTTACCAACAGGTTTTGTCTCAGCATTCGCCGCTGCTACCTCTTTTTTGCCCGAAGGGGCTGTATCGATAAAGGCGAAAATACAACCAATAGCTACAATTGCCGTCGAAGCGGCAACAATACGCTTTTTCATAGTGTGTTCCTTTTATTTTTACTTACTGAATTTAGGAAATTGAACGTTAGAAATTAGCGACACTCTGCTTCTCAAAGCGCGCTCTAAGTGAGCGATATATAGAACCAATGTGTTTAGTGAAATTGCTTAGTGAATTAAGTAAGTCATTAAAACGTATAATATTTTCACGGTTATAAAAGTATCGCTTTGCATAAGGGTGTATAAAATTTAGCCCTTTAATGCAGTGTAAATTTCTTAGGCTAAATACGGGACTGCAAGATGTAGACCGAACGCCGAATTGGCTTGTTTTAACCATGTGAGTGAGAACGAATAAGCCACCTAAAAGTGGCTTCTAATTGATGAAAAGGGAACACTAAATAACAAAGGAACAATTCCGCTTGGTAAGGGAGCTTGCGAGGTAGCAACAGCGCAAAAACAAGCGAGATAGGTAGGGAAATGATAAAAAAAGAGCGAGTAAAATCCTTTACTCGCTCAGTAAGAAGGCCACCTTTTCTGAGGGAAAGTAGCCGTCGGAGAACTGTTGGTTTTCTCTTACGCTAATCGGTTGATTATTGAAGAGAAATCCATCCCTGCATTGCCTTCTTCGCAATGCATTTCAAACCACTTTGCAGCAAGCTCACCCATAGGTACTTGCGCGTTGACGCCCTTCGCGCCCTGCATGGCAAGACCTAAGTCTTTGAGCATAAGCGCCGAAGCGAAACCGCCGGCAAAATCGTTATCAGCAGGGCTTTGTGGCCCCACACCCTTAACAGGGCAGTAGGTGGTCATTGACCATGTCTGTCCCGAGGCATTTGACGCGATATCGAAGAACACTTGCGCATCTAAGCCAAGTTTTTGTGCCAGCTGGAAGCTTTCACACGTCGCAATCATGGTCGCGCCAAGTAACATGTTGTTACAAATCTTTGCTGCTTGTCCCGCACCATGGCCGCCCGCATGGACGATTTTTTTGCCCATTGCGCTAAGTACACCATGGGCTTTGTCAAAGGCATCAGCGTCGCCACCCACCATAAACGTGAGTGTGCCGCCTGCAGCCGCTGCAACACCACCAGAAACTGGCGCATCCAGCATTTTAAGGCCTTTTTTCTCAGCTAATTCTGACACACTCTTCGCCGTTTCTACGTCGATGGTGGAGCAATCAATAAGCAAGGTGCCTTCGCGGACAGAAGCCAAGATCTGATTTGAATAGATATCTTTTACGTGCTTGCCTGCTGGTAACATAGTAATAACGATGTCGGCCTCAGCAGCAGCTTGCTCGGTACTTTGCGCAATAGTGCAGCCTGCTTCTTTGGCTTTGGACAGTGCCGCTTCGCTTAAGTCAAAAGCCAATACGTTGTAATCGTTCTTAACTAGGTTATCTGCCATCCCTGAGCCCATATTACCTAGGCCAATAAATGCAACTGTGGTCATAATAGTCTCCTCACTTAGCCCATGGTTGGAATAACAAAGGCGTTGTCGTTCGTATCTGAGCCATCAGGCCAGCGCTGCGTAATGGTCTTAACCTTGGTCCAGAATTTCACCCCTTCCATACCGTGCTGGTTGGTATCACCAAATGCAGAGCGCTTCCAGCCCCCAAAAGTGTGGTAAGCAACTGGCACTGGAATAGGTACATTAATCCCTACCATGCCCACGTTTACACGTTGCGCAAATTCGCGCGCAGCATGGCCGTTACGGGTGTACATAGCAACACCGTTACCGTATTGATGATCACTTGCTAAGTTAACCGCTTCGTTGAAATCTTTCGCGCGCACCATTTGAAGCACTGGACCAAAAATCTCCTCTTGGTATGAGCGCATGTCTTTGGTCACGTGGTCGAAGAACGTTGGGCCGATGAAGTAGCCTTGACTGTCGTCTGGGATCTGACTGGTTCTGCCGTCGTAAACAAGCTCAGCACCTTCTTCTATGCAAAGGTCGATATAGCCTTCAACGCGCTCTTTGTGAGCAGCAGTAACCACAGGGCCATAATGAGCGTTAGGATCTTCACTATGACTTACCATAATGTCTTTAATAGCCGGAATAAGCTTGGCTTTCAGTTTCTCAGCGGTTTCATCGCCCACTGGGACGACAACCGGTAGCGCCATACAGCGTTCACCGGCACTGCCGTACGCAGCACCTACTAAGTCGGTTACCACCTGATCTAGATCTGCATCAGGCATTACGATGCCATGGTTTTTCGCGCCGCCCATGGCTTGAACGCGCTTACCAGCACGAGCGCCACGCTCGTACACGTAGTTAGCGATGTCAGAAGAGCCTACAAAGCTCACCGCTTTAATAGTTTGATGATCTAAAATACCATCAACCACTTCTTTGTTACCGTGTACAACGTTAAGTACACCTGCAGGAAGGCCTGCTTCAATCATAAGCTTTGCCAGTTCAACAGGTACTGACGGATCGCGCTCTGATGGCTTTAAAATGAACGCGTTACCGCAGGCAATTGCCACACCGAACATCCACATTGGGATCATGGCTGGGAAGTTAAATGGCGTAATACCTGCCACTACACCAAGTGCTTGGCGCATGGAGTACACATCGATTCCTGGGCCTGCGCCTTCGGTATACTCACCTTTTTGCGCATGAGGGATACCACAGGCAAACTCGATAACTTCAAGGCCACGCTGAATATCACCTTGCGCATCAACCAACACTTTACCGTGCTCGCTTGATAATAGTGCCGCTAAGCGATCGCGGTTTGCTTCAACCAACTCTTTAAACTTGAACATAACACGAGCGCGTCGTTGAGGATTTGTTGCTGCCCACTCAACCTGTGCAGCTTGGGCTGTTTCAATTGCATAGGCCAAAGTTGAAGTGTTAGCCAAGCTTACTTCAGCCTGAACTTCACCTGTGTTGGGCGCAAATACCGACGCGGTGTTTTCGCTGCTATCCTCAAAATCTTTACCTGCAATAAAGTGAACAATCTTTCTCATGACATAGCTCCTGTAATTTTTAACAATATTGAAACCTTGTGTTTGCAAAGACAATACATATACTTGCAGTATGGTGCTGTAAAAATGCAGGTGTTTAAGTGAATTGGGACGACATGCGTTTGTTTCTTGGTTTGGCAAGAAATGGTCGTGTAGCTATTGCAGCTAAAGGCTTGAAGGTAGACCCTACGACATTAATTCGTCGTGTAAAAAAACTGGAGGACTCATTAAATTGCAAGTTGTTCGAGCTAACTAAAAAGGGGTATGTGCTTACCACCCATGGCAGTGAGCTAGTTACGTATATTGAAAAAGCAGAGCATTACTTTCTAGAGGCACAAAATGAATTAGGTGATGAACGCTCGCATTTGGCAGGTACGATCAGAGTGAGTGTTTCTGAAGGTTTCGGTAGCTGGTTTTTAGCGCCTTTACTACCCGATTTTAAAAAGCAGTATCCGGGGATCAGTATTGAGCTTGTGGCAACCAGCGGCTTTTTAAACCTGAACAAACGAGAAGCCGATATGGCTATCTTGTTAGAAAAGCCCAGTAAAGGCTTGCTGGTTACACAAAAATTAACTGACTATAACCTCTATCTTTATACCCACCAGTCCCTTATCAGCGACAACGAACCACGAACATTACAAGAGCTCACCGCCTTCAATTTAGTGAGTTACGTGCCCGATTTGGTGTATGCGCCTCAATTAAAGTTCATTGAAGAGACTGCTTTGTCACAATTGAGTGCGCTTCGCAGCACCAGTATTAATGCGCAATATCAAATGCTTGTAAATGGCGCAGGGGTAGGCATTTTACCTAAATTTATGGCTGAAACTCAGCCAGGCTTAGTTCGACTCATTGAAAACGAGATTCATATTAAGCGTACATTCTGGCTGGCCACACACAAAGAGACTCATTCTCAGGCACGCTTTCAGGTATTTACAAAATGGCTTACAGATAAAGTTACGCAATACCATTCAAAATTTCTCGACTAAAAAATTAGACGTTTATCTACTGTCTTTTGCAGGGTAAATATGTAAAAAATAGCGTAGCAGCGTCGAAAAACTCGCCACGCATTAATACAAGTGGCTGAATGTGGTCTAGGCTTTAATAAATTAGGCCGACACGTCCTAGTTAAAAAGACATTGTCTAGCGAACCGTTTGCTAAACCTTGTGTAGATTAATCAAATTATCGTTAAGGCAAGGTTAGTTACTGCCGATAAACGGCATATTACTGTAATTCTCTGTCAGGGAAGGCCCTATGTTCAATAAACACTTAGTGAAAGAAAACGAAGCGCTTCGCGAGGAGCTACATATACTCAAGCAAGTGCGAGATGGCTTGCGCGAAGAAATGATCTTTCTGAATCTTAATGAGCGTGGTGAAATTGAAGCCGTCAACGAGATGTTCGAGAAAGAGCTAGGTTACTCACTCTCTCAAGTGAAAGGGCATCGTTTCTTTGAATTTGTTCCCGAGATTGCCAGAAACACGCCTCACTTTAAAAAACTGAAAGATTCTATCGAGCAGCGTGTTCATTACTGGGGGGCGATTGAGTTTCTTCGTGAAAATGGTGAAGAAGCGTGGTTAAGGGGCGTAGTTGAACCTATTTTTGACGGAAAAGGGAATATTCACAAATTCTCAGTTAACCTCAACGACCTCACGCGCACTATAGCCAACTCGAAAGAACACGAAGATTTGGTGGCCGCACTACATAAGTCAAATGCAGCGATTGAATTCGATTTAAACGGCAATATTCAAGACGCAAACGAAGCTTTCTTAAAAACCGTTAAGTACAGCCTTAACGATATTAAAGGTCAGCATCATAGAATTTTCTGTGACACTGAGTATGCGAATTCCCGCGAATATAAAACGTTTTGGGAGCGACTCGCTCAAGGCGAGTTTGTAGCAGGAAGATTCGAACGCTTCGACGCTCACGGCAACACTATTTGGCTGGAAGCCACCTATAACCCGATTTGTGATTCTCACGGTCGTATGTATAAAGTGGTTAAGCTGGCTACTGATATTACTGAGCAAGTGGCACGAGAAAATGCCGTGTCCAGTGCTGCTGATATCGCCTACCGTTCTTCAAACACAACGGATCAAATCGCCACACGAGGAAAGGAAGTCATTAGCGAACTGCTTTCTGAAATGTCTTCGCTGTCGCAGCAAATGGATAGGGCAAAAGAGGGAATTAATGCGTTGGACGCTCAGTCTCAACAAATTGCCACTATTATCGGAAGTATCAGTGCTATTGCCGAACAAACCAACTTGCTTGCTCTAAATGCTGCGATTGAGGCGGCACGTGCTGGCGATCAAGGGCGAGGTTTCGCTGTAGTTGCTGACGAGGTGCGTCAGTTAGCATCGCGTACAACCGAAGCCACAGAAGAAATCATCAATGTGGTTAAACACAACCAGACATTGGCCACCGACGCAGTAAATTTGGTTAATGAAGGTGATGAAAAGGCGCAATCAGGGCTCAACTACGCCAAAGAGGCGGGTGAAGTTATCGAACAAATTCAAGACGGTGCGAAAGAAGTCGTTGATGCAGTAGGCCAATTCAGCAGTCGACTGGGAAGCTAGTAGCACAGAGAAACAGGCTTACCGATAAGTGTAGACTGTCTAAGTTCTTACCAAATAAAACATCGCTCAAAACAGAATTCATCCTACCTTGGTAGGATGAATTCGCCCCTATTGCAGGATGTGCTTTTTAACGTAGCCTGTATAGCATAACCCTGTAATAAAAGGCTTGCAGGGGCGGTTATGTCAGGTTTTACGAAAATATCTACAGCTATAGTGGCCGTATTCATTGGCTGCTTTTTGGTTTTTACCTGTCTGGTCTACTTCCACATACAAGATAACATTGAGGAAGAGATGACGGGCGCGCTTAATCAAGTGCGAGAAATGGTCAACCTTAATATCCCTGTTGCTGATATCGAAGCGATTGTAGAGCCTAGCCCTCACTTATCCGCCCATTATTTCACGGGGCGCCTTCAGGCAGAGCAGACCTCAGTGATGCCGACAACCGAACGTACTGCACTCACACCTGTAATCATCCCAATTCAGGAAAATCAGTATCTTATTGTTACGCCTTTTGATGCTACTGAACTCACCCAGAATCTCACTTTTTTTGCCTTGGTGGCGGGACTGTTTTTCGCAACCTTTGTCCTGTTGCTGTTTACGTTAAAAGTGGCGGTTAAGCAAAGGTTAGTGCCGCTAAATCAGCTCGCTGACGCGTTATCTGAGCTACGAGAAGGCAAGGAATCACAGCCCCTGGCACATTCAGATATCACCGAAATGAACAGGGTATTAGACCAATTTAAGCATCTGCAAAATGCACTTAAATCAAAAGAAAAGCAGCTCATAAAAATAGATAAGCAATTAGCGCTTCTTCAAGAGCAAGAGCGTAATTACCTTGCCAGAGAGCTTCACGATAATGTGGGGCAGTTGCTGACCACGATAAAAGCCCACGCTTATATTTTGGTTAACGCAAAAGAGCGATCTGTTGTTGAACTATCGGCACAGAAAGTTCAAGTGATGTCACATCAAATAAGCGATGCAATTAGAAAACTCACTGCTCACCTACACCCGCTTGTTTTAGATAGAGTCTCTCTTCAGTCGTCGCTTGAGCGACTGGTGTACGAACAAGAAGTAGCACAGCCCGATACGCAGTGGGACGTGTCTATTAATCTAAAGCGCTATCAAGAAGATAATGAGCGAGATATTCATCTTTACCGATTTGCTCAAGAAGCCATTAACAACGTGATTAAGCATGCGAAGGCCACCAAGGTTAGCATTCAAATTTATGGCGATACTCACCGTGTTTCTGTGATGGTCAAAGACAACGGTCGGGGATTAGGGAACCACATTGTAGAAAATATTGGCATGTCTTCAATGCGCAGCCGAGCGCGTTGTATAGGAGCAAATTGCAGTGTAACGTCACCCGATGATGGCGGCGTTGCTGTATCGCTGTCCCTTACCCTTAAAAAAATGCCTCCTCTTATGGGCGCTAACGTCGCATGAATATTCTAATTGTCGACGACCACGCTGTGGTGCGTGAAGGATACAAAGCTTTACTCAATGCGATGATGCCCGACTGCCGTATTTTTGATGCTGAAAACGGCGCGCAAACCCATCGTTTATTAGCCAGTAGTGACATTGAGATCTTAATCCTAGACATAAACCTTTCAAATGAAAGTGGCCTTGTTTTAGCCAAGATTTTTTTGAAGCGACATCCAGATTTAAAAATTATCTTTTTCAGTATGTTCGAAGACAGCGTCATATTGCACCGCGCCATGCAGACCGGTGCTATGGGGTACATCTGTAAAAGTAGTTCGCCTGAAATATTGATCTCGGCAATTAAGGTCGTCGCAAAAGGGCAAAAGTATATTGAGCGAGGCCTGGCGGTAAATTTAGCCAATCAACTTCTCGATACCAATGTGGACATTGCTGCCAAATTAACAAAACGTGAGTTCGAAATATTTATTGCGATAGCAATGAATAAATCCCGCTTCGATATTGCTGATGAGTTGGGACTATCGGCTAAGACTGTCTCTAACGCGCTCACAGTCATTAAGCGAAAGCTCGACGCGGTGCCCTCCCAGTTTTCAGCCATTGCGGCTAAACACGGTTATATCGGTGATGCAGAGCTTTCAGCGTCTCAATCGGTGTCTTTTGTCGAGAAGAGTGAGAAGTAGCCATAGGTTTCCCCTCCTAAAGTAGGAGTCAAATCGGTCTATCGCATCATGGTAGGTACAACGTAAAAGTACCATTATCACACTACACAACAAACCAAGTTAGTGCGCGTGGTACGCGCAAAGTTATCAAAAGGTACTTCTTATGATTTATGCAAAGCCAGGTAGTGAAGGTTCGGTCGTAAGCTTCAAAGAAAGCTACGGTAATTTTATCAATGGCGAATGGGTAGCACCGGTTAAAGGTGAGTACTTCACCGCAACATCTCCAGTAGACGGCAGCGACATCGCACAAATCCCACGCTCAACATCTGAAGACATTGAGCTTGCGTTAGATGCCGCTCACGCTGCGAAAAAGGGCTGGGCAGATACGTCAGTAGCTGAGCGTTCTAACATTCTTCTGAAAATAGCCGATCGCATTGAAGAAAGCCTAGAGCTACTTGCCGTTGCGGAAACATGGGACAATGGTAAAGCCGTTCGCGAAACGCTTAATGCAGACATTCCGCTGTGCGCAGACCACTTCCGTTATTACGCAGGCTGTATTCGAAGCCAAGAAGGCACCATCGGTGAAATTGATAAAAACACGGTGGCGTATCACTTCCACGAACCTTATGGTGTAGTTGGGCAAATCATTCCATGGAACTTCCCGCTACTTATGGCTGCATGGAAACTTGCGCCAGCACTTGTTACCGGTAACGTAGTGGTGCTAAAGCCAGCAGAACAAACGCCAGTATCTATCTTATTGTTCGCCGAACTAATCCAAGACCTACTACCACCGGGTGTACTAAACATCGTTAACGGGTTCGGGGCAGAAGCCGGACAGGCTCTTGCAACAAGCACAAGAATCGCAAAAATTGCGTTTACTGGCTCTACACCTGTTGGCGGACATATCCTTCGCTGTGCTGCTGAAAACCTTATTCCATCTACCGTTGAGCTTGGCGGCAAGTCGCCAAACTTATTCTTCCCAGATATCATGAATCACGAGCCTGAATTTATTGATAAGTGTGCGGAAGGTTTAGTGCTTGGATACTTCAACCAAGGTGAAGTATGTACGTGTCCTTCTCGAGCGATTATTCACGAAGACATCTATGATGCATTCATGGAAAAAGTGTTGGAAAAAATTCAGAAGATCAAACGTGGTAACCCACTAGACACAGACACCATGGTAGGCGCACAGGCATCTAACGAGCAGTTCGAAAAGATCCTTAAATACATCGATATCGGTAAGTCAGAAGGGGCTCAGGTTGTCACTGGTGGTGAGAAAGAGCAGCTACCTGGCTTTGATGGAGGCTACTACATTCAGCCGACTATCTTGAAGGGTGAAAACCACATGCGTGTGTTCCAGGAAGAGATTTTTGGTCCGGTAATCGCTGTTCAAACCTTCAAAACCGAAGAAGAGGCGATTGAGATTGCCAATAATACAAGCTTCGGACTTGGCGCTGGTGTATGGAGCCGCGATGCGAATGTAGCATTCCGCGTGGGTCGAGCGATTGAAGCAGGTCGCGTGTGGACGAACTGTTATCACTTGTATCCAGCTCACGCTGCGTTTGGCGGCTACAAGAAATCGGGCATTGGCCGCGAAACCCACAAGATGATGCTAGATCACTACCAGCAGACAAAAAATCTATTGGTAAGCTACGACATCAACCCACTTGGTTTCTTCTAAGTAAACCTGAGGGCGGCGCCTACCGCCGCCCGCTACTTTTATGCGCATCGCATTTTCCTCAATCATTTTCTTGCTGTTTCTCAGCACCAATGTGTTGGCGCAGTCTGACGCGACAGACATTCCACAAGACATTTACAAAATATTTCCCAACGCTACACGCGTGGGGGAGATGCACACTGACATCAAGGTAACCCCGGTCTATCAGCTTCAGCAACTACTCGGATATGTTTTTGAGTCGAATGACTTTGTCGACTTCATAGGCTTTTCAGGCAAACCGGTTAATGTGGTGATTGGGCTAGACACACAAGGCAATGTGGTCGATCTTTTCGTCAAGCAGCATAGCGAGCCGATTTTTTTGCACGGGCTTGGCGAGAAATCCATGTTTGATTTCGTTGCTCAATATCAAGGGCACAGTGTCAAAGAACGTTTTATCATTGGTGGTAAAAGCAATGTAGGCAAAGACGCTACCTACTTTGATGGGGTTACGAAAGCCACCGTATCGGTGCTGGTTATCAACGATACCATCGTGACATCTGCATTAGCCGTTGCCAGAGCTAAGCTCGATGGCTTTGTTGCGCCTAGCAACAATATTATCAATCCAGACTTTTACGAACCTCTTACTTTTAGCGAATTGGTGGACAAGGGCTACATTCAAAAGCACCAGATTACTCAGAAAAATACCGAAGGGCTTTCGAGAGAAGTGGTTCGGGCGGTTGACGATATTCAAAGCGAGTTTGCTCTTGATGGTGACATCATTGCCGAACACTACTATGCGTTTTTAAGTCTTCCTGTTGTGGGGAGAAACCTGCTGGATGAAGAGGAATTTGCTCGGTTACAGGAAAATCTAAATCCGGGTGAAATGGCACTGATGGTACTGAATACGAAAGGGTTCAGTTTTATCAGCGATGAGTTTATTCCCCAAACCACACCTGAGCATTTACGGGTATCTCAAGGCGGTTTTCCCACGGCTATCCGCGATATCGATTTTTATAGCTTCTATGACCCAGCATTTTCACAAGCATTGCCCGACTACAACGATATCAAAGTACTTCGAGTAAAATCGAAAGGTGGGCTGTCACTTGACCAAGAAATGGAAATAGCGATTAGTGTGCCGTTTAAGCCGAGTTTCTTCGAACAAGATGAGCATCTGTTCCCTTTGAAAGTGACACTGCCTAGTGAACTATTTATGGAAAATCCTGAGGCTCAGTTAGCGAAGCCCATTCCGTTGTGGCAGAAAATTTGGAGGGACAGAACCTTAACGATAAGCATCACCGTTGTTTATCTTGTAGCGCTGTCGTTGTTTTTTGCATTCCAGCAAAGGCTAACGCCTTACACCAAGTTTGTGCATACAGTGCGGGCATTTTCCCTTGTGTTCGTGCTGTTTTTTATTGGCTTTTACGCTCAAGGGCAACTGTCTGTTGTCAACATATACACGCTGCTACTGGATATTGTCGACGGATTTTCCTTAGAGGTATATCTTCTCGACCCGGTCATTTTTATTTTGTGGAGCTTTGTATTTGTCTCGTTGTTTATCGTTGGGCGGGGACTATTTTGCGGCTGGCTTTGCCCCTTCGGAGCACTCCAGGAAATGATGGGAATACTGGCCGAAAAGCTCAGGATAAAACAAATTAGAATTAAGCCACAGCACCACAAACGGGCGCAAAAAATTAAATATGTATTGCTTATAGGCCTAGTCGCGTGCTCATTCTATTCGCTAAACCTTGCGGAGAAGCTCGCTGAGATAGAGCCGTTTAAAACGTCCATAACCCTACACTTTGTTCGATATTGGCCTTTTGTTCTGTATTCGGTTTTATTACTGCTACTTAGTTTAAAAATTCATAAAGTGTACTGCCGCTATTTATGTCCGTTGGGAGCGGGGCTTGCCATTTTGGGGCGTTTCCCTTTAGTTAAATTGCTTACACGTAAAGATGCCTGTGGTAATCCGTGTCAGCTGTGCAAACAAAAGAAATGTGGTATTGATGCTATAGAACAAGACGGCAGCATTGACTATGCTGAATGTATTCAGTGCCTTGAGTGTGTGGTTACGTTAGATAACCCTGACTTGTGCAAAATCGATAAATATAAAAAGAAAAAGGTGCCAACGCGTGTCAAAAACCTCAATCCTGTCCGCACTTAGTCAACCTGCTAATAGCAAGGTTAACGATGACAACCATTCTAGTTTATACGGTGCTAAAGAAGCCTGCCGTGATGTGGCCAATGAGATTTTAGCCAACGTTAAGTGCGATGAAATAGAGCTATTACTCTTTCATACCAGCACGCTGTTTGACTTAGACACCGTAGCAAAGGAAATCTCCGCACGTTTTCCGCACGTGAATATTGTTGGCTGCACCAGTGCTGGAGAGTTTAATAAAAATGGGTACGGAACAGAAAAACTTTTGGCCGTCGCGTTTTTGAAAAACGAATTTTCTATTGCCACAGCATTGGTGCCTAATTTAGGCGAAGTAAACTTTGATGAAGCCCACGATATTGCCAGTGGTTTGCGCCGAGCCTTACAGGGAAGGGAGCGTCGTTACGATACAGAGCAGCACTTCGTTATTTCTGTGCTCGATGGACTTACCCGCCATGAGGAACATTTTCTAGAAACCTTTGCGACCGCATTTGGCAATATTCCACACTTAGGCGGTAGCGCTGGCGACGATTTAAAGCTTGAAGCCACCTATGTGTTTTACAACGGTGAATTTCATCGAGACGCAGCAGTACTGCTGCTTGTTGGCACGGGAAAGCCCTTCACCGTATTCTCCATTGATCACATTAACTCTCCCGTATCGAAGCTGGTGGTCACCCACGCCGATCCTGAGTCGCGAACCGTGTATGAAATAAACGGTGAACCTGCTGCGCAGTATTACGCCAGTTTATTGGGAATGAAAGCTGAAGACTTAACGCCGGATGTGTTTTCCATGTTTCCCCTTGCAGTGATGGTAGGGGGCAAATATTTCATCCGCTCTATTCAAAAAGTAGATTTGGCCACTAACGCCATTACCTTCTACTGCGCGGTAGATATTGGCATTATTCTTACATTTGTTCAGCTGGGTGACTGCATTGAAGCATTAGAAAGTAAACTAGACAAGCTGCGCGCTCAGCTTGGCGAGCCCGAATTTGTCTATGCTTGCGATTGCTTTTTGCGAAGGCTCGAAATTCAACAGGGCAAAAACGACCACGAAATAAGACGGCTACAGCAAAGGTACAATGTCGCGGGCTTCAATGCCTATGGCGAGCATATTCACTCGGTTCACTTGAACCAAACGTTTACGGGGGTGTATTTTGCAGCCCAATAATCAATTTACCGACGTGGAAGCGCTCCAAAAGGCCCTTTACGAGCAACGGCGTGAAAACGAAAAGCTTGAAAAAATAAACGCAGCGCTGATGTATCGCATGGAAGAGGGTGGTTTTAATCATCATAGCTACCGCGCCTTCGAACATTCGGTTCAACTTTCTGAAAAAGTGAGTCAGAAAACCGAAGAACTGCAGTCAGTACTGCAAAAGCTGGAGCAGTCAAACGCCGAACTGGTGCGGGCGCACGAAGAAACCCATCAGGTTAAACAGCGTTTACACGACGCCATTGAAAGCACTAATCAGGCGATGGTGTTGCTAGATAGACTGGGCGGGATCATCTTCTTTAATCGGCACTTTGAAACTGTTTGGGATGACCTTTCCATTACCCCTAAAATTGGCGATAACTATTACGATATCACCCAAGCTGCCAAGCATTCCGGGGTTATTCGCCGCGCCCTGCCCGCTGATGTCGAAGGCAGGATGATCTATCAGTTGTCGAACCGGCGATGGTATCAGCTGACCAATCGACCCACGCAAGAAGGCGGGAACGTTATTCTGTTTAACGACATCACTGAAGTAAAACTGCTTGAATCGAATCGTTACGAGCAAGTCATTAAAGAGAAAAACAAGCTGTTGCAAAGCCTTATCGATAATATTGATGTTGGAATATTGCTCATTGATAAAGAAGGTGGCATTGCGTTTTGGAATAACACGTTTTTGACCCAGTCAAACGTGCCCCAGCACGTACTGGTAAACAGTAAGAATATTTATGCCCTTCAAAATAACCGTCACTGGAGCGGGCTCAACTTAAACCCGGTGGGGCCAAGTACACAGATTATCCACGAGCAACTGGTGGTTGAACGCAACATCACTACACTGCCCGACGGCAATACGCTGTGCACGTTCACCAATGTTACATCGCAGCATCACTACGCGGAAACGCTGAAGCAAAACGAAAGCTGGATCCGCATGATAACCGATAATGTACCGGCGCTTATTGCTTACATTGGTACCGATAAAAAGTTTCAATACACCAATAAAGGTTATCGCGATTGGTATGGCGTTAGTGAGCAAGACATTAATGATATGCCTATGGATAGAAGCCATCTGAAAGAGGTTTACCCTAATCTTATTCAGTACTTGCGCCGTGTTAACCAAGGCGAAGTGGTGAGCTTTCAAAGCAAAGAAAAAAATGCTCATGGCGACGTTGGCTTTTTACAGAAAGTTTATTTGCCTCATTTCAATGAATCCGGCGATATCACCGGGCACTTTGTCTTGGCGACAGACGTGTCGCAGCAGGTAGAAAGCCAACTCCAGCTTAAAGCGGCTAAAGACCAATTAGAATCGAATGTAGAAAAGCGTACCCGTGAACTCAATCACGCCAACATCGCCCTTCAAGAAGCGATTGATTCAAAGAGCAAATTTTTGGCTGCTATTAGCCACGATCTTATGCAGCCCCTTAGCGCTGCCATCTTATTCAACGAAACATTGAAAGATCAAGTGGATAGTTCATCCAGCCCCATTGTTACCGCCCTCGATAATTCACTGTCTGATTTACATGGCCTTATTCGCACGCTTATTGAAACATCCAAACTGGACGCTGGGGTGTTACAGCCCGATAAGCAGCAAGAAAATGTATTGCCGTTACTTATGCAGCTAGCCGAAGAGTTTACGCATATCAGTAAAGACTACAGTGTAGATTTTCGCTATCGCTTGAAAGAAGCCTTCGTGGTGACAGACGTGAACTTACTTTCTCGAATACTGCGAAATTTATTAATAAATGCAATGAAATACGGTGCCAACGGCAAGGTGTTACTGGCAGCACGAAAGGTGAATGAGAACCTAGAAATTAGCATCTATGATCAAGGTGTGGGTATAAGCGAAGACGATCAGAAAGTTATTTTTAAAGAGTTTTCCAGATTAGAAAACGATTTTAACTACTCTTACAGTTTGGGTCTGGGATTATACATTGTAGATAAAATGAGTAAGTTGCTAGAGCACGATATTCGAGTGCGCTCGAAAGAGGGCGTAGGCGCATGTTTCACGGTGACCATTCCTATTACCGAAGTGTGTGATACGAGTCAGGAACAAGACTATCTTTATACTTTGGAGCCATCGTTACCAGATTACGTTTTGGATAAGCATATATGGCACATTGATAACGATGCGAATATGCGCATTGCTATGCAAACGTTGTTCGCAAACTGGGACATGGAAGTAGACACCTTCTCAGGTTTTGAACAATGCAGTGCCGTAAATAATGGCAGCTTTGACGAGTGCGACATGCTTATTGTCGATTACCACCTAGATGAAGAAGAAACCGGTTTAGACATTGCGAAACGCGTAAGAAAAATCGCGCCTTCAATGCCCATTATGATTTGCACCGCTAATCACTCAAAAGCGTTAGCGAATGAACTTGAAGGCACCGACATTCAGCTGCTGCACAAACCTGTTAACTCCTCGGTGCTTAAGGCGGCGCTAGTCTCAAGCTTGAATGGCTAAAAGTATAGGACCATGGGGCCTGTTAATCTTCGGTGCATAGCAAAGAGCAACAGGTCTTAATTAAAGACGTATTGGTTAAAGTCGATATTCGCGGCACTGGCCACAACCTTTACTCGGTTGCTGGCGCCTAATTTTTTAAGAATAGATGAGACGTGAGACTTAACCGTGGTTTCAGAAATATTAAGCTCGTAGGCAATAACTTTATTGGCTAACCCTTGAGTTAGATATTTCAGTACGGTCAGCTCTTTTCGTGTTAATGAACGAATTTGCTCCGGCGAAATACCGTTGTCATTGGTCATGCGTGTTCTGGTAGACGGCGTTCTCAATATCTCTGATGGTAAACACACGTTCCCTTCAAAAATACTCTCGATAGATGTGGCGATTTCTTCAATCTTGCTGCTTTTTGAAATAAAGCCAACGGCACCATAAGAAATGGTTTGCAGTATATTTTGCTTTTCCGTTTCAGCGGAAATAATCACTACAGGTACGTTAGGGTGTTGGTTTCGAATTTCTAAAAGTCCGTTTAGGCCACAGGTTTCCGGCATATTTAAATCAAGCATGATTAAGTCGAACTTTGCGTCTTGCTCTAGTAACGTTAACGCTTCAGAAATTGAATTGGCTTCGAGGGTTTCTGAGTCGGGAAACTTTTTCCCTAAGATAGTAATCATTGCGTGACGAAAAATAGGGTGGTCGTCAATTATCAAGATACGGTGCATGGTCTTTCCCTCAGCTAAAAAAGCGACATTTGCCGCTGGCCTTGTGACTTATTTGGGCTGGCGTTTTATTCACACATAAGCCTTGTAGTAAGACAAAATTATGGCGTAAATGAAACGCTTCAAAGTGACCAAGTTCCCCGAAATATTAAAAGCTAAACAGTCACTTCACGTGTTTACAATGTTAACATTAATATAACATTAAATCAGGCCTAATAAGACCAATGGCTTATAATAAAAAAGCACGTAAGACCAGTACTGACGGGACTTTCGTTCTATAACTCGTCAAGTAACTGCCTTCTTTTTTCGGCGTATTCTGTTTCACTAATTAGGTTTGCCTTTTTTAGTGCGTCTAACCGTTTAAAACGAGCAACGATATCGTTCTCTGCTGGTAAGGGGGCCGAGCCAGCTACGTCTTTCTTACTGGGTGTGTTTTCCCTATTCGCTGGGGAAAGTGTTTCCTTTTCTAAAGGTGCTTCAAATGCCAGCTGAGTCGGTGCGACCACCCAATCGAAGCGATTTTCCGTTTTTAGTTCTATACCAGGTGCGGAAAAAGAAAGTGGGGAATCGAATGAGAACTTTGCTTGTTTCCGGTTACCAAAATCAAAGTCGTATTTTACCAAGCCCTGAGAAGTAGGATCATAAGCCATTTCGTAGGCTTTATTGGCTACTTTGTCGAACTCGCCAATAAGAATATTGAGCTGGTCGTCTGCAACGAAAATACTGCCTGCAACGTAATACGTTTGGTTTTTAAGGCCTGCCAAATAGCGCTTCTCTTTACTAAGGGCAAAAATTACGTCTTGCTGAGCAGTCGCTGTTCGCAGCGCCTCAGGCAGATAGGCGGCAAGTAACGCAACTTGTTCGTTGGAAAAAAGCGGTGTTGACGTATTTTTATTCTTAACCACCTGAATAGCGCTAAGTATGGCGGATACATCCTGCTCTTGCAGCGTAAAGGGGTGCTGGTTGGCACGCATGTCACTGTCTGTTTCGTTTTGCTTTTCAACAAGGCGAATAAAATTGTTTTTGTCCTCCTGAAATATGACCTGTGCGTCTGCGATATGTACTGTCGTTATGAAGAGTAGGGCTAACAGAATGGGTTGAGCTGAACGTAATGAAAATAGAGATATATTTTTCATGATCTTTCCTTTTTCAATAGGAAAAGCGAGAGTGAATCTCGCTTTTTTATGTCATATCTTTTAGCTTAATTTTAATTTCTTAATTAAGTGTAAAATTAATCAGTTTTTTATCATTAATTAAATGAATCGAGTAATTTTTAAGTTTCAGAGTAATTAGATATAAGTTCAATGTTAAAATATGACTGATTTTTAATTCTCAATTAAAAGAACACAGTGCCACCTAGTTGAATTAGGGTTAAGTCTTCTGCGCTGTTGTAAATTCCTTGCGCAGATTCTGAACCATCAATATCTAAACTTAGATTTTCGTATTTCGCGTACACCAAGAAGCGCGATCCAAAATATTGTTCTGCTGCAACGCCCCACTGACTAAGCTCTGAGCCGGTAACGCCATCTAAATGAGCCATGCCGTATTGGTCGTTATAACTGGCATATTCAGCATAGAAAGCAGAATCACCAAAGCGATTAAACTGTTTTCTTATGCCTGCTTTAAAGTAATAAGCATCTGTATCGTCACCCGACCCAACAATCGCATCGTCAGCTTCTTCCATCTGATAAGTGGCTACCCCAAATACTCCTGACTCAATATGCATGAGCCCTGCTTGCAGTTGCAGCGTAGTTGAACTGTTGCCCCCAACATTGCTACCGCCATCTTTATTCACTGAGTAACCTGCATGAAGGTTAGTTTTGAAGCCTTCGTGCTCAGCCGCATACTTAACCGCAATATCGTAAATTTCGTCGTTTGCATAACCTATTGCAATACTCACGTTGCCCATTTGAGGGAGATCGTAGCGCACACCGTTGCGATATATGCCGTTACAGTCAATACCAATACCCAAGCCAGGCGTTGCTAAGCACTGAGCAAATTGACCCCACGCGACATTGGTTGAACCTTCTTCTACGCCTCGAATAAAGAAGCCATTTGCTCTAAATAATGGAGAAATTCCCGACCAGATTGTGCCAGAAGGATCAGCTAGAACGGCAATGTTATCGGTGGGAAGGCTTTGTAAACCAATGGTGATTTTACCCCAGTCGCCACCAAAGTAGAGGCTACTGCCCAACAGGCCTATGTCGCCGCCGTTGAAGGTGTCTAAGTTATCCTGATTGGCAAACAAAAGCGGGGTTTGATGGCCACCACCGGCGTAGTTGGGTGCGCCTGAAAGAGGTTCAATAATGACCTCAAAGCCCACGTCCATGCCTTGTTCTTCCAGTTTATAATTCCCTGAAAGCGTAATACGGCTGCCTAGCGTTGTACCGTTGTCTGAAAGTTGTGCCACATCACTACCCACACCGTCGTCGTAATAGGTTAAGCCTTCATTTATCCATCCAGAGATATTCCATGAATAGGGCTCGTCCTGGGCAAAACTATGGCTACTGACTGTGCTTAAAATGGCAATAGATAAACAGGTTTTTGTAAATGTATTCTTTTTCATTTTACTGTCCCAATATTGGTAGTGTTGATTAATTACAGTGGCTTTTTATTTTTATTTTTGACTGGTTTTAATGCTTTCGGTGTCCAGTAAATTGATAATAGGTTCTATTGAATTTTGAACCATCGGCCGTAAGGCGTGTTAATCTCCTTCTTTAGTAGCGGGAAAATTAAATGTATAAATGATAAAAAACGCGACTACTGTGAAAAAGTAAGTCGCGTTTTTTTGATTTTTTTGCAGCTTTTGTGTGGATAAAAGCGCGTGTGGTAACAACTGCTATCTGATTAGAATCTCGCTTTTAGATTTACACTGACCATTCGCGGTTGTGCGGGGCCCACGAACTCTGCACCTTCTACGTCGGGATAAATGTCTTCTAATACCTCATCAGCCTCGCCATACGTGCCAAAGGTTTCATAGTCTTTGTCGAACACATTATTCACACGTAGCGATGCGGTAAATGTGTCGTTGAACCGGTACGATGCATAAATGTTTGCAATAACGTATCCGTCAATCTTTTCGTTTTCGTTAGCCTCATCGCCCCTAAAGTACTGACTAGATGCTGAAATAACTTCTGCGCCTAAACGCGCTTTATCCGTTAAGGCGTAATCTGCGTAGAGCTTGACTAAATGCTCTGGCTGGCCTGGAATTTTGTCACCTGGTGTTACGAGTCTGTCTGGACCCTGAGGGTTAAAGGGGCTAAACGACGTGAATGTTGATTCATAGGTTGCGTTAAGATAGTTGTAGTTTAACCGGTAGGTTAG
Source organism: Alteromonas sp. I10 (assembly GCF_003201515.1). NCBI lineage: Bacteria > Pseudomonadati > Pseudomonadota > Gammaproteobacteria > Alteromonadales > Alteromonadaceae > Alteromonas > Alteromonas sp. I10. Next base: position 66,955 of record NZ_QJJN01000002.1, read on the forward strand.
TTTTTCCCACGTTGAGCCTACGCTGAATTCAACGCCCTGACGCTGGGTTTCATCAACGTTAATAAAGTATCCGCGAGAGGCAACAGAGCCTGCTTGTTGGAAGATAATGTCGTCCTTACTTCTACTGTGAAAAACATTTAGCATCAGGTCGATGTTATCAATGCGTGTGGTGTAGTTCGCTTCAATAGTTTGGGTGACCACCTGATCAAGAGGAGGATCGGCCACAAAACCGTTCGGTAAGCGGCACGGGTCGTCTTCATCTGCACAGCTTAACTCTGCTGGGCTTGGCGTTCTTGAAGACTGGCTGATTGCAAGATTCAACTGGCTTTGCTCATCAATAGTAATGTCTACACCTACCGCTGGGTTAAATTGGGTAAAACGGTGATTGCCGTCCAATGAACCTTCACCGTCATCAATCAGGTCTTCCATAACAATATGGTCTCGGTTAAAACGTCCACCAAGATTGAGTGATACGGCTGAAGAGAGCTGTGTACTATTCATGAAAAATAGCGACCATGCGGTGGTGTCTACATCTAATCTAACCCTGGCTTCTTGTGCCATGAGCCCGTCGATGGGTAAAACGGTGCGTGAGTCTTGTGCAGATTCGTTTTCCAAAATACCAAATGTAGTATCAGCGGCGTAGTTAACATCTCCTTTGGTGTAGCTGGCACCAACAATTAACTCTGAACTGAAGCCGCTTAAGGCATATTGTTTTGCTAGCTGAAAAGATAACCCAGTAGCTTTGGCGTCTGTCCGGCCCGTATTGTATGTTCCATCAAGTTCATCTGCGTCCACATCTGATATTTCGGCAAGCGCGGTGTCGTCATCAAAGCCAATGAATTCAACCGCTTCTATATCGTCGCCTTCGCCTACAACAGGCAAATCATCGTCATCATCGTCGTCGCCATCATCATCACTATCAAGCGGAGCATCATCATCATCATCGTCGTCATCATCTTCAAATTCACACAGTGTTACGCGTCCATCAGCGAACTGGCAGGCACCAAAATCACTGTCATCGCCGTTGATTGATTGAGTTTGTGTGTCGCGATAAAACATATTGGCGGTTAAAGATAAGGTGTCAGTTAAAACGAAATCACCGGTTATATTAACGTGCGTAAGTTCGTTGTTGGTCTGATCGGGGTGGGTGTAGACCGCTTCTCTTCCTTCAATATCCAGCAGTTCAATAGGCGACGCACCATTTCCGAGTAACTCGTTATCGGCCATAAAGAGGTTCATGTCGAGATGCATTTTGTCACTTTTATAGGCAAGCGATGTAAATACTTGCTGCACTTCAGATGGCGAATAGTCACGCCAGCCATCTTCCTCATAATGATTCAGGTTCACGTAATACGCCCAGTGATCGTTATGACCACCTGATTCCACAGACGCGGCTTTCTGGCCGAATTGTCCAGCCTGTAAATCTATTTCGTTGACGTTGAAGCTAAACCCTGTTTTCGTTCTTAGCGCAAGGGCGCCGCCTAGCGTGTTTTGGCCAAACAGAGGGTTTGAACCAGAGTACAAAGAAACGGTATCTATAGCATCTAGAGGCATTAGGTCCCAATGCACAGTATCGCCAAACGCTTCATTAACCCGACCGCCGTTTAAGTACACCGAAATGCCCTGAGGTAGACCAAGCAGCGGAGAGGCAGTAAACCCGCGGTATTGCAGATCGGGTTGGAACGGATTGTTTTGAACATCGTTTAGGTTCACGCTTGCCAGTTGAGTTTTGAGTAGCTCCGGTAGTGAACGGTTGACGCTCCCTTCAATATCGTCTTGAGTGAGTGTCTGAACGTTACCAAATACAGCAGAGTTATTGCTGTTGGCACTAAGCGGTGTCGCTCCCTGTACCTCTATAACCTCGTAGTGGTCCATTGCATCGTTAGCTTCTGCAGCAGAGCTAAACGCATAGGTTACAGCGCTTGCAATAATCGCAAGAGCAAATGGTGAACGGGCAAGTTGATGTGTTGGGGATTGTGCAACGTTTTGGCTAGAGCTTTTAGTAGAAATTCGCGTAGGCATGGTCTTGACTGCTTCGTTATTATTTATACTTTCAGTATTGCCTTAACCATTCCCTAAAAATATCCTCCTTAAGTGGGAGGAAGTATCATAAATTGGTAGCAGTGTTTTTTCCCGAATTCCCTACGAGAGAATCGATAAAACCTTATGACACCAGTTTTCACGCTCTGTGATATTTGTGTCGCTGGCACCAAATAGAAAAAGGTTATTTTCATAGGTTGCAGCGCCCAGTGCGTAGCATTCCCCCGAGGTTCTTGGTTGCCAGAAAAGGTGGTGTACCAGTACCGCTTGTAGTCTTGACTGTTGATAGAACGCGATGCGATACACCCAGTGCGAGGCTAAATAACCAGAATCAGAATTTAGAGAAGCCGACTCTAGAGTTATTGAGGGCGATGGAATGGAAAACGGCGTTAAGTGCGAAGCAATGTGTTCAGCGTTAAAGCGTTTCAAATTGGTGGTCTTGTTGGCGAGTGGCCGCAATAAACGTGGAAGTGCAGGCAAGTGCTCTAACGCAATAAAATGTCGGTATTTAGAGGTAAGACGCGGTATTAAAAGTGACTGCTCGCTATTGGAAGCGCTGGCTTGCGCGGAAAATCCCTTACGTGCCTTTCTAATCCGCTCGAGAGCGACTGACTTTTCTGGTGAAGGTAGAGCCCCCAAATAGGAGAGCGATACCTTATTAGCACTCGCTAAATAAGCGCTTTTGGTGGCACAATCTTTGGCGGCGCACTTGTTCGAACCCAACGCATCTGTTAGTTGCGCAAAATAGTGAATAGCCGCCCCCACACCCTCTGCATGTTTATCAGTGTCTGGCATTGGCTTTGAAGGTCTAATATCAAATGAGGCAAGACACGCGGATACCACATGTTTTAGTTGTCGCAGCCTTTTATCATTATCATCGCTCACTAGCTTGTGTGTCAGATTTTGTGAAAGCTTTGGAAGTGCTTCTATCGAAAGCTCGCTTGCTGTTTCCTTCATCGCTTCGTCTGCGACGAGGCGAATTGCAAAATTGCCTTGTTGATTGATTTCGGGGTCGATAATTAAAGTGTTTTCAAGGCCTGCTACGGTGCTAAGTGTTGCTTCTTGCTGTAGTAAACCCTTTAGAAAGCACTGAGGAAACCACCAGGTTAATACATGCCTTATTGATTCGTTTTCGCCTTTTGTCGTTAGCGCATCAAGAGAGGCTTCTTTGTCTAAATGTGAGTGTTCACGTTGAGATGCGTGCTGACTCAGAGAGGCGTTTCTGTTCAGTGTTGATTCTTCGCTCAAAGCCGCTCTCTCGCTCAGGGCTGTTTCCGCGCTCAGGGCTATTTCTTCGCTCAGGGCTGTAACAACCTCTTTGCACTGCTCAAAAAAGTGGGCTGAATTACTATAAACCAGCGTGGTGATATTGCTTGGCTGATACCACTGGCGTTTGTAGTCTTGAAGCGCTTGAATGCTGTTGCTGCCTATGGTTTGTGTAAAACCACCCGCGTGTTGATAGGCATTTTTATTGGTATCGGCCAATCGAATAGCGGCGTTTAATGCATAGTCGCTGTTTGCCTCTAGCATGGCGAGCTCGTTAAAGATAACCCCGTCACGCTCTAAGATAACCTCATCGTTACCGTAATCCCGGTTAAGCAGGCCACAGTACAGGTAATTTACAGCATCAAGCAGCACGTTCGCTTTTTCAGACGAAGCGAAAAAGAAGGTGTACTCGGCGAGTGTGGTAGCGTTAATAGTAACAGGCAGAAGTGTATTGGCCGTAAAAAGTTCGTGGGCAGTTGGGTATTGGTGAGAGCGTCGAAAGCTCATGTGCTCAGCTAAATGAGACAACCCAGTGTGGCCTGCTGCAGGGGTTTTTAGCGCAAAAACAACGCTATGCACTTTTGACCCAGAGCCGGCATCAATGAAATGAAATTCAGACATACACTTTTATCATTGCGGTTTAACAGTATCTCTTTTTGTTTTGTATTTATCGCAGCGCATTCATCTCGTATTACTTGTCTCGTAGCGCTTACCTCGTAGCACTTACTTCTAGGATGGGAATCGGCTTTTCCACCTTCCGATACTGTAGTGCCTTCGACGGTGCAGTACCTGCTTTATCGGTAATGCTTTTCATCAAATGGTGATCGGGCGACTTGCTGCAAACCGGATCCGTCTTATACATATCACCTGTTAGCAGGTAGGCCTGACATCGGCAGCCGCCAAAGTCTTTATCTTTTTCATCGCAGTCCCTACAGGGCGAAGGCATCCAACTATCGCCACGGAAATGATTAAAGCTAAAGTCTTGGTGCCAAATATCGTGCAACGAGCGTTCTTTCACATTAGGAAAACGAAGGGGCAATATCTTTGCACTGTGACACGGAAGGGCACTGCCATCTGGCGTTACGGTTAAAAACGTTGTGCCCCAGCCATTCATGCACGCCTTAGGGCGAGATTCGTAGTAGTCGGGCGACACAAATATGAAGGTTGGCCCTTTACCGTTTTGCTGCGCTCGGTAGCGGTTCACTGCGGCTTCAGCTTCCTGTAGCTGCTGTGAGGTAGGTAAAAGATGGTCTCTATTTTCATAGGCCCAGCCGTAATACTGCACGGTAGCTAGCTCGACAAAATCAGCGTTCAGCTGCTCGCTGAGCGCCATCACGTCTTCTATTTCGTGAATGTTCTGCGCGGTAATGCAGAAGTTAAGCACCATAGGATAGTTGTATTGTTTTACCAACTTCGCAATTTTAAGTTTTTGTTCAAATGAGTGACGCTTGTTGCCTATTAAGTCGTTGACTTCAGCATTGGCTGCCTGAAAGCTCAGCTGAATGTGGTCAAGGCCGGCTTCTTTGAGTTTGGCAATACGTTTTTCTGTCATGCCAATGCCAGAGGTGATCAAGTTGGTGTAAAAACCCAAAGCCCGCGCATAAGCGACCAAGTGCTCTAAGTCTTTTCGAAGCAATGGCTCTCCGCCAGAAAAGCCCAATTGCACGGCGCCCATTTCCCGCGCTTCACGCAGCACACGCTCCCAATGCTCAGTAGAGAGCTCATTAAATGTTTCTTCCATGTTTACTGGGTTTGAGCAATAGGGGCAATGCAATGGGCACTGATAAGTAATTTCGGCTAGGAGCCATAGCGGAGGCGTTATGCTATTTGGTTCGTCGGTTTGTAAATCAACGTCTGTATCATTCGTCATAGCGGATCCACTTCTTTTGCTCGGCATGAACCAGAAATGCATGAACATCTTCTTCTAAGTCATCAGGTGCATCAGGGAATGCTTGGCGAAGTTCAGCACAAATGGCATTTTCCGTATTGCTGCCATCTACTCGCTTAAGAATTTCTGCCGCAGAAGGGTTAAGTTTGATCATTCCTTCGGGGAACAACAAAACATAACAACCCTGAGCTTTCTCGTACTGCATGCGAAAAAGCGGATTTAAAGAAGCTGTTTTGTCTCTTGTGCGGCCGCCCTCGTTGTTGTGACTGCTGCTATTTTCAATGTTATCTTCCACGTTATCAGCACCGACGCTATCAGCATCTAAGTGGTGCTCGGTTTGTGATTGTAAATTCGACATCATTAAAACCTCCCTATATGGCACACCCGCTGGTCGGCAATACCATCAAACGGCTTTCTCTTATATTCATAGGCAAAGCAAATGGCATCAGCAATGCTCCACAAAATATCAATTTTGAACTGCAGTATATTGAGCGCATGTTCTTGCTGTTGTCGGGTAACAAAGTGGTCAAGGGTAATCTGCAGGCCATGCTCTACATCACGGCGCGCCTGACTTAACCGCATTTGAAAGTAGGTAAAGCCTTCACTGTCAATCCATGTATAGTGCCTAGGCCAGGTATCTAATCGGCTTTGATGTATTTCAGGGGCGAACATTTCAGTTAACGATGAGCAGGCAGCCTCTTCCCACGACGCACGGCGGGCAAAATTCACATAGGCATTTACTGCAAATTTAACCGCTGGCAATAGGTGGGTTTCATCAAGTAATTCACTGCGGTTCAAGCCTACCGCTTCGCCTAACCGCAACCAGGCTTCTATGCCGCCCAGTCCGTCTTCACCTTCCCGTCCATCGTGATCGATAATTCGTTGGATCCAAGTTCTGCGTACCGATTGATCTTCGCAATTCGCTAAAATTGCCGCGTCTTTAACCGGTATCGCCATTTGATAATACAGTCGGTTGGCCACCCAGCCCTGAATTTCATCAACGCTGCAGTGTCCTTCATTCATACGTTTATGAAAGGGATGATGAATATGGTAGTAAGCGCCTTTTTCTCTCAGTTTTTGTTCGAATTCTTGTCTAGACCATGCGTGTTCTGTCATTACTACACCTCAATTTCCATACCGTCGTAAGCCAATTCAATACCTTGCTCACACAGGCTGTGATAAGCACTGGAGTCTTCGTCAAGCACGCGATTTGTGTTGTTGATATGAATTAGTACTTTACGCTTAACGTTAAATTCATTTAGCAGCGCAATGGCTCCGCCCTTTCCATTAACCGGCATGTGTCCCATATCGGTGCCCAGCTTGTTGCTAAAGCCGTGATCTATCATTTCTTCATTGGCCCACAGCGTACCGTCAAATAGCACGCAGTGAGATTCGCGCATTACTTGTTTTACTGTGTCGTTTGCCTGCATACATCCCGGCGCGTAAAAAAGCACGTTGCCCGTGGTGTCGTCAGTTATCTTCAGGCCGATATTGTTGCCCGGCACAATGTTGTCGCGATACGTCGAATAAGGGGGCGCATTAGACTCTAATACCACAGGTTGGAAAGTCAGGCCTTCTGCCCCCTTTGGTACAAAGTGTTGATGATAATCGGTATTAATTGAATGCTGTTGTAGTCCGCCGTGCCAGTGTTTTAATACGGTAAAAAGCGGGAAGCTGGTGGTTAGGTCTTCGGCCACAACATCGGTACAATAAACGGGAAGGGGTAAACCTTCGCGCAAAGTTAGCAGGCCTGTAGTATGGTCTATTTGACTGTCGGTAAGCACAATTGCGCTTATGCGTGTGCCGCGAGACACATGGGCGTCGGGCCACAGCTGCGGGTGGCTATTTATCTGCTCCCGTAAATCGGGGGAGGCATTAATGAGAACCCAATTTTTACCATCGCTACTGACAGCAATGCTCGACTGTGTTCTGCCTTTCGCCTTTATTTTACCTTCGCGTAAACCCTTACAATTGGGGCAGTGGCAGTTCCATTGCGGAAATCCACCCCCGGCGGCAGCACCAAGAATCAATACGTGCATAACAACTCCATACTACAAGTAAAAAAAGGCTGCGTCGGCAGCCTTTTTGTTCATCATCCCAGAGGGCGTTGCCTAGCGGTTATTGATGTAAAGAGTTACTTCAAAACCAAGGCGCATTTCTGTGTATTGGGGTTTAGTCCACATAATTGTTCCTCTTCTTTATGATTAAACGCATGACTGAGTATATGTTGAATATGTGTTAACAGATATCCTCCTAAGGGAGGAGAACTGTCATGAATTTTGATGATTTATTGATTATTTTTGATAGCGCAGCTGCTTAAGTAAGATAACAGCAGAGGAATAGGGCGGCCGGTCGCCGATAACGATTTGGTGTAGGTAAAAGCGGTTCCTGCCACATCGAGGTGAGCCCACGGGATGCCGTCAGCAAAGCGAGAGAGAAAGCAGCCTGCCGAAATAGCACCGGGAGAGTTTATACCCGTATTCATCATATCCGCGTGCTGAGAGGTAATGGCGTCTTGATATTCTGGCCAAAGTGGGAAAGGCCAGCACCTGTCGTTGGCCAGTTCACCCGCTTCAACTAACGCACTTTCAAGCGCTGGAGCGTTGCTAAAAAGTGCAGTGGCTTTGTGCCCCAGTGCGCTAATGGTCGCGCCGGTTAGGGTTGCAATATCAATAATAACCGAGGGGGAGAACTGTTTCGCGTAGCTGATTGCATCGGCCATAAGCATACGCCCTTCTGCATCGGTGCTCATGACTTCCACGGTTTTTCCTGAGTGCATAGTAATGATGTCACCCGGGCGATAGGCTTTGCCATCAATCGCATTATCAGCGCTCGCCACAATACCAATAATATTTATATTTAACCCCAGTGTGGCAACCGCCTGAATGACGCCCAATACACAGCCAGCGCCTGCCATGTCGTAAATCATATGGCGCATATCAGGGCTGCGTTTTAACGTTATGCCGCCGCTGTCAAAGGTTACACCTTTGCCAATTAACACTACTGGCGGTGAATTCTCTAAACCTTTGGCTGTATAGCGAAGAATAGGCATGGTGGCAGCAAACTGTGAACCTGCATTTACCGCTAAATACCCGTTCATGCCTAACTGCTTTAGCGCACTTTCATTGAGGATATCGCAAGACACCGTATTAAAGGTTTGCGCCAGATGCAGAGCTTGTTCGGCCAGATAATCTGGCGTACATAAGTTGGCTGGCATGTGGGCGAGATCTTTAGCCCACGTCATTGCGGCATTCAGGGCTGATTCATAGCGGATAGTGTGTGAAACGAGACGCTTTTGCGCGTTATTAAAATGCTTGGCATCTAATGCAAGAGACAGCGTGCCCCTAATATCAGTTGCTTGGTTAATTGCTTCATTAGTTGCGGCGTTTTTTTCAACACTAGTTGCGTTGTTGTTGCCATCGCGGGCTCGACTGCTAGAAACCGAACGATTATTCGTTTTATAGCCTTTATAGTGATAACCGTGCTTGAAATAGCTTCTAAGTAGCGCACTCAGAAACTGCGAGTGGCTCGCAATGGTGCTAACAGGGTCGCTGCTTACTGTTTCAGTGCTAGAAAGCGCCATAAACGACAGTTTTTCTAAGGTTACCGACACGCTTTTAAGCTTTTTAAATAATGCATCGAACTGCTGTTCTAGATAGCGAAATGCTGGCGCGTTAGTTTGCTTCAAGTCACTAGTGCTTTTCGAATAAAACGCGGAGTTTGAATCGCTAGCGTAGCTTGAGCGGTTAACTATGGAGGGGTCATTAGTTTTAGATAAAGTCGAGGCACGGCTAGAGACGTTGGGTGCATCTGACGCTTCAAAAAGCGCAAAATCGACACCATAAAACAGCACCCGTTTTACTTCAGCTAATTGTTGGCTAATTTTGTTTTTTCCGCTGTTTTCAGTGTCTGAGATGTAACTTGTTTTAAACGCCTTAAGGCCTTCTACTAATACACATTGGCCTTTATTTCCTGCAAAACCTTCATCGTCAAAAACCTGCTCAATGTATGTCTTAGCGAGTGTTGAAAAGTGAAAGAGTTGGCTCGCTAATAACTCGGGCGTAGTTAAAATAAGTAAGCAGTCACTATCGTCTAACGTTTCAATTTTATTGCTTTCATTAGCCCAGGTTAGGTTTGCTTTTATCACGAGAAGCACCCTTTTGAGGCTTTGGGGCGAAAGCTTCTCACAGCGAAAATAAAAGTGATAGCCGTAAGACAAAGTACAACGGCTAGCGCGTTGTGTTCGAGTTTTTCATAGAGCGCAAATCGCAGTAATTCTACGCCGCTACTAAAGGGGTTAAAGGCGCAAATCTGATACAGCCATTCGCTGGCCTCACGCATTTTCCAAAGCGGGTATAGGGCGCTTGATAGAAAGAACAACGGGAAAATGACAAAGTTCATGACCCCGGCAAAGTTCTCTAGCTGCTTAATATAGTTTGCCAGTAATAATCCTAACGAACCTAAAAACAATGACAGTAGCGCAATAACAGGCAACGCATAAACGTATCCCAACGCAGATAGACGTACATCAAGCAGAAGCGCAAAGGCAAAGAATATATACACCTGAATAGCGCTTACCAAGGTGTTGGCTATAAGCTTGCTGCCTAGCAGAAAAGGGCGGGGAACCGGGCTTAACAGCAGTACTTTCATGCTGCCCATTTCTCTGTCGTACACCATGGACAATGAACTTTGCATACTATTAAAAAGCACAATCATGGCGGCAAGCCCAGGTACAATATACTCTTCGTACAAAATATAACTCTCGTAAGGCTCGGTCATTGAAAGACCGAGGGCCGAACGAAACCCTGCGGCAAAAACAAATAGCCAAAGCAGCGGGCGCACCAATGCACTTAACAGGCGTGTACGTTGCTGCCAGAACTTCAGCATCTCTCGGGTAAGTACACCCACAAAACAGCACCAATACATCAGGAGCCTTCCTGCATCAAATGCTGCCAAAGGTGCTCAATATCCTGTTGATGATACTTGGCTAACAAGGCTTCACATTGGTTGTGGGCTAACACTCGTCCTTTTGATAAGACTATCAAGTTGTTGTTGTGCTTCACTTCTTCAAATAAATGCGTGGCCCATAGTACACTTACGTTTTGCGAATGAGCGAGTGCTTGTACTACCCGCAAAATAAGATGACGGGATTCTATGTCTAAGCCAACGGTAGGCTCGTCTAGTAGCAGCAAGGATGGCTTGTGAATAAGGCAGCGAGCTAACTCGACCCGACGTCTGTGCCCGCCATTTAAGTTTCTAATTTTTGTGTTGAGCTTAGTTGTAAGATCGAGCTCGTCGAGCAGGCCTTGAATATGAGATAGCGCGCTAGTGGTACTTATACCGTGGAGCGAAGCAAAGTAGGACAAATTTTGTTTTACTGATAAGTCGATATCTAAGGTACTTTGCTGAAATACCACGCCCATTTTCGCCATAATACTTGTGCGAGATTGAGACAGGGTAGCACCATCAAAGGTAATGCTGCCTTGCGTGAGTTTTTGAAGGCCCGTAATAAGCGCAAATAAGGTACTTTTGCCTGCGCCATTTGGCCCAAGCAGCATGGTTAAGCCTGGTTTTAGGCAAAGGCTTATATTGTCCAGCGCGTGATGGCCGCCGTACTGATGTGAAACCGCCTGAACCGCTATTTCCATTTAACCGCCACGCCCCAAGGGTAACGTCCCACTTTTACCGTATGCTCTACGTTTAACGTGTGGGTATTGATGACAGAAACATCACCGCTCACACCGTTAGTGGTCAGCAATAAAGACTGATCTTGATTAAACGCTAGTTGCCACACTCGTCGCCCAACCAAAATGTAGTCTTCCACTTCGAAGGTATCGGTATTGATGACCGCTATGCGATTCGCTGGGCCAAGCGCCACGAAGGCGTAGGGCTTATCTTTCATAAGCACAATACCCACTGGCTGAACCTTGTCGCGATAAACGCCTTTAATGGCAAAGGAAAGGGTCTTCACTTTTTGCTTAGTAGCAGTATCGAAAATACTAACGGTGCCACCTATTTCCGAGCTTACCCAAAGGTACTTGTCATCTTTGGTAAAGTGAGCATCTCTGGGTCTTGCGTCAACCAAGCTATTTGCAATATTTTCGTGCGTTTTGGTATCTATCCAGTGCACCATGTTAGTGGTTTCTGATGTGACGACCATTATGCTGCCGTCGTGACTCACTGCCAGCCCCTCAGGCTCTACGCCCACATCTATCTGAGAAATGACCTGAGCCGTTGGAATGTCGATAACAGTAAGAAGGGCATCGTCTTCATTAGCTGTGTAAATAGTGGTGCCGTTAGGATGTAATGCTATGGTTTCAGGATCTGCACCTGAGGGAAGATCGCCCACTATGGAATGGGTAGACAAATCCATAATTTGAATGCGATCAGCATCAGAGGCACAGATATACGCGTGGGACTGGTCTGCACTTAAAATAAACCCTCGGGGTCGCTCTCCAACCTCGATAGTTTCAACCACATCAAATGTCGTCATATCAATGACAGATAGCGTGTTGTCTTTTTCGTTAGTGACATACGCCTGAGGAAGTGCAAAGGCTTGAGGAAGTGCAAAGCTTGCCATTAAACTGCCAAGCAAGAGTGCAAAGCGATAGCTCATAACTTGTCCTTACAGGTAGTGTGTGTTGCGCCTAATGTGTCCAGTTCGTTGGTTTGGTGCAGAAAGCCATCAAGGGGCGCATGAGTCACCAATGCGTCTTCGTGGGCCAGCGCAATAGGCTGACGAAATTGGTGGGTGTAGGGGCGAATAGAAAGAGGGCGGCCTTTATAGGCACCCAGCGTGTAGTGGTCGCTAAGCAAGGTTTTAAGTATTCCCTGCTGCGTTAAATCGCTTCCTTGCTGCGCAGCATTTGCCACCGCCGTTACCGCAAGATACGCGGCGAAGTCGACTTCATTCATGTGTCTGTTAAACGTATCGTTAAAACGGCTTTGAAGCTGACGGGCGCCCCATTGTTCGTGGGTAAAATGCCAACCTAGCGCTTTTAGGCCGGCAGCACCTACCACAGGTACGGGATAATAGGTGTTAAAGGGTAGGCTATACGCGAATTGCGCCGCGCTATCGGCGGTAAAAACAGCCTGATAGGTTTCAGTTGTTCGCGTAAATTGAGGAATTTCAGCAAAGGCAGCCCTGCGTAAATCAAAACTGTCTTTCCACTGTTTAGTTTCAACAAGTGAAAGCTTGAATTTTTTAGCGCTGCGTTTGAACGCGGCTAGGTATGCAGCATCGTCAGCGGTTTTTCCGTAAACTGCAAATATCTCGTCAATACGCTTAGTGCGAAACCACTGGGCTAGCGCGTCGGCTTTCATCTGATAACTGGGGATTGTATGAAACAAGGGCAGGCGACATGAATTTTGTCTCAGCAAATCATCGCTATTAGCTACGTTAAAAAATACGGCATTAGGAAGCGTGCTTTGAATAGTGGCAATCAACGGCTCAATTGAGGCAGCCTTTACCTTATCACTGCTTCGCATGTCCAGTAGTACAACGGGTGCAATATCGCCTTGCTGATTGCTGCTTATTTCTTTGTGATTTGCTTTAGCACTTGAACCAGAGTGCTGGTGTATTTTAGCTAAAGAAGCTTGCAGTTCGCCGATAGAAGGTACACGGATTTCAGTTAACTCAAACTGATAACCAAGAAATTTCCCCGTGATATTGGCATCCTTTATCGCCACACTTGCGCCAGCTGTCCCCTCATTGCTGGGGGACTTTAAATAGTCTGGTGTGCCTGGTGGAGATGTGCCCGCAACTTTTATGTAAATGACCACAATAGTGGCAAAAGAGGCCTGTGGTGCAGCTTGTTGAGTACGTGAAGGTTGCGCTTCATTAAACGCGAGCGCGCTGTTTAAAAACGACAACAGAACGCAGCAAAAAAGTGACGCTACACACTTTTGATAACGCTTACCGGTTAATCGTCTTTCAACCGTGCTTTTTACACCCTTTGCCATATACCACCCTGAGCTCAGCTGCATGCTTTTGCTGATATCTGTTTGTCTGACATAAGGGTATATGGCAATTTTCCCGAAGAACATCCTCCTAAAGGAGGAATGCTATGGCGCTAAAGTAGCATTAGTAAAATCACGCTAACCCCTTAGTATGCTTAAGAAGTTCGATTGAATAAGTGGGTAAGCTGTGCAGTTAGTTAAACCTTTTCGAGTTATTTTCATTTTACTCTGCCTGATAACGGGTTCTGCGCTTTCTGCGTTCGGGGAAGCAAGATCGTTAGACGATATTAAAGACAGCGGTTTAATTAGAATTGCGGTGTACACCGACTATCCTCCATTTTCATTTATTGAAAACGACAGCCCCACAGGTATTGATATTGATATCGCCCGTGAAATCGCGAGCGCCCTTGGTGTTGAGCTAGAACTGATATGGATGACACCAGGTGAAACGACAGAGGACGATTTCAGAAATTACCTATGGAAGGGCCATATAATTCATCGCATTAAGGCTGATGTGATGATGCGCGCGCCTTACGACCCAAGCTTTTCTCAAAAACGTGACGACGTGGGCTTGTTGGTTAATGAGCTCGTTCATATGTTTGCCCCCTATCAGCGTGAAAGCTGGCAAATCATTCACAACACGCAAACCTTGCCCGAAGTGGAAACCATGGGCATGTTTCAATATCACACGATTGGTGCGGAAATAGACAGCATTCCCCACTTTTACTTAACGTCAGCGTTTGGCGGCCGATTGCGAGAAAAAACATCGCACTATGGTTCAAACGCAGAAGCGATTGACGCAATGAAAGCAGGAACCGTCGAAGCGGTAATGGGATTGCGCTCGCAAATATCCTACCTCAGTCAGTTTGTTGATAATGAGCAATATCGCCTTGCAAGCAACGCGTTTCCGCTTATTGGAAAGCAAAAGTGGGACATAGGACTTGCTGTTCATACTAATTATCGCGCACTAGGCTATGAAATTGGTGATGTAATTACGCGAATGGTGGTAGAGGGTGATATGCAACGGTTATTTGAGAAATACAAAACTATTTATGAGATGCCGCCTTATTTTGCGGGGAATGAAAGTTCAGAATAAGATAAATCAGTATAAAAGCATGTGACCAATAGCGTTCAGAGCGATAGTACATTAGGCAATAACTCTATGGCCAATTGCCTTCTTACCTCTAGCGCCGTTATCAGTCACGCATTAGTTTAAAAAGACGTGAAAGCGTAAAGGCGTTAATCAAAAGGGAAAATAGCCCTTCATTCCTCCTCCTAAAGGAGGAGTCAAATCACTCCGCTGTTGCATAGGCATCGACATCCCCCCTAGCTATGCTAATCCTAACGAATAGTCTGAAACAGACCATTTATGGCCTACATGCAACTAGGAACCGTTATGAATAATAATATGCCAATTAAAAAACTTGCCCTGTCTATGCTGGTTTGTGCAAGTGCGTTAACTCCTGTCCATGCTGTTGTCACCGACAAAGATATTCAAAATGACCACGTTACCACTGACGACGTAGTGACGTATGGAATGGGCTTGAAAGCTCAGCGCTATAGCCCGCTAACCGCCATTAACCGCGATACAGTAGAAGAAGTACGTCCTGTGTGGGCGTTCTCATTAGGTGGTGAAAAGCAGCGGGGTCAAGAATCGCAGCCTCTGGTAAAAGATGGCGTGATGTATGTAACCGGATCTTACTCTCGTGTGTGGGCCATCGATGCGAGAACTGGTGAAGAGCTATGGCAATATGAAGCGCGTTTGCCAGACGGCATTATGCCTTGCTGTGACGTGATAAACCGTGGCGTTGCGCTTTACGATAATCTGGTCATATTTGGCACCTTGGATGCCAAGTTAGTAGCACTGGATAAAGACACGGGAAAAACTGTTTGGAAGAAAAAAGTTGAAGACTACCGAGCGGGCTACGCCATTACTGCAGCGCCTATTGTAGTTGACGGAAAAGTCATTACAGGGATTTCCGGTGGTGAGTTCGGGATCGTCGGTAAAGTGTATGCTTACGACGCGAAGTCTGGCAAACAGCTATGGGTTAGACCTACCGTTGAAGGGCACATGGGGTACTTATGGAAAGACGGTAAGAAAACCGAAAATGGTATTTCAGGCGGCGCGCCAGGTAAAACATGGCCTGCTGATTTATGGAAAACCGGTGGTGCAGCAACGTGGCTAGGTGGTACTTACGACTCAGATACAGGCTTGCTATTTTTCGGTACGGGTAACCCTGCACCGTGGAACTCTCACCTACGTCCGGGCGATAACTACTTCTCGTCGTCGCGCTTAGCTATCGACCCTAATACAGGAAAAATTGTGTGGCACTTCCAAACCACGCCGCACGATGGCTGGGACTTCGATGGCGTAAACGAGCTTATCTCGTTTGACTACCAGGAAAACGGCAAGACAGTGAAAGCGGCGGCAACCGCCGACAGAAACGGCTTTTTCTACGTCCTTAACCGCGAAAACGGTGACTTCATTCGCGGCTTCCCGTTCGTTGATAAATTAAACTGGGCAAAGGGACTGGATGAAAAAGGTCGACCTATCTACATTGAAGAAAATCGCCCAGGAAGCCCAGCGCAATCAGCTGATGGTAAACAAGGTGCACAGGTTGTCGCTCGCCCTGCGTTCTTAGGTGGTAAAAACTGGATGCCAATGGCCTATTCAAAGGATACTGAACTCTTTTATGTGCCTTCAAACGAATGGGAAATGGATATCTGGAACGAGCCTACCTCTTACAAGAAAGGTGCGGCGTACCTAGGTGCGGGTTTCACCATCAAATCAGTGAATGAGGACTTTATCGGCGTACTTAAAGCGATTGACCCTAAAACAGGTAAAACCGTTTGGCGCTACAACAACTTCTCTCCACTTTGGGGCGGCGTGTTAACTACAGGTGGTGGTTTGGTTTGGACCGGTAACCCTGAAGGTTATCTTATGGCCTTTGACGACAAAACTGGCGAAATGGTTTACAAGTTCCAAACTGGCTCAGGTATTGTTGGCTCTCCAGTGACATGGGAGATGGATGGTGAGCAGTACATCTCTGTACTATCTGGATGGGGCGGCGCAGTGCCATTATGGGGCGGTGAAGTTGCAAAACGCGTGAAGCACTTCAACCAAGGCGGCACCGTGTGGACGTTTAAATTGCCTAAGCGCTATCAGCAGGTGGCAAAAAACTAACCTTAGCTGAGCAGTAAATAGTGATTAATACATGGCCAGCGCCTAGGTGCGCTGGCCTTTTTTTCTTCACCTATTCATTTACCTGTTAGCAAGGTAAGTCTTCATCATTCTTATGGGCGTTATTTCGACTCTGACTTTAGCACTAACGTTGAAGCAGCAATTGTAAAGCTTGCGCTTTCAGTGGCTATCATTGTGGCCTCCTACCAAAGGAGGAGCCTTTCAAAACCAAAGTAGAGTTACCCCTTACTTCCTCGTACGTATACTTAATTCATAGTCTTTTGAGGATGTATGAATTATGAAAACAAAAATATCGATGTTGTTTGCGGCACTCGTGGTAACTGGCTTGTCTGGCCACGTGCTTGCACATGGAAATGTTATCCCTCAAGGAGCAGATAGCTCAGCTATGCCGCCAATCACTGATGGCGATGAGTCTGAAAATGGCTGGGTGTTTGAAAACCCATATCGAAGCCTCGATGAAGAAACCAAAACGAAGGTCATCAAGTTTGGTGAGTCAGCTTATGCAAATAACTGTGCAGGTTGTCACGGCTTGCACGCGCAGTCTGGCGGAATAAACCCAGACCTTCGTGAACTCGACCCAGAAAGTTTTGAAGACGACGAATGGTTCGTTGAGCGCTTGCGTTTTGGCTCGGCGAAAGGCATGCCTGCACTTGGCGGTATTCCTGAAGGTCAAACCGATCCTATCTTAGACCAAGAGACACTTTGGGCTATTAAAACCTACGTTGAAGCACGTCGCGTTGTGGCCATTGAAGAGGGTGAGATCGAAGCAGATTAGGGCGACGTCTGTTACGCCTTTTTCGCCGGGTTAACGTCGAGTTACCCGGCGCTTTTAGTTTCCAATACCGTCTAACAACACATCAATAGCTTCACTCTTCACTGTTTATAAACTTAAAATGCGCTTAACAAAGACGTATTTTCATCACACCAGCTGTAGTTTACTTAATATTCCAAAGGCGAGGGCGGTAATAGGCAGAGATGCCAATGTGCTCACTGCGATGATACTTGCCGCCAAACGATAATCACCGCCTAAGTTTCTAACCATGACATAGCTTGCTGCAGCAGTAGGTGAAATGGCGAGAAGAAGAACAATGCCCAGTTCCATACCTCTAAATCCAAAAGCATAGGCAAACGCGACTAATATGGTGGGATAAACCACGCATTTACTGGTTGTGCTAAGCACAATGTTAAACCAGTCACTGGAGAATGAGCGGAACTGTAGGGAAGCACCGGTACAAATAAGTGCAAGTGGCAGTGTTAGCTGCGCAAAGTATTCACCGGTTTTTATCAAGGTGGTGGGCAATTGCCATTCGAAGTAAGAGAAGGGGAGCGCTGCCGCGATAGAAAGAATCAGCGGGTTTTTCGCCATGCCAGTAACTTGACCCAACAAAGAACGCGACGTGCCTTGATAAAAATTAAGAACAAAGACAGACAATACGTTAAACAATATAGTAATACACCCCATATAGACCGAGGCTACAGCAAGCCCTTCTTGCCCATAGGTATTGGCACAATAAGCAAGGCCAATAATGCCCATATTGGCTCTGAAACCGCCTTGTACAACCACACCTCTGGCTTTGTACGGATGTACGGTCAGATGAGAGGTAATCATCAGAGCGGCAAAAACAATGAGCGTGCCCATAACTCCAACGCCTATCAGCGATAGGTTGGCGGCTTTAGAAAAGTCTGCTCGCGCTATCGATAAAAATAATAGCGCAGGGAGCGCAACGTTAAATACCAGTTTAGATCCAGCTTCTATAAACCCTTCATTGAGCCATTTAATGCGAAAAAATAGCCATCCCATTAACAGAAGGATCAAAACAGGAATCAGCGTGCTGGTAATAAAACTAAGCATAAAAGATACGTAAGCCTTTACATGTGGAAACGAAACAACATAAAAACGCATTTGTAGAATATTGATGAATTTAACCTATTCACAAACGGTTTTGATAAGCGTAACTTAATATTTATATAAGAAAGGGTTGCCGATACAAAAGCTTGCCCTGTGTTTAAAAGCCCCTATTCAAAAGAATTGATGTATGAAAGCACTTCTTTTATTTATTGGTTTTGTAATAGTTAATTGCTTGTGGGGCGGGCTCTCTCACGCTTACGCTAAAAGTACTGCGTCTTTAGATAAAATGCAGTTAGTTAACGACAAGCTGTGGATGTATTACGAGGAAGGTAGTCAGCTTACTGCTGAAGACATCCTGACTAAATATCAGCAGAATACACTTATAAAAAATACTAAAGGGCGCGTTAGTTATGGGTTCACTGGTAACACGGTTTGGGGTGTGTTGGCTGTTGAATTAGATACATATGGTGTTCTTGTTACTCGTATTGCTAAAAATAGCACAATAAACGTACCTTTTCTTCCTCTGAAAATAGAAATAGATAATGCGTGGCTAGACGATATCGACCTCTATTTTTTCGAAAACGGTCAAAGAAAGCGTCATGTAAAACTTGGTGATAATCAGGTGCACAGTGCTCGCTTTGAAAACGCGCGAATGCCTTCTGTATTCTATCGATTTACCCAGCCTGAAACGCTGGTGGTTTTTCGATTTTCCTCTGAAGATCCTATGACGATCCCCATATACGTAGGGCCACCAGTAGTTGCCAAAAACAAGACAACGGAAAATGCGTATTTTTATGGCGCGTTGTACGGCGCACTCGTTATTTTATTGGTCTACAACTTGGTTCTATACTCCTATCTCAAAGAACGGCGCTACCTGCTTTATTCCTTATACCTTCTCTCGTTTTTGCTATTTAACTTCACTTATACCGGTCATGGTTTCTGGTGGCTTTGGTCAGAATCGATATTCCTTCAACAGTGGCTTTTGCCCGCGCTAATGTTTTTGTATTTGTTCAGTGCGGTAAGATTCACCATCGAGTTTCTTAATACCCAACTCTATCTACCAAAGCTCTATCGGTGTCGGAAGTATATCTATGGCGCATTGGGCGCACTCGCTGTCATCATTGTGTTGATTGGAAGTCGCTCTTTCGCGGTGATGTCGCAGCTTGCCGTTTTAACAACAATAGCGATTTGGATGTTGTTGATAGGAATTTTTGCCTACCGTAATGGCGACACATTAGCTAAATTTTTCCTTCCAGCCATTTTATGCGGAACCGGCGGTGCGATGGTGTCGAGTCTAGCCACATGGGGGCTTATTCCATACTCGAAATGGGCATTTAGAGGCATTGAAATCGGCATGGTGTTGGAAATGTCTTTACTATCTATCTCACTGGCATTTAACTACAAACAAGTACAGCAAGCGCGCAGAAACGCCGAGCGTGACGCAAGGCTCGATCCACTTACGTCGCTTTATAATCGGCGAGCTTTTGAAGACTTGGTTTATCCTATTTGGGAGATGGGAAAGCGCAGTAATAAGTTCATGTCGGTTATGCTCATTGATATTGATTGGTTTAAAGGTATCAACGATAAATATGGTCACGACATGGGTGACAAGGTGCTGAAAAAAGTCGCTGAAGAAATTAAAGGGCAAGTTAGGGGCTCTGACATTACCTTTCGCTGGGGCGGCGAAGAGTTTTTGGTATTTTTGCCCAATACTCGGGTGCATTACGCCAAGCAAATTGCCGAGAATCTCCGCGTACACCTTTTCACCCACGACATTAACAAATTCATACGAGTGACAGTAAGTATAGGTGTGGCAGGAACCTCGCCAGGCGAAGAGAATGTCAATGTTCTCATTAAACAGTCAGACCAAGCCTTGTACCTAGCGAAAGCAAAAGGTCGAAACAAAGTGGTGGTTTGGGAGGAAGATTCAGAATAAGAGAAAATAACCGAGAGGAGAAATTCAGGAAAGTATCTAGCTGATTTATAAATACAGCATTCTCACGTATGATTCTGCTTTTCATTTTCTCAGAGTATCCTTTTCATGTACCAAGATTTTCAAGCAGAGTTGGCGTGGGCTAGCCTTCATATGCCGCGCACTCGTAATGCCATTGCATCACTTCCCAATCTGTCGAACGTTAAACTTGCTTGCAACATGCATTTAGATTTGAAAATGGCGCCTTTGGTTGAAGGGCTACTTTCACGAGGATGCGACATTTTTCTTACCACGTGTAACCCCACTACGGTGCAAGATGACGTGGTGTCTTACCTTGTTGATAAAGGCGCAACGGCCCATGCATGGCGTGATATGAGCGAGGCTGACTGGTCTGAGTCATTCGATAAAGCGCTGGCGTGGCAGCCTACCCATTTGTGTGAAATGGGCGCAGATCTGACAACTCGACTTCACGAAAATATAAAAGCAAATAAACCAGTACCGAGCATTGTATCGGGCTTAGAAGCAACGGGCTCTGGCATTAACCGTTTAAATGGTATGGCGCCAAACTATCCAATATTTAACTGGGATGATTTGCCGGTAAAAGAAGGGCTTCACAACAGGCACATGGTGGGCTTAAGCGCATGGCAAACCTTCTTCCAAACCACTCATCTAACCCTGCACGAAAAAGTAGTGGTTGTTATTGGTTATGGCTTGGTTGGGCAGGGCGTTGCCGCCTCGGCTAAAGCGTTTGGGGCACAGGTTCAAGTTGCAGAACTTGATCCAGCAAGAGCGCTTCAAGCGAAATACGACGGCTGGCCAGTGGTTGATTTAAATGAAGCGGCTAGTCAAGCTGACGTTATTGCCACTGCAACTGGCGCGTATGGCGTGGTGAATTCGAGTCATCTAGACAACATGAAAGACGGAACATTTATTTTAAATGTAGGCCATGTAGCCCAAGAAATTGATGTGCCTTATCTTAAAAACAACGCTACTCACAGTGAGCCAATGCCTTATGTAAATGCCTATAAACTGGGCGATAAAACACTGTATCTTCTAGCCGATGGCTCTATGTTTAACTTAACTGCGGGCTATGGTGACAGCATCAATGCCTTCGACGTAACTTTGGCCGTTATGGCGGCGGGTATCGGCTATATCGTAAATGAAGGCGCAAAAAGCGAAAAAGGCTTGTACTTGCTACCAGAGGCTGCGTGGAAAAGTGCACTGTGAAGCACAGCGAGTCATTAGCGAGTGTTTATCTTTAGGTACGCTGTACAAGCTGTACAAAAGGTCTAGCCATCTCTGCTTATCTCGACATTTCTATTGAATGTTGTACAGTGAGCCCGTTTTAATAAATTCATATTTAAGGCGGGCTGATGACCATTCCAACAGGCAATCAGCCTTGCGCCAGTGTAGGGACGAAAAAAATGGGTAAAATAATAGGCACAAAAACACCACAGCAGGCTTTAGATAGCCTTGTCAACATGACAGGCGATCTGCGCCCCATAGAACTCTCTGAATACAAAGCCCGAATTGCCAAGGCGCAGCATTATATGCAGGAAAATGGCATTGGTGCGCTCTACTTAAACGCGGGTACTAACTTAGCGTATTTTACAGGTATGCAGTGGTACGCCAGTGAGCGTTTAGTCGGTGCGCTTTTACCTGCAAAAGGTGACGTTGTATATATAGCTCCTACCTTTGAGATCGACTCTTTAAACGAACGCAAATTAGTGGAAGGCGACATAATTGGCTGGCAAGAGCACGAGAGCCCATATGCGCTTGTCATAGCTATGCTAGATAAACTAAATACCGCTGGAGGCGATAAACTGGGTGTGGATGAGTCGACCCAGTTTTTTATCGTAGATGGTTTGAACAAGATGCTTGGCCACTCTTGGCAAATTATCAATGGTGCAGAGGTAACAGCACACTGTCGCATGCACAAATCTGAAAGTGAACTCACGCTTATTCAACGCGCTATGGACATGACCCTAGCTGTGCACAAAGCGACTGCCAGTATGCTTTATGAAGGCATTACCACGACAGAAGTTGAAGCATTTATTAACGATGCACATAAGAAAGTGGGGGCTGCTGGAAACTATTTTTGCATTGTACTTTTTGGAAAAGCCACCTCGTTTCCCCACGGCGTTAAAGACCCTCAAGTACTAAAGAAGAACGACTTAGTATTGATTGATACTGGCTGTAAGGTGCATGGCTACCTCTCTGATATCACGAGAACCTATTGTTTTGGTGAGCCAACCGATAAGCAAAGAGCATTATGGGAAAGCGAAAAACGCGCGCAGCTTGCCGCATTTAACGCTGCAAAAGTTGGTGTTCCCTGTGGCGATGTGGATAAAGCTGCGCGAGACAGCTTAGCTAAAGATGGCTTAGGACCAGACTATAACTTACCAGGTTTGCCTCATCGAACCGGGCACGGCATTGGTATGGATATTCACGAATGGCCTTATTTGGTGAAAGACAATCCTCACCCGCTAGCATCTGGTATGTGTTTTAGTAACGAACCTATGATCGTAGTACCAAACGAGTTCGGTATTCGCTTAGAAGATCACTTTTATATGACCGAAGATGGCCCTGTGTGGTTTACTGAGCCTAGCGAATCGATTGACTCTTTATAAGTAAACTAAAATTAAGCTGCTCTTTCTTACGAAGAGCAGCTGTAGTGCGCGACTCCGCCCGCACTGAAAAATTCAAGTGGGCGCAGCTGGTAGTACTTATTCTCTACCTCTTTTGATTGCTCATCATAAGGCGCAGTAAGTATCTTCTGAAGTTCGTGAATTGGCGTAAAGTAACCTTTCTCTGCGGCTTTATAGGCAGGCACAATTAACCATTCGCGCCATGTGAATTTAGGGTTTGCTTTGCGCATATTCTCTGCGGTAGCAGCAATAGCGTTTGTAACATCACCTTGTGTTTCGGCGTCCTTTTCAATGCGCTCACGCCATGTTTGTAGCCATGCTTCCCATTCTGTCATGACCTCTGCTTTAGGCGGGTAGTAAAAGCTTTTCGTCAAGCTCGCCATATCTTCAGGCATTGACGATAGCTCTCGGAAAAACAGATTGTAGTCCACGCCTGTGCGCAGCATTAATTGCAGCAGCTTAATCAGCAAGTCGTGGTCGTAGCTGGCAGTACCAAGCTTTGTTGCCCACATGCTCTCCATAGCGCTTTCCATAACGCCAGAAAAACCGTCGTTGATCTCGTTAAGCTTAGAGAGCTGTTTACTGTTGCCTTCTAGTAGTGGCATTAGTGAGCGGCAGAACATATCAAAATTCTTTTGCGCAGCAATGGGCTGGTTTAAAAACGAGAAGTGACGACCGCCGCCTGTCCAAGGCTGGTAGTCTGCTTCAAAAAACTCACAAAAGCCGAATGGCCCATAATCCAGCGTAAAGCCTCCTGCGGCGCAGTTATCGCTATTAAAATTGCCCTGGCAATAACCGACGCGAACCCAACCAGAAACTAGACGCGTTAGCCGGTCTCGAAATAGTGCAGCCAGCGTTACTACTTGCTCTTCAAACAACGTGGTTATGTCAATTTCACTTGAGTACTCTCGCTCAATAAGGTGCTTAACAATGGCTTCTAGTTCGTTTAACGCTTCGCTGTGTTCGTTGCAGCGAGCTCGCCTAGCAAAAAGCTCTATTTGGCCTACGCGCAAAAAGGAGGGCGCCACGCGGGTGGATATGGCCGTTATATTTTCTACCATCACTTCAGGTTCATAGGAATGAGACCCTTCGCGATACCACGGCCTGTCTACCGTGTCTGATTCAGACATAAACAAGCTCAGCGAACGTGAGGTCGGAATGCCAAGCGCATGCATGTGTTCTTGCACTAAAAATTCGCGCACGCTTGAGCGCAATACGGCGCGCCCGTCTGCGCCGCGACAATAAGGCGTGCGACCCGCACCTTTTAACTGCATTTCCCAACGCTTGCCGTTTAATACTGCTTCAACGATAGAAATTGCTCTGCCGTCGCCGTAGCCGTTACCTGTTCTAAACGGGCACTGCTGTGTGTACTCCGTACCGTAAATAGAAAGTGCGTAGCCGGTTGCCCAGCCGAAGGGCTTCATTGGAGCAGGTACATCCGACATGTCCCCTGAGAACAGCTGGGTGAAATCTTTAGATGTTGCCAAGCTATCGTCTAAGCCTAATTCGGCAAACAGCGTTTCGCTATGAGCAACGTACGTCGGTGCAGTTAATGGGGTCGGAGTAACTGGCACATAGTGACCTGAGAACACTTGGCGCGGGTCATGGTCGTCACCATCGCACGTCGACTGCGGGTCTGGGGTAAGGGTATTCAGCAAAGAGTAATCTACGTGCTTTGCGAATTCATCTAGTGTTTTGATACGTTCTGTCACTATGCCTGCCTATTTCACTGAATGGGAAAATCTGTTTGCGAGCATCGAGGCTCAGGTTACTTTTGCACCTTTTACCATTAACAATCTCGACACTTCATATGTTTTTTCAATGATTATTGTTTAGGTCGAAGTGCAAGCTGCCCTTGCTCTACAGTTAGCTGTAAAGGTACCGTTGAAAGCATGCTTACTGCTTTGTTCGCAGGGTCTAAGCGATAAACGGGGTTAGTGGCTAGATAGCCGTTGATGAGCTGCATGAATTCGCCACTTACAGGGGCTAAATTACCCTTAAAGCCGCCAGCATCAATTGTGCTATCAAGTAGAGACAATGAGCGCACAAAAATCGCTTTTTCTTCACTGTCGTAATAAGGCGTGCCTTCCAAAGCTAGACTTACTTTTGCAGGGTAGTTCAACCCAAATGCACTAATACGCGCCGTGGCAATAGCGCCTAACTGAACCACGTCTCTGCCATCTGGGCCTATGGTTGCTGTCATATCTTCCACGTCTAAATAAAGAGGAATACCAGCAAGTGACGTTTGCTTTTGCAACTTACTCACTTGGCTATCAAGCACTTGTTCTAACTCGGCATTAGATACAGTGTAAACCGCCAGTTGAGAGAGAGTAGCGCAGCCTGCAAGAATGGCAACGAAGGCAATGGAAAGTAGAATTCTCATAAAAAAGTCTCTTTTAGCAATGAGTTGTCGAATTACACCGTGCGAGCCAGAAACACTGGCGCTGCAACAACGAAGTGCTTCTATTGTACGGGCTGAGGAAAGAGATGAACAATGAAATCGTTAACTCGCTAAGACAACGGCTTATTCAGGGAGTCCATGAGTAGGAGAGAGGCGCAAAGCGTAACGCTGGAAAAAAATACTTGGTTGCCGACACTTAATAAAATTGAGTGTATGACCACTGGTGGAATATGTGCAATCGAAAGAGCGTGAACATGCCGTCATTTATATCTCAAGTTGGACAGTTTGTCGCAATCAACTTGATTAGTTTAAAGCGGCTGTATTACCGTAGGCCCCTCGGTTGGGGAGTAGCCTGTTTCCGTTTCGAATGGAAAAGTTTGTATCAACATAATTGGTCACATTACCATGGTACAAACACCTCTTGGTTGGCGAGACCATCGATAAGTCCACGCTTAAAGGTCAGGCGTGCGGATTTGTCGTGGACTCAATTAGCCTGACCGGAGTTCTAAAACTATGAGTATCTTCGCTCTTATCTTGCTAGCCTTTGCTATGTCAACAGATGCGTTTGCCGCCGCGATAGGCAAAGGTGTCAAAATCAATCGCCCTCGTTTAAGTTTTGCCCTCAAAATTGGCCTTTTGTTCGGACTTATAGAGGCAACAACTCCATTTATAGGCTGGTTCATTGGTCGCGCGGCGTCTTCATACGTTGAAGCATGGGATCATTGGATTGCGCTAATCATTCTTTCTGGTTTAGGTATTCATATGGTACTCGAGAGCCTGAAACCTGCCGAAGAAGAGTCGACGTCTCAAAAACAATCCTTTATTTTGTTGTGTATTACTGCGTTAGGCACAAGCATCGACGCAATGGCAGTGGGTGCAAGTCTCGCGCTAATTGACGTGAACATTGCTATTGCTGCGACGTTAATTGGGATAGCCACTTTTTCTATGGTAACTATTGGCATTATGTTGGGCAGTGTTATGGGAACATTGATAGGTAAGCGAGCAGAGACATTTGGTGGCATTGTGCTTGTTTCGGTTGGTACTTGGATCTTTGTGAGTCACACACTCTAGAGCGTGTTGATCTTTGTGGTTTGAACATTAACCGTGCTTCTATTACCGCTATAGCCACGCACGTTGAAGCCGTTTATTAAATAACCCGATGGGTTATTTTCATCGCCAGAAAAACCTCGGTTCGCAAAGCTATCGAACATGCCGCCAGAGTTGTTTTGTCTAACAATGGTGGGCGCAAAATCTAGCGCATCGATGAAGCGCGTGATCCCTTCTTTTAAGATCAAGCATAAGCAAGGTATTACGTGTCTTTGGCAGGTTTTGTAGAGATCGTGAATGTTATGTTATCTCGTTTCTTTTAGAAAGGAAGGTAAGCAGACAATAAGGTGAGATTGATAATTATTGCGGGCTGCTACAGATACATACAGTCTGTTTATATTGATAAATAGAAATGTGCAGAGCTGTAAGTAAACATAAACTTACTGGTCTAAACTCACCTGCGCAGCGTTTTCCTCGGTCTGCTAATGCTATACACTTCGCGTTTTTATTACTCTTGCCTGCAGGCTGAACCTAAATTTTTAACTAGGACACTGAATGCGTCACACAATCCTACCTTTGCTCTTTTGTACTTTACCTTTTACCGCCATGGCCGCTGAAAGTGTTGATTCATCAAACGTTAACTCTGGCGTGAACAGCAACGAAAAAGGCGTAGAAAAAATTACGATTGAAGGGGCGGCGACGGCGAACAACAAGCCGGTAGGGACGTTTAATTCACCTATATCTAACTTAGAGTACGATCCGCGAGTCGATTTGCAATCAAGAAACATGGCAGAAGCGCAGGCTGACGTGACTATTCGCGGCGGTATATTCGAAAACACGGGTTTTCGCATAGGAAGCGCAACGCTGATCGACCCGCAAACGGGGCACTATTTCGCCGAGATTCCTATTGCGCCAGAAATGTTGACGAAGCCGAGTATTTTCACGGGCGTCGATAACGCGCTTTACGGCGTAAATAGCTCTGTAGGTACCGTGTCTTATGGCTGGCGTCCCATCCAAACAGCAGGCAGTGTGTCAGTGGGAATAGGTAATAACAACTTCAATTTGCAGCGTGTACACGGTGCAGTAAAGCACGCGCTTAGTGATTTACCCGGTTGGTCTGTTGGGATTGAAGGGGAGTATTCTCGCTCTGAAAGTGATGGCACTATTGCTAATGGCGATCATAATTTCGAACGCGCGTCAGGGCGTATTCAGCTGGCAAGTAATGACTCACAAACCGACGTGTTTTATGGCTTTCAGCAAAAATTTTTTGGCTGGCCTAACTTGTATACGCCTTTTAATGTAAACGAGACAGAAGACATTCAAACCCGTTTGGTCATGCTAAATCACAAACAGCGCTACGGCGAAGAGAGCATGAAAAATACCTTTGAAGTTTCTGCTTACTACAGAGAGAATGACGACCATTACGTATTCTCACGTGAAAATCCTGAAGCGTTTCAGGCGTTTCATGAAACCCAAGTGAAGTCATTGGCATTTTCCGGTACTCATAATGTTTCGCAAGAATTCGGTATTAACTACGCAGCACAGCTTACTGCAGACGACATCACGTCAACCACACTAGAGAACAATTTCACCTCTCGCGACTACTACAAAATAAGCGTAGTGCCCGAGTATCGAACTCAGTTGAACAGCAATGAATCGCTTACCATTCGTTTAGGTGGGGCGTTTGACGATACAAATCGCGACGATGACCGACTGTCTTTTGTGGGCGATATTAGCTGGCTTACCCAAGCAGGGAGCAATGCCTCGCGTACACTCTATCTTTCGTATGCAGAGGCGACGCAGGTGGCTGGCTACACTGCTGTAGGCGGCAGTACCACAAGCGGTCTGTTTAGAAGTAACAACCAGTTACAGCGAGAAGTCAGCAAAAACCTAGAGATTGGGGCTTCATTTGATAAAACGTCTTTCAAAGTTGATACCGCCGTATTCTATCGCTGGGATAACGAGCTGACAGATTGGACGTATAGCTTCGATGCTACTTCAGCTCGCAGTGCAAACCCGGTTGATATCGAAACCTTAGGTGTTGAGGTGATTGCCATTAAACGCTTTGAAAGCGCAGATGTGGTGGCCAGCTACACCTATTTAGATAAGTCTGAAGACTATCGAATTGATGAGGTAGACGCGAGCTTTTACGCGCTTAACTATCCGCCGCATCGCGCCACCCTTGGGGTGGTGTGGTTTGCAACCGATACGGTTGAAGTGCGCATTGACAACGAGTGGCGGAAACAAGAAACCAATGCGCTTAGAAACGGCGATGACTCTGCGTTTTTCTCACATGTCACTCTCACATATTCACCTGCTCAGGTTGAAGGGTTAAGTCTGGTATTGGCAGTCGATAACTTGTGGGATGAGCGCTTTGAAGAAATCCCAGGAACGCCGGGTCGCGGCGACCAATATTCTGCCACTGTTACCTATTTTTGGTAAGGACGGCGCAATGACAGTTAATTCTCCTCATACCTTGGACGATTTTGCTGGACGATGGACGCTAACGCGCAAAATCATCCAGCGAAATGGCGATGTATTTACCTTTTCTGGCGAGGCTGAATTCAGCTGGCTGGAAGGCAGTGTACAAAAAGAAAAAAGCGGCTTGGCGTATTACGAAAAAGGCGAAGTAACTGCGCCTAACGAAAGCGTAATGCTCGCAGAACGTCGGTATTTCTGGCAGCAGCCTCAAACCGGTTTATTTGAAGTGTTATTTGACGATAAGCGCTATTTTCATTCTTTCAGTGCGACCAACCCAAACGCTGAGCACTTGTGCGGCGATGATAATTACGTGGTGCGCTATGACTTCACAACGTGGCCTGTGTGGCGCTCTACGTGGCAGGTCATTGGGCCGCGCAAAGACTACACCATGGTGAGTGAGTATAGTCCTGCGTAGCTTTGGCCTTTTTGAGGCTTATAACTGTTTCTGCTTCTTAGTGTGTTGATGAGACATCCAAAGTGCAATAGCAATGATGGCACCGCCAAGAAGCAGGCGAGAAAAGTCGGTGTCTTTTTGCCAAAGCAGTAAATTAACCACAAGCCCCGCTGGAATAAGTGCGTTATTCATAATAGCTAACGTACCACCAGAAACGGCTAGTGCCCCCTGGTTCCAAAAGTAGTATCCAAGCCCTGATGCCACAATACCCAACCACAGTAGCACTCCCCATTGCTCGGTATTTTGCGGTAGTTGACTTGGGTTGCCGAAAAGGAAAAAAGCGGGCAAGGCTACAACTAACGCGCCTAAATAAAACCACGCGAATACGTTGTGATAGGGTACTTGGGCTGTAAAAGTCGAGGTCAGCTTTTTATAACCCACTTGTCCTAGTGCAAAGGAAAGATTAGCACCCTGAACAATGGCAAAACCAAACCAGTAGTTATCAGTCACGCCGTCAAAGCGAATTATGGCTGCACCTGCGGTGGCAATAAGTGCGCACAATAAATAAAACGGGGTAAACCGCTTAAACAGGGCGTCGTTCAAAATGGCGACATAAAGCGGCGTAAAAATGGTGAAAAGCAACACTTCTGGCACGCTTAAAAACAAAAATGCGTGATAGAAGAAGATGTACATCAGCCCTAATTGCACAGCACCTAAACTGGCCAGAATCACCTTTTGTTTAAGGTTCAATAATGCTGGCCTAAGGAAAGGAAGGAAGACAAGTGTGGCGAGCACAATGCGTGTCAAAACAGCAAAATAACTGTCTACTGAGCCCGCCAAAAACTCGCCTATGAGCGAAAAGGAAAATGCCCACAGGACAGTTACTGCTATTAAATAAAACACACGCTATGCTTCTTTGTAAGTTCAACCGCGGCGTAAAATAGGCCATCGCCGCTCGTATATCAATAGTTAGCTTACCCTCTATCAACACTCGCTTCAGAAGTTTGTGTAACAGCGGAAGTTTCGCAATCGTTTGGAATAGTGCAGGCGCGACTTTCTGGCGAAAGGGAATGACCTATTAATACAGGGTACAGCCAAGCGCCAAAGCATGCTCCACATATAGGCGCTACAATAGGCACAATAAAGTAGGGGATGTCTTTCGCCCCATCAAGCGCATACTCCCATCCTGCAATATAGGAAAAGAGCTTAGGACCAAAATCGCGAGCTGGGTTCATGGCAAAACCGGTCAACGGCCCTAAAGAAGAGCCAATGACAGCAATGACAATACCAATTAGTAGCGGATTCATGGCTCCACGGGATGCGCCGTTATTTTCATCTCCCAATGCCAGTATTGCGAACATCAAAACTGCAGTGATAACGAACTCAACGCCAAAGGCTCCCCAAAATGAAAGGGCTTTGTGGGGAAAAGTAGAGAAAATGCTTGCTGTTGTGAGAGCGTCTACACTATCGCGCGAGAGGTTATGAGTGAGTTCATAATCTATAAAAAGTTGATGATACAACCCGTAGATAAGTGCAGCAGCAGCGAATGCCCCCAAAAACTGGGAAAGAATGAAGGGGGCAACTTTGTGCTTTTCAAAACCGTGAAAAAGCGCAAGCGCAATAGTTACCGCTGGATTGATATGTGCACCGGAAACGCCAGCAGTACAATAAATGGCAACAGCGACGCCAAACCCCCAGACAATACTGATTTCCCATTGACCGAACGAGGCGCCTGTTAATACCAATGCTGCAACGGCACCAACACCGAAGAATATCAGAATTGCCGTGCCTATGAATTCAGCAACACACTGGCGGAAAAGCGTTGGTTCCGTGAGAGGTAACATAATTCTTCCTTTTAATCTTTAACCAGTACAACGCATTGATCAGAAAAAGAAGCGACAGAGCTATGTTATGAAGAATGAAAGCTGAAACCGTTTTATGTGGCGCAATAGTGCATTAACCGTTCATTCAACTAACAGGCCGTTAGGTGCTAATTCTGACGCAGCTTCCCATGTACATTTACTAGGAATGCATCATAAAACGAACATAAACGAACTACAAATGAGCAAAAACGAATATTTGTCGTTCTTGGTGTTGATACTGGTATTCAGCTTGGTATAGCAGCACCGTTGTTACCTCAGAGCGATAATCCTAAAAAGGCCAGTCTTAGTGGAGTACGGATAGCTCAGTACTGAGGCTAGCATTTTTGTTGTCGCTATCGCCTTTTAACTCTCCAGCTTCTTCAACCAATGCCGTCATAGCGTCAATAATATCGAGGAAGCTTGCTAGCTGCTCTGGCGTTAGACCATTAGATAAGTTTTCAATTTTATTGATAAGCTGTTTGGTAGGTAAGCGCATAGCGTCAAAATCTCGTTGTTTATATGTTTAAAATTCAGTTTCTTTAGGTATCTTTCAAGTTGCTTGCCAACATGCAGAATATTAAATTCCTGGCGCTTTCTTGCCTTGCTAATTGAGTTCAGATCTATTTCGCAGTGAAAGACAGAGCTCACAAGTGTGTTTACGCGAAGATGAACGGGTTCCTATTGCTTCAATTGAGATCCAATGTCATTGTAGAAACATCAGCATGTTCAATGTTTATGACAGAAATCTACAGCTAAGGTAAGCAGGCTCTATTATGGCAGATACAAAAAGACGACAATTTTTAGCAACCGCAGGAGCGTTTGCTTCGCTATCTGCATTGCCCGCTATGGCGCATTCGTCCCGCACCACAAACGCTGAGTTACCACCTATCCTTCATATGGTTTACTTCTGGCTGAAAGATCCAACGTCAACAGAAGATAAGCAAAAGCTCATTGCTGGTTTGCAATCGTTGCGCGCTATCCCACAAGTTCACTCGCTTCACATTGGTGTGCCTGCCAATACACTAAAGCGTGACGTGATAGATAACTCGTTTGACGTGTCTGAACTTATGCTATTTGAAAGTGTTGAAGCGCAAGATGAGTACCAGCTTCATCCTATTCACAAAAAGTTTGTGGAAGAGTGTTCTCATTTATGGCGTGAAGTTGTGGTGCGAGATTCTGTTTCGGTATAATTCTTAATTTGCCGTGAGAACGTTTTACCCTTTTACCGAATAGTATGGTATTCATCGCGTACTAAAGGCGAATCCTCAGTCTAGACGCTTTTAAAGCGTGGTATGATGCCGTTTAGAAAATTCCGGTACACAAACTAAAGAGTTATTAAAGGACAAAAAATGCCGCACATTCGCGTAAGAGGTATCGAGCAATCAGCGTTAGAAGAGGTTGCAGGTTCAATCGTTGAACAGTTTGCCAAATTGACCGACACCCCTAACGATCATTTCACAGTAGAGCACATTGCGAGCCAGTTCATTGTGGCCGGTGGAGCCTCTTCGGCTTATCCGTTTGTAGAAGTTTTGTGGTTTGATCGCGGGCAGGATGTCAAAACTGCAGTGGCTCACGTTATCGATACTGCGCTTCGCCCCTTCGTAGGAGAGGATAAGGACATCACCGTTTTATTTGAAGATCTCAACGGTAACGATTATTACGAGAATCGCGAACATTTCTAGCGTTTGTATGTCTTGTTAAGCTCCTGCAGAGCAAGGTTATCTAGTCCTTTTTCATTGCTACTTTTCTCTTTCCATCTTTTTAAAGGTTCATCATGTTCTTTGAGCGAGTTTCGCATCGTCCACTGTTTTTAAACGTGGCTTTTTTGATTTTTCCTGTTTTACTAGCGACGAGTTTTGGCCTTCATGCCAAAGTATTTTTGGACGAAAAGACTCTTGTTTACCAAGGTGGGATCTCAAAAGAAAACAACGAAAATGCATTCGAACTGTTTAAACAGGCAGAGGTGAAACCTACTACTTTGGCAATTACCAGTGGTGGCGGCAATGTAGATTTAGGAATGGACTTAGGAGAGTTTGTTCTTGAACACAGCCTGGATGTAAAAGTGAGCACATTTTGCTTTTCTTCTTGCGCAAACTACGTATTCACCGCGGGTAAAAACAAGTGGCTTGGAGAAAAAGCGGTACTGGGTTGGCATGGAGATGCGGCTTCAGCCTATTGGCGAGACAGCGATATTGACGCCATGGTAAGGCATTTAGAGGGCGAAGAGAAAAGCAAAAAATGGCAAGAACTTCGACAACATTACGACGATATCACACAAAGATCTGTTGCCCGAGAAAAGCGGTTTTTTGAACGTATTTCTACCGACCATGCACTGCTTACTATAGGGCTATCGAAAGACCTGATTAAAGCAGCGGTTGAACAAAAGGCAAGAGGGTGGACGGCTACTCCGGCACTGCTAGAAAAAATGGGGGTAAATAACATCAAGTTTATATCATCTCCCTGGCAGCCGGAAAACGATCCTCGTTTCCCGCTTTTAATTCTTGAATAAAGAAATGTAAAGATTTGAACTTTTAGCAAATGAGAATTGATATCATTTGCATTATTTATTAGTATGCGCTCCCTTTTTGCTTGGAGTTGGCATACATGGCACTTGAGTTCGTTCAAAACAAAGAAAATAGACGAAGAATTAACGTAAAACTGGCGTGTTTGACTACGTCTGTTTTAGCGTTAACTGCATGCGGCGGTGGAAGTGGAGGCAATAACGCGCCAAGCTTAAGCCAAGCTAGTTTATCAATAACTACGCTTGAAGATAATACCGCAACCGGAACGGTTGTGGCGTCAGATTCAGACGGTGACACGCTAGGGTTTTCAGTGGGTACAAGCCCCTCTAATGGAAGCTTAACCGTGAGCCAAGACGGTAGTTTTGTTTACACCCCTAGTGCCGACTTCTTTGGTGAAGACACGGCAAGCATCACAGTATCAGACAGTATCGAGTCAGTAAGTGCATCGATTTCTTTTACGGTTACAAATGTAAACGATTTACCTGTCATTCAGACCTCATCGCTAGTTGTCGGTAGTAACGGCGAAACAACCGGAATTATCGAGGCCACAGACGTTGATGGGGATACATTGACGTTTACCGTGAATGCCCAACCTGAACAAGGTGTAGTAGACATTGATAGCGCAACTGGGGCGTTTACTTTTGTCGCGAACGAACTTGCCACGGTTGACGACAGCTTTGTAGTGAGTGTGTCAGATGGCATCGGTGAGGCTGTGCTTGGTACTATCGATTTAGGTGCCTCGTATGTGAGTAATGAAGATAAACTTACTTACTATTACGCTTCGTCTCATTCACATATTACAAACGCCGAAAATATGGTGGTAAGGGATGGTACGAACGATGTTTTTGTCATTACTGACGCCGAAGTGGCAGAAGATGCCTACATCAATATTGCCGTTGGCTATGCAGTAGCAGGCTTTGCAGACTTAAGTTTACAAACTATCAATGAGAAGGTCATCACCCGTTCAGGTAAAGCTGAAGCGCTGCGCTTAAGTGCTAACGAACTGGAAAGAATTGGGGAAAGTGACGCTGCAAAAACTTTCAGAACCGAAGCCGTCGTTCAGAAAAATGCGTATATTGCCGAGCTTGGTTTAGATAACTTAAGTACAAGTGATGCCACCTTTTATCGAAAGCTTGTTGAAGATTATATCGACGCCGATGACTTTGATTCTGCAGTAGTTGTATTAAACATCACCCGAGCCTACGCCGAAGAATTGTCTGATTTGACCCAAGCGCGTACCAGCGCACACGGAAAATTTGGCGTTTTAGCTACAGACTTATTGGCGAGCCGTGTAGAAGCCTACGCTACGCAGCAGTCTGATTTAAACTACGAATCAGTCATTACCGCGTTAGACTACGCAATTCACATTGCGGATACCACAAGCTTTAATACGGTAAGGGGAAACAACAATTTTACTAGTCGTACGTTACTGCTAGTCGAAGCGACGCGCTACGCATATGCCGCTAGCCTAATCGGCAGCGATGAACAGAAAGCAGAGCTGACGCACAGAGCAAAAACCTCATTAGCACGCGGTATATCAATGTATGTGACCGCTGACTATGACGATGCTTATCGCGTTGATGTGGCTGACTATGCAGAAGAAACGTTAAGTCGCTACCCAACGGGACTGGGTAACCTGACTGGCCCCTTCGCTGCTCTTTATCCAGATTATATTGCGGCAAACTCTACCGAGACTGCTATTGGTAATTTACCGCTAATGTTAGTAGAAGAGGAAGAGGGCTCAACAGATTTAGACACTAAGAAAGCGTATCGCGATCACTATGCTTACAGTATTGTAAGCCACGCATTTAACGGTGAAGATATTACCCCGCTTATTGAAGCGCTTACCCATACCTTTACTGTGACCTACACTGACACCGAATACGTGGTTGAAGCCCTAGTAGAACAGGATGATGCTGGTTTTCTGGATAAGCGTGCAGCGTGGTTTTTACACTATTCAGGCCTGAATGCTGAAGCTCGACAAATGACAACAGCGGCTATCGACGTGCTATCCACTCAAGCTTATTTTGATGACGTTGGTTACAACGTAGATAAGTTGGTAGAAAACTACGGATGTAGTCGTTTCGTCGAGCTTTACGCTGAATTTGGCGGTGATAATGAAACACGAAATACTCTCTACGGTAAGTGTTTAGATATAGTGGCTTTGTACTTTGGCGAAGATAGCCAAGCCTCAGAGCTCCAAAAAATGAATGCGTTTATCAATGCCGCTTTTATCCAGCGTGCACTGGGTAACGAAGAAGGTATGCAAAGTGCCATAAGCGCAGCTCAAGCCAATGTAGAAGCCCTTGCAGGAGACGATGAAGATCTTAGCAGCTTGTTCGAATCCAGAATCTATATTGCCAATGCATTTGCGTCGCTAGGCAAGCTTGAAACGGCGGCCTCTATGTTCTCTACCATCGCCGACCAGGCTGTAGAAGCGGTATCTAACGCGGCCACAATAGAAGACAAGGTTGATGCGGTAGACGATATTCTTGGTGAGCTTGAAGCGGTATTCGAACCCGATGACAGCAACGCTTTTTTAAATATTGACAACCTACTACTTGCCACTAAAAAGCATGCTGGTCTGAATGAAGAATATGCTCAGGCTATCGGCAGTATCAAAGCTACAGGCGCTGCTTTACTAGAAAGCTTACTGGCAGCAACATCTGAGTTTGCAGACAGCGAAAACGTCGATTTTTACGAATCATTCATTGAGCAATATGCATGGTTAGGTAATTACGAAGACGCGCAGTCGTTATCTGTTAACGAAATCTACACCACTGCGGATAGCGAAGCCTTATTTGCAGTTATAGCGGAAACAATGGCGACCCAAGATGACTTCCCAGCATCGGCAATAGCCAACGTAGATACTGACAATGATGGTCTTCCCAACTTTTTCTTATTAAATGCGACCGAAGACGCTATCTCTGAGTCTGGACTTAGTACAGACAACGACGCTGATAACGACGGCATTGAAGATCCTAACGATCTAAACCCTCTAGACAAAGATTAAGCATAAGGTAATTTTTAATGAAATATGCAGCCCCTAGCGGGCTGCTGTTGTCGTTATTAGCCAACGCAACGTTTGCTAATGCCCAACAGCAGCAAGATGTAGTTGCTCCTACGAGTGATGTTTGCATTTCTGAAGACGCATTGAACAGGATGACCGATGCTGAACGATTGGCGTGTGTGGAAGAAAACGAGAATGCCAAAAAAATTGAACGTATCTTAGTTGAAGGTCGTTTTATTGGCTTGCAAGTGCCAGAAGTTGAAGGGCGCTTTACGCTAGATAGAAACTTCATTGAGTATACGCCGCGCACGGGCGGAGACTTTACCGAATTACTCGGACTATTGCCGGGTGTGGTGCTTGGGTCTGAGCAATATGACGCGTCTGAACAAGGAGAGATTCAGGCACAGCGGGTGTCAATTATGGGCGCTGAAGCATGGCAAACCGGTTTCTTCCTTGACGGTATGAACTTTAACAGTCGCCAAGATCCAAGCTCTTACCGTTCAAATGACACGCTTATAAATGATGTTGAAGGTACAACGCAAACCTTCAACATTAATCAACAAATTATAGATAGCATTACGGTTTACACCAACAATGTGCCTGCCCAATACGGCAGTTTCAGCGGCGGCGTGGTAGATGTAGAAACGCGCGAAAGCTATAAAGAAACCGAATTTGGTTTTAACTATCGCACTTCTCGAAGCGATTGGAATAGCTATAAAACCTTTTTAGCTGAAGATGTGACCGAAACCAATGAAGAGGCACCTGATGAGCCTGCCTTTGAGAAGCAGATATTAAACGTTAATTTTGCCAAAGCGCTGAACGAATACTACCACTTGCTGGTTTCAGCAAATTACACCACCAGTGAAATATCAAAGTTAAGCCTAAATCAACCGGTTGCTACTGAGCGCGAAAACGCCAACGTACTGGTTAAACTTACCCAACGAAATCTATGGGTAGATAAGCTCACGTTAACGGCTAACTATTCGCCGTATACAAGCAACGACATCATAGCCAATGCAATTGACAGCGACTTTGAAATTGAAGGCGGCGGATTCAGTAGTAGCGTTAAAGTTGAGCACGGTTTTGATAGTTTCGCGCTTGAGTCAACGCTTAGCTTCGCAGAGAGTTACAATTCGCGCTCCGCAAACCCTCACTACTATCCTTGGGCTAAAGCTATTGGAAGGGAGTGGGGAATAGGAGATCCCACGCAAGAAGCCGCTGTGTCGAACCAAGGTGGATACGGCGACTTGGACAAAACTCAGCAAACGCTCTTTTTCGATAATTTAGTCAGGTTTAACGCGTTTAACTGGTTGGATATTGAACACAGCATAAAAGCTGGGTTTCAATATAATAATGAGTCGCTGGAGCGACAGCGGTATTACGATACCTACGTTTACAACTCACCGATCACTGGGGTGAGTAACCTGAACTGTAACGGGGCGGTGTTCGACTGCGTAGCTTTAACGACGTCAATGACCATAGAAGAATTAGAGGTACAGCTTGGACAGCCTCTAGATTTTACCAATCCTGATCACGTATTGGCGTATTCAAATATTGTGACTGCGTCTCCTCAGTATTTCGCATTGAGAAGCGTGTATCCTGAAGAATACATCGACGTAAATGTGCAAAATGTTTCGTTTCACGTTACCGACAGCATGGACTTGGGCGACGTAACACTAAACGCAGCGCTGCGTGCGGATTACGATGACTTTCTACAGAATGTAAACATTGCCCCCCGTATTAGCGGTGGTTACCGGTTATTCGGCGATGGCGATAAGCTCATTACTTTTGGTGCGAACCGTTATTACGATACCAACCTACTTTCTTACGCAGTGCGAGAAGCACAGCTGCCTTATCAGCTGGAACGCCGAAGCATTGCATTAAATGGTGAACTCCAAGGTTGGTCGCCTTTATCTGGTGGAAGCGACTATCGCTATCGTTTTGAAAACCTGGATACGCCTTACAACGATGAAATTGTACTTGGTTGGAAGCAAGCTACTGACTGGGGGAATTACGCCATTGAGTATGTTAAGCGCTGGCGTCGCGATCAGATTTCCGTGAGCGGCGACCCCGTTTACAACACAGAAGACGGTTACTACTACCGTACGCAAACCAATAATGGTAAAGGCCAAAACGACCGTATTTCGCTTTCGTGGGCATGGCAATTTAATACCAGTAGTTTTTGGTTTAATACCACCTACCAAATAAGTGAAGAAGTCAGTTTCGACGAAGAAGACGTAGATGTAGCGCCTATTGATGAGCTTATCTTCTTACGCAGCGGAGATGAAGAGACAGGCTTTACCTATGTCGAAACGACGCTCAACAATTTAAGTCTTGCTAAAACTGAGTTTTCACAGCCGCTGGCGTTTAATGTGGGCTGGACAACAGGATGGACCGACACCTTCACAACTAGCGTAACAGGCTCCTATCGCCAGGCATTTGACGATTATGTTGCTACTGACGATGTGCAGTCTAGCGGACAGCTTTTGCGTATTTGTTCTATTTGTGATGGTGAAGAGGTACTTAATGTTCCTGTTTATCAGCTAGTGAACGTTCCAAGTCGCTTTTTGGTTAATGCGTCTGCTACTTGGGTACCTGAAGTAGTAGGAGATCATGCTCTGCGGTTTAGAGTGGATGTTCAAAACCTCTTTGACGCTCGAACTTATTCCGTTACCTCAGGCACTTCGGGTATAGAGACCGGTCGTTCAATTTGGTTTGAAGTGGGTTATCAATGGCACTAATCAGGTTATTCGCCACTGCTTGCAGCTTTCTGGTAACAACAGCGGTTGCTGGCGACGCATTGCGAGAATGGTATGCCGCGCCTATTGACGAATGGCCAGCAGCGATAACCGCTGATGGCCATGCGCCACTCGCTTTGTCGCCGCTAACGCCAATTGGCTCTTTGGCGACTGAGCAACAAATAAAGCTAGGTGAAAAACTCTTTAACGACCCTATTTTGTCACGAGACAATACGGTGAGCTGTGCAAGTTGTCATGTAAAGTCGCTGTCATTCCAAGATGGCTTGCGCAGTGCTAAAGGAGTGAGAGAGCAGATAGGTAATCGCAATACCCCGGCTATTTTTGGTATTGACCACTGGCAAAGCTTTTTTTGGGATGGTCGGGCGCAAACTGCCACTGAGCAAGCGTTAAAGCCAATAGAAAATCCAATAGAAATGGATTTGCCATTGGAAGAAGCACTAAAGCGCTTAAATACTTCGACATACTATAAAGCAGCGTTTGACGAAGCCTACGGAAAAGAGCACATCACATCAGCGATGTTAGCGATGGCTCTGGTTGCGTTTGAACGTACAATCCCACCGCCAGACTCGAAGTATCAACGCTTTATTGCTTTGGCTCAAGAAATGCCTAAAAAAGCACAAGCTATGCTTTCTGAATCTCAGCTAGAAGGATTACATCTTTTTAGAACGAAAGCGAAATGCATGACATGTCACGAAGGTGCACTGCTTAGCGATAATGATTTCCACGTTACAGGGTTTCACCGTTACGGCTTGTCTTTTGAGGACTTGGGAAGAAGTGAGTTCACTCAAAATGTACAGGACATTGGGAAGTTTAGAACTCCATCACTATTAGGTGTCTCTAAAACTGGCCCTTGGATGCACAATGGGCTGTTTGTGCAATTCAGACCCATGATTGAACAATACAATGCGGGAGGCTTTAGGCCAAAACCGAATAGAAAGAACGCAATGGATCCGCACTATCCCAAAACGACCCCGCTTATACAGCCACTTGATTTAAGCGATGATGAAATAAATGCGCTGGTGGCGTTTCTTAACATACTTTAGAAAGGAAAAGCCTTCCAAATGGAAGGCTTTTTACTGTTGACCACGCTGACAACAATACCAATCCGCATACCGGATTGGTATAAGTAAGCATGTTCACTTTGCCTCAATTCTATCAGATCCCATTAGAACCAATGTGCCTATACATTCCAGCCTTTCTTTAATCGCGAGTATAGGTAGCGCCATACGCACAGGGCAAAAACGATAAACGCGCTGTCTATAATGAGCGAGTTCATGACTAACGAACTAGGGTAGTGAACAGCAAAGTGAGTAATGGCCAATACAACTAACAAGGCGGCGAGACAATTCAACAGCACCAAGTGAGTTTTCATAAGCACTTTTTGCATTAGTGAAGCGATAAGAATAGCTGTCAATGTTACCCAGAAAACAGGTTTTGTGGGCAGCGCCAGCGTTAACTCTAACAATGCTGCCCAAATAAATGCGATAGGCGTGCCCCACACGAAACCCAGCCAAAGCTGGTTTAAGGCATCTTGCTTAGCGCGTTTTGCCAACCACAAATTTATGCCGGTAACAGAAATAATGGTTAACGCGAACCCCATTAATCCGAAGAATATCTTCATTGCTTCTGGACCGAAGTGGCCGAAGTGTATGCGATATACAGAAAATATCGCTTGTTGGCCAGCATCACCATCTGAATAACCGACTTTATCGATGTATTGTCCACTGGCATCAAAGCGGTATTGTTCTGAATAAATGAGCTTATCCAAGTGCTGCGAGCCGAGCAGAATATACTGATTGTCTTTGGTCGCGTTTTCCAAAGTAACAAAAATGGGCTGGGTATTGGGCTCCATTTTCATTATGTCGGTCAGCGCTTTTTCTATATTCGCAATGGCTGGCTGATGTTCAAGCTGAATTGATGAACCATAAATGTCGGCAAACAGATCGAGCTTGTTTCCTTCATATAAAGTATCGGCATAAATGGACGTTAAAAACGACGCTAAACCAAAATAAACGCCGGTTAGCGCAATCATCAAGTGAAAAGGTAAGCCCCACACGCTCATTCTATTGTGTAAGTCGCCTTGTGTAAGCTGCTCGTTGTTACCTGTTCGCAAGCGAAAGGCATCTTTAAAAATACGTCTGTGAGCAACAATGCCAGAGATAATCAATGCACTCAAAATAGCACCCAAAACACTGACAGCCATCATTCCGATGTCTTCAGGTAGATGCAGGGCGGTGTGTAAATCAACGATTAAATCAGTAATAGGGGTTGTGGATGGTTCACTTAATTCGCCGGTTGGAGAAATATTCCAATACTCACCGTCTGCACTAATGCGTGCGCGTGGCAAATCGTGCGTAGGCAAGCGAATGACAATGTTTCCCTGTGTTTGACCCTCTTTCATTGTGAGAAAGCGTTCATAAGCATTTTGAATGCTGCCAGGGGTGTAATCTAGATTATCTGCAATATGGGGTTGTTCCCATCGCAGAAGTTCTTGAGAGAAAACAGATAAAGTGCCTGAAAAGCACACCCAATACATCAACACACTAACGGCTAGTCCTAACCAAGCGTGACTTTTTAAGGCGCTTTTATTTGCGCTGGGAGAAATAGAAATACTCATTTTATATACTATACAAGTAGAAGTAACTTAACGCGCTTAGTACACTCAACACCCCAACCGGGCGCCATAGTTTACTGTCTGCACAAAGCCAGTATGCGCCACATCCCCATAATAGAGGCATGGTGTAAATTCCCAGTGAAATCTGGTTTACTTTGCTCATGCTAAGCGCTGTTGTCCACACTACGGTAACTAACATGGCGCAAATAGCACTTAAAAACACACTGCCAAGTAGTTTTACAAGGGCGTTAAAAGCAATAGCGGTAGACGGGGTAGTCAATCCAGATGCGAACGGTAAATCGACGCGTTTTACATCTTTACTTATTCGTTGTCGGGCGAGATAAATCCAACTCCATGCTTGTAACGAGAAAGCGACCACTGCGTAGCAGGTACCTAATTCAGGGCCGTACTCTGTAACCCAAAGGCTTAAACTCGCCAGCATTAACAACAATGCCGAGAGTTTAGCTATACGTTTAAAGGCGATCTGTGTGCTTTGCCAAGCGCGGTAAAACAAACCTATCGCCAATGCGCTGCCTAAAAAGGCAGCGATTGACAGTAGCATAACTTAACCCGTTAAAAATTGAATGAAGCAGACAGTCTGAATGTCCGAGGTTCACTTAATACAAGGTAGTTTGAGCCAGGGAAGCCGCCTACCGACGCCCAGTAATTATTGTCAAAGACGTTATCTACACGAGCGCGAAGTGTGATGTCGGTCATTCCTGCAAGGAAGCTGTAACGAACGCCTAAATCAAAACGATTAGATGCATCGACTTCAAGGTTATTGTCGGCACTAGCATATTGTTTCGACGTATAGGCCGCACGTGCATCGACAGTAAGC
The DNA here is from genome assembly GCF_003201515.1 of Alteromonas sp. I10. Taxonomy (NCBI): domain Bacteria; kingdom Pseudomonadati; phylum Pseudomonadota; class Gammaproteobacteria; order Alteromonadales; family Alteromonadaceae; genus Alteromonas; species Alteromonas sp. I10. The sequence goes on from NZ_QJJN01000002.1 coordinate 109,668, forward strand.
CCTGGAAGGGCATCAATATCCCACTCAAGATTAATGTTTGCTTGTAAATCAGGAACACCAATGGCCGTTTTGCCATCTAGTGTACCGTCTTGAGTTTTCGTCATTTCCGCATCGAGCCAAGTGAATCCGCCCAAAACACGTAAATTTGAAGTTGGCATGCCAAATACGCTTAACTCAAGTCCTTGGTTTTGCTGTTCACCATCGGTACTGAAAACATTGTCTTCAACAATTGAGCTTTGCTTTGAGGTGTTGAAAACACTCAATGAACCACCGTATTGGCCAGCATCATATTTTACACCTACTTCTATTTGCTCGGCGCTGTATGGGTCAAAAACTTCACCCGCGTTTTCAATTGGTTCACCACCGCTTGATGCAGGCGCTACCTCACCAGGAAGCAGTCCCTCGATATAGTTGGCGTAATAAGACACCTGTTCTGATGATTTATAAACAATGCCCACAACCGGCGTGAATTGAGATTCGTCGTAGCCTGACAACTCATCACCTGTATTGTAATCAAACGTGCGGGTTTCAATGTTTTGAACACGGCCACCAAGGGTTAAGAGAACTTTTCCATCGTTAAACGAAATCATGTCTGCAAGAGCAAAACTTGAAAGGTCTGTTTTTTCTGTGATTAGTGGGTTGCTAAGGTCGCCACCAATAAAGAAGTCAGCATCGGGCATGGTTGCCGTTACCGGGTTATAAATATTTCCAGCAAAGCCGCTAAAATCAGAAAACGCATAGGCATTTTCAGATTCTAGAGAAAACGTTGATGCAGACGTAATGATCGTGTGTCCAACGCTTGCGGTTTTGAATTCGATATTTAGGCCCACTTCACCTGAGCGAATTTCATCATTTCGAACGTTATCAAAACGGTAAGCGGAAAAGTCGCCATTTGCTTCTGCCTGTCTAGGGTTAGCAAACACATTATCTTCTTCACCCGATCTGAAACCATACGCCGCCCACGCAGTGATGTTGTCGGTAAAATCGTACTCTCCTCGAACCGCACCGAAAAATTGACGCTCGTTAGTGTAAGTCCACTCTTGGGCAAAATTGGTGTCGCTGTCAGGCGCTTCTGGAATTGCACTGCCAGGAGTGACTGCAGGGCGTGGTGAGTCAACCTGATGGTCTTGGTAGCCCAAATCCAAAGAAAGACGGAAGTTATCGCTATCGTGATCAATGCCAATAGCAGCAACGCTCAATTCACGATCTTGGTTATCGATACTTGTTTCGCCGCCTCGTTGTACAAAGTTAGCTCTTACGCCTGTACTTTGACTGTCGTCGCCAAATCTGCGGCTTACATCTGCTGCGCCATACCAATGTCCTTGAGACTCGTATCCAAGCGTTACACGGTTTAATGGGTCATCGCCCGCGCGCTTAGGCACTATATTTACCGAACCACCTAAGCCGCTCCCGCCCGGTGCTGCGCCGTTTAGAAATGCACTGGCGCCACGGAAAACCTCAACGCGTTCTGACAACTCGGCAGCAACATATTGGCGAGGTAAAACACCGTACAATCCGTTGTAAGTCATATCGTCAGAATAAACGGGAAACCCGCGCATTACGTAAAGTTCTTGAAAATTACCGAAGCCTTTTGCCACACGAACCACCGGATCGTTTTGCAATACATCGGCGATACTTCTTGCTTGCTGTTCCCTTATGATGTCTGCGGTAAAGTTGGTGCTTGCGAATGGAGAGTCCATCATGTCGAGATTACCTAAAATACCCGCACGACCACCGCGAGATACTTGGCCTCCTGCAAAGCTATCTCGTAATTCAACCTGAGATGCATCAACAGTAATATGCTCAATGTCATCATTATTATTATTTTTTTCTGTTTGTGCATATACAGGCGCGCCTGCACACGACAGGCCGATCATCACGGCCAAGGCACTTTTAAGCAAATTCATGGGAGCTCCAAAAATCAAAAGACAACGAATATGATAACTATTTTCATTTTAAAAAGGCAGGATATGTTCCTTTAAAATATGCATTTCGTCTTTTATTTGAAGAGGACTATCGTGCTTTGTGCCTAGATTTTAGGTAAAAGTCCGCCCACGCTGCTATCCATGCAACGTGGTTGATGGGGCAAAGAGAGTGAAATTATTTTGACTCGAGAAGTTTAATCCAGTGATCAAATACGCCTAGATTTTCGAGAATGATCTTAAAACACATTAGTATAGGCACGGCAAGTAAAACGCCTACCACACCCCATAGCCAACCCGTTATTGCTATCCAAATTATGATTATTAATGGGTTAAGCTGCATACTTCTTCCTAGCACCGCGGGCGTGATGAGCTGTGATTCAATGATATTCAACATTAAAAACAGACCCGCAGGCAGAAATGCACTGCTGGTAAGCCCAAACTGCACAAGCCCAACTACCAGCAATACCACGCAGCTCGCCACACCACCCAAGTAAGGGACAAAGTTCATCAGCGCAACCAGCGCTCCCCAAAGTAACGCATCGTCTATTCCTAAATAGTAAAACACGCCAGCTGTAGCTAACCCTAAGCAAGAGTTTATGATGCTGATGGTGACGATATACGAAGACAGCTCCCGTTGAATTTGATCTACCAACACCAGCGTTCGTCGCTTGTTGGTAACAATAGGGAAGTCTCTTACAAAAACATTGAATAGGTTGGGGCCAAAAACCAACAAGAAGAAAATTAAAACGATACAGGCGAGCACCTGTGCCAGTAAAAATGGCGCGTTACTGAAGAGTGTGAGCCCAATATCTATTCCGCTTTGTTTAATTTTGTCCGTCACAGAGTTTGTATTGTCTTGTGATGGAGAAAGTTCAGGTGTCTTCTCATCGTCACCAAACCAGCTAAAGAATGAACGTTCTTTTTCAACGGGTTCAGCTGGAGGCGTTGCATAAGCGTCGATGTTGCTGCTTATCTCTTCAATTTCTTTGGATATCTCGGCAGCAATTTTGGGGAGAGATTGCATCCAGCGTTCTGCCGGCTCAGCCAGCTCTATACCTAAAAATGTAAACGGCGCGACCAGCAAAATAATCAGGGCTCCTGCTGACAGTGTGCGAGGTATGAATAACTTGCGTGCGAATGCAACAAGAGGGCTCAAAAGCAGAGCAACAAAGGCGGAAAAGAAAAGAGGAACAAGTAAAGATTTGGCAAGGTACAACGTATAAATGACAGCAAAAATCACAAGAATATTTAGCAGTCTGGTTTGTTGGGCTATTTTGGGGAACTTCCCAGCATACTTCCCGTTCCCTTTATCTTGATTCGAGCCAGCGTTGTCCATGTCTTAGCCTTGGTAGAAAGTGATCTTGGTAGAGCTTTTACTTGTAACAGCGTAAGTGTTACGAAAATTTAATCATTTAAGTTCACTTACCGCACCGCTAGAGAAGTCGCTTTGTACTGCTTAACGTAAATCGTTAGCTAAATAGTGATTTCTACTTTAGTATAATTTTTTCTACATTATTTGAGCGAATTATGTCTGAGCCAATAAGTAAGGCTTCATCTTCTTTTACCGACGACATCCCCTTTCAAGCTCTTATAGAAAATATAACTGATGCGGTGATATTTGCCGATATTAAAGGCAACGTTATTTACGCTAACCATCAGGCCCGTTCCATCTGTGGATTAGACAAATCTGATCTCTTTGACTGCTCGGTGTTTAGTTTGTTTCCTCAGTCGCAAGTACCGAATATTACTCAACAGTTCGAACTGGCAGTAAAACAGGAACCCGGTAAAACAACGGAAATTCGGTTTGGTATTGACCACGCCTGGTTCAAACTCACCATTTTCCCCGTTGCGGCAGGTGTAGTGGGGTTTTCGTTTCATGACTTCTCTATGAAGCGCAGGCTACAGATCATTTCTCAGTCTCAAAGAGATGCCATGAGACTCGCATTATCTGGCGCTACACTAGAAGATGTGTTGACCGTTTTAGTCAATGCAGTAGAGAAGGTGACAGATTTTCAAGCTGTAAGTGGAATATCCTTGGTATCTGAAGATGGGTTATCACTCATTAGCGCGGCTGCACCGTCGATGCCAGAAGAAACTAGGCGGTACTTCAAGAATATTACAATCGATGATCTAACGCCGTTAGGACAGTGTTGTCAAACTCGTGATGTGGTGAATATTCACATAAACGCCCAAACTGATTCGAGTGATTTTAGTCTTTCCACTCAGGCATTAGGACTTCAATCATTTTGGTGTCGTCCCATTTTATCTGCAGAAAGTCGTACGGTACTGGGCACTTTCTGTTTATTTCATCGCGAGCGATTTGCCCCATTACCCGATGACATTGACGTCATTAATGCACTGTCTAAAACCGCTGCAATCATTATTGAGCGCAACAACGAAAATCGCGCCCGACGGGTTGCGGAGTCGGCGTTACTAGAGAACATTGAGTCTTTTAATAAGCAGCGCAGGCTTTACGAAACGGCTCTGTCGAATACGCCCGATTTGCTTTATATCTTCGACCTTGAGGGGCATTTTACGTATGCCAACGACGCGTTACTGCAAATGTGGGGGCTGAGTTGGGACGAAGCGATTGGCAAAACATGTTTAGAGCTTGGGTATGAACCTTGGCATGCAGATATGCACATGAAGGAGATTCGTCAGGTAATTGAAACAAAGCAACCAATTCGTAGTGATGTTCCTTTTACCGGTACTCACGGTCGCCGTATATATGACTACATATTTGTTCCTGTTATTGGTGAAGACGGAAACGTTGAAGCCATTGCTGGTTCGACGCGAGATGTTACTGAGCGTAAACACGCTGAAGAAATGGCTAAGCGAGCAGAGTCTCGCAGACGCTTAGCACTGGAAGCATCACACAGCTTTGGTATTTGGGATTGGGATATTAAGCAAAACTTGTTCACGGCAGATGAGCGTTTGGGAGAACTCTTTAACCTCAGTAGCGATGAGGCTGAAAACGGTGTAGCCATTGAAGTGCCCAAACAATATATCCACCCAGACGATTTAGCAGCGTGTGAGGCTGCTATTTGTGAAAGTATTAATAACCGCACCCCATTTGATGAAGAATACCGTATCTTACAAAAAGACGGCACTGTCCGCTGGGCTTCATTCAGAGGACGAGTCATTTATAACAGCTCTGGTGAGCCGGAACGTTTTCCGGGAGTAGGTGTAGACACCACGAGAGAACGAAATGCGATAGACGCGCTTCAAGAGGCCGATCGCCGTAAAGATGAGTTCCTTGCTACGTTGGCACATGAATTACGTAATCCGCTTGCACCAATTCGCAATGCGTTGGAAATTCTGCAGTCAGACGACTACAGCCAAAATCAGAAGAGTGAGGCATTCGGTCGAGTCGAACGACAAGTAACGCAAATGATACGGCTTGTTGATGACCTTATGGATGTATCAAGAATTACCCGAGGGAAAATTCGAATTCATCGAAAACCTGTGAACTTGTGTGAGATTCTGGGTACGGCGATTGAGACTATTCAGCCCCTGATTGATGAAAAACAGCATACGCTGCTGGTGGAAAAAGTAGCAGAGCCTGTTTGGGTAAACGGAGACCTTATCCGGTTGTCGCAGATTTTCTCGAATATTATCAACAATGCTGCAAAGTACACTCCACCGGGTGGCAATATCGAGGTCTGTATTACTACTTGCGACGGTAAGGTAACCATTGCAGTTAAAGACAATGGAGAGGGCATTCCAGCAGACAAGCTAAAATCGGTTTTCGATATGTTTACTCAGGTAGATGGTGCCCTTGAACGTTCTCAAGGCGGGTTGGGGATTGGCCTTACTCTAGTGAAGAAACTCACTGAATTGCACGATGGAACGGTAAATGTGCAAAGCGATGGCGTTGATAAAGGCACAACGTTTATCGTTACCTTACCCGTTTTAAGTAAAGTACCCAAATTAGCCAGTAAACCGGAAAAGGCCCATGACGTGGTAGGCGCTACCGCTGAAAAGCTCAACGTTTTAATTGCCGATGATAATCAAGATGCCGCTATTACCATGGGATGGATATTGGAGGCAAAAGGGTGTCAGGTTCAAGTAGTGGAAGATGGGCCATCCGCATTAAAGGCTGTCGCGTCTTTCACGCCCGATTTAGTGTTGTTGGATATCGGCATGCCGGGTATGAATGGTTACGAATTATGTACGTCACTTCGTCAAAATCGCGCGTTAGCTGACGCAGTATTTGTGGCGCAAACGGGATGGGGACAACCATCGCACATCCAGCGTTCGAAGGAAGCTGGGTTTGACCATCACCTTGTTAAACCTTTGGATTTGAGCGACCTTGAACCTATCGTGGCAGAAGCTTGGCGGGCAAAGCGCAAACAGTAAATTATGTTGTCGATAAAAGTGAGCTGCTTTTCGTCTGATTTTGTTGTAAATCGTTTCGCGTTACCAAACGGCACGATGCGCCATAGGGCTTTAAAGATGTATTGGTTGTCAGCTATAAACCTTCAATGGTGTTACTGGTAACACATTCGATAATATCGCAACGGTATTGTGATCTTTCTGAGTAAGAAAGGTACTACTAAAACCATGCACGGATTAATTTCTTAATGGAGAGTACTAATGCCCCGCATTACTCGTCGTCACTTCCTTCAATTGGCAGGTTCAGGTTTGCTGGTTGCGCACAGTCCTTATTTACTGGCACAGCCTTCGAAAAAGAAAATAGGGGTGGCGCTGTTAGGGTTGGGCAATTACAGCACAAATTTACTCGCCCCTGCCTTACAGGACACTAAACACTGTGAATTACGGGGGATAATCACGGGGAGCGAGAGTAAGATCCCGCAGTGGCAGCAAAAGTACGGCATTAAAGACAGTAATGTGTACACGTACAGCACCATGGCAGATATTGCGAATAATGACGATATTGACGTTATTTACGTTGTAACGCCTACTGGCACACACAAGGACTTTGCGGTACAAGCCGCAAATACCGGAAAGCATGTGTGGTGTGAAAAGCCAATGGCTATGGATAGCGAGGAATGCCAAGCTATCATAGATGCGTGTAACAAAAATGGCGTGCAGTTGTCGATAGGCTATCGCATGCAGCACGAACCCAATACTCGCACTTTTCATCAGTATCTTGAAACTAAGCCGTATGGAAACTTGACCGCGGTATCGAGCTTTGCTGGTTATGCCGGACAAGGAAGAGCGCCTGACAACTGGCGAATGAAAAAGCACATGGGCGGCGGTGCACTCTATGATATGGGCGTTTACGCGATAAACGGCGCGCGCTTTTTAACGGGCCGTGAGCCATTAGCGGTAACGGGAAGTCATCCACCACAGCGCTTTCCAGAGACGTTTACTGAGGTTGATGAAACGACCTTGTTTACGATGGATTTTGGCGACGGACTAGTGGCCGATTGCGGTACCAGTGTAGTGAAAGGGTTTAACCATTTTAAAGCTGATTGTGAAAAGGGCTGGTATCAACTTAAACCCATGCAGAGCTATAGCGGGGTAACGGGCACAACGTCTGATGGAAAAACTCTGGCTCCTATAAACGGTATGCAGCAAACGCTGCAAATGGATAACGATGCACTGGCCATATTAACTGGACGACAACCTATGGTGACTGGCAATGAAGGTCTGGCCGATATCCGCATTGTGAACGCTATATTTAAGGTGGCGAGAACAGGGGAAACGATTGCGTTGTAAGGCGCTTTTGCGCGAATACGCTACCGGACAGTGAATGCCATTTGCTCATTTTGCGACTGGGTCTACCAGACTTTTGTGCCTTAGTTACCGTTCATCAAGAAGGTTAATTAGCGCTTCCAAGTCCTTTTTATCAGCTAATTCACTAAACCATTGGGATATTTCTGTCGCCTGAATTAGCCCCATTATGGCCCCTAATACAAAACCGCGGTGCACGTTGTCGCCCCCCACGTTGGTGTTCGCAATCAACGCCTTTTTAGGCGTATCAGCATAACGGTAAGCGAAGTACAAAACGGCGGGCCACGCGTCTGAGATATAACACGCTGGCGAATACATACGCCCAACAATTTCGATATCGCTTTTGTTTTTTGCCGCTATCGCAGCCAAATTCATGTGCGCAGATTTACGGGCAATATCTTCTAAAATGGCCTTGGGTGATTCACCTTCGCGATGCACTAATTTGTAGATTAACTCAACATAGAAATCGCACACCGATGCTAAAGACTCATCCGGGTGAGTTAAATAAAGGTGACTACGACACAGACGTTTGATGTCCTCAAGGGCTGTGCTTTTGCTTGCTTCTACTACCGCCAGAGGTGTTACCGACACAAAAGCGCCTATTGAAGCCGTATCATGTGTAACCGCCCCACATTTGTGTGCTGGTGTACCTTGTTCTAAGTTCGCAAAAAAGCCTCTGTGATAAGACTCAGCGTATGTGTCAGGGTGTTTGGGTTCATCAGCGCGCATAAAGCTAATATATTGAGTTAAAAACTCGTTTTCGTCATACCCTTTAAGTGCGCATGATAAAACGATACGCGCGCAATGCGCATTGAGTGTATTTTCTCCCGCTTTCATATCATGATGATAATGAATGTTGTTCTTACCCCAATACTGCCTTTTACCTTTGAGAATAACGTCGCCCACTATCTCTTTTTGATTTGCAGATGCCTTATTCGCGCGCCCACCGTGCTGCGTTGAATGTAGCGACATTATTGAAGACGGATGAAATGATGGCGCATCCTCAAATTGCTCTACCCCTAACGGAAACGCCTTATATATATCTGCCGGGTTGTAATACCAATGTACCGGCATAGCCAACGCGTCGCCGATAAACGCGTTCTTAAGCGCCGCTTTTGCTCGTTTGATTGACAGTGAAGACATTTCTTTAAGCCTACCTCTTATGCAGTACTGTGCGGGATTGAATAATCAAGTACCTTTAAATTACGCACTGTAGGTCGAAAATGATCGTTCTAATGCTCATCGAAAAGCGACTTGTTGCGGATATATTTTCGCATGTAGTGATAGGTAATTGGGCGTAACAACCAGCTGTGAAGCGACATCAAAAAGCGTTTATGGGTAGGTGTGTTTTCGTAAATTTTATCATCGTGCAGCCACAGCATCTTGCCAACGTGCCAGAAGTAAAAAGGGAAGGGCGGCATAAAGGTTATTACATCTAAATCGCAGCAAATGCGATACGTTCTATGGTGTAGCGTGTAGTGCTTATACCAAGAGCGCGTGCCCACTGCGGGCTGTCCGAAAGTCACTACCCTTTTTACTGACTTTGCGTATAAACGCTCAAAGTAATCAGCCATTAATACCGCTACTGCGCCGCCGGACGAATGGCCAATGAATGTAAAGCGCTTGCCTTGCTGCCTAAGTGGTTCAAGCACTTTTACAAGTAGCTCTCTCAGTGGTAATGCTTCGTTGGATGTCTTAGTGCTGGAATACATAGGTTGAGCCAATAGCCGCGCAAACCCCCAGTGGACCCAGAATTTTCTGTTTAACTGATTGAGTTTGTTTGGGATGAAGAATAAATTCGCTAGCCAATCTCTTACCCCCAATGAACCGCGAAAAACGATAATGACCTCTTTTTTATTCTCGACCCACAAAATTCTTACGCTCATTCTGCCGTACTTATCGACTAGCTGGCGTTCATAAAAAGGATCTAAGATTTTTTGGTATTGCTCGTCGGCATCAGGGTAGGCGAGTTGGCAGAGAATGGCATATCTTTCATATTGATAGCGTTTCAATTTCTTCATGAAAACTCGTATTGGAGCATTTAGCGTTTTTGAAGCTGAGCCGTTGAAGACTCTTTCACTGAATACTTCACGCTACAGGGAGTTTATTTCAGTGTTATGACGGGGCGCGTCATTTTTCTTTAAATGTCCGTACTCTTTGTTGTGTCACCTTGATGTAGAAGCACTTTACCTGCTGTAACACGCCTTGATTACGAACATTGTAACTCTGGCTGAGGGGGGAATTATCTATGCGGACTGGTATTATTCCACATCCCAAGAATATTTTTCTTTATATCGGCTATAGCGCCTTTGGCTATCTTCTTTTCACTGGCTGAAGCAGTGCGCTTAGGGTAAGCAATTGGTTCCATACAGGTGCAAACAGCATCGGTTAAGAAACGGCTCTTGGCACCGTATACATGCTTGTCACCAAACTTTTGTTGTTCTGGCACCCAATATTTCAGAGGCTGAATCAAGCTTAGTTCATCTTTCGCTCGTGTTATGGCAACGTAAAGTAAGCGTCGCTCCTCTTCAAGCGCACGTTTATCACCCGCTGCGTACTCGTTGGGAAAATTGCCATCGGCAACATTTAGTACGAACACATGCTTCCATTCTTGGCCTTTAGCGCTATGCACCGTCGACAAGATAAGAAAGTCGTCATCAAGCAAAGGTTTGCCCGCCAGATCACCTGTACTCTGCGGTGGATCTAGTGTGAGTTCAGTTAAAAATCGCTCTCTCGATGAATACTGCCCAGAGATCATTGTGAGCTGTTCAATATCGCCGAAACGTGTGAAATGATCGTCATAATTAGCTTCCAACAAATCTTTATAAAACTCTGCAATGGCGCTTGTTTGCTCGGCCCATGGAATATTGTTGTGGTGCACGTTATCTAGCAAATCTATAAGAGAAAGGAATGAAGGCTTCGCGGACTCTGAAAGTGCGAAGCTGCGCAATTTACCCAATGCAAAGTCGTGCTTTTCTAAATCGTTAAACACTCTCTCAGCTATCTTTGGACCTATGCCGGGCAATAACTTAAGCACTCGAAAGGCTGATATTTTATGTTTAGGGTTATCTGCCCAACGTAAAATGCAAAGCATATCTTTTACATGCGAAGCTTCCAGAAATTTAAGGCCACCATGTTTAACGAAAGGGATATTGCGTCGAGTAAGTTCAAGCTCTAGACGATCGCTGTGATAACTTGAACGAAACAGAACGGCTTGCTGTTTTAAATCAATCCCTTCTTCACGAGCCGCCAAAACTCGCTCAACAATATATTCTGCTTGGAACATGTCATTTTCAACAGTTACCCACTTAGGCATAGGGCCGCTTTTACGCTCGCTGAACAACGATACCTTATAGCCTTCATCACTTTCTGAAAGAAGGGTATTAGACAAGTTCAATATGTTCGGATGTGACCGATAATTCTGTTGTAGCGTTATCACTTTGCCAGGCAAGGAAAATGCAGTTGGAAAGTTAAGGATATTGTCCACCGTGGCCGAGCGAAATGAATAAATTGATTGGGCGTCATCGCCTACAACGGTAAGACCTTCACCAGTAGGGAAGAAACCTTTTAGAATGCCAGCTTGAAGAACGTTGGTGTCCTGATACTCGTCTACCAACACATTGTCGAATTGCTCTCTTACTTTTTGAGCAATAGCGTCGACCTGCGCCATGTGAAAACAGTAAAGCAGTAAGTCGTCATAGTCTAAACTCACTTGTTCAATTTTAGTTTTCGCGTAGTGAGCAAACAGCGTGTTCAGCTCTTCTTCCCACTCGCTACAATAGGGGAAATGAGTATCGAGTATGTCGATAAGCGGTGCTTGCGCGTTCACACAACGAGAGTAAATGTCCAAACACGTTTTCTTTTTAGGAAAGCGTCGATTTACCCCGCTAAAGCCAAGTTCGTGGCGAAGCAAGTCAAGCATATCCGCGCTGTCGTTACGATCCATAACCGTAAAGTCGGGATCTAAACCGATGAGTGAAGCGTGCTCTCGTAGCAGTCGCGATGCGATTGAATGAAAAGTGCCCATCCAAGGAAGTGTGACTGGATGATACGCCTTTTGTTTCTCACGTAACGTTCGCTCTATTATGCGGTTCGCCCGTGAACTTAATTCCGACGAAGCCCTTCGCGCAAACGTCATCAATAAAATTCGTTCTGGCGCAACACCATGCAATATTAACTGTGCCGTTTTGTGGGCGAGGGTGTTAGTTTTACCTGTACCAGCGCCTGCAATAATTAACAGCGGGTGGTGCGTTTCATCGCTCAGCTCCGTTTCGCCCGCACCTACGGAACTCAACCCGTAATTCACGGCTTCTTGCTGCTGCGGGTTTAATTCAGAATGAGAGAGCATAAAAAATCCTATTGAAGAGCACTTCAATAGGATAAATTAATGCACTGTATATTTAAACAGTTTTGTGTGGTGTTTAATTTTCTACCTCTGAAGTTTATGACGCTCTTTCGGGTTTAACATTTCATCCATTAATGCTTTAACTTTTGAAGCCTTGTCAGGAACGGCGGCCTATAGACCGGCCTTAGTATCTGTTTTCAAAAAGTAGACATCATTCTTCTTTACTTTTACTCAATTCTGCAAGGAAAGGTTGGAAATTCGGACAAGATAGAAGCAACTCCTGTAATAAACTAATTGAACGAATAAATTCATTAAGCTGCTCTGGAGAATCATGTAACTCAGAGAAAAATGCATCCATGCGTATCAAAACAGCGAAAGGGTGATAAAGGTTTACTTCGGCATTTGTATCAGCGCTCAAATTATCAATCACTTTCCACTTATTATCATGGGGCGAATAACTAACGTTCGATGCATTTAACTCGTTAATTCTTTCTGCGATCTCGCTTCTAAGCCCTTTAAAAGTAGTGCTTGATTGGAGCGAGTTATGTAACGATTTTTGAAAGTCGAAGATTAATCCGACGTGCATGTGTTTGCCCGTTATGTGTTCAAATCTATGGTCAGCACCATCAGCCAAAAAGCCGCAGAAAATACCTGGCTTCCAATCAAGCTTCTGCTCATTTCCAAAACTACAAAACTCTATTCCAATTCGACGCTCAACAGCGGAAAGTCGATCTTTTACAGTAGGTGCCAAAAATTGGGCTAAAGGCCAACGGATATGTTCAAGAGAGGCTTGCTTGATTAGCGAACGCATTTGTTCTTCTAGCTGTTTAGCTTCAAGGTAATGCGTAATAGCCAATTGATTGATAGGAGATATCTTACCTAATCCCTCTGCTTGAAGAAGTCCTTTGAAGGACTCCAAGTACCATTTGGCTGTTTCATTTTTTAAAGGCTTAATTTTACCCAATAGTTCGTGAATATCATGCCAACAAATAGCGCAGTCGGGGTTTTGTTTATGTTGATACTCTCGTGCAGTTATAAGAACAACGTAATGATAATTGAAATGTTCTTCAGCATAGGCTCTGTAATTATCGAGCTGAGAATAACTCAATTCAGAATAGACTTTATGCTCGAAAACTATTACCACGTCGTCCCACTTAACAAGCATGTCAGGAAACTTTCCGTCAAAGTTGTCTTGCGTCGAGACCTCGTAACTACTGGCATTGAAAGCTTTTGGGAGCGCTGATTTTGAATTAATCTCTTCTAAGAGAGCTACCATAACCTCGCTGCTATTTTTCAATAAGTGCGCAAATGCCTCTGTTAAAAAGTTCTCTAATGGATCTGATTTATCTCTAGGTCGATACTTTCTTAAGTTTACGAGTAGGTTGTCTTCCATGCTCAGGTCTCTTCCACATTGATCGGTTTTATTTATTTAGTTATCAAGTAACTCACAGAAAACACCATTTTCATAAGTGCTTTCACCTCGCTCGCAAATACTTATTTCAACCTAACGATAGGAGTTAATGTATACGGTAAATTGATTATGCATTTGAAAGGTTAGATAAAAGTCATTAGTAAGCGATTCAAAAGACCGAATAGTGAGTATCTCTTTTCCATTTACATTTTTCGTCCTGTAATGAAAAAGTGTCGATAATGAGTTTTCTACTGCACTTATTTTTAATAATAGTGCTATCAGCAAAAATTTTAAACGTAGCACATCTCTTCTCAAAGAGAACTCGTCCACGAGGGAACATCTGATACTCAGAATTCATAAGTGTAGGAAATTCTGGAAGGTAAGCTTTCTCGGTTTCCCAAACACTTATATGGCTAAAACATGTGTCGGCAATACCCAGACTACTGTACTTTGCTTTCGACAATAATATAGACCTAGATATTAGCCTTTCATGGTAAATCCAAAAGATACCAATACGTGAATTCGATGCTGTCATTTAAGTTGTCTTAATTTAGTTTTACACCCCACTGACACTTTTCATTTTTAGAACCCTCTTTAGATGTTACGTTTCGAAAGCCCCAAAAAAATGTTAAAACCGATACCCCAACATAAAAGCTGCACTAGATTCAAATTCATCGGCAACTTTCTGTATATTCACTTCAAAATCTAACGCGATGTTTTCGAAACCATATTGGTGCAAGCTAAACGATACTGCATCGATTGGCTCATCACTTCCATATTGGTTGTAGGTCCTACTTAAGTTAACCGCCAACTTACTATTCAGTTTTGTATATGCATATAGCCCAATAACGGGTTTGGCGTACACAAATGCTTCGTGCTTGTTAGCGCCTGCACCCACGATGATGTCGCTATACACCCCTAAACCCTGCATTACTTCACGTGTAAAGCCTAAACCAAACTCCGATTGCACAATGAGTTTGCGTTGTCGCTCGCCGGTTAGCACACGATTTATTCCAATGTTAAATGATGATGACCAGTTGCTTATATTTTGCGTAACAGGTACCCGCGACACCATTTGGTAAAGCATGGCCTTGTCCACATAGATATCACCTAAGTTGCATTGCTCTAAACCAACTCTGAACTCAACGTCGGCCAAGATAAGCTCGGTTTCACCAATCATGCTCCTGTTGTCGTCGGCTAGCCTTCTTGCAACAGGAAAGGCACGAAACGCCATGAACGAACGGCTGTCTTGATGAGTGAAACCGGCAGCAACATAACCTTCTTGCTGGCGAGAGGAAGGAACGGGGAGCTCAGACACGTCTAAAGAAAGGTGCTTATATTTAGCATCAAACGCTGCAATTTCAGCGGAGTTCTTTTGATATTTCTGTTCTGAAATTGTTTGTGCTGACCTAAAGTACTGATTAAGCGCCAGTGCGTATTTAGTTTCAACAAACGAAAGTGATAATGAATCTAGCTGAGCGCGAGCTAAATGCGAAGATATGGCAGACGCGCGTTTACTCCCGATGCTTTCTTCTAACGTCGTTATTTCCCATTTGTTAGAAGGTACGAATTGGGTTGATGCAATGAGAGAGTTTGCTTGTGCAAACTTAACAACATCAAGAGGGGTCAGCCAGCTTGCTACCTGATTTAGATGAGCAGGACGAGCAATATTAACCAACAACTGAGTAACGGTCGCACAGTTGAATATATGAAAAAAATAAGCGGGGCTCTGCTGTCCCAATTCCCATATGTAGTCTTGCACAAAGTGGCGCTGTTGTTCGTTGAAATCTAGCGTATATCGCCAAATGTTTCTTTGCTCTTCATAGAGATAAAACTGCTCAAATTCTTGGTAAGGAGCAACCTTAAATACGCCTTCTTTTCCTGTCATCAATGTTTCGTACATGATGTGAGGAACGTTTAAAGAGTCTAGTTCTGTAAAAAACGTAATACCGTGCTTAACGGGAATGCCTTTATCGTTAGTTCCATCTAGACGAAGCATAATATGCCCCATCATAGAGCTAGCAGATGTAACATTTTCTGAGGCGTAAATTAGCTTGATACTATCGGCCGGAACACTTTCTACAAATTTGCGATATTCTGCGCAGTGCTCGGTAGGGGTAATAGATCCAAATTCGGGTATGAAGCGCTTGAGCAACCGTAACCGGGCAGGGTAGTTGCAAATGTTTTGGGTATTACGCTGAAAAAGGTCTATGGTAGCTTGCGCTTCGGCCAACGGGCTGACGAACGACTTTGATATATAAATAGAGGTGTCGTTAGTAATTGGCTTCCCATTTTTAAGTTGTAACAATAGATGCCACAATGGGTCGTTAGCTATTTGCTGTAACGTTGCGCTATCAACTTTTGAGTAGCTAGTTTGAGTAACGTCACTGGCCGTGGAATTAGCTGCGAAAATCAAAAAAAAGGAAGCAAGAATGCTTCCTTTTAGAATTCGTGTAAACATATCTTATTTACAAGGTACGCTTACTGAATCTTGGTATTTCCACATTTTGTCTGAGCCGTAATCGGTAGACGAACCGAATACACCGCCACTAAGAATGTTGATGAAAAACGCAGATTCAACTTCTTTGTTTAGGTTAACGTCGGTACATTTTGCATCGTCAGCAACTAGCACTTTATCTTTGTTCTCTTTCTTAACAGTAACCACGCCAGGCACTGTTTGAGACATGCCGTCAACAGTAACTGTAGTCGTTTCACCGCTAGTTGTCGTAACGTTTATTTTGTGTGTTTCTTCGGTAAGAATGGTGGCACAACCTGAGGTAAGAATAAGGCTTGCAGCAGCTAGTCCAATTATTTTTTTCATTATATTTCCCTTTCTGATTTTGAATGTCGAATTTTCGACGAGCGTTAATATAATGTTTACGCTATAAAAATCAAATAAAGATTGTTTCTAAATTGGTCTGCAGGTGTGAAAGGACAAATATAAGTAAGCGTATGCGCCGAGATAATAAAGTTAGCGTCAAGTAGCCATGACACTAACTTCATAAGTGCGCTTATTTGTGCATACCGCGAATAGGGTAGTTGTTATCAGGATTACGAATCCAGCCCAAACCACTTACTAATGTCTCTAATTCAGGTCTAACAAATGGATTGTTAGAAATATCTGCGACGTGCACAAGACCTTCATTGTTCACAACAAACAGCGCGGGTTCGGAAAACGGGTGATCAGTTTCTTGAGGCGATCTTGGATCAGAGATATAAACGCCTAACTCCTCCATTTGCTCCACCGTTAAGCCGTACGCAATTGGAAAGTTGATATCCAATCTAGGCAGGTGACTTTCAAGCTGCGCTTTACTGTCGCCAGACACTGCAATGAGATCTACACCAGTTTCGGCAAGATATCCTCTAACACTTTCGAGTTGATTGAGGTATCGAGTGCAAAGTGGACAATGCTGCCCTCGGTAAATCACCACCATTTTCCAGTCAAGACCGTTCTCAGGTGTCGCTAACTTTTTAGTGTCGCCATTTAACAGCTTTGCTGAAACATCTGGAAAAGCAGAGCCTGCATGTAACTTATTGGTGTATTCAGTAGCCATGATAGTTCCTTAAAAATGCTTGTGAATGTGAGCTTCAAAACGTTTGAAATCGTTTTCCACATCGGCGTTTTTCATCACGTCAAAGCTAGCGAAAGTTTCCATTGGCTTCATGCCAAAGAACTTGAAGTTCATATGCATTGGAAACAGTAAATCGTCTACAGATTTACCTTCAAAAAACTCTTCGCTGTCGTTGAATGACTCTTCTGGTGCATTGAAGGTTAAAGACATCATGTATTTAACGTTGGTAAGCGTACCGCCTGTGCCGTAGTTTTTCTTCGGTGATTCGGCAACGCGACCATCGCCAGCACATAAGGCGCCACCCATGCCCGCAGTGTAAACTTCATCCATGTACTTTTTGAAAGACCATGGCACACCCATCCAATTGATTGGTGCCTGTAGAAGAACGATGTCAGCCCACTGATGATGGGCCAACTGTTCTTCAACGTTGTGCTCTTCGGCCATTGTCACTACGCGAGTGTTATAGCCTTTAGCTTCAAGCAGCGTTACCGCTTTATCGACGAATGACGCGTTTAGCTTGCCTTCTGAAAAAGGGTAATACTGGTGTGCATTGATAATTAGCACATTGCCTGTCTTTGTGGTGGTCATCTCAAAACTCCCAAAAAAATTGAATAAAGCTTATTGCTTACCGGTGGTTTATTTTAGTTACCTTTGAACTTTAAACAACTAGTGGTGTTTTGGTAACTATGTTGGGGACTAACGGGATATTGTATAAATTTATTTTGAATCAATTGGTTAAGTGATTAAAGAAAGTGGGTTGCCGTTATAGTACTACTGCGTTAAATAACAAAGAGTCATTCGTTTAAGGAGATTGAGAGATTTAAGGGTGATCATAAGACTGGATCCTTTAGCCATAGAAGAGAGAGCCGAAAAAGTTCTAGAACAACGCTTTAAAGAATGGGAAGCTGGATATAAGAAATGCGGCTGTATATAGATTAAAAAGTAGCTTGCAATAGAATAAGCTGAAAGCACTGCATTGCTATGTTCAAAGAAACGAAGTTAGTATGTTGCAATTAAAATAGGGACTTTTCTCAGTAATGGAAATTTCATTAGAAGAACAAAAAAGCCTACTAAACCAATTCCTCGAGCGCTGGCCAGTTGAAAAGATTAACCAGTTGACGTTAGAAGAATATATTGATGTAGATAATTATGACACTTTTGCCTATTGGTTAGAGCATAAAACGCGTGAATTAGGATCGATCAGAGGAGGTGATGCTTCTAAATTTGGAATTTATAAGCGAAAACAACCGCCCAAAGGTAACAGGAAGCACATCTCTCATGGAGAGCTTTATTCTTGGGTTAGCCGGTTTGGTAATTCAGAAGAAGATGCTTTTGAAAACGTAAAAGCTAAATTAATCGATATTATTCGACTAGTAGGGGCTGATGATCTTGAAGGTATTGATAATATTGATTTGGGGGATACACTCAAATGGAAAGTTGCTTTTCTTTATCAAAATCAGGGAACCCCAGCCCTCTTAAATATATTCAAACTTGAATCGTTACGACAGATAAGTAATAAACCCAAAGCAACTTTTCCAGAAGCATATCGATTACTGATGGCTGAGCGTGGAAGCAAAAACGTTATCGAATATGGCTTTGACGTGTATAAGCAGCATAAAGCAATGTTACTCCTTGACGATGACGTTGATGACGAAAAGCATTATCAAACAAGTAAATCTTCCGCAGCGCTTAATACAATTCTTTATGGGCCACCAGGAACGGGAAAAACTTATTCCACAATAAGCAAAGCAATTGAGATCATTGAACCAAAGTTCTGGGCCACAAATATAAAAAACAGAGCTGCTTTAAAACAGCGATTTGATGAGCTTGTAAAATCTAATCGAATAAATTTTGTTACTTTTCACCAAAGCTTTAGCTACGAAGATTTTGTTGAAGGCATCAAAGCTAATACCGATGAAAATGGCAAAATAAGCTATGACATAGAAGAAGGTATTTTTAAGCAAATGTGCGATGCTGCGTCGTCGCGTGTTGTGACTGAAGAGAGTGACCTCTCTATCGATGTCTCAAGTCGGAACGTTTGGAAAATGTCCTTAGGCAACACCCAAGGTGAGGATGCATATGTTTATGATCATTGTATTGAACATAATTATATCGCTTTAGGTTATGGCGGTACGATAGACTTTTCGGGAGCAGATTCCAGAAAAGAGATTACTAAACTATACCGTGATGCTGGCTTTACGATAGAAAACGAAAGCTACGATTACAACGTAACTTCTATCAACTACTTTAAAAACCATATGAATGTTGGCGATTTAGTCATTGTTTCAGATGGAAACCAAAAGTTTAGAGCCATAGCTGAAGTGACTAGTGAATATTACTTCGAAGAAAATGAAACTGGTCATTATTGCCAGCTAAGAAAAGTACGATGGTTAAAAGTTTATTCCCCGTCTCTACCAACAAGTGAGCTATTCAGTAAAAATCTTTCGCAACAAACTATTTATAGTTTAAAGCCCCCAACTCTGGATTTAATAAAATTACAGGCTTTACTGACCGGGGGGGAAGAAAAAGGCAGTTTAGCGGTTGGATCAAACATCTCTGGTTACGCAGTTACGTCGATAAGTAGTGAAATCATTGAGTTCAAGAAACCTAATGGCTCTCGGTTACCGTTACCAATGAGTATTATTAATGAGCTCGTTGACTTGGTGAAAAATGGCAAAGGTACTATAGAAGACATAAAAAATAAGACGTTATTCGACAAAGTAGAAACGAACTTAGAGAAATATCTAGTTAATGGTTACAGCAATTTATTGGCTCAACTAGTTGCCTATATTATTGATAATGGACTTTCTTTTGGTGATCGGGTGTCCAGTGACAATAGGGTACTGATTATCGACGAAATTAATCGAGGGAATATAGCCAACATTTTTGGTGAGTTAATTACTTTGATTGAGCCGAGCAAAAGAGCAGGTGAACCAGATGCTTTATCCGTGACTCTTCCGTATACCAAAAAGCCATTTAGTGTGCCTTCAAACCTCTATCTACTTGGAACAATGAATACTGCTGATAAGTCGTTAGCTCAGGTAGACATTGCGCTTCGGCGGCGGTTTGAATTTGTTGAAATGATGCCTGACTATGAGGTACTCAAATCAATCCCCAAAATTCAGGGAGTTGATATTTCGCGCCTAGCTAAAGCAATTAATCAACGAATCGAATTGTTGTTCGATCGAGAGCACACCATAGGCCACAGTTTTTTTCTTCCTCTTATTACTGAGCCGACTATTGAGAAGTTAGGGGAAATATTTGAACTTCAAATCTTGCCGCTATTGGAAGAGTATTTCTTTGAAGACTGGGAACGGGTTGGACAAGTTTTAGGGGATCATCTCAAAGCCCCAAGTAATAAGGCTGAAAAAGACCATAGATTCATTATCGAGAAATATTCTACAAGTGAAATTGCAGAACTAATGGGAAGTGAGTGGGAGCCCAATGGAGTGCAAGCATTTATAAGAAATGATTACGCTTTAACCAATCCAGATGCCTATATAGCGTGTTATGAACCACGTTAAATCCTATGTTCAGGTAAAAGAGTATGGATTACTGGTGGAAACCGGTGACGATACTAACCCTAATCATGCAGAAGTCTCGACTTCGGCGTTTAATTGGTTGATGAGTAACGGCTTAAGCATAGCTGGTAGAGAGCTTGTTCGTGTAAAGCGAATGGGTAAGAAGCTCGCGTTGCAAGTTGTAAACTTTGTCGGTGTACTTGACACTCCGTGCGGTACACGTATAGAGATTCTGCCGAAAATCTACAGTGACCAAACGTCAATGGAGGCCTCAAGAAAAACGCTACTGAAAATGTTAGCAGTTGTTGAAAACTTAAAGCTAGAGCAATTCAATAATGCCCATCTTCAAGTAGTAAATCAGCCATTAATTGAAGTGCTGATTTCACAGTTTTTGTCACAAGTTTCTCTTCTACTAAAAAAAGGTCTGCGTAGTGAATATCAACGCGTTGATGCTCAAAGAAGTTTTCTGAAAGGACGGTTGAACACAGTCAAACAGATGCGACAACGGCCCGGAAGAGACCATATCTTTCAAATTTCCTACGATACTTTTTCTGTTAATAGAGCTGAAAACAGGCTTATTTTGTCTGCTGTTTATATTGTTTCGAGATGGACAAGAAGTTCACAAAATCAGCGTCTTGCGAGAGAACTTATCTTTGCCTTTGATGGTGTTAATAAATCAAATAACCACAATGAAGATTTTAAGCGTTGGTCGACGGACAGAAATCTAATTCACTATCGAAATTTAGAATCCTGGTGCAAATTAATACTTTTCAACGAGTCTCCGCTTACCATGTCTGGCAATACGGAGGGGGTATCATTTTTGTTTCCTATGGAAGTCTTGTTTGAGCGATATGTAGAGAAGAAACTAAGCAAATTATTACCGAGTCGGTTCTCAGTAAAAGGCCAAATAAAAGGAGAGTCACTCACAAGCCATAATGGACAGAATTGGTTCAACTTGCGCCCAGATATCGCTATTTATGACAATGGTGAGATAGCTGTTATTGCTGATACTAAGTGGAAGATAATTAACGAAAATCTTAATACATCGAAAGACAAATATTATCTAGCACAATCAGATATGTATCAGTTATTCGCTTACGGTGAGAAGTATCTCAAAGGGCAGGGCTCTCTAGTGCTTATTTATCCTAAAAATGAAAATTTTCTTGAATCTCTTCCATCATTTGAATTTAAACCAGGTTTACTTTTACACGTAGTCCCTTACGATCTAGACAAAGATGAGCTCCGAATAAACGCGCCTATACTTTTTTAACGACATTTCGATAACAAGTAGCGTAAAAAATCGTGAGACATGAATCGCTAACTAAAGAATAACTATGCTAATAGAGGGAACTGCACCGGAGTAGTAGTTGTTCGAGTAGGCTATTTAGCAGAAGAAATTTAATTTTTGAATCAAAGTTACTCCATACCCGTAATATTACGAATAGAACTAGGGCTAAATTGCGTACCTCAACGTATACCTTTGTTCGGTGCACGGTTATACACAGGGCAAACTCTCAATATAAGATTTTCTAATTTACATTGCTCTTTAGTTACTAGCCGCGCGCTCTGTTCCAAACATTTAAAAGCATTAGATATCTCTCTTTGAAAAGTGCTCCTTTATCAAAGAAGTAAACTCGCGACAAGCTTCAACAGAAGGTACATGTCCAGTTTGTTTTAATTCAGTCACAGGTGCACTAAGGGTTTCTCCCAATGCTTGTAATGATGAAGTGGGTGTAGCGACATCATCTTCACCTGCAATAAGCAAAATAGGTGCACCATTAGGTTTAAGCTGTGTATGTGTGTCTCTTTCGCCTAACCACGCACACAATAAACCGTAAGAGTGATCGTCAACGTTCGCGAGTGATCCTTCCCATTGAGACAGCAACGTGGGGAAACGTTTAGTACTAACCGGGCTAAACCATCTTGGAACTAAGCTGGCTGCGAGGGTTTCAAGCCCTTGCTGAGTCACATTTTTCTGGCGCTCCAGCCATGCTTCAGTGGAACCTATTTTCATACCAGTATTAGTTAACATGGTGCTTAACAAGCGTTCTGGATGGGAAATTAATAGCTGTTGCCCCAACATTCCGCCAATTGACGTGCCCATGAAATGAAACTTATCTATACCTAGAGAGCTACATAGGGTTAATAAGTCGTCAACTAACTGTGATTCGCCAAGGCTTTTCGTATTGGCGGGGAACGCTACACTGTCACCATGTCCAGGTAGGTCATACCGCAAAATACTGAAGTTCACCATTAAGTCTGGAACCAAGTAGTCCCATACACGCATATTCATACCCAATGGGTGAGCTAGCACTAAAACAGGTTTGTGCTTAGTCTCAATGAACTGGTAGTGAATACCTTGCTCTGAAATTGTCGCCATGTTGAGTTCCTAAATGCGTTTTAGCAGTGTCGCTATACCTTGGCCAACACCAATACACATACTGCATAGTGCATAATCGGCCGAGGTTTGTTCAAATTGTAATGCGGCGGTATGCAGCAGGCGTGCCCCCGACATACCGAGTGGATGGCCAAGTGCAATGGCGCCGCCATTGGGGTTCACTCTTGGATCATCTGCACTAAGTCCAAGTTCCTGCATACAGGCTAATGCTTGCGCTGCAAATGCTTCATTAAGTTCAATAGTGCCAATATCGTCTAGGGTCAACTTTTGTTTTGCAAGCAATTTATTAATTGCAGGTTTTGGGCCTATACCCATGATAGTGGGTTCAACGCCAGCGGTAGCCATCCCTTTAATTTGAGCAACAGGCGTTAAGTTATAGCGTTCAACGGCTGCTTCACTTGCTACAAGCATGGCAGATGCGCCATCGTTAATGCCCGATGCATTACCTGCGGTAACCGAGCCATTTTCACGAAACGGAGCTTTTAGTTTTGCCAATGCCTCTAATGTAGTTTGAGGGCGTATGTGTTCATCTTTGTCGATGACGATGGCATCGCCTCTTCTAGGCTGAAAGGTCACAGGAGTTATTTCTTTAGCAAAACGGCCAGACGCTTGGGCTGCAGCCGCTTTTTGCTGAGATTGATACGCAAAGTTGTCTTGTGCTTCTCGGCTAATCGAGAATTTCGCTGCTACATTTTCTGCAGTCTCAGGCATGGTTTCAGTGCCGTACTGCTGCTTTAACGCAGGGTTAATGAAGCGCCAACCCATGGTGGTATCTTCAAGTATTTGTGAGCGGTCAAATCCGCTTTGGGCTTTGCCCATCACAAATGGAGCTCGCGACATAGACTCAACGCCGCCAGCAAGAATAAGGTCTGCTTCACCTGCAGCAATTGAACGGTAAGCAAGGCCAATGGCATCCATACCAGAGCCACACAAACGATTAATTGTGGTGGCTGGTACCGAAAATGGCACGCCTGCAAGTAACGTGGCCATTCTAGCAACGTTTCGGTTGTCTTCACCGGCTTGGTTGGCACAGCCGAAAAACGCATCATCAATGCTTTCTGCTGGTAGTTGAGGGCACTGCGCCAGTACTGTACGAATAACTTGTGCAAGCAAATCATCAGGGCGAATGTTGGCTAGCCCACCAGCATAACGTCCAATGGCAGAGCGGTTGGGGTTACATAAATAAACGTTCATTACGCAGTCTCCGTTTGGCTGTGCGCCGCTTCAGTAACGCGCTTTAGTTCTCTTAATACTTCGATTTCGCTGCTGGTGGGTTCGTCAGTGGTTTGAAGTGTGTCAACAAAGCGAATGTCCCAGCCAGTGGCATCAATTACCTGTTGCTTTGTAACGCCTGGGTGCAAACTCACTACAATAAGTTCGTTGGTTTCATCTTCTGGCTTTAATATACAAAGGTCAGAAATCACCAAAGTTGGGCCTTTACCCAGCGTAGATTTGCCTTTGCGGCCTTGACCGTCTCGACCAAAACCCAATGTGGTAATGAAGTCGACATTTTTAACAAAAGTGCGCTTTGAATGCCTTACGGTGATGATCACTTCTTTGGCATTGGTTGAAATTTCTGGTGCTCCGCCACCGCCAGGAAGGCGAACTTTAGGGTTGGCATAACTATGGGCGCCATCAGGGCCACTGTCTTTGTGCGATGCAGCGATAACTGTGGTGTTAATGTTGCCGTATCGGTCTACTTGTGCGGTGCCAAGGAAGCCCACATCAATATGACCACCTTGCAGCCAATAACGGAACATTTCGGGAACCGAAACGGTGGTAAGTGCCGACTCGCAAAGTTCGCCATCACCAATAGATAAGGGCAGAACCTGCGGTTTGGTTTCTATGGTACCTGACTCGTAAATAAGTGTTATGTCAGGGGCATGAGTAAGGCGTGCTAGGTTCGCTGCAGCACTTGGTAAGCCAATGCCCACAAAACAAGTCGAATTGTTATTCAGGGCACGGGCAGCGGTAATCGTCATCATTTCGTCTGAAGTATATTGTTCGGTCATGATTATTCTCCTGCTTGAAATACTTCTTCATCTAGCCACTTTAAAAATGGCTCGCGATCTCGGCTTATGCTGTCCCACCTCTTGTAGTAACTGTTGTCGCGCGGGTAGTAACCATGTGTATAAGACGGTTTAGCGCCAAACGGTACGGTGGCAATGGCGTTGATAGTCCAAGCGGGAAGTACACAGCTATTTGGACTTGCTTCCAAGTCGTCCACAATTTCTTCGACGGTGACGATGCTGTAGCGAGAAGAGAGCACAACTTCCTTTTGAACCCCCAAAATACCTTCAATGAGTACGTTTCCTGCGCGGTCTGCTTTTTGCGCATGGACTATGCCCACATCGGGTTTAATAGATGGCACCGCTGCAAGCGCTTCGCCAGTAAATGGGCAAGTAACGGTTTTGATGTTGGGGTTCACGTGCTGCAGATCACTACCTACATAACCTCTGAATACCGCCATGGGTAAGCCCGATGCGCCCGCTTCATAAGCATTCGCCATTGCTGCGTGACTGTGCTCTTCAATTTCAAGCGGAGCCGGATAGCCGTGCTCAATGGCGTCACGTACGCGGTGTAAAGAACCTACACCTGGGTTTCCTCCCCATGAAAACACAAGTTTGCTCACACACCCAGCACCGACTAGCTGATCGTAGATAAGATCAGGGGTCATTCTTACCAATGTGAGATTGCGGCGTCCTTGGCGAATAATTTCATGCCCTGCGGCGAAAGGAATAAGGTGAGTAAATCCCTCTAATGCAACGATGTCGCCGTCCTTAACGCCATCTTCAATAGCTTTTGAAAGTGATGTAAATAGTGTCATAATAAAAGTTCGCAATACGAATGTTGATTCATAATGCGAACAAATTAATAATTTTGATTGTTTAGGTCAAGTAATAAATGTTAAAAAATTGCTAGGACGATCAGTCAAACCAATTTATGTTGCTGAATTCATAAGAGAACTGGCACTTCGTTAAACAATAAGAAATAATTCGCAAGAACCAACAAGAGACAAAGTGCATGAGTGAAGAAAAAATACCGTCAACCCATCGCGATTACATAAGCGCGCTTGCTACCGGACTAGAGGTGTTAGGGGCGTTTGATGGTCAAAACAAAGAGATGACCTTATCGCAAGTAGCTGAAAAAATGGGAATTGATAGGGCTAAAGCCCGTCGGTTTTTGCTTACATTGCATTCTCTTGGCTATATCCGTCGCGAGGGGCGACTCTTCGCCTTGGCACCTAAAGTGCTGTCGTTAGGGCAAGCTTATACCAGCAGCAATGGTTATATAGCAGTGGTTGAGCATTATCTTAAATCGATTACCGCAGAATTAGGGGAGTCGGCGTCTCTTGGGAAGTTAGATGGACAGTCAGTGGTGTACGTGGCGCGTTCTCCGGCATCACATCGTCTTATGTCGATTAACATAACAACGGGCACTCGACTGCCTGCACCGTATACGTCAATGGGACGAGTACTTGCAGCACATCTTGACGCTTCAGAGTTAACAGCATGGGTGAATGAAGCACAGTTACACCCACACACTGAGAAGAGTATTACCACTGCACAGGCGTTAGAACAGGAACTGATTAAGGTTAAGCAACAAGGTTTTAGTATTGTTGATCAAGAGCTTGAAGCAGGGTTGCGCTCGGTTGCTGTACCTGTATTTAGTGGCAAAGGTGAATTGCTGGGGGCGATGAACTTAAGTACCAATGCATTAAGGGTGAGCTTAGAGACCATCACCGAGCATTGTATTCCAGTACTTAAGCATGCTGCTGAACAAATAAAACAAGATCTGCGCTAACCCCTTTTAGGGGTAGCGACCTTCTATTCGGTTTTGCACCAACTCATCTAATATCACCATGGCCGCAGCCATAATGTCATCTTCGGCTTCCTCACGTTTACTGAGAAACACCGGGCTGTTTATGCCGTCGTCTTTAAGCCGAACAAACGCTACACCATCTCTATTCATGCGCATCACTTGTTCAGGCACAAGGGTGAAGCCCATATCTGAGGCAACAAGACCCAGTGCAGTACCTATATCATTAACTTGTTGGGCAACTCTGACTCTCAACCCGCGACTGGCAAACAGATCCAAACAGATGTTAGCGAACGTTGGAGGCTTACCACCTGGGTAAGTAATTAACGGCAGTGTTGCGAGCTCTGCCATATCAACATCGTCATTAGCAAGTGGATGATGGATAGGTAGAGCGGCAAGGATAGGCTCGCTGAACAACAACTTCTGTGTCACATCGGCTTCTAGTGATGGCATCACAACCCGACCAAAACCCATATCAATTTTACCTGACTTGAGGGCTTCTATTTGTTCACCAGTTTTCATTTCGTGCAGTTCAACATCCACTTTGTGCTGCTGTCTTAATCGCCTAACAAGCTGAGGAAGTTGCCCGTAAAAAATGGATGGAACAAAGCCAATTCTGAAAATTCGCTTTTTTCCTGCATCAATTCGCCGACTTTCTTCAACACATGAAGCTAACTTTTCAAGTATGAGTTGAGCCTGTTTCCAGAAGTATTCGCCAGCGGGGGTTAGGGTAATGCCACGGGCTTCTCGTTGAATGAGTTGAACGCCAACCTCTTCCTCTAACTGTTTGATTTGTCTTGTTAAAGGTGGCTGGGCCATGAATATCTTTTCGGCCGCTCTGGTCATGTTCTTTTCTTCCGCTACCGCACAAAAGTAGCGTAAATGCCTTAACTCCACCATACCTCCTAGGTATCGATACTAACTAAATCAATATTGGTTGTTAACAAAAAATATTTGTAGGTTACACGCAGACATTTACTGGCAACACAAAATTAACATTTTCATGATATCACAAATTCAAACTTACATTGTCGATATTCCTACGATACGACCACACAAATTGTCCATGACATCTATGGCGGTTCAGTCGATGGTTATCGTAAGAATTACCGACGACAACGGCCTTGAAGGTATTGGCGAAGGTACAACAATAGGTGGTCTTGCGTACGGCGCTGAGAGCCCAGAAAGTATCAAAACCAACATTGATACTTATTTAGCACCTTATTTGATTGGACAGTCAGTTGCCAGCCCTAAAGCATTAATTAACAAGTTACAACTTGCTTTTAGAGGCAACCCTATTGCCAAGTCTGCGGTGCAAACGGCCCTGCTTGATTTACTTGGTAAACAACTTGGCGTGCCAGTTTCAACCTTACTCGGTGGTTCTTGCAATAATCATTTGTCTTGTCTTTGGGTATTGGCCTCAGGCAATACCGAAAAAGACATTGAAGAAGCGAAAGGCCTGGTAGCCGAAAAGCGTCATAACATTTTCAAACTGAAAATCGGCTCTCGTTCGGTACGTGACGATGTAGCGCATGTGGGCAAGATCAAAGCAGCGTTAGGCGATGACGTAAGCATTCGGGTTGATGTTAATCAAGCGTGGAGCGAGTCTCAAGCTACTTATGGTATGGCTGCACTACAAGAAGCCGGTATTGATTTAGTAGAGCAACCGACTCCTGCAAAAGATTTTGCCAGCCTTGTCCGTCTGTCTAAGAAATTTAACATCGGCATTTTGGCTGATGAATCTATTGCTGATAGCACAGATACCCTTTTGTTGGCTCAGCAAGGCTTCACAGGCTCAGTGGCCCTTAAGATAGGCAAAGCAGGCGGACTGTTTGGTGCACTTGATGTGGCTGCTGTGTGCAACGCGGCAGGTATTGGGCTATATGGCGGTACGCTGCTCGAAGGCACTGTGGGTACCACTGCCGCGTTACATGCATGGTCGACTCTACCTGTTATTGAATTTGGAACAGAGATGTTTGGCCCACTTCTGCAGTGCGATGACATCGTTAAATCCCCTCTAAATTATCACAACTTTGGCGTTGAAGTTCCTACGACAGCCGGGCTAGGGCTCGAAATCGATGAGGACAAATTACGCCAATACATCCGCAAGGCGAAGTAAGGAGCAAATATGTTATTCAAAGTTGAAATGACTGTGATACCGCCAGCACATCTGAGCGAAGAAGAATTTAATGCAATTAAGTTGAAAGAAAAAAACTATGCCGAAGGACTGCAGGAAGAAGGCATTTGGGTACACCTTTGGCGAGTGGCTGGTCAATACGCCAATGTGAGCATATTTGAGGTGAAGGATAACCAGCATTTACACGACGTACTAATGGGCTTACCGCTGTACCCCTTTATGACGATGAGTGTGACGCCTTTGTGTCAGCACCCTTCATCAATCAAATAAAAGACTAACAGGCAAAAACTCGCTGCATTGCAGCGCGGAGACTAAGACTATGACTACTATCAATACTTTACAAACTGAACATGTTCAAACGTTACTTAAGCGTGCCGCTGGCCTAGACAACGACAAAGGCAATCCTCGCACTAAAGAAATTATGCACCGCTTGCTAACTGACGTGTTTAAGATGATTGAAGACCTCGACATTACACAAGAAGAGTTTTGGCAAGGCGTTAACTACCTAAATGAATTAGGTGCTAATGGCGAAGCCGTGCTGCTTGCTCCAGGTTTAGGTTTTGATCATTTTCTTGATGTTCGTGAAGACGCCAAAGACGCTGCTATTGGTGAGCTAGGCGGTACTCCACGTACTATTGAAGGTCCGTTGTATGTCGAAGGCGCGCCTACAAGTGAAGGCGAAGCAAGAATGGATGATGGTCAGTCTCCTGGCCAAGAAATGTGGCTACACGGTCAGGTTGTTGATGAAGAAGGCAACCCGATTGCAGGCGCAGTCGTTGATATCTGGCATGCAGACGTGAAAGGTGCTTACTCACATTTTGATCCTTCTCAAACTCCGTTTAATTTACGTCGCCGCATCATAGCTGATGAGCAAGGCTGTTATCGCGCACGCAGTATTGTACCTAGCGGCTACGGTTGCCCTCCAGGTGGTTCAACGATGAAAGTGCTAGAAAGCCTTGGCCGTCATGGTAATCGCCCAGCACATATTCACTACTTTGTAGCCAAAGACGGCTTTAAGCACCTTACTACGCAAATTAACTTAGCCGGTGATGAATACACCTATGACGATTTTGCTTTCGCAACGCGTGACGAATTGGTTGTTGAAGCAAAAAGTGTATCTGAGCCAGAGCAAATTGAAGCCATGGGCTTCAAAGACAACTACCTTGATGTGGAATTCAACATCACATTAATGGCAACGAAGAACGACGAGAAGCAAGACAAGCATGCTCGTGCCCGTGCAACTGTGGAGCAGGCGTAAGCCTGCTACCTTCGGGAGATAAATTATGTCAGCAACATTGAATCAACTAGAACAGAAGATCCGTGGTGCCGTTGAGGCCGATGAAGAGACGGGACATTATCGCTGTGACCGTGGGATCTTTACCGACAAAGACTTGTTTGACTTAGAAATTAAACACATCTTTGAAGGCAACTGGGTATTTTTGGCACATGAAAGCCAAATTCCCGAAATCGGTGACTATTACACTACTACAATTGGTCGCCAGCCGGTTGTTATTACGCGCAACAAAGACGGCGACCTAAATGCCATTTTAAATACGTGCTCGCACCGCGGTGCCACACTGTGTCGTCGTAAGCGCGGTAACAAAACGTCTTTTACTTGCCCCTTCCACGGTTGGACATTTAACAACTCAGGCAGACTTTTAAAAGCGCGTGATCAGAAGAAAGGTGGTTACCCTGAGTCGTTCAACACAGATGGCTCTCATGACCTTAAGCACATTGCACGTTTCGAATCCTATCGCGGCTTTTTGTTCGGTAGTTTGAATGCCGATGTATTTCCGTTGGAGCAATATTTAGGTGAAACCACGAAGGTTATCGACAACATTGTGGATCAAGACCCAGAAGGTATCGAAGTGATTCGTGGTACTTCAACGTACACCTACGAAGGAAACTGGAAGCTAACTGCTGAAAACGGCGCCGATGGCTATCATGTTGGAACCGTTCACTGGAACTACTTATCAACGATGAGTCACCGCAACTATGAGGACGGCGGGACTGAAGCGGTTGATGCAAAAAGCTGGTCGGGCGAAGGTGGTTTCTATTCTTTTGAAAACGGTCATATGATGTTATGGACTCGTTTAACAAATCCAGCAGCACGTCCTATCTATAATCAACTTGGACGCCTAAAACAAGAAGTTGGTGAGGCAAGAGCTGACACCATTGTGAATCAAACGCGCAATTTGTGTTTGTACCCTAACGTTTACGTGATGGACCAATTTTCAACGCAAATTCGCGTACTTCGACCTATTTCTGTGAATAAGACGGAAGTGTCTATTTACTGCTTCGCGCCTAAGAGTGAATCTGCTGAAAATCGTCAAAAGCGCCTTCGTCAATATGAAGATTTCTTTAACGTATCTGGCATGGGAACACCGGATGATCTAGAAGAGTTCAGAGGTTGTCAGCAGGGCTACGAAGCGCGTGATATGAGATGGAATGATATGAGTCGCGGTGCTGCTCATTGGAGGGAAGGCCCAGACGACTATGCCAAAGGCGTTGGTATGGACACTATAGCTTCAGGTGTCAAACCAGAAGACGAAGGGTTATATGTTCATCACCACAAACACTGGATTGAAGAAATGTTAAATGCGATTGAGCTAGAAAGAGCCAGTCATATTCCAGTCATACAAAAAGATTAAGAGGTGGAAGCTATGACTTATCACGAAATTCAGACCTTTGTATTTCGCGAGGCGCGGTTACTTGACGACCGTCAATGGGATGACTGGCTAATGTGTTATCACCCAAAGTGCGAATATTGGATGCCAGCATGGGATGATGATGATCAATTAACCAACGATCCTCATAAAGAAATTTCACTCATTTATTACCCCAATCGCAATGGTTTGGAAGACAGAGTATACCGCATCAAGACTGAGCGTTCTGGCGCGAGTATGCCTGAGCCGAGAACCACGCATCAATGTAGTAATTTAGAAGTACTGAACCAAGACGAGACAACAGCGGAAATCCGCTACAACTTCAATACGCTAAGCCATCGCTATCGCGAGACATCACACTTTTTTGGAACTGTGTTTTGTTCGTTGGATATCAGTGGCGAAACGCCAGTTATTACGCGTAAAAAAGTGATTTTGAATAATGATTACATCAATCAGGTTATTGATGTATATCACCTGTAAAGACGGAGAATTATTATGTCTTTCAAAGTAGCTCTTAATTTCGAAGACGGTGTAACGCGTGTTATCGAGTGTAATGATGGCGAGACAGTACTCGACGCCGCCTATCGCCATCAAGTGAAACTGCCAATGGACTGCTCTGATGGTGTTTGTGGAACCTGTAAAGGTAGCTGCAAGCAAGGTACTTACGAATTAGGTGATGAATATATCGATGAAGCGTTAACCGACGATGAAGCTGCTGATGGGCTAATTCTTACCTGTCAGATGCAACCTCAATCAGATGTGGTGATTTCTATTCCTGCATCCTCTTCACTCTGCGCATCAGGCCCGCAAAGCATTACAAGCACCATTACCAGTGTAAATGCATTGTCAGATACCACCATTGAATTAAATGTCGCTTTGTCTGCGCCACTTGATTTCTTGCCTGGTCAATATATTAACTTGGGGCTGCCAAACTCAGATGAGACCCGAGCGTATTCATTTAGCTCTTGCCCGGGAAGCAAAGATGCAAGCTTCCTTATCCGCAATGTGCCTAATGGCCTAATGAGTACTTACTTGAGCAAAGACGCAAGTGCTGGAGATGTGCTTCCCGTAACCGGTCCACTAGGTAGCTTTTACTTGCGCGCAGTAGAGCGCCCAGTACTTATGCTAGCAGGCGGAACAGGGCTTGCACCTATTCTTTCTATGCTTGCGTCGCTTGTGCAGGCTCCAACAAGTCAACCTGTGTATTTACTCTACGGTGTGACTAATGTGGATGACTTGGTGAAGCTTGAAGCCTTACAAGAATATGCCGAGGCATTAGACAACTTTAGCTACGCCACTGTCGTAGTTAACCCAGATAGCGCACATGAGAAGTTGGGTTTTGTTACTGATCATATGGAAAGTGTTCCATTTGCACTTGCTGATGCCGATGCATATTTATGTGGACCTCCGCCGATGGTTGATGCCGTGCGTCAATACTTTAAAGATGCGGGCACAAATCCATATTCGTTCCACTACGAAAAATTTAACCCCAGCCAGCCTAAAGAGGAAGCCGCATGAGTTTGCGCTTCGATGAGCAGGTCATCGTAGTTACTGGCGCAGCGCAAGGCATTGGCCTTCGCGTTGCACAACGAGCCTCTATTGAGGGAGCTAAGTTGGTATTGGTTGACCGCTCAGCGCATGTTCAACAGATTGCCCAGTCACTCAATGAAAACGGTGCGGATGTTATTGCTGTAGAGGCTGATTTAGAAACCTATGAAGGTGCGCTTAATGCTATGAATACGGCATCGGCGCATTTTGGGCGAATCGATAAGCTTATCAATAATGTGGGGGGGACCATTTGGGCCAAACCCTACGAGCATTATCAAGCTGACGAAATTGAAAAAGAAGTTCGTCGCTCGTTGTTCCCCACGTTGTGGTGTTGTCGCGCAGTATTACCGGCCATGTTAGACAACGGAAAAGGCGCCATAGTGAACGTGTCTTCGGTTGCTACTCGTGGTGTAAACCGCGCGCCTTATGCCGCGGCAAAAGGGGGCGTGAATGCACTGACAGTGTCACTCGCCTTTGAGTACGCGCAGCACAATATTCGTGTGAATGCCACGGCACCAGGTGGAACCGACGCGCCTCAGCGCATTATTCCGCGCAACGAGTCTACACAAAGTGAGCAGGAAAAAATTTGGTATCAGCAAATTGTCGATCAGACCATTGATACCAGTTTTATGTCTCGTTACGGCACCCTAGATGAACAAGCATCTGCCATTTTGTATTTAGCTTCAGATGAAGCCAGCTATATTACAGGAACTATTTTGCCTGTTGCTGGTGGAGATTGTGGGTAAAAAACAAGAATAAAAAGCCGCTTTTAAGCGGCTTTCTTTATGAGAAAAGAGTTATGAGTAATGCATTAACCGCATTAATAAACAATGCAAAATTTAACCGCTTTCATTTGCGCACGTTACTGCTGTGCGCACTGATTATTATATTCGACGGCTACGACTTAGTTGTGTACGGCGTAGTGCTACCTGTATTAATGGAACAGTGGTCATTAACACCTGTACAGGCAGGCGCGTTGGGTAGCTATGCGTTATTTGGAATGATGATTGGGGCAATTGTTTTTGGACAATTGGCAGATCGCATCGGGCGTCGCTTGTCTATTGCTATCTGTATTGCACTGTTTAGTGGTTTTACCTTCATCAATGCTTTTGCGTCCAATGTGACCGAGTTTGGTATATGCCGCTTTATTGCCGGGCTAGGCATTGGTGGAGTTATGCCTAATGTAGTTGCGCTTATGAACGAGTATTCGCCTAAAAAAATGCGCGGAACTCTGGTGGCCATTATGTTTAGTGGCTATTCTGTCGGTGGTATGATGGCGGCTTGGTTAGGCATGCAAATGATTCCACAGTGGGGGTGGCAATCGGTTTTCTATGTGGCTATTTTACCCCTCGTGTTACTTCCTTTAATTCTTGCCTTTTTACCTGAATCACTGGCGTTTCTCATTCGTCAGGGAAAAAGAGACACCGCCAAGAAAATCATCTCGCGAATTGCACCTTCAAATACAGATGTGTCTCTCAAGGGCGAGGAAGACGATAGTGTAGTAGCACCAAGCCATTTTGGCGTTAAGCAACTCTTTAACGGTCAAAATGCGTTGCCTTCTATTTTGTTGTGGTGTGCGTTCTTTTGCTGCTTACTGATGGTATACGCATTAACGTCTTGGTTACCTAAACTGATGAATAATGCAGGGTTCTCGTTGGGGTCTAGTTTACAATTCTTACTAGTGCTTAACGTTGGTGCTATTGCTGGTGCTATTTATGGCGGGTGGCTTGGCGATCGTTCTAATTTGCCTAAAGTACTCACCTTCTTCTTTATTGCTGCTGCGGTATCAATCACCCTTATGGGCTTAGATATACCAAGCTTTGTGCGCTATTCGGCTATTGCTGTGGCGGGTGCTGCAACAATAGGTAGTCAAATACTCTTATATGCCTGTGCAGCGCAGTACTATCCGTTACACATTCGTTCTACCGGCCTTGGTTGGGCATCGGGGATTGGCAGAAACGGCGCTATCGTAGGACCCTTACTGGGTGGCTATTTATTGTCAGAACAGCTTGAACTACACCTTAATTTCATGGTGTTTGCTATTCCAGGCATTATTTGTGCGCTTGCCATGGGGATATTTTATTTTCACCAACATCGCGCCAGTAGCGCAAAACATATAAGCGGTGTACAACCTAACGTTGTTGAAAACGCTTAATTTACAAAGCGTGTAACATCACTGTTTACTCGTTCTGTTATACCTACTACACGCATCTCAAACGGAAATATGTAGTTTAAGTAAACCGCGTTCCCAAGCTGTGCTATTCGCAGGCAATTTCTTGCGGGTAGCACGGCAACCAATGGAGTGACTTATGCAAAATCAGCCTACTTTCATTTCTTTTCCACCGTTAAAAGACTGGTCGTTGTCTGCCGCAGTAGCGGGGATCCTTGCTTCGACAATGGGCTATGCAGGTCCACTGGTTATCTTGTTTCAAGTTGCCGAATCGGCGAATTTGAGCAGTGAGGTACTGACTTCTTGGATTTGGGGGATGTCTATTGCTAGCGGTTTACTATGTGGTTGGTTTAGCTTGCGCTATCGCATGCCCTTGCTTTTTGCATGGAATGCACCGGGTTCTGCCTTGCTCGTCACCTTAGTGCCGGGTATGCCGTGGAGCGATGTGATAGGCGCGTACATTATGTCTGGTGGCATTTTGTTGTTATTGGGAGTAACAGGGGCATTTGAGCGACTAGTGAACCGATTGCCTTTGGCCTTAGCTGCGGCATTGTTGGCAGGAATACTGGTTAACTTCTCTCTGGATCTCTTCTCTAAAATGACACAAGCGCCTTTACTGGGGCTAGTGATGTTCGCAGGCTATATTTTATTGCGTCACTTGCTGCCGCGTTACGCCATCATGCTTACCGTTGCTATTGGGGTAGGGGTACTGGCCTTAAACTATGATTTGTCATTTCAACAAGTTGACTGGCAAATATCAACACCCAATTGGTACATGCCTAGCTTCTCACTCACTGCATTATTTAGTATTTCAATACCGCTTATGCTAGTTGCTGTGAGCGGCCAATTTATTACTGGTATCGCCATACTAAAGCAAGACAAGTATTCACCACCGTCAAATCAGATTGTTGCAGGTAGTGGGCTTATGAGTATCTTGTTTGCGCCAACGGCATGTCATGGGGTGAATTTATCTGCAATAACCGCTGCCATTTGCACCGGCCCAGATGCCAACCCCGACCCTAAAAAACGCTATTTTGGCTCTGCTGTCGCCATGCTGTGGTACATTATGTTTGGGCTATTTAGTGCCGCGCTAGTGAGTGTGATTCAAGCGTTTCCTGCTGCGTTTATCGCAATGGTGGCCGGTATTGCACTTTTGGGGGCGCTGGAAGGGTCACTTTCTACAGCATTAAGCCAACCTGCAGATCGAGAAGCGGCGTTGTGTACCTTTCTTATTACCGCATCGGATTTGTCGTTATTAGGGCTTTCCTCCGCGTTTTGGGGGCTAGTCATTGGCGGCACTATCATTGTTGTTCAGCGCTATCTTAAAAAGTAACACCAGCAACAAAAGTAACATCGCTCCCAAGCAATTTGGACCCGCCTAATGGCGGGTTTTTTATTTATTTTTTTTCCTTTATGTTTGCTCATTTTTAATTATTGGTGAATTAATTTATAAATAATGAATAAGTTGTGGCGTGTAATTTTTGTCTATAAGAGCTATCAATGCTCTTCCAAATCTGCTTGTAATTATCAATTAATAACAATGGTTTATATGTTTTTCAATGCATTGTTGTTCAACCTATATACCGCAAAGCCATACCCGTTAAGTATTGCGAGCCACTCATTTGGTATTGGTTTGTGATTTATCTTCACAGTAAGTTCCCTGTTTAGAAACAATTGCATAACACAAAATTTACAAAGGTGGGTTGCCTTAACGTCAGTTGTTTCTGTTTATCACACACATGCTTGGCACATTTACAACGGAGAACTGAATGAATACTTTAAAACAAAAAACACTCATCAAGCCCCTACTTGCCTCGTCACTATCGGTTGGTTTAGCGCTTGCTAATGGCGCAGAGGCAGCGAACCTAGCTGACACCGAGGTGAAATTCTCTGGTTATATCAAAGTTGACGCAATGTATAGCGACTACTCAAACGGTGAAGGTGTTGGCCCTGGACGTGATATTTACGTACCGTCTTTGGTACAAACGGGCGCCACAGACGATGGGCTAGGTGGCCGATTTGATGCGCACGCGAAACAGTCTCGTTTCAGATTTACTACCAATACGCCAGTAGACGGTGAAGACGTCATTACCGGTGTGTTTGAATTTGACTTTCTATTGACATCTGGTGGTGATGAGCGAGTGAGCAACTCCTATACGCCACGTATGCGACATGCTTACTTGAAATACAACAACTGGCTAATTGGTCAAACTTGGTCAACTATCATGGACCTAGGCGCTTTGGTTGAATCAGTAGATTTTATTGGTACAACAGACGGTGTGGCTTTTACTCGTCAACCACAAATTCGTTATTCAAATAACGGTTTTGAAGTGGCGCTGGAAAACCCTGAGACAACCGTTGGCACTACCACTACCGCGCAAATTACGACAGATGACAATTCTGTACCTGATCTCATTGGTACTTATACGATGAAAGCCAGCTGGGGTCATGTGAAAGTGGGCGGTATCTTGCGTCAGCTTGCTTATGAAACACAAGGCGAAGATTACTCAGACACGGGTATTGCACTATCGCTTTCATCGCGCATTAACTTGAGCAATGGCGATGATATTCGCATTCAAGTAGCTAGTGGTTCGGGCTTAGGTCGTTATGTTGGCGTAAATGCTGCCAATGGTGCCTTCCTAGACGATGAAGGTAACTTTGATGCCATTGATGCAACCGCGGTTACTGTAGCTTATCGCCACTTGTGGAGCGAAAGCGCTCGTACCAATCTTATCTTCTCTTCATTAGATGTAGACACCGTCGAAGGCATGGTGGGCTCGCGCACACATGACGTTTACAGCACGCGCATTAACTACATCTACAACATTACTAAGCCGCTATCGGTTGGCTTGGAATATACCTACGCAAAGCGTGAAACTGTTGACGGTTTCGACGGCGATATGAGCCGCGTTCAAGCAATGGCGAAATACGCTTTTTAACATTCACCTACCACAATACGAGTAACTTACCATGATATTTAAAAATAAAACGCTCAGAAAAGTCGTCTTGGCCAGTAGTGTGATGGCGACAAGTGTGTTGTCAGGTATGTCTGCACATGCCGACGAATCGCCCATAAAAATTGGCGTAATGCTGCCATACAGTGGTGTTTATGCTGGATTGGGTGAGGCTGCTACTAACGGCCTGAAACAAGCCCTAAAAGAAAAGGGCAATACTATTGCCGGTCGCCCTGTTGAATTCATCATTAGCGACACTGAAGCAAAGCCAGCACGCGCTCCAGAGTTAACCTCTGCAATGACCGATAAAGACGATGCCGATTTCATTATTGGCCCAGTTCACTCAGGGGTAGCAATGGGCATGATCAAATCGGTTAGAAACAAAGACTCTATCATGATCATTCCCAATGCAGGTGCTAACGCTGCAACAGGAGCATTCTGTCAGCCGAATGTGTTCCGCACGTCGTTTTCGTCTTGGCAAACTGCTTATCCAATGGGTAACCAAGCCATTGAAATGGGCTATAAAAAGGTGGTGACACTAAGCTGGAACTACGGGTTTGGTAAAGAGTCGCTTGCCGCGTTTTCAGAATCATTTGAAGCAGCTGGTGGCGAAGTGGTTAAGGAAATTTTCGTACCGTTTCCAAAAACAGAGTTTCAGTCTTACCTAACTGAAATTGCCTCAATAAAGCCTGATGCTGTATTTGTGTTCTTTGCCGGTGGTGGCTCGGTTAAGTTTGTTAAAGACTACGATGCCATGGGGCTTAAAGGCAAAATTCCACTTATTGGTTCTGGTTTCCTAACCGAAGGCACCATTGAAGCGCAAGGTGAAGCCGCTGACGGCCTATTCACCACACTACACTATGCCGACACCTTGGATAACCCTAAGAACAAAGCGTTCAGAGCCGAGTATTTGTCATTGTACAACAAGCCTGCTGACTTATACGCCGTTCAAGGGTATGACGCCGGTCAATTGATTATTCAAGCCGTGGAAGCAACCAAGGGTAATACCGCTGACAAAAAAGCTCTGATAAAGGCAATGGAAGGTATTGAAATTGATAGCCCGCGCGGCAGCTTCCATTTCTCTAAGGCGCACAATCCAATTCAAAACATCTATTTAAGAAAGGTTGAGAACGGAGAAAACGTGGTGGTTAAAACCGCTGCTGCGAACCTGAATGACCCAGCACGTGGTTGTCGTTTATAAGTTATTGCAAGTAGGGAAGCCCACGGGCTTCCCCATAGAGGTATAAAAATGGAAATGTCGCTTTTCTTCGTGCAATTACTAAACGGTATTCAGTATGGGCTGTTACTGTTTTTGGTTGCATCAGGTCTCACATTAGTTTTTGGCGTTATGGGTATCTTGAACCTTGCTCATGGCTCTATGTATATGATTGGCGCTTATTTGGTGTATTACTTTGCCGCCATGACAGACAGCTTTTGGTTAGCTGTGGTCATTGCTTGCAGTATTGCTATGGTCATAGGCGTAATTATTGAGCGCTTTCTAATAGTGCATTTATACAAGCGCGACCACCTTGATCAGGTACTGCTAACGGTTGGTTTAATCTTTATTTTTAACGCGGCACAAAGCTTCATTTGGGGTAACGACCCTCTGGGGGTTGATGTACCTGAGCTGCTGTCATCGTCTATTCAAATTACCGATATCGTTGAATATCCGGTTTATCGCTTGTTCCTGTCGGTATTGTGTGTGGGTATTGCCATAGGCATGTATTACGTCATCAACAATACTAAGCTTGGCATGATGATCCGCGCCGGTGAGTCTAACCGAGAAATGGTTGAGAACTTGGGCGTGAATATCGGCACATTATTTACCGTCGTTTTCGCCGTTGGCGTTACCTTATCTGCCTTGGCCGGTATTGTTTCTGCGCCTGTGGTGAGTTTAGTACCTGGTATGGGCGAACGCGTACTCATTTCATGCTTTGTTGTGGTGGTGATTGGGGGAATGGGCTCAATAAAAGGGGCTTTTGTGGCGGCCTTGCTAGTAGGCATTGTTGATACGTTCGCATCTGTGCTGTTGCCCGGCATGTCGAGTATGACAATTTACTTGCTAATGGCACTTATCCTTATTTTTAAACCACAAGGGCTTTTCAAAAGTTAAGGTTGTACGATGTCTGTATTTTCTAGCAAAGCTGAAAAAGTATTTATTTTTGCGTTTTTCTTTATTGCCTTGGGTATCCCCTTATTTTTCAATGAGAACACGTTTTACGTAAACAAAATCTCCACCATGCTGATTTTGTCTATTTTTGTTATGTCTTTGGACTACTTGGTGGGAAGAACTGGCCTTATTACCCTTGGTCACGCCATGTTCTACGGCTTAGGCGGATACTTATTTGCCATTATGCTCCCCGAATACGAAGTGGTTAACTTTTGGTTGTATACCTTTTATGTCATGGCCGCTAGTGGTGCTATTGCACTTATTGTTGGCTTAATTGTGCTAAGAACTAGCGGTATTTATATGATCATGATAACGCTGGCATTGGCGCAAATGACATTCTATTTCTTTGCCGACTCAACGGAATACGGCGGCTTAGACGGGTTATTTATTTATCTAAAACCCGAAACCAGCATTTTTGGTTTAAATTTCTTAGATTTAGATAACGAGAACCACTTCTATTACCTGTGCTTGCTATCGCTATTTAACTGCTACGTGTTTTGTAAAGTTAGTTTGCATTCTCGGTTTGGGCGTGTGATTGACGCAATAAAAGAAAACCCTGAGCGTGCCACTGCACTTGGCTACAACATCTTTCACTTCCGTTTAGTGTCGTATGTATTGTCTTCATCACTTGCCGCTTACGCAGGCTACTTGTTCTCGCTTCAATACGGTTTTGTTAATCCAACCATGATGGGTTGGGAAGTCTCTGCTTCTGCATTAGTAATGGCTATTTTAGGTGGTCTAGGCACTATTTTTGGGGCAATTCTAGGTGTATTCATTTATGAGAGCTTGCACTACGGCATTGAACACATGACCCAGTATTGGATGTTTTGGATGGGCTCGCTCATCATCTTAATGGTACTGCTACTAAAAAGTGGTATTGCCGGGCTAACTGAGCAGTTAGTCGGAGGGAAACGCAAATGAGTGAATGTATCTTACAAGCTGAAAACCTTTCAAAGCACTGGGGCGGATTAAAAGCGCTCAACGAATTTAATATTAAGTTTTACGACAAATCGCTGCATAGTATTGTGGGTCCTAATGGCGCGGGAAAAAGCACCCTGCTGAATATATTGTGCGGTACGTATCCGGCAACTAAGGGTGTGATTTTGTATCGAGGTGAAAATATTACGGGCCTGAAAAGTTATCAGTTCTGCCGCAAAGGAATAGGGCGAAGTTTTCAAAAAACCAATATTTTCAAAGATGCCACATGCTTGGAAAACTGTTGCATTGCCGCCCAGCAACGAGTGGGTAGCAGCTTTAATATGTTTAAGTCGAAGCATTCAAGTAAGCATGTAACTGCGATTGCCCAAGATGCCCTTGAACAGGTAGGGCTATTGAAGCAAGCCAATATCAAAGCCAGCGCCATTAGTTATGGTGAGCAGCGTCAGCTAGAAATTGCCATGGTATTGGCGACCGACCCCCAAGTACTTTTACTTGATGAACCAATGGCGGGTATGGGCCATGAAGAGTCGCTTATCATTATTGACCTGCTTAAGTCGCTGAAAAAGCGCTACTGCATTGTGCTGGTAGAGCACGATATGGATGCCGTTTTTGAGCTATCTGACCTAATGACCGTGATGGTGGATGGGCAGCATTTGATCACCGATGTGGTAGATAACATTCGAGCAAACCCTTTAGTTCAAGAAGCCTATCTAGGCAACGATGACGAGGTATTTTAACGTGACAGACAACATTCTAGAGGTAAAAGGCATTCATACCTTATACGGAGAAAGCCATATTCTGCACGGAATATCATTTGCCATTAAAAAAGGGCAGACCGTAAGTATTATGGGTCGCAACGGCATGGGTAAGTCCACAACATTGAAATCTATTTTGGGGATCGTAAAGCCGCGTAGTGGCGCTGTTTTGTACAAGGGCAAAGAAATTGGTGCTCTTCCCACGTGGAAACGCATGCGCAACGATATTGCCTATGTGCCAGAAGGACGGGGCATGTTTCACAACTTAACTGTGAAAGAGCACTTACAAATGGCCGCGCGAAAAAACTCGCGAGGTGAAGCGCATTGGACTTATGCGAAGGTGCTTGAGGTGTTCCCTCGTTTAAAAGAGCGCTTAACCAATAAAGGCACTC
Source organism: Alteromonas sp. I10 (assembly GCF_003201515.1). Classification (NCBI taxonomy): domain Bacteria; kingdom Pseudomonadati; phylum Pseudomonadota; class Gammaproteobacteria; order Alteromonadales; family Alteromonadaceae; genus Alteromonas; species Alteromonas sp. I10. The sequence goes on from NZ_QJJN01000002.1 coordinate 152,090, forward strand.
AACTCTCTGGCGGTGAGCAGCAAATGCTAGCTATAGGTAGGGCGCTTTTGACCAACCCAGATTTACTGATACTCGATGAAGCCACAGAAGGCTTAGCACCACTTATTCGCAGAGAAATTTGGGATGTTATTCGCAAAATTAAAGAAACCGGTGTGTCGACCATTATTGTGGATAAAAACATTAAGGTATTGCAGACGCTGTGCGATCAGCACATTCTTATTGTGAAAGGGAAAGTGCAATTTTACGGTGACTCGCAAGCCCTTGAGGAAAATCGCGCATTTATTGAAACCAATCTTGCGGTTTAATTACGCTGTAATGCGGTGAGAAGCTGGGGTAGCATGACGCCCACTTGGATGAAGAGGCAGCAACACAATGGATGACGACAAAGCAATTGCAACCCGAAAGGGTATTGGCTCTCTAGAACTAGGGCTTGAGGTTTTAGAGTTAATCTCTGAGCACAGCGGCCCTATCTCGCTAACTAAGTTATCTGAGCTGGCAGAAATGAGCCCCAGTCGACTTCACAAATACTTGGTTAGCTTGACCAAGCTTGGTTATGTGTCGCAATTAGACAATGCCAAATACATGCTTTCAAACAGCAGTATTCGCTTAGGTATGTCGGCACTAAAACATTCAAACCCCGTTCAGGTGGCCTTTGAATATGCAGATAAGCTTCACCAAGAATTAGATAAAACCATTACTGTAACCATTTGGAATGGTGATGTACCGCTAGTGATAAAGTGGTTAGACTCCAGTCACTTTTTGGCGGTGAATATCCGTTTGGGATCAGAGCTGTCGCCGTTTACCTCTGCCGCTGGGCGTATTTTCTTATCCCACCTACCTAAACTGCGATGTAAGACGCTAGTTGAACACTACTACGATTCCCCTGCACCTATGCCACGCTACATGGGTAAGCCTATAAAAAAAGCGATGTTCTACGAATTGCTAGAAGAAATAAAAAAAAGCAACTTGTGTTGTTTTAAAGAAGATTTCTTGCCAGACATTAATGTTGTAAGTGCACCTATTTTTAGTTTAGATGGTTCGGTAAGCACTGTTATTAGCTTGGTGGGCAACAGCAAGGAAACCCCAGTTAATGCAAAAAGTATATATGTACAAGCCGTGAAAAAGGCTAGTAATGAAGCTACCCGTAAGATATCTGGACAGCTTAGAGCAACCTCAGAATGTTACTCTTTTTAAGTTCAGCCTTTAATGATAAAAAAACGGCTTTACTCCCAACTTGGCTTTTTTAGACATGAAGTTATGCATGTGTGACTTTGTAGAAGTGGTGTACACTAATACCCCAACTACATTTATTCAATGCGCTAATAATACTGCTCTTAAAATTAGCATTTGTCCTAGAAGGTAGATATCTGAGCCAAAAGGAGCATGCAAACGAAAAAGCTAAAGGGACTTAAAACTTGGGTTCAGTTATGAGATGAGTTTGATAAATTATCATTCACTGAAACTAGTGAAATCAAAAAATAAAAACCGACGCAAAGGTCGGCTTTAGTATCTCCTTCTTTCGAAGAAGATGGTACCAGTGGGCGGACTTGAACCGCCACGCTATCGCTAGCAACGGATTTTGAATCCGTCATGTCTACCAATTCCATCACACTGGCATTGTGTATGGTTATCAACGTGGTGTTGATGCATGGCATTATAGCGATGCGGCGCGCCTATACAACAACTTTTTAAGCTTTTTGTGATTAAGTGCCGAAAGATTGTTCAAAAGCGTATTTGGCTTTATCTATTTCTTATTAATCAACAGGACGCACACTTTTACCAACGCTGAAGCGTCCAATTAATCGCTACTACCGCGATTACTGACGATGCAATTGGCATTATGGCTTTTGAATATAACCTTACGTGTCTAAGTAAGATGAGTAAGGGTAATAGCAGCGTAACTATGGCAAGTTGACCCAGCTCTACCCCTATATTAAAAGCGAATACATTCATTACCAAGCTGCCCGACTGGGCATTAAGGTCGCCAAACACGCTCGCAAATCCCATTCCATGGAGTAGGCCGAACCCAAAGGTAATAAACCCTAAACGCATGATCACTGGGTACACGTTATTAAGCGCAGTTATAGCCACTGATATAGCAATGCCTAGCTCAACAATACGGCTATTTAACGTAATAAAATCCAGTGCTGTGGCAGTTAATGTAATCGAGTGCGCTAACGTAAACGTGCTTACTAATATTACCGTACTTTTTATAATGTACCTTTTGCTTTGCTCTTTCACCCAGCTCTTATTTTCCCTGTAAAGATTAACGGTGAGCAACGTAGCAACCAAAAACAGTATATGGTCTAGTCCAATGAAAATGTGCCAAATTCCCTGATAAACCATCTCCCCAAACTGGGAAATCCAGCTTTTTCCTGTAGCAGAAGCAGTGATAAAAGAGCGTTCATCACTTAGCACATAAACACTAGTGTGGTCGTTTAACGTTACCGTTGTGAGTAGCTTGTGGGTGGGAAAATCGCTAACTATGCCAGTGTATTGTATCGATACTTCGTTTACATATACGCAATTTACCGACAGCGGGTATACCAGTAATGACTCTGCAGATATATCTCGTATAGAAGGGGGAGCAATACTAACCGTACATCGCGTTTCGCTATCTCGAATCACTAGGTGGTTTTGGATATAGTCGTTCGCCATAGTGTGGTTTCTGTTGACTTCACCCCAGGTCAAATTACCGTCATTATTACTATCTAGCCCTGCTGCTTGCCCTATATCTTCAGGCTTTAGCAAAAGCTCGCCAGACAAAGTGTTATTTGAATCATTTGTAAGCGTTAAATAGCCGTTGCTCAGTTCGTGTGAATGCGTGAAAACGCTGAAGGCGGCGAAGATGAAAAATGTGATAAATTTAATCATGACTCGTTTACTGAAGGGGTTGAGAGCATTAGGCATTGGTCGATACTTCATTAGCCTGTCGAGCGCGCTCTAGGAGGTTTTTGTCATCTAATGACTGTGCGTATTGCCAGTTAATTTCGGCAAATTTAAGCGCCAGTGGGTAATCAGGTTCAATCTCTAAAAAGTAAGTGGCGACCTGTGCGGCGTGAGAACTGTCTTCTCGCCATACTCGAATTTCCATGTTCTTAGCAAGTTGAGTTTGTACTTCAGAGCGCACAATACCTTGCGCTCGTTCCGCAATTGCCCATTTAAGTAGCAAGCCATCGTCGGCTGTCAACATATCGGGTACGGAGTTGCTAAACCCAGAACTCACTGCCTTATAGTTATTCAACGCAAAATGTGCGTCGGCCCAAACTAACATTGCGCTTATAGGTAGCTTTTCGAATTCTGTTTGTGACAAGTGCTCAAGCGCGGATTCAGCGTTACCAAGTTGAAGCGACATGTCTGCAAGTACTTCATAAAACCACTGGCGCTCCGCAGGCCTCACTGTACTCGTGTAGGTCTCAAAAGCACTAAGCTTTTTCAAAAATTTTACGTCTTTATTTTGTGAAAAATCAGCGTTAACCATACACGTGAAAGCGATTAAAAAACTTGTTTGCCCTACCAGCTTTTCACAGTTTTCTTTCGCCTTTTTAGCGTTACCTTGCTGAACGTTTATGTCTGCCAGCAATAACTGTGCAGCTGGAGAGCGAAAGCGGGCTATTTGATTAAGGTGTTGCTTGGCTTGTTCGAACTTATGAATGCCTTGAAGTAGTCGAGCTTCTAAAACAACTAAACGCTCTTTTTGACCCGCGTTCAACGAATCGAATTTTTGTCGCATTATGTTCGTGAACCTAGCAATACGCTCTCTTTCATCACCTTTTGCTTGAAGGTATCTACTCGAAGTTAAAATTTTTTCCGCTTCGTCGATACTTGCTATGGATAGCTGCCTAGGCTGCCACGTTGCGATGACGGTATCATAATTGAGTTTTTCAGACTGAGCAGATACCGAACAGACTGTTAGGGCTGACAATACGCTCATTATAGGGAGTATGAGAGTACTGCTTCTCATCAACTTCATCAGAACTTCCTTTAAAAAAGCCGTCCCTGGCCTTACGGTTGACACTGGGTACTGAACGTTCGTTATTGACCAATCAATAAATCATCGAACGTGGTGTCGTCAGCATCTTGGGTGAACTCGCGCCCGTTAATTGGCAGCGGTTCATCGGTCGGTGCTTGATTAAAGGCATCACGGGTATAGCTAGAGAACGATACCTGCTGTGCCTCAATCGTAACGCTAACGGTGGCCGTAACTTCTGGATTTACGCCGTCAGAAACGGTGAATGTGAAGCTATCGCTACCCGTTACCTGAGCGTTAGGTGTGTACGTAAAGCTGCCATCAGCATTAACTTCTGCATTACCTAACGTACCGTTTTCACCAAGCCCGAAGGTAAGTGCATCACCATCGGCATCGGTTGCTGTCAACGTGCCATCAAACGCAATATCTGCTTGCGTCGTTAGCATTTCATCAACGGCTACAGGCGCTGCATTTTCTTCTGGCGCTTGATAATCGTTATCGTCATCACTATCGAAACAACCAGTTAGCGCTAGCACCAATCCAGAAATGACCCACAACTTATGTTTCTGCAAAGGGGCTTGAGCCGACTTAACAAACGCGGGGGCATTTGGATTCTTGTTAAATAACCTAATCTTCATAGACATGATGGATCTCCTTATTCAGAGCCAGCAAGTGGTGTTTTTAGGTAAGGAAACGATGAATCAATCATGCTTGGATCTACAGGTGCACCATCAGTGAAAGGTACATTACCCACGCTGGCGTCTTCTGGTGTACAAAGGCCAAGATCTGTATCCTCACCTGCTACTGGGATCGGATAGCACAAGCGGCCCATAACAACGCGAAGGGCAATATCAACCACGTCATCACCTGGGCGGCGACCGTTTGGGAATCCTGCTAAGTCATCGCCTGCAACACCAAATGCTGACTGTGATTCGGCTGGCGTTGCTGGGATCCCTGTGTTAAGGCGCAGCATTTCTGATGCTGTAACCGTTGCTTGCTGGTTAACGCCTGGGAAACCTGTAAGGAACGCTGTCACTAAGTCCATACGCGGGAAATTCGTCGGCGCAAGCGTCTCAATATCCGTACCCAGCGTAGTATTCACTGCATCTTTAAACAGAATGTTCAGTAGTTCTGGTAAAGAAGGGTGGGTTACATAATCAGCGAATTGACCGTCTGCACTTGGATGAGAAGTAGAGAATTTGTCTTTATCGCCAATACCGATAACAAGCTCATTTACTAGCGGGTTACCTAAACGAGACACTTGAGTCATCGCACCACCATTAGTCTCAGGTTTCGCAAAAGTAGCATCTGGGTTTAGGATACGCGCTTGCGGCAAGCTTGCCGTGGTCCAGCTACCAATTACGCCATTACCTTCACCGGTAACACACGCCTTAGGTACTTCAATAGATAACGCTGTCACGTTTTTATCGGCTAAGTCATCATTCATGGCACTTTGCGTTATACCGCCAGGAAAACCTTCACCATCGCCTGCGCCCGGTGCGCTGTCGCCCTCAACAGGTACATAATTTACCAAGTCGAATGTTTTGCCTAAGTTAACAACGAAGGGGTCTTTACGCTGACCAACAAACACTTTGGCCATGTCATCGCATCCAGGGATACTGAACGAATAAATGAAGCTTTCAGCATAACGTGCGTATTCCGCTTCACTGGTAAAGGTTTTATTACCAATGTAATCAAGCGGCTTTTTAAACATATCGCCCATGGCGGGAGTAAGAGTAGTGCGCGTGCCTGTCTGCATGTCGCCACTTACCATAGTAAGGCTGTACATTTCTGAGAAGTTTGCTGCGCTTGAATCGTCTGCGCTGATTCCGCCTACATTTTTAAGCGGTACTTTCACCATTTTCTGTTCGCCTTCAGGGCCTATAGGCAAGGCGATACCTTCGTTATCGGCAGCAAGCATATTGTTAAACTTAAAAACAAAGCTTAAGTCTTCAACCGCGTCGCCATCGCTATCAATATGAATGGCGTAGTGCGCATTCGGGTCCATTGCAAAGTAGTTAGGGCCACCATAAGCATCTTGCAGTGGAATATAGTTTGCTATGAAAGTCACATAATCTTCACGGCCTTGTTCATAGCTATTGAAAGCATAAAAGTCGGTGCTATCTAACGCTGGGTGGCGAGTGATATTCGGTGCTTCTCGGTGACTTGACGCTATTGCGCCAGCAGTTACGGCTGCACATGTCACGGCGACAGCCAGTGACAAAGTTTTGCGTTTGAATTGGATCATGTCGAGTCTCTCTGTTTTTTTATGAGTTCAAGAGACCAAACGACTGAGGTTTCACCTTAGATGCAAAAATATTTAAAAAATTAAAATAAAGTTTTTATAAAAAGTAAAAGGCCACGTTTCGTGGCCTTTTGGTGTGCTGCTTTGTGCGTAAAATTACACTGAAACAATCGGTGCTATATATAGCACTTCCGTTGGTGCGCCTGTTACCGAGCCGCCTGGTGCTTCTAAGCTCACTGCTAACGCCGCGATACTTTGATCTAGCAAGATATCTGGTGTCGCGCGCGTGTCGCCATTAACTTCAGGCATCAAGCCGAGAGAAATTGGTGCTTCGCCGTTTGCCGGCACCATCCAAAGCTCATAGTCTTTGTCTGCTAACGCCACAAATGCATCGGTGACCTTAACATTCATTGTCGTGTCAGAAACTTCTATTACCCACAATGGCGTGTTATCAGCATTATTGACTACGGCAATATGGGAAACCTCTGGGGTAGGCACAGGTTGCATCATGAAAAGCAATACGGCTAACACCAATGCAGCAGCTGTGGATATGAATGATAAGTTCTTCCAGCGTTTCTGCTTTTCTTTTTCAAGATCAACTACATTGTCGCTACTTGGTTTTGCGTTAGTCGTTTGATCGACAAACTCTGTATCATTGGCCGCCTTGTGGCCAAGCTTCACTTGTATGCTCTCCCACACGCTGTCAGGAGGTGTCACCGGAGGCAAGGTTTCAGCAAATCCAGTAAGGTATTGCTCCCATTGTGCGGTTGCATCGCTAACAGCCTGATACTGCATCATTAACTTTTGATAGCGCGTACGCGCTTTGCCGCGCAGCGTTCCAACTACATACTCAGCGGCGAGGGCGTTTAATCGCTCTTCTTTTAAATAATTCATAGTGATAGGCACCTCTGCAAGCTTTGCAAGCCTCGTCTTATCCAGCTTTTAATGGTTCCAAGTGGTGACGCCAAGTGAGTTACCACCTCTTGATGCGACATGCCATTCACATAGGCTAAATGGATAGCCTGACGCTGCGGTCCATCAAGTTCATCTAAACAAGAGGCCAATTTTGCTTGCTCTGCCTCTAACTTTATTGATTGTGTGGTTTCCATACCTGACGGTGCGTCATCATTTAATTCGACTTCATTTCTTACGTTGTGATAGCGGATTAAATCGAGCGCACGATAGCGAGCTATACTGACCATCCAGGTAAGTACCGTACCTTTGCCTCGTTGATAATTACCGGCGTTATGCCAAATTTTTATATAGGCGTCTTGCGTGGCTTCGTCAGCGAGTTCAGGGTGTTTCAAAAGCCTTAAAGCAACAGCGTAGAGCTGTGGACTTGTTATCTTATAAAGCTCTGCGAACGCTTTTTTGTCGCCGTCTGCGGTTTTACACAGCAGAGGAAACAGAGTTTCGTGTTCCATTGTTGCTCCTATTTTTATCGTTGTAGTGCGGCCATTTGTTTATTGCTCTAACTATTTGGCGGCTACTTCTTAAAGTAGCATGTTTTATATACAACTGCCTGAATGGTTACCTAATCAATAGACAGACCCCCAAACAGTAAAGCGTTTATGTATTAATACTTTATTGAAAAGGTAAGGCGAACATTTCTTGGCTCTACCGGGTGATAATGCAAATCCTCAATCCCTTCCTCTGGCTCTCCGGGCAGCCTAGATGCGTAAAAATAATCAATATCGTGATCGTCACTGTCTAGGGCATTGAGTACTTCTAACGTTACGTCCCAAGTTGGCTGGCGATAGGCAACTTGAGCATTAATTAAGAATGTTGATGGCGGTGAAATTTCATCGAAACTTTCTACTGTACGAGAGCTTAGGTAGCGGCCTCGTAGAGTATAGCTGAACCCTAGTTGATTACTTCTTTGATAGTAGGTCAGCCCTGCACTCACCACACCTGGCACGGTGCCATCAATGTGACGGCCTTCGCCTTCAACGCTGTCGCTAAATCGTGCCTTGGTCCACGCAGCTTCAATGTCTGTTGTTAGGTGATGGCTTATCCAGTAGTAGGCACTCACTTCAATGCCATGTCTCTCGGAGGGGCGACTGGCTTCAGTAAAGCCTGCATCACCAACATATACCAGCTCGCTATCAAGCTCTAGGCGCCACAGGGCAGCAGACAGGTTATAGGTTTTGTTATCGGTATAGTTAACGCCCGCTTCATAGCCAAGGCTCTTTACCAATAAGGGAGCTGCTTCGGTAGCGTCACCACTTACCGGGTCTATGCTAATTGTTGCTCCTCGCGCATCGTTAGAGTGAAAGCCCTGCCCAATGTTGGCAAATGCGGTGAGTTGGTCTGATACACTGTACTTCAAGCCTGCTTTAAGGGTAAATAAACCGTCACTTTCGCTTCCTGAATTAGCACCAAGACTGCTGGTAACGTCCACATCTAAGTAATCGTATCGACCACCTAATGACAGGCTTAGTGCGTCACTCAATACAATGTTTGACTGGGCAAAAAGAGCATAGCTGTTGCTGTTTATCTCGTCTTCTCGGATAGTGCCAAAGCGGGTTAAGTTTTGGGTGCGATACAAACCCACGTTTTCAATATCGTCGAAACGCCACTGGCCGCCTAAGGTAATACTGCTTCCATCCGTAAGCGCCAAGGGAAGGGTAGTGAATATTTCACCACCGTAAATTTTTCGGTCGTCGGCCTGTTCGAATTGATCGCCTGTCTCTGGGTTATCAAGGAAGTAAGTAAAATTTGAAAAAAGGCTTAGCGTTGTATCTATGGCATACAGTGAGGCATTCCATGTATCACTCGTATAGTTTGCGGAGAGACTATAGCGAGACGAGTCGCCGCCAACTTGGGTGTCGATAGAGCCAAGACGGTCTATTAAGCCGCTTTCAATAGCGCGCTCAGGTACTTGGTCAGCACCGTTCCAGCTATTATCGTAGGCCATTCCTGTAATGGCGAGTTGTCCGTCTAACAAAGGCGTAATATAACGAATATGGGCGTTTTTCTTTTTTACATCTTCGTCAACGTCAGTCCACGGGCCGTCATAGGTTTGATATTCCAGCGCTGTAACAACGCGGCTCTCTCCTGCTTCAAAGTGATTTAATGCAACAGCGCGCTTGAACCCATATTCTCCTAAACCTAAGAACAACTGGTTTTGCTCAAGTGAATCTCTTAAATTGAAGAACGCCCCGCCAGCGCTAGAAAAATCGCCGATGTTGGCATAATAGGTGCCTTTGAAGTAGCTTAGATTGTCGATAAATTCGGGGATAATAAAGTTAAGGTCACTGTAGCCTTGGCCATGTCCGTGGCTTCGCATGTTCACCGGCATACCGTCTACACTCACCGTAAAATCCGTGCCATGATCGAGGTTAAAACCGCGCAGGAAGTACTGGTTGGCTTTTCCCGAACCGCTGTGTTGGGTCACCATCATGCCTGGGATGAATTCGAGTATTTCACCGGCGCGCAACATTGGGCGTTCAATCAAGGTGTCACCAGACACCCATCCCTGCGAAGCCGAGATAAACTCTCCGTCTTTTACAGATGAGTCACCACGTACTCGAATATGCTCAATATCACCTTCGGGGTCGTCTAACGCCATTGCAGCGCCCATACCAAGCGAAAATGAGCTAGCGAGAAGTGTTGTTACCAGAGTTTTTGCTGTCACCGTATTTACGTCCATTATCCGTTTGTAATAGCAATAACGATTAACAATGGTTAATGGATGCAAAAAGGTGGAAATCATTTTTCTTTGCTTATTGCGCTATTAAATGCCGTTAACTAAGGCTTATGTTGTTTAAGCGTTGTGGCGCTTGTGTCAAAATAAACGCTGTTGTTAATGAAGTGAAGAGAAGCCCGTGGCGAGACACGACAGAAAAGCCAAGAAGAAGTCCCCATCATCAAATCCTCTAAAAACGAAGGATGATAAAAACACGCCCAACTCAGAATCAGGCAGTTCATCACTTGAGCGAGCGGGGTTTGTGCGACGCTTGTTGGCAATGATTTACGATACGCTCGTGGCTACTGCCGTAGGGATGTGTGCGGCCATGGTCATGATAGTAACGCTGGTGGTTATGCTGAAAAACGGTGCCCTTGACCTGCAAGGCTATGCTGAACCTGCCGATCTTATTCAGGCTTCTTTCGGTTATAAACTGCTTATTCAAACGTGGGTGGGTTTGTGGATAGCTGGGTTTTTCTTGTGGTTCTGGCGCAGGGGCGGGCAAACCCTAGGTATGCGTGCATGGCGTTTGCGAATTTATAGCACGGTTGAAGAGCCAATGACCTGGCCGCGCTTGTTCATTCGCCTAATAGCATCGTTGGGTGGTCTAGGCACCTTACTTGTTTTGTTTGATTTCAAGAATAAACAGTCACTGCAAGACCGACTGGCAAAGACCGAAGTGTTGAAGTTAACCAAAGAAGCGAACGACCACAAGAGCTGGTAAAGATGCCTTGTAAGGCGCTAAAAAATCACAAAAAAAGAGGCTGTATGGCCTCTTTTTTATTAGTTTTGACTATTGAATCAGACGAATGTGATAGCTTGATCAACGCCTCAACATTACCCCTGCAATGGCCGCGAACAGCAAGCTTGGTAGTAAAGCCCCTAAGAACGGAGGCAGCTGATAGACTAAACTCACTGGGCCAAATACTTCATTAAGAATAAAGAAACCGAAGCCTGTCAGTACGCCCATGATCACGCGAGCGCCCATTGTAACGCTACGCAGCGGGCCAAAGATGAACGACAATGCCATTAACAGCATTACGCCTACCGAAATAGGTTGGAATACCTTGCGCCACAAGGCGAGTTGATAACGAGAAGGGTCTTGATCGTTATTTTCTAGGTAGTTCACGTAATCCAGCAGCCCAGTAATAGATAAAGCCTCTGGCTTAACCGCAACAATGCCTAGTTTGTCTGGTGTCAGTGTTGAATTCCAACGCATGCGGTTATTTTCATCTACTGTAACATTCGTTTCAGTAAACTTGGTTACTTCAACGTCGCTTAGCCACCAACCGTCGCCGTCGAAGGCCCCATTTTTAGCGTGAGTAATGCTCTCTAGCGACAAGTCAGGGTTAAAGCTAAATATGCTCACATCTTTAAGAGAGTCTTGGCTTAACACCTGACCTATGCTTACAAATCGGTCGCCATCCTTTGCCCACACCAGCTTATCGGAAGAAAATAAACTACCGCCTGAAATGGCTTCAGTTCTTATCTGTTTTGCCTTGGTTTCACTGTACGGGGTGACCCACTCGCCAACGGCCATCACTAATAAGATCATTACAAGGGTCGACTTCATGGCTGAGTTTATGATGTTCCAGCGGCTCATACCTGCGGCCTGCATCACTACCAATTCGCTATTGCTAGCCAATACGCCCATACCAATAAGGCCGCCTAGCAAGGTTGCCATAGGGAAGAACTGCTCTAAGTCGCGAGGCAAGCTTAGCAATACGTAGATAAAAGCGACCAGCATGTCATAGTCGCCTTCGCCAATTTTTCGCAGCTGTTCTACAAATTTAATAAGCGCGCTTAAGCCAATAAGTACACTAAGCGTAACGGTAATAGTGCCTAACAGCGTGCGGGCGATATATAAATCGAGGATCTTAAACATCTACTTTTTCCCCAATATCCAAGCGCGCAGCTCTGTGCCGGTTTTTCTGTCTCGCACAATTAACATGACACCAATGATCAGCATGATGGTATGCACCCACCATAAGCCAAGCTGAGGTGGCATTTTGCCGTCTTCTAACACTCGTCTACTTGCCAGTAGCAACAAGAAGTATCCCAAGTAAAGCAGGATGGCAGGGAACATTTTACCAAAGCGGCCCTGACGCGGGTCGACTGCGCTTAGCGGCACAGCAATCAGTACTAAAAATGGAATGGAAAGCGGTATGGCAATACGCCACTGAAGCTCGGCTCTGGCTTCAATACTGTCGTCTTCCCACAGTTCGTTAGTAGGCAGTACGCTTACCTTACGACGAGTTTCGTCAGCGGGTTTATCGGCAATCTGAATTTGGTATTCGTCAAATTCTACTTTGCGGAAAGCCTTTTCAGATTGCTTTCCTTCGTACTGTACCCCTTCTTTCAATACAAGGTTTCGCGTGCCGTCAGGGTTATTAGCCACTTCACCAGTTTGCGCATACACAACGCGCACGTCGCCTTCGCTATCGTCTGTTTGATTTTGCGATAAAAACACACGTTGTAGCTTATCGTTGTTGTCTACATCGTGCACAAAAATAACCGCTTTTTCGTTACCGGTTTGCTGGAACCTACCTGGCATTAGCGCCGAAATTCCCGCCTCATTTCTGGCTTTTTCTCGCAGCTGATATTCGTTCTCTGCAGCCAGTGGCGCGAAATAAAGGGTAATTGCGCCTGTGACTATCATGATAAGTACAGACAAGAAGAGCATTACCCGCGTTACATACCATTCACTGATACCACAGGCTCGCATTACGGTCATTTCACTGTCTACATACAGCCTGCCGTGTGCCAGCATAATGCCCAAATAGGCGCTGATAGGCAGCACTAATGAAGAGAGGATAGGGGCATATAAACCTAGGAAGCCAAGCACTAGCCCAGCGGGAATATCACCGTCCGAGGCGTCGCCCAAAACGCGCACAAATCGCAAGGTGACAAAAATTGCCATTAGGATAAAGAAAATCGCTAACTGAGATTTCAGCGTTTCCTTAAGTAAATAGCGGAATATCAGCATCTCAGCCCTTCCGGAAAATTAGGAATTTTAGTGAAAGAAAGCACAATTTTGTTTAAACTTACCGTTTTTACAAGTTTTGCCTGCAATCATAAACCGTTTGCATGGTGTTTTGACGCAAATTTAACCTATATTCAATAGGTCTTTAAGCGTGAATTGCAGCGAACTAAAAAGTTATGCTGCGTATTAAAACATAAAGCAGCGCGAAACGTTACGTGATTTTAGTCATCGTGCAAACCATAAACGACGAAAAGCGAGGTGATATCGTGGAGTTTAGTGTAAAAAGTGGCAGTCCTGAAAAGCAACGCAGCGCATGTATCGTTGTGGGTGTCTTCGAGCCGCGCCGCCTAACGGCAGTGGCTGAACAACTAGACGAAATCAGTGAAGGTTATATCAGCAACTTGTTACGCCGCGGCGACCTTGAAGGTAAAGCCGGCCAAATGTTGTTGCTACACAACGTGCCAAATGTACTAAGCGAGCGCGTGCTTCTAGTCGGTTGTGGTAAAGAGCGTGAGCTTGATGAGCGCCAGTACAAAAACATAATCGCCAAAACCATTCAAACATTGAATGAAACAGGCTCAATGGAAGCGGTATGTTTCCTTACCGAACTTCACGTTAAAGGTCGCGATACCTACTGGAAAGTACGTCAGGCAGTAGAAGCAACTGAAGACACGCTTTACACCTTTATGCAGCTTAAAACCAAGAAAGGCGAACCACGTCGCCCACTGCGTAAAATTGTATTTAACGTACCTACACGCCGTGAACTTACTGTGGGTGAACGTGCAGTTGAGCACGGTTTAGCGGTTGCTCGCGGTGCGAAAGTGACCAAAGACGTGGCTAACATGCCGCCAAACATCTGTAACCCAGCGTACCTGTGGCAGCAGGCGCAAGAGCTTGCCAGCCAGTATGACAGCGTCACTGCTGAAGTCGTTGATGAAACCCAAATGGCTGAGCTTGGTATGCAAGCGTATTTGGCTGTAGGTCGTGGTTCAGACAACGAAAGCATGATGAGTATTATGCATCATCGCGGTGGTCCAGCTGATCAAGCCCCAATTGTGCTTGTAGGTAAAGGCCTTACTTTCGATTCAGGCGGTATTTCAATTAAGCCAGGCGAAGCCATGGATGAAATGAAGTACGACATGGGTGGTGCTGCCGGCGTACTGGGTACTATGCACACTATCGCGGCGCTGAATCTGCCAATTAACGTTATTGGTGTATTGGCAGGCTGTGAAAACATGCCAGATGGCAAAGCGTACCGTCCGGGTGACATTCTAACGACTATGTCGGGTCAAACCGTTGAAGTACTAAACACTGATGCGGAAGGCCGTTTGGTATTGTGTGACGCGCTAACTTACGTAGAGCGTTTTGAGCCAGAGCTAGTGATTGATGTAGCCACGCTAACTGGCGCAGCGATTATCGCACTTGGTCACCATGCAACAGCTGTGATGAGTACGCACAATCCGCTTGCTCACGAACTACTTAATGCGTCAGAGCAAAGCTCAGATCGCGCATGGCGTTTACCGCTATGGGACGATTACCAAGAGCAGCTTGAAAGCCCGTTTGCCGACATGACGAACCTTGGTGGTCGCCCAGCAGGGTCAATTACTGCGGGTTGTTTCTTGTCGCGCTTCACTAAGAAGTACAACTGGGCTCACCTTGATATTGCCGGTACGGCATGGCGCAGTGGCAAAAATAAAGGCGCAACAGGCCGTCCAGTGCCTATGCTGTCTCAGTTCCTAATGAACCGCGCTGATATCAAGTTAGAGGACTAATCATTCATGCCACAAGTGATATTTTATCAACTTACCAGCAGTGACAATGGTGTGGCAGGCCGCGCCAGCGAAGTTATTGCATCAGCGTTTGCCAATAAGCAAAAGATTAGCGTGCTGTGCGATACACAGGCGCAGGCTGAAGACGTTGATGAATTGTTGTGGCAGCTGCCGGCTGACCGTTTTGTTCCCCATAACCTTTATGGTGAAGGGCCGCAATCAGGAACGCCGGTGGAAATTTGTTGGCGGCCAGAGCAGGTAGCCAGACGACAAATGGTGGTTAATGTGGGGGCCGGTATGGTGCCTACACCCAACCAGCATCGTCAAATCATCGATTTTGTACCCGTGGACGAGAACGCCAAACAGGCCGCGCGGGTAAGATACAAAAACTATCAGCAAGCTGGATGCAACATGCAGTTTAAATCTGCATAAATCATTCGCGTTTAGCTTCAATTTGAGAGTGTGTAATGGATAAAACCTTCGAACCGCAGTCCATCGAGCAGCAATGCTACAAGTCATGGGAAGAGGCGGGTTTATTTAAAGCTTCAGGTAGCGGCGACCCTTATTGTATTTTGCTTCCGCCACCAAACGTTACCGGTAGCCTTCACATGGGCCATGGTTTCCAGCAAACCATTATGGACGCCTTAACCCGTTATCACCGCATGAAGGGCGACAATACGCTATGGCAAGTGGGTACTGACCACGCCGGTATTGCTACCCAAATGGTGGTAGAACGCCAACTTAACGCTGAAGGCAAGACGCGCCACGATTTAGGTCGCGAAGACTTCATCAAGAAAGTATGGGAATGGAAAGAGCACAGCGGCGGAACGATCACCGGTCAAATGCGCCGTCTAGGTACGTCTCCTGACTGGTCTCGTGAAGTGTTCACCATGGACGAAGACCTGTCTAAAGCCGTAACGGAAGTGTTCGTTAAGCTACACGAAGAAGGCCTTATTTACCGCGGTAAGCGTTTGGTTAACTGGGATCCAGTGCTTCACACAGCAGTATCTGATCTTGAAGTACTAAACGAAGAAGAAGACGGCCACATGTGGCACATGCGCTACCCACTTGCAGATGGTAGCGGTGAGCTAGTGGTTGCGACAACGCGTCCTGAAACTATGCTAGGTGATACCGCGGTTGCGGTACACCCAGATGACGAGCGTTACCAAGGCTTTATCGGCAAAGAGATTAAGCTACCGATCACTGGCCGTTTAATTCCGGTTATCGCCGATGACTATGTCGATCAAGAATTCGGTACAGGCTGCGTTAAAATTACGCCTGCTCACGACTTCAACGACTACGATATGGGTAAGCGTCATAACTTGCCTATGATCAACATTCTTACCGACGATGCGAAAATTAACGACGAAGCGCCAGAAGCGTATCGCGGTTTAGATCGCTTCGACGCCCGTAAGCAAATTGTTACTGATTTAGACGAACAAGGCGCATTGGTTAAGATTGAGCCGCACAAGCTTAAAGTGCCGCGCGGCGACAGAACGGGTGCGGTAATTGAACCGTACCTAACCGACCAGTGGTATGTAGCCGTTGAGTCTCTTGCTAAGCCTGCAATTGAAGCGGTTGAAAGCGGCGAAATCCGTTTTGTGCCAGAGAACTGGAACAAGACTTACTACCAGTGGATGCACAACATTCAAGACTGGTGTATTTCACGTCAGCTGTGGTGGGGACACCGCATTCCAGCGTGGTACGATGAAAACGGCAACGTTTTTGTTGGCCGTACCGAGGAAGAAGTACGTGAAAAACACGGCCTTAGCAGTGACGTAACACTTTCACAAGATGACGACGTTCTTGATACCTGGTTCTCAAGTGCACTATGGCCGTTTGCGACCATGGGCTGGCCAGAAGAAACGCCAGACCTAGAAACCTTCGTGCCGTCTTCAGTGTTAGTCACCGGCTTTGACATCATCTTCTTCTGGGTTGCCAGAATGATCATGATGACCAAGAAGTTCACGGGCAAAATTCCGTTTAAAGACATCTACATTACTGGTCTTATCCGCGATGAGAACGGCGATAAAATGTCAAAGTCGAAGGGCAATGTGCTTGACCCAATCGATTTGATTGACGGTATTGATATTGAGTCGCTAGTTACTAAACGCACCGCGGGCATGATGCAGCCTCAGCTTGCTGAGAAGATTGCCAAGCGTACCCGTAAACAGTTCCCTGATGGTATTCAGGCCTACGGTACAGATGCACTGCGCTTTACTTTTGCAGCTATGGCGTCAACCAGCCGCGATATCAACTTTGATATGGCCCGTGTTGAAGGCTACCGCAACTTCTGTAACAAAATTTGGAATGCATCGCGTTTCGTATTGATGAACACAGAAGAGCACGATACAGGTCGCGACGGTGGTGAAATGGTGCTTAGCATGGCCGATCGCTGGATTTGGGCGAAGTTCCAACAAACGCTGGTAGAGTTTGAAAAAGCGCTTGAAGACTACCGTTTCGACATTGCGGCACAAACCGTTTACGAGTTCACCTGGA
Source organism: Alteromonas sp. I10 (assembly GCF_003201515.1). Classification (NCBI taxonomy): domain Bacteria; kingdom Pseudomonadati; phylum Pseudomonadota; class Gammaproteobacteria; order Alteromonadales; family Alteromonadaceae; genus Alteromonas; species Alteromonas sp. I10. The sequence goes on from NZ_QJJN01000002.1 coordinate 169,244, forward strand.
ACCAGTTCTGTGACTGGTATCTAGAGCTTACTAAGCCAGTGCTTAATAATGACGCCAGCACCGAAGCTGAAAAGCGAGGTACACGTCATACGCTTATTAACGTACTTGAAAGCTTGCTTCGCTTGTTGCACCCGCTAATGCCATTTATCACCGACACAATTTGGCAGCGCGTTGTGCCACTAAGTGCGCTTAAGGTGGAAGAGGGCGCAAGCATTATGGTTCAGGCATTCCCTGAAGTTGATGCAGCGAAACAAGACGACAAAGTACTTGCCGATATCGAGTGGGTGAAGAAGTTTATCGTGGGTATTCGTAATATCCGTGGTGAAATGGATATCTCACCAAACAAACCGCTTAATGCGCTACTTAAAAACGTAAGCGACGAAGACGCGCGTCGTCTTGATGCGGCTAAGGCATTCCTAGATAAGCTTTCTAAGCTTGAAACCGTAACTATTTTGAAAGACGGTGAAGAAGCGCCAGCCAGTGCAACAGCGCTAGTGGGCGAGATGGAAATTCTTATCCCAATGGCTGGGCTTATCGACAAAGACGCAGAGCTTGCTCGTATTACTAAAGCCATGGAGAAAATCGAGAAAGATGTTTCTCGTACTCGTGGCAAGTTGGGTAATGAGAAGTTTGTAAGCAATGCGCCTGAAGCGGTAATTGAAAAAGAACGCGCTAAGTTGGAAGAGGGTGAAAAAGCCCTAGCCAAACTTAAAGAGCAGTTCGAGACCATTAAAGCGCTTTAAGTGCAGCCCCTAGAACGGGGTTTATCGATACAAATTAGAAGGGTTACCGAAAGGTAGCCCTTTTTTATTAGCGATTTAACAGGCCCTAAACATAGCGCGTTTGTTCGAAAACCGTTCCTGCATTCTCACACTTCGCTAGGAAGCTTGCCAGCGCCTATTGAGTGGGTAACTATTTATGCGAATTGGTATACGAACCTATCTTTACGTTGGCGTTTAGAGCTGTTTGCCTAAGTACTGTTTTAACATGCCTATCAATGATTTTTGCTTTATTGGCTTGGTGAGGTAGTCGTTCATACCGGCGTCTATCGCGCTTTGTTTATCTTCCTTCATTGCATTAGCCGAAAGGCCGATAATAGGTACGCCAGTAAAGCCTTTTTCGCGGAGTTGTGTGGTTGCCTCATAACCGTCCATCACCGGCATTTGTACATCCATCAATATTAGGTCGTACTGCGGGGCATTTTCTACTTTTTGCACGGCTTGCTTGCCATCTTCTGCAATATCGAAAGTAAGCCCAAGATTGGTAAGCATTTCTCCGGTGACGAGTTGATTTATATTATTGTCTTCTACTAAAAGCACGTGGCCTTCTAGTGATGTTGCTTCCGCTTCTTCACTAAAATGATGTCCGTTATAACTTGCATCTTTAGATATCACCTGATGAACAAAACGCTCAAATTGTGCAGGTGTGAATGGATGCATGATAAGTGGGCCTTTCCATAGCGTGTCATATTTAGCTTGTAGCGCGCTGCCTGCACTTTCCATTACCAGACCTACCGACTTCCCTTTTTCTAGCAAGGTGTTTAACCAAGCAATATTCTGTCTGAATTCACTGAACTCATGGATATCTACAATGATATGTTCAGGTAAAGCGGCGGTATTTTTGGCATCTTCTATTGATAGCGTTGATTTAGTTGGCAGCTGTATCTGGTTGCAATAAGCCGCAGGCAGCAATGCTGCTTCAGTAACATAAAGGCTATCAACAGGTAGCTGGGGTGTTTGTTCAAGCACGCCAGGTTGGTTTTTAAATGCTTTCAGCGGCAGTTCAACTTCAAACGTACTGCCTTTTCCCATAGTAGAAGTGGCATCAAGGCGGCCGTTCATAAGTTCAGTAAGCTGGCTTACAATCGCAAGGCCAAGGCCGGTACCGCCGTATTTTCTATTGGTTGAACCGTCTGCTTGAGTGAAAGGCTTAAATATTCTATCTAACTGGGCTGCACTCATACCTATGCCGGAATCGGTGATTCGCATGGTAAGGTTTAACACGTTCCCTTTTTCGTTCAGGCTGCCATCAAACTCAATATCTATACGTCCTTGCTCGGTGAACTTCACAGCATTGTTGCCTATATTCATAATTATTTGGGCAATGCGCAGTGGGTCGCCAATTACTTGCGGAGGTATCTTTGGATTTACCGTAAAGTGCACCGATAAGTTCTTTTCTTTTGCGCGTAGTGCAATGACTGCAATGAGGTTGTCGAACAGTGAATGCAAAGAAAAGCTCACTTCCTCAATCTTCAATTTACCCGCTTCAATTTTTGAGAAGTCGAGAATATCGTTAATTACGCTCAGTAATATTTGCCCAGAATACGCTGCCTTGTCGAGATACCCTTTAACAGTAGTGGACAGCTCTTGCTGTTGCGCCAGTTCTATTAGCCCGATAATGCCATTCATCGGCGTGCGGATTTCATGACTCATATTGGCTAAAAACATACTCTTTGACGCGGTTGCTTGCTCCGCTTTTATTTTCGCCTCAGTAATCGCTTTATTTAAGCTTTCAAGCTGAGAGTTCATGGTTCTTGCTTCATCTAGCAGTTTTTCTGTCTCTCGGTTTTTATCACTAAAAACAAGCGCCGCTTTTGCTAGCTTGCCAATCTCATCTTTTCGGCTGCTGCCAGGAATATTGGAAATTTGTACGCCTTGGGCAAGTTTGTTGAAAACTTGAGTGATAGAGCGGATAGGGCCCAATATGCGAAACATGGCAAACAGCGCTGCTGAGAGGGCGAGTAGAATGGCAACAAGAGAAAATAACTCTCCGTTACGCTGTGTGCTTTCAGCCAGTGTGTAGGTGCGTTGAGTCGCAATTTCAGAGTCTGAGGTTACTTTTTTGGCTAGCTCACCGCTCAAATAGAGGAATTCATTGGCAGAACCCGCCATCACTACGTTAACCAAGAATAAATTACCTTGGGTTATCTGGGTTAGCTTAACGAAATCGGCTTTAATTTTTTCCGACAATCGCTCCACTCTTTCCTGAAGGGATGTATTTTTCGTTAGCGTTAATTTGCGTAGTGAATCTGCGGCTTCGTTGAATGCTCGAATAAAACCCATGTCGGGTTTCATCAGATATTTCAGCATCGCATTTTCTGCTCGAATAAGAAGCGTCTTTGCCTGTTCTTCAGAGGCAGCAGAGATATCTCCGTTTGCTTTAGCGTCACTCAGTATCTTTTCCAGTAACGTAATATCAGATAGGGTGCCTCTTGCAATAAGGTTATCCCTTTCAGAGCGCGCATCGACAACTTGAGTAAAATTCTCCTGATAGGCGTTAAGGTGCTCCTTCATTCTTGAAAGGATATGGTTGTCTTCCTGTATTTCCTTGTCTTCGTCTACCAGGGCTAACTTGTCGAGTTTGGTGTTAATAGTCACCATGAGTCGACTGAAGCGAGTAATGGCTGATTTGCTCGCATTCTCTTTGAATATGAGCACGTTGCGCTGTAAGTCCACCACATCCCGTTCAAGTTCCTTAACAAGTGCAACATCAACTACTGCCTTTGACGCTGATGCCACGCCTTTGTTTAGGACTTCTTGGTTTTCTCTAGCAATAAACCCCTGTGCCAATATAAGCGCTATAAGAGCGAGTAGCACGGTGATAAGCTGAATTCGAATTGACGATAACATGTGAACTAAAAAAGCCTTATTCCATTAACGTTATGGGTTTTTACTTAACGCAACATTATGCAGTGATGAATTCGTACCACTTCTGCAAACTGTATTCGTAGGTTGGCATAACGGTATTCCATACGGCAACATTACTAAAACGCTCTTCATAACTCCCACCAGTGCGCTGGGCGCCTTGTCTAACACTAATATTTCCGTCGGGCCCTTTTAGCGGCTCTGATGCTACTTGCCCTTTGTACCAGTAATTCCATTCGGCGTCTGAAAGATATTGAGCTGAACGTTTAGGGTTGGAAATATAGTAGCCTTGTCTGGCAATAAATGCGCCAGGCCACCCCGACAGCCACCAGTTCATATACTCATAAGCCACGTCCTTTATTCTACCTTGTGTGGCAGAGGACATGCACATTACACCGTGCCATCCGCGGTAGCCTTCTTTCGGTGCTGCAAACGTAACCGGAATATCTTGACCGTTCAGTGCAGAGACCGCAGGCGAGAACATGCTTTCGATTGCAACCCGTCCACTTTTCATGAACTCAACAGACTCAGGGACCGAGGTCCAGAATCCATTGAAATGGTTTAACTGAGTCAACTCTATAAGTAAGCTAAACAAATCATCAAGTTCATACTCGGTCATGGCACCGATATCTTGGAATTGAATGAATCCTTTAGCTTGTGCGGCAAGTGCTAAATCGAAAAGTCCGATAGTGGGGTCGTTGACTATGCCCACTTTTCCTGAATAGCGACTGTCTAAAAGCCAGCCCCAGCTTTCTTCTTGCCCTTGCAGTTCTTTGGGTAACTTTGATGTGTCATAGCCAAAAGAGTCAACATTGTGCACATAAGGTAAAAAACTAATTGTGTCAGTATGGTTGGCGCCCAGAGTGCCGTCGTCCTGTACATTAATAATTTTATGCGGTGCGTCGCCAGCGCCCATTCGCGCGTTCTCGGTAAGTTTTCCGGTCTTGCTTAAATCGTTTATTTCTTCCCAATACTGAAGGCGTTTCTTCTCTATGGGCTGAATAGCGTGAGCGCGCCACAATACATTAATGCTATTAGACCACTGCTCATAAAGGTCGAATGACGTGGGGTTCATCGACGCCTTTTGAAGAACGGTTGCACTGCCACCTGGCTCAAGCTCAATTTTAATGCCTAAGTCTTCCATGGCGCGCTGACGAATGGCTTCTTGAAGCGTGACATGAGTGCCTAATACGCGCAGCGTCGGTTTTTCTTTTCCGATTGAAAAAGGGGTAATGCCCGCAGTAAGACCAAAGGCGAGACCGCCCTTTAACAAGGTACGGCGCTGGAAAGAAGAAGCGACGTTTTTATCTGAGTTTGAAGGCATTAACGTACGTCCATAGTAAACGATGACCCTCCATTATTCTGGCATCTATTTCATAGAGTTACCAAAAAATGTTACCCCATAGTTAAAAATAAAATGTTGCTTTGACATATTTGGTAACACATCAAAATTAGCGAGTAGTTAAATTCTGTATTATAAGGATATCAAAATGATATCAAAGGTGAGTGATATGAAAGAAAAGAAAGGGTTTTCGGTAAACGGTTATTTGATGATCTGTGTTTTGCTAGTCGCACAGGTTGCTACGTTTTTCTATGCAGTGTCGGGTAACCCCGAAGCTGGTGTAATTCTAAGCGTTTTAGTGGGGAGTTTGTGGTTGGGCTATTTCATGGTGCAACCCAACCAAGCTAAGGTCATGACGTTTTTCGGCAGCTATGTAGGTACTGTCTCTGATGTTGGATTACGCTGGACAATTCCTTTGTTCCGTAGAGCTAATATTTCTCTGCGCATAAGAAACTTTGAAAGTGCCAGAATTAAAGTTAACGACAATCAAGGAAACCCCATTGAAATCGCCTCTATTGTCGTGTGGAAAGTGAGCGATACTGCTGAAGCAATGTTTGACGTAGACGATTACGAAAGTTTTGTGCGAATTCAAAGTGAGTCCGCGATCCGCAATATGGCAAGTAGCTTTCCTTACGATCCGCGTGACGACGAGCAAGCGGAAGTCGCACTTCGTAGCCACCCAATAGAGATATCAGCGCGTTTACAAGAAGAGATCCAAGCTCGCCTTGCGAAAGCTGGGATCACAATTTTGGAGTCTCGTATCAGCCACCTTGCCTACGCGCAAGAAATAGCAAGTGCCATGCTTCAGCGTCAACAAGCATCAGCTATTGTGGCTGCCCGGAAGCAAATTGTAGATGGTGCTGTGGGAACCGTAGAAATGGCACTTCAGCGATTAAATGAAAAGGGTGTAGTAGAGCTTGATGAAGAGCGTAAGGCGACGATGATCAGTAATTTATTAGTTGTGCTGTGTGGTGATAAGTCGACGCAACCGGTTATTAATACAGGTACAATCTACTAGCTCGTTTTTTTAATTTAAGTTTGAAATTGTAGTGCCGCAGCGATGCACTGCGGCACATAAGGTTTGTGATTTTGGCAAAGAAAAAAGCGTATCCACTTAGGATAAATGAAAATGTACTTGCCGCCATGGAGCGATGGGCTGCCGATGACTTGCGAAGTGTAAATGCGCAAATAGAGTATGTATTAAGACAAGCGCTAGTGAAGCAGGGAAGAGTGAAGCTGGTAGAAAAAGTGGTAGTAGAGGTTGAAGGTATTGAGCCGCCTGACGGGGGAGAAAACTGAGCAACGTGGCTGGACAGCCAAATCGATGCTGAGCTGATAAGCTAACGATTTAGGTTATTAAAGGTGAGCCGTAGTGAACAATATGCTCATGTAGCGTTACCACGAATCAATATTAGCTTTTACGTAACATGATGAGGTCTAGAATGAGACTCTGTGCCAGCTCTACCATCTTCACAGGGTTCTAACCCTTCGTTATCGATATCGTCATAACATTCGCACTCTATGGTATTGCGACCTTTATTTTTGGCTCTATAAAGGGCTTCATCTGCATCGCAAAGTAGTTGCTTTATGCTTGCCTCTTTCAAGTCGCTTACATATACCGCCCCCAAACTAAGGGTAACTTGCCTTCCTTTCAACGGAGGATGGGTTTCATGGAGAATGCTGACTTTCTCGCGAAATCTGTCTAATAGTTGGCGAGGGGAGACTGGACTTGTTAGTACCATACAGAACGCAAACTCTTCGCCACCTATGCGCCCAATGGCATCATCTTGACGAAAAAATTGCTGCATTGTCTGAGCAACGATGGTTAATACGTCATCGCCAAATCCGTGGCCATAACTATCATTAATAGTCTTAAAGTGATCAACATCGGCGATGCCAATCAACATTGCATGTCCATTGCGTTTTGCGAAGTTTAAAGACTTTGCAAATGCGTCTAGAAATGCCCGTCTATTTGGAATGTTCGTGAGCGCGTCATAATATGCCAGTTTCTCTAATTTATGATTGGCTGAACGAAGCTCGCTGGTTCGACGGTTAACCAGGCTTTCTAAGTTCTGCTTTATTTTCTTAAGTTCTGCATTGCGCTTATCTAGCTGTTCAGATTGGAACTTCATTTCGCTAACGTTACGCTGAACAGCTGCAAAATGGGTGACTTCACCGAATTCATTGGTAAGCGGGAATATGTTCATTTGAACCCAGAAAGGTGTGCCAGACTTCGTATAATTTAAAAGTGTTTCGGTACATGGGCGTTGATCAATAAGTGCCTGCCGAATACGCAGCGTAGAGGCTTTGTCGGTTAGGGCACCTTGAAAAATGCGAGGTGTCTCACCCAATAACTCCTCAAGACTATATTCAGTATGTTTACACAATGCTTCATTGGCATAGATGATTTTAGGAGAAAGCGGGGCATCGATATTCTGAGCTTCCGTTACCAAAATCATATCTTGTGAATGTTGAACAATATCTTTGTAAGAGAAATCACTAATCTTTGCCGTGATATCAGTGAAATAAACCACTACAAAAGACGGTGAACTGCCATTGACCTTGTACTTTTCGGGATACGCGTTGACATTAAACCACGTTATTTTATCGGTATCTTTATTTATCGTTCCCAATATTCGGTCATTTATAGCGGTGCTAGTAGCAAGCACCTGGGCAATGGGAAGTTCGTGGTAAGGTACTTTTCTGTTTTGCATGTCAATGAACTCCCAGGAGTCCACGTCTAAGCTTTTCTCTTTAAGTTTATCTATACTCAATCGAAGCAGCGTTAACGCAGCGGGATTGGCATACTCTACAACGCCAGTCGCATTGTGAATGACTACGCCAATTTGCGTATTTTCTAATAGATTGAACAAGTTAACATTGTCGATGCTCATTGCACTACACCAATTGAAAGCGTCAGTATGTACAGTTTTCCTTGGTACATTGGCGAATCAACGTTAATTGGAAAAGAAGGTTTATATTATATAATAGACTTTAGTATAAAAAATAGCCAAAAGCTGCAGGTGCATGCAGCTTTTAGCTGATTAACTTTCCAAGATAGTTAGCAGTGTCGGCGTCTAACAGTTCGTCTAACAAGTACAATGCCACCTAATAGACACAGTGGGAGTAAAGACCATGCTCCGCCATGCTCTTCTACTATGACTACCGTATCTTCAACCACATATTCATTATTTTCACTTTCAAGGGGAAGATAGGCGAGTGCACTGTCATCATAGGCATCGGTATACGCCACAAGCATTTCGGTATCTGCATCATAAAGCTCTAATAGAATGTCATACTCACCGGGCGGATAGCCAGAAACTAATGTGCTTTCAATGGTAAAGGTATCTGTTGAGTCTTCTGAGTAAATGTAAAATTCAGACGACACGTGAATAGACTCGTATACGTCGTTTTTGCCCAAATACAGAACCGCGTATACTGGCGCGCGAGTGAAAATGGTGTCGGCGTCAAACTCAATCGAAAACGTAGAGTGATAACCATCGTAATCAATGTCCTGCTCAAGCGTTACCCAGCTTTCATAAATCCAAAATTCATTAATACTGCTGACTACGATATCGCTAGAGGACTTACTCACGGTTAAATGCTGTTGATGCTTACCCGCCTTGGCAAGGGACTGTTGAGCAGTCTCAACGTCATCAACAGATTGAGTGATTGTTTCTTCGCTTGTCAATGCACCTGAGGTTTTAGGCAGCAGCGATTCAGCGGCAACAAATGGTTTGTCGTAACGGTATTCGTTAGAGGTAACGCTTTTGTTTTGTGCGCTATTTTCGGTACTGGCATGCACAGGTGACATAATCGCAAGCTGTATTGTTGCAATAGCAGAATATGTAGTAAGTGAGAAAAGTAGCTTTTTCATCTGTCCATCCTTTTCCAATCGATAATGACAGTGTCATTGTTGACGGAAAAAGATGAACAAAAGCTGAAGGGGAACTTAACGCCTTCTCAGTTAAAGCGGTGAGGGTGCCTTAGAGATCAGTCGTCGAAGTAGTGATCTTCTTCTTCGTATTCACCTTCTTCACGCGGCTCGAAGTAAGTACCCCAACCGTCGTAGGTTACATCATGCTTGTCGGCAATTTTAAGCAAGGTGTCAGAGTCCGCATTGAGTTTTTCAATATCTAGCTTTCGCTCTGCAACCGCGTCGAAGCAGAAAATGGTTTCGCCATCATCAAGAATAAGCTCTTCTGCGTCGGTGACTTCAAAACCAGCTTTAAACGCATCAACAGCTGCCTTTTCTAGCACGTCGAAGTCAGTGCTGGCGAAGTGGTGCTCAATGGTATAGTCGGCATCGGCTTGGCTGCCGTCTTCTAGAAGGGCATCAATAGTTTCTTGGTTAAACTCGTACCACTCTTCTCTTTCATCGAACTGGGTCATAATAAACACTCGTTAGCAATTTTGACGCAAGTTTACCTGCTTTTTTCCAGTTCATCGACCTGTGTATTAAGCGCATCAAACTTTTGTTTCATTTCATCGTTAAAATGCACCATCCACTCTTTAATTGTCTTGTCCTCGCTCAAAGCCTGAGGGGCGGCAATATCAATAAGCACAATGCCGTTATCCCAACGGTTCCATTTTACTTTATTGTGCAAATTGCTGGCGGTTACCATAACAACCGGTTCGTTGGTGGCCTTAGCTAAGCGAAATGCACCTTGCTTAAAAGGTAATATGCCTCTGCCATAGCTTCGTGTACCTTCTGGGAATAGCCATACCGACGTTTTCTTTTTCGCAATGCGTTTTGCAGCAATGTCGAGTGTATTACGGGCCTTACCTGAATTCTTTCTATCAATCATGATATTGCCTGACAACCAATAGATTTGGCCGAAAATAGGGATCCACTTTAAGCTCTTTTTGCCAATGGTTACCACGCCAGGCAGTGCAGCTTTACAGATAGTGATAACGTCGAAACTGTTTTGATGATTGGCGATGTAAACGTAGGGCTCGTTTATTTTAACCGCAGGATCTTTCTTTATAATAATTTTGAGACCTACGACCTTAGCCATAAGTGAATACATACTACCCGCAATATGCACGTTATCTTTGTGAAAAGGTCGTGCGATACAAACAATTAGCAGAACGATGTTAATGAGTAAAAAGGCGATAAAAAGTGCCGGAATGCGGAATAAAGCGATCAAAACAACTCCTAGATACAATTGACGCGCGCAGTATAGATGAAGTTTCAGCGTACACTTGTCCGATGAGTTTTTACAGTGCGGAAGGTATAGTTGAGCAATAAGTTGGAAAAGTGGCTATGTTTCTCACCTTTAGTATGAGGAAATTTTGCCGATACCCAATTACAATAATAAAAAGCGCAATCGAACCTAACTCGGTAACCACTATATGCAGACATTTACTCCAGACGACCTAGAAGAAGATATTCTTGCTGACCTTATGGAGGAAATAAACGAACTCTATGAATCAAGTGAACAAACCTTGATTGAATTAGAGCTTCGTCCGGAAGACAACGAATTGCAGCGTGCTCTGTTTCGCTCAATCCACACCATTAAAGGTGATTTAGGCCTGGTTAACTTCTCTCCCATGATCCCGCTTTTGCAGCATGTAGAGGACTTGCTAGATTATTTGCGCAAAGGGCAGGTGGCCTACACAAGTACTATGAGTGACTTGGTATTGCTTACTATGGACAGAGTAAAAGCCTTTGTAGAGGCTGTAATGGCCAATGGCAAAGCCGAGTACGATGACAATCTTCACAATCAGCTGGTTTTAGCTATCGGTCGTGTGACACCTGAAAATACTGCTGAGCATGAAAAACGCCTTACCGAAGCGGTCTTATTACTTAACCCAGCGTTAGATATTGTTGCGGATGAAGACGACCCACAAAACGTTCAGATAAAGCCCCCTACGTTAGCGGCTACAGGTATCCCTAAAGATATTAGTAGTGAAAAGAAGCAAGATATTCTATTTTTCCGCGACTTAATGCAAACCATTGAACGCCGCTCTAACTACTGGTCTGGTCGCGGTGATCGCATTGCCAAACTCGCTATGTATATTAACGATGTGGCCGAAAACCCTATCGACGAAGATCAGCTTGCCGTAGCCAGCTATGTACATGACTTCGGAATGGCCTTCATGCCATTGAAGCTTCTGCACAAAGGCGATGCGCTAAGCGATATCGAATTTAATCTTATGCGCTCTCATGTGTATAAAAGTGCCCGTTTGTTAGAGCACCTAGACCAATGGGATATGGCGCGCAAAATTGTGATGCAGCACCATGAACGCACTGATGGAACAGGTTATCCATTGGGGCTAAAAGAAGACGATATATGTGAAGGTGCGAAGTTACTTGCCATTGTTGATACCTACGATGCAATGACACACCCAAGAGCGCACAATGAAGATAACGTACTTTCTAAAAAAGAAGCGGTAATAGAAATAAATCGAAGCGCCAAAGGCCAGTTTAGTATGAAGTGGGTAAGGCATTTCAATCAGGGAATGACGGCGTTACTGACGAAAGGACATTAGATCGCAAGCCGCTTATAAGCTAGCAGCGAGTTCCCTGCTAGCTTTCGGCGTAGTCATTAGGGTTAGTTCACACCCAGTTCTTTTAACTTTCTTGTTAGGGTATTTCTTCCCCAACCCAAGCGTTTGGCCGCATCTTGTTTATGGCCATGAGTGTGCTGAAGTGCTCGCTCAAGCATAATACGCTCAAACGTCAGCATCGCGTCGTTAAGAATATTGTGATGGCCGTCGCGAAGCTGTTTATCGGTCCAGCTTGCCAACAAATCTGGCCACTCACCCGATTCAGCGCTAGGTTTTTCAATACTGCTATCGCTGTGAATTTCCGGTGGCAGATCGCTGGGCAGCACTTCTTGACCACTCGCCATTACCGTTAACCAGCGACACACGTTTTCTAGCTGTCTTACGTTTCCAGGCCATGGTAGCTGAGACATTACGCGCTCAGCATCTTTCGATATGCTTTTAGCTTCTACATCAAGTTCTTTGGCTGCTCGGCGCAAGAAGTGACGGGTCAGTAGTGGAATATCTTCGCGGCGCTCGTTAAGTGAAGGAAGGTGCACTCGGATAACGTTTAAGCGGTGGAACAAATCTTCCCTAAACTTACCTTCAGCAACCCTTTGTTCTAAATTCTGGTGAGTTGCAGCGATGATGCGTACGTCCACACTCACTGACTGATGGCCACCGACACGATAAAACTGGCCGTCTGCAAGCACACGTAAAAGGCGGGTTTGTACATCTAACGGCATATCGCCTATTTCATCTAAGAACAATGTTCCGCCGTCGGCTTGTTCGAAGCGGCCTTGACGAGCTGCCTGGGCTCCGGTAAATGCGCCCTTCTCATGGCCAAATAGTTCTGATTCTACAAGGTCGGCAGGAATGGCGGCCATATTAAGGGCGATGAAAGGTTTACTTGCTCTAGGGCTGTGCCTATGAAGGGCGTGCGCCACAAGTTCTTTACCCGTTCCTGATTGCCCGTTAATTAGCACGCTAATTGAAGAGCGAGACAAGCGACCTATGGCACGAAACACTTCCTGCATGGCAGGTGCTTCGCCAATAATTTCCGTTACTACGTCTTCAACTTGCGCTTTAGATACGGTGGACTGCTCTCTGGCATGTGCCAGCGCCCGCTGGGTTAAGGTTACTGCCTCGTCGATATCAAATGGCTTTGGCAAATATTCAAAGGCGCCTTTTTGATATGCGTTAACTGCGCTGTCTAAATCCGAATGCGCCGTCATAATGATAACGGGGAGCATAGGGTGCGAGGCATGCACTTCGTTCAGTAAGGTCATGCCGTCCATTTGTGGCATTCTTATGTCTGAAATGATGACTTCAGGGGCTTGGCCGCTTTGAAGTTGAAGCAATAAATCTTCAGGGTTTTCAAAACTTAAGCAGCTGATATCTGCTGCTTGTAAGGCCTTTTGCAGCACCCAACGAATAGAACTGTCATCATCGACAATCCACACAGACTCATTCGTCATCGTCTGTCTCCTTACGATCTATTGGTATGTAAATTACGAACTCAGTGTGACCAGGGTAGCTATCTACATCTATTTTGCCGCCGTGGTGGTTTATAAGGGTCTGTGAAATAGACAAACCCAACCCAGAGCCATTTTGCTTGCTTGTGACCATGGGGTAGAAAAGTGTGTCTTTTACTTCAGCCGGAATACCCGGGCCGTTATCAATAATTTTTATTTTTGCTACCAGCGCGTGACGCTTCGTTTGAATTGTCATTTGGCGCTCTATTCGCGTAATTAACCTAATTTGTGGGTTGGGGGTTTGGCTCTCGGTTAATGCCTGAACGCTGTTGCGCACAATATTGAGCACCGCTTGCTGAATCATGTCAGGGTCTAACATAAGCGGTGGAATGCTGGGGTCATAGTCGCGAACTATGGTAATGGGATTGTCTGAGTCAAAGCGCATTAAGCTGCGTATTTTTTCAAGTGCTTGATGCACGTTGCTTTCTTCAAATCGAGGTAGTGAATTAGGTCCAAGCAATCGATCAACTAAGTTTCGCAGACGATCAGACTGCTCAATGATCATGCTTGTAAATTCTTTATGCTCGTCAATCAGCTCTTTTTCTAATAGCTGTGCTGCACCGCGAATACCACCAAGAGGATTTTTGATTTCGTGTGCAAGGCCGCGAACCAATTCCCGTGCTGCGTAATGCTGCGCGTTTTGTAAAGTTTCTCGAGAAATTCGCTTTTGCTGGTCAATCTTTTTAACTTCAAATAGCAGTCGTGGGCCGTCTTCGAAGTGCAAGTTGGTAACGGTTAGGTCGGCAGATACATAGCGGTTATCTCGAAAAGCCAACTTAATTTCGTTTTCGGTGAAATCTTCACCTTTTCTGATGGCAGCTTTAAGTCGGGTGGTTTCTATTGTGCCCGGCAAGAAAAAATCTTGAAGTGGATGCCCAATAAGTTGTTTTAATCCAGTCTCAAACAAAGCTTCACCAGCGTGGTTGGCATAAACAATCGTAAGTTTGTTGTCTACCATTACCAGTGCGGTATTTAGGCTATTGATTAGCTGTTGTGTTTCTAACTCGGTGGAATGCATCCGAGCTCGTCTCCTTTGCACCATAATTGTGCATTGTAGCTTGCAATGATGCGTTGCGCGAATAAAGAGCTCAAGAAGAAATGTTCACTGAACCTCTATGGTGCGCATACATAACAGTGGTTGCACGCTATTAGTTATTAATTAACGCCGATGCCTGATGCAGGTAAAGGGTTTGTAATGGAGACGATGCAAGAGTCTTGCCCGTATTGTTCGTGAGTTCAACTTTATAAGTATGTGCCCCACGATGGATACCAGTAAGCTTAAAGACGCCTGAACTATTGCTAGCTAATGGGGCGTCGTCAAAGATTAATCGGTAGATTGGCGCTTTGGGTGCACCAGGTTGTGCGGCAGAAATAGTGAATTCACCCAAGTTATTGCGAATTGTCGCTTCTGGTGCAGGTGACTTAATGACTACGCGATAGTTGGGCTTGGGGGCAGCCGGCTTCGCAGGGGGAGGTGGGGTAACCTTTGCCGCGGTTACTACGTTTTGCGTTTTTACATCGAAAGCTAGGGGTTCTGCGTTTTGCTGCGGCTTGTCGGTGTAAGTCACAGAGCCGTCTTTACCTACCACCTTGTATATGGTCATTGGAGAGGTAGCTGCGGCTGACGTTGCATTGTCGCTTTGTTCGGTTTCGCTTTCTTGTGCTTCTTGTTGGGTACTTTCTTGGCTCAGCATTTCCGCTTGCAAAGGCAGTAAGCCATTGCCGCTACTTAGTAATAGCGAAATTAAGCAAATGTGTCGCGTCATGTAGTGCACGTGTCGTTACCTAATCAATGTGGTTTTGGCTAGCTGGCTAATTCATATAGCTTGCTATGTTTGGCTTATGGATAACCTTTCTAGTTGTATGCAGATGCAAGCGGGCAAAGCCCTGTGCGCAGTTGATACAGCATGAAAGAGTATTCATTAGCATAGCTATAAAAACATAGTAGATAAATCGTACGCATAAAAAAAGCCCGCAGAGCGGGCTTTAGTATAAATTGCTATACAGTGCGAAATTACACGCTGTAGTACATGTCGAACTCAACAGGGTGAGTAGTCATGTTAAGTTTCGTTACTTCTTCAGACTTAAGATCGATGTATGCATCAATCATGTCGTCAGTCATAACGCCACCAGCTTTAAGGAAGTCACGGTCGTTATCAAGAGCTTCAAGTGCCATTTCTAGCGAGCTTGCAACTGTTGGAATTTCAGCAGCTTCTTCTGGCGGTAGGTCGTACAAGTCTTTATCCATTGAATCACCAGGGTGGATCTTGTTCTTAATACCGTCGATACCCGCCATAAGCATAGCAGTGAACGCTAGGTATGGGTTAGCTGTTGGGTCAGGGAAACGTACTTCAATACGACGTGCTTTATCGCTAGTTACGTGAGGAATACGAATAGATGCAGAACGGTTACGTGCAGAGTATGCAAGCATTACCGGTGCTTCGAATCCAGGAACTAGACGCTTGTATGAGTTAGTAGAAGCGTTAGCAAACGCGTTGATTGCGCGCGCGTGCTTGATGATACCACCAATGTAGTAAAGTGCTTCCTCAGAAAGACCTGCGTACTTGTCACCTGCAAAGATGTTTACGCCATCTTTAGAGATAGATTGGTGACAGTGCATACCAGAACCATTATCGCCAACAAGCGGCTTAGGCATAAAGGTAGCTGTTTGACCGTATGCGTGTGCAACGTTGTGAACAACATACTTGTAAACTTGAATTTCGTCAGCTTTCTTAACTAGCGTATTGAATTGGCAAGCAATTTCGTTTTGGCCAGCAGTTGCTACTTCGTGGTGGTGCGCTTCGATAACAAGGCCCATCTCTTCCATAACTAGACACATTGCAGCACGGATATCGTGAGCAGAGTCCACTGGTGGTACTGGGAAGTAACCGCCTTTAACGCCAGGGCGGTGTGCCATGTTGCCGCCTTCAAACTCTTCGCCAGAGTTCCACTTTGCTTCAGAAGAGTCAATCTTGTAGAAAGAACCCGCCATGTCAGTGTGGAAGCGTACGTCATCAAAAAGGAAAAACTCTGGCTCTGGGCCGAAGAAACATGTGTCACCGATGCCAGTTGATTTTAGGAATTCTTCTGCACGACGAGCAACTGAACGTGGGTCACGCTCATAACCTTCCATTGTTGAAGGTTCAACGATGTCACAACGGATGTTTACTTGTGTCTCTTCAGCGAAAGGGTCAACTACGCAGCTTGTTGCGTCTGGAAGAAGAACCATGTCTGATTCGTTGATGCCTTTCCAGCCAGCGATAGAAGAACCATCGAACATTTTACCTTCTTCGAAAAACTCTTCATCAACAACGCTCGCAGGAATAGATACGTGTTGTTCTTTACCCTTTGTATCGGTAAAACGTAAATCTACAAACTTCGCTTCACTTTCTTTAATCAGCTCTAATGCCTTTTCTACTGACATCGTGTCCTCCAGGTTTAATGTAAAAATGCGGAATGATCAGCTTCACTCCAACAGTGGCAAAAGTGAAAGCGATTATCATGCCATCTATATGTATACCGATTTCTGTGGCATAGACGGGCATCTATCACTTCCGTTTGAATTAAATTGCATTATATTGGTGCAATGTTGCACCAATATGGCGTTTTATGCTCATTTGTACGTCAATCAGCCTAGATTACTTTGTAGCGTATAGCCACCAAATATGATCAATTAGGTGCAACGGGGCTGGTTATTTGTTGAACAAGTGTTTGAAAACCAATAAAACTCGTTTCCATCAAAAAAAAGATGCGCAAACGTCGTGGTTTTTCTGTACAATCCGCGCAAATTTTTCTATCTGCATTTTTTTGCAACAAATCTAACGCATACTCCTTTCCACTGAATTGAAGTAGACGTTGATTTACACAGGCTCTATATAAGCATGAATACCACTGATATTAATAAATTGCGTAACATCGCAATCATCGCCCACGTTGACCACGGTAAGACCACCCTGGTAGACAAACTGTTACAGCAGTCTGGCACCCTTGAATCTCGAGGCGAGCAAGAAGAGCGCGTAATGGACTCGAACGACATCGAGAAAGAACGTGGCATTACCATCCTAGCTAAGAACACAGCGATTAACTGGAACGACTACCGTATCAACATCGTAGACACTCCAGGACACGCTGACTTCGGTGGTGAAGTAGAGCGTGTAATGTCGATGGCTGACTCTGTACTTCTACTTGTAGATGCACAAGAAGGCCCGATGCCACAAACCCGTTTCGTTACGCAAAAGGCATTTGCTCAAGGTCTTAAGCCAATTGTTGTTATCAACAAAATCGACAAGCCTGGTGCGCGTCCTGATTGGGTTATGGATCAAGTTTTCGACCTATTTGACAACCTAGGTGCAACTGACGAACAGCTAGATTTCCAAGTTGTTTATGCGTCTGCACTTAACGGTTGGGCATCACTAGATGCAGATACTAAAGAAGACGATATGACGGCATTGTTCCAAACTATCGTTGACCAGGTTTCTCCTCCTGATGCAGATATCGACGGCGCATTCCAAATGCAGATCTCTCAGCTTGACTACAACTCATACGTGGGTGTTATCGGCGTAGGTCGTGTTAAGCGTGGTTCTGTTAAGCCAAATCAACAAGTAACGGTTGTTACTGCTGATGGCAAAAAGCGCAACGGCAAAGTAGGCCTAGTTTACGGCTACCTTGGCCTTGCTCGTCACGAAGTTGAATCTGCTCACGCGGGCGACATCATTGCAATCACAGGTCTTGGCGAACTTAAGATCTCTGACACCATTTGTGACATCAACACTGTAGAAGCACTTCCTCCACTTACGGTTGACGAGCCTACAGTAACCATGACGTTCCAGGTAAACACCTCGCCGTTTGCAGGTAAAGAAGGTAAGTATGTAACGTCACGTAACATTCTAGAGCGCCTTAAAGATGAACTAGTACACAACGTTGCACTGCGCGTTGAAGAAATGCCTGATCCGGACAAGTTCCGCGTATCTGGTCGTGGTGAACTTCACCTAGGTATTCTTATCGAAAACATGCGTCGTGAAGGTTACGAGCTTGCAGTGTCGCGTCCAGAAGTAATTCTGAAAGAAGTTGACGGCGCAACGCAAGAACCATACGAAACCTTGACTATTGACTGTGAAGAACAGCACCAGGGTTCAATCATGGAACAGCTTGGTCTGCGTAAAGCAGAAATGACTGACATGTCTCCAGATGGTAAAGGTCGTGTACGTATCGACTTTATCATTCCAAGCCGTGGCCTAATTGGTTTTCAAACAGAGTTCATGACGTTAACGTCGGGTTCTGGCTTGCTATATCACACGTTCGATCACTATGGTCCGTACAAAGGCGGTATCATTGGTAAGCGTAAGAACGGTGTTCTAATCGCTAATGCAAACGGTAAAGCACTAACTAACGCCCTGTTTAACCTTCAAGAACGCGGTCGCCTATTCATCGGTCACGGTGTTGAAGTGTACGAAGGTATGGTTATCGGTATTCACAGCCGTGACAACGACCTTACTGTTAACGCGCTTAAAGGTAAGCAGCTTACTAACGTTCGTGCATCAGGAACTGATGAAGCGCAAACACTTGTTCCGCCTATCAGAATGTCACTTGAGCAAGCGCTTGAGTTCATCGATGACGACGAACTAGTAGAAGTAACGCCTGAATCTATCCGTATTCGTAAGAAGCTTCTTACAGAAAACGAGCGTAAGCGTGCATCACGTGCACCTAAGTCTTAATAGCTTCTAAGACTTACATTGATTTTGAAAATGCCAGCGTCAGCTGGCATTTTTTTTCCATTTTGCCGATGAGTTTGGCCTGCAATCGTTCAAATCGTGTCTCAACTTACACACCGTCACTTCCCATCAGAAAAGCTGCTTTCTAGCATTATCACTAAAACGTTAGAAAAAGTTTAAATATCGACCAAAGGTTAGTGGTCAAAAGCGTTCAGAGATTCTATCCTTGAAAATATCAGTCCGCATAGATCAATACCCAGCGAGCATTTATCTATGCGGATTGGTACAATTGACTGACGTCTTAACACGTGAGCTAAGTCGTTGTAATATTTACGGCTAATGACCTAACAAAAAGGGGAAGGGTAGTGTTTTCTGTAGCAGTAGTTGAAGATGATCCTATCACGCTTGACCTTATCACTGACGCGTTGGAAACGCAGTTAGACGCCACCGTGTATCCATTTACACGTAGTAAATTTGCAAGGGATTTTTTGCTGCAACAAACCGCAGAATCTATCAGCTTGATCATCAGTGACCAAGTAATGCCGGATTATGATGGACTAAGTCTTCTAAAAACCTGTCAGTCTTCGGGTTTGGACGTTCCATTTTTACTCATTACTGCAGACCCTAACAAAGAGTTAGTGATAGAAGCGCGTAAGCTTCAGGTTACCGGTTTCCTTGCTAAGCCACTCAATATGGAAGAGCTAGTTCAAAAATCGAGAGAGGCGGTGTCGCAGGCCAGCTAAGCCTGTAGGTTGTATTTCATTTTATGCATCGCACGCTAAAGGTGTGCATGAGAGCCAAAAATCTACTTCGTGGTTAACGATGACAATGTAAAACAGGTTAGGACAGCAAAGCGCAATTTACCTTTGGCTTTAACGTGTTAATTTATCTCTATTAAAGTACATTTCGATATAGAAAATTCGGGTTAATTCATCTCACGCCCCTAGTTTATGAGGCGCTAAAATTCTACACTGTTGGCATAAGTTTTTATGCAACAGGATGTAATGTGAGCGCCTTATTCGATAATACCCCTCCCAGAAAAGACACATTTTCGTTTAAATGGCAAAAGTACAAAGGGAAAGACATCATTCCTGCGTGGGTTGCCGATACTGAGTTTCGTTGCGCGCAGCCAATTCTAGACGCCATTTCGGGTCAGGTTGAGCATGGCAACATGGGTTACATACTGCCTGCACATCACGAAGGCGCTATTCAGGCTGTAGTGAGATGGCTTAAAGATAAGCATAATTGGGAAATTCAACCCGAGTGGCTAGTGTGGACACCAGGCGTTGTGCCAGCGTTTAACGTAGCGTGTAAAGCCTATTGTGAACCCGGTGATAAAGTACTTATTCAAACACCTAATTATCCGCCTCTACTGGCTGCCCCAAAACTGAATGGTCTCGAACGGGTAGATATAGGCACGGTAGTGCAAAATGACGACGGCACAAGTTCTGAAACTATCTCGAGTGTTGAAGGTGCGCGCTATACGTTAGATTTTGAAGCATTAGAAAGAGAAGCGGCTGATCCTAAATGTAAGCTGTTTATTCTTTGTAACCCAATGAACCCGGTAGGTTCGGTGCTTACTAAAGCTGAATTAGATCGCATTGCTGAGATCTGTAACGCGAACAACGTTAAGCTATGTTCTGATGAAATCCACTGCGACCTTATTCTAGAAGAAGGCAAACAGCACATACCGGCGGGCCGCGAGTCCAACCTTGCTGAAAATAGCGTCACGCTAATGGCTGCCAGTAAAACATTTAATATTGCTGGTTTGGGAACGTCTTTTGCCATCATCCCTAATCGCCAACTGCGTCAGGCATTTACCAATGCCGCAGCGGGCATCGTACCTTGGGTTACTGTATTGGGCTTAGCGGCTACAGAAGCAGCATTCACTCAATGTGACGAGTGGCATCAGCAGCAACTTACCTACTTGCGTGAAAACAGAGATATGGTGTTTAACACAGTAAACAGCATTGACGGGCTTAAAATGCTCAAAGCCGATGCGACGTTCCTTGCGTGGGTAGACGCCAGTGGACTAGGTGTAGAGAACGTCCAGCAGTGGGCCGAAGAGAAAGGCGTAGGCCCGTCACCAGGCATCGATTTTCACAAGGCGGACCATTTCAGAATTAACTTTGGCTGCAGCAAAGCGATGCTCCAAGATATTCTGCAACGCCTCGCCAGCTAAAAATTGGGGTCAGAGTACTTTTTCAGCCCTAAAATGGGGTCAGAGTACTTTTTGCAGCTACGCTTTCTATTAAAAAGGGCCAAAGTATTACTTTGGCCCTTCTCATATGCAGTAAGTTTGTTAGTCACGTAATTTCATTGCTATCTGCGAGTGCACACTACAACGACATACAAAGGGAGAAAATTACTCTGACCCCATTTTTGCAGCTAGCTAAATACGCCGATTAGTTTATACAGGCCTAAACCAATCACAGTACCCACTACTAGAAAGCCTGCCAGGTTACTTTTCCATGTGTTTCTAAACTCCCCCAGTGCGGTGCTTTTATTCATAACGACCAATAGAAATATGGCAATAATTGGCAGTAAAAGAGCATTAGTCGCTTGAGCAAACAGGATGGCGGGTAGGGGCTTAAAGCCAAGTGCTGCAACGCTGACACCCACTACAATGATGATAAACCATACCGCTTTAAAGCTCTTGCTTTGCATATCGTCAGAAAGCCCCAGAGCTCCTGTTACCGCATAAGCGGCTGCTAGCGGCGCAGTGATAGCACTGGTTAAGCCTGCGGCGAATAACCCTAGTGCAAAGAACCACTGAGCTTTGTCACCTAAAACCGGTTTAAGCTGTTCGCCCATGTTTGAAGCGTCCATAGTGGCAGCTTGATTGAAGAACGCCATCATTGCTGTTGCCATTACGATAAGCGTAATAAGCCCACCCATACTAATAGCTCTAGCAGACTGGTTTCGGCACGCGACGACCGCGTCTTGTTTATCTTGGCCTTTCGATGATTTTGCAACTAGGCTCGCGTGAAGAAACAAGTTGTAAGGCACGATGGTGGTACCAATAAGCGCCAGCACCGTGGTAATGGCGTCAGCGTCCAGCCGCGGAGACATTAACTGACTAAACATCGCGGCGATATCAGGTTTGGCTACCAACAGCGTGATAAGAAATACGCCAGCCATAATAAAGACGAGATAAACCAGTACTGTCTCTATCCACTTGTAGCTGCCCGACCAGAGTAAAACTATAGCGATCGTGCCCAAAATACTGGCCCAGGGGCCAATGCCTATACTGATAAATGCGTCTAGCCCGATTGCAGCGCCGGTTAGGTTGCCCGATTCATAGGCTGCGTTGCCAATGCCGATAGCACTGACAATAAGCACGATAAAAAGATTCTTTAGCCATGGCTTGTAAGCCATGTTTTTCATTGCACTGGCTAGGCCTTGGCCGCTGGCCACACCTAAACGCGCAGCCATGTCTTGCAATACTATGGTTGCGAATATGGAGAAAAGGAGCGCCCATACTAGGTGAAAGCCAAAGTTTGCACCTGCCAGACTTGCCGTAGTTACTGTTCCAGGGCCAATAAAGGCGGCCGCGATGATGTATCCTGATTTATCTTTTGCCATTGCAACGACTCTTAGTTAAGTTTTGCTATCATGACAATAGGTAGGCGAGCACGCAACAGTACCGCTAAACCAATACAGTAACAGATTGGTTTTAAACCTATTGTCGCGTACCCAGTGTAGAAGTTTGTTGTTTACTCTTTACCTTATTTCCCATTATTTTGGGTAGATAAAAGGTTACAAAACATGCCCTCTACAAAGTGGCCGCGCAGACTACCGTTTCATAAAAGAGAACGCAAATTAAAATAGGATGGTAATGGTGAAAGATGGGTTTCCAATAAACACAATCAGCGATATTGTTTCGCTTCCCAGTTTCGAGAATGTGCTTCCGGACGCTTATCACGTAGATGGAATGATCTTTGCCGTTGCCTCCGCACCAGAAATTCCCATGCCCGAACAGTGGATGCCGTGGCTCATACAGTCTAGTGACAGCCACCTTGTAGACAAAGATGTAGATAAGCTTGCTGATACATTAATGAATGGCCTGCGGGCGCATTTGGATTTTATGCGTCAGGAAAAGTCGCCCATGCCTAGTGAATTGAACGTTGCGATAGAGGTGCAAGGAACGACGAGGCCTTCGAAAGAGCTCGAAAGCTGGCTAAGTGGGCTTTTACACGTGCATAAGCAATTAGAACCTGTGTGGCAAAATGCGTGGAACCATTGGGAAAAGCATTTAGAAAAAAGTAAGGCGAACAAGAAAGACTGTGACGATAACGAGCCTGAGAAAACAGAACCTGCAGAAGCTCGCCTGTCTCGATGTTTAAAGCTTTTCTCAACGCTTGCTAATATTGAATTAGCCTTGTCTTACAGAAACGACAAACAAGCTGCTCAGCTTGAAAGTAATATAAACATGCTTGTTAAACAGCTTCCTTCGGTGCTGGCAGATTACACTAAGTTGTCAGGAGAGCTAGCAGGCGCGTTACCCAATCAATTTGAAACCTTTAACAAAGTAACCTAGGGGAAAATTTGATAACTGGGAGCTGCAGGAGAAGCAAAAAAACAAAAACGCTAATTCAAAATTAGCGCTGTCTTTGTTGTTGATGCCGTTGATTCAACGTGTGTTTAAGCGAAGCGGTATAGCTGTCTAGTTCAAGCTTCGCCTTTTCGTATTGCTCGTTAAGAAGCCGTGAAGCAGGCTCCCTCATGAGCGCCTTAAAGGCAATATCTGTCTGTTTGAGCAAATGCTTGAGGTGTTGATTACTGTCATCCATGTATAGCATTCCGATAAAAACAATTTGTTAAACCCGAGAAACAGCAGGTTCTGGGCGACTATGTGCAATGCTTACAACACTCTCAACAACAAGCTTAAAATTACTTCTCACACTACACAGCAGTACTGGTTCCTTGAGTACTGACTTTTCAATGACTTTGTACGTGCGCCTTTACTATTTAGTTTGGCTTAAACTTTTATAAAGGTTTTACCACAGCCAGGCAAACGATGGCGAGAATGATAAGCACCGGCGCTTCATTTAAAAAGCGATAAAAGCGCGGAGAGTGTCTATTTTCGTCGCGTGCAAATTGCTTCATTAACTTAAACAAATAGAAGTGATAGCCGTAAATAGCAAGAAGCAGCAGCAACTTTATATGAAGCCACCCCGACATTTTAAACCAAGTTCCACCATAGCTGACAATAAGCGCAACGCCGAATGCCAGAGTTAACAAGGCGAATGGAGTAACAAAGAACCACAGGCGGCGCTCCATGACCTTAAATTCGTCTTTTACCACTTGAGATTTCGTTGTCGCGTGATACACGAAAAGTCGCGGTAAATAGAAAAGTCCTGCCATCCAAGCCAGCATGAAAAAGATGTGCAGCGCTTTAAACCATAAAATGTACATACTAATAATGAGCCTTTTGTAAGAAGCTTTGTAAGATATTCCACGTTACTACGCCAATAATATCGTTTAGCTCCTGATCGTAAATATAAACTGCGCCAGAGCGCGAGTTTTTAAGGTGTTCGTATACTTCGTGTAGTGTAGACTGCGCGCTAATACCTTCCATTTCGTAATAGTTTAACGCTGTTGCATCGTGTTCCAAACTCACATTGTATTGGACCAGCTTATACTGCACACCTATTTCAAATTTTAACTTCTGAATGACAATTTTTGTTGGATCGCTTTCTAAGTAGTTAATTAACGCTTGCTCCGGCGCATCGTGAAATAGCTTGTACTCAGTATTCATCGCTGCAAGTACGCCCGTTTTCTCAAGCGCTTCACGAATAGACGAGATAGCGTAAGGGAGATTTTGATAATCAAGCTGGCGTATGAAAATAGAGCGGTTGCCAAAGAACTGCGTAGAAGTCACGTAAGCAGGCACAATTACCAACATGGCTGGTAGAATAATTTGCGGGCTGTACGATAGTTCCATAACCGCGGAAAGCGCTGCAAGAGGCGCGTGCAATACTGCGGTCAACATGCCTGCTATGCCTAACAGGGCGAAGCTGTTGGTAAATTCGGGTACGTCAATAAAGTACGACAGTGGCAATAAAAGTACGGCGCCAGCAAGCATGCCAATAACCATCACAGGGCCAATGATCCCTCCTGGAATACCGAGGCCAATAGCAAAAACCGCCAAGATAACTTTAAACACCAAAGTAGAAACCAACAGCAGCGCGCCGGGAGAGCTATCAAATAAGTGCTCAACATCGATAAAGTTGGCGCCAAGGGCTTCAGGTATAAACATACCAATGGTACCGGTAATTAGCGCAGCAAGTATTAAGCGCCACACCATGGAAACCGGCCTGAACCACGTCATCACCCGCATAAGCTGGCTATTGAATAAAACGGCCAGCATGCCTAACAGAATGCCTAGTAGCACTAAGTAAAAATACATCCACTGGCTAAATGCATTAAACGATAAAAACGAAAGCTCGTTTACTTCCCCAAATACAATGCGAGTGAGCACCGAGCCACAGGCAGCAGCCAGCATGACAGGAACAAAAATATGTATTTTGTATTCCCTAAGTACCACTTCCATCACGAATATTACGGCAGCAAACGGGGTGTTGAATGATGCCGATATCCCTGCCGCAATGCCGCAGCCTGCAAGTATTCGAATACTGTTGTAGGGCAAGCGAAGCCATTGCCCTAAGAAACTACTGCCTGACGCGCCTAAATGAACGGAAGGGCCTTCTCGACCAACAACGAAACCGCCGGCCAGGGCTAGCATGCCCCCAAAGAACTGGTTAATGGTGGTTCTAAATGGAATATGACCGTAATAGTACTTCACTCGATGAATAACGAAGGGAATACCTAAACGGTAGTGCTTGAAGCCCGTAAGAAAGGCGATAAATAGAATTAATCCTACACTGGTAAATGGCATGATAAGCCAAACCAACCAGTCATAGGTAAGCACCGACTGAAGCGACGAAACGCCTGTTTCTTGTAGCCATTCTACGCACAGCCGAAACAGTATAATGATAAGCGCCGCGCAGGTTCCCCCTACAATGCCCAGCATGCACAACTGAATGGATGTGCGTGGATGAGCTACTTCCTCTCTTAAAGCCTGCAAGCGCATGTTGTGGTACAGTAGATTAACGTAAAAAGAAGCTTACCATAAACACCTAAAATTCATAATGTTTAGAGCGCCTTAGCGCACGGTGTTTTTTGTTGATGTAGATATCATGACGACAGATCAGTTAAAAGAAGTTTTAGGCAACTACAAGTGGACACTCTTAGTGGCGCTTATTATGTTTGCCATGGTTGGGTTCGGCTATAAGCTAGCGCGAATTATTGACGAAGGTGACAGCAAGAAAGTACAGGCTCAGCAAGAAACTATTGCTATTTTGTCTGAAGAAAATCATGCGCTTACTACCAAAGTGAATCAGCTGGAAGTCGCCATGGAGCTTGCCACGCTCGAGACAGAGAGCATTACCAATACATTAGGCGAACAGAAAAAAGAACTAGAGGCGCAACAGGAATTATTGAGTTTCTATGAACGCGTCGTGGCGCCTGAGAAAACCGACGAAGGTTTTGCCATTGAAGGGGTAGAAGTTTTTAAGTTAAGTGACAATACCTATCAACTTAGGTTGGTTCTGCTGCAGTCTAAACAGCAAAAAGCAGTGATAAATGGCAGTTTAGATATTGCCGTAGTCGGTCAGCGAAACGGTGAAGTGATCACGCTGAAATCGGGCGAATCGAGCCTGCTGGCAGAAGATATCAAATATCGCTTTCGCTTTTTCCAAGCCGTTAACGTAACTCTCACTATTGAGGAAGATATAAATCCCGAAACCATTAGTTTTTCTACAACGGTCTATCAATACAAAACCCGTAAAGGCAACTATGAGATAAGCGTGCCGTGGAATGAAGCGCTTTCTGTCGAAATAGAGTAATCGCTGTGGGGCAGCGCTAGCCTATCCGTTAATTCAACCTTTTAACGCATCGAAAGCTTTATTCAAACAAATACCAGTAGCCATAACCCACAAGAAATGCAGGAATAGCAGAGTACACTGTGGCAATAAGCGCTGCTTTGGGTGAGAGCGCAATGGCGGGAAACAACGCGTCGCCGTCATTACTTATTGCATTGCCAAGTTGTGCTGAAAACGGAACTGCGCCATTAAGGTATAAGCTGGTTACCAATATCTGCGGACCGCAACCAGGTAAGAACCCGATGATGATCGCCAGGCCAACTAAGCCGGGGCCCATGGATTGAAGCAGCCCTGCAATGTCTAGCCCAAACCAGACAACAGACAGCTCGAACATAAGAAACGCGAGTACTACCCATGCCAATACAAACTGTGTGTCTAGTGCGGCTTTCTCTTGCCATTTAGGCGGAGGCGGAATTAAATCCTCTTTCGTAATCGAAGCGTATCCGCTTCCCGAACCACACAAAGACCATAGTCCAAGGCTCGAAATACATAACGCGGCACCAATCAGCGTTAGTGTACTTTCACTGATAGCAAGGTAACTGTGTACGGGAAGTTGAAAGGCCAAACCAAGCGCAATCGCCAACGAGGGTAAGCTCGCAATCATCCAGAATACTTTAGAAAGTGATATGGCTTTGTGGCTTACTGTTTTGGGTTTATCACAGTTTTGCGATTGTTGGAGCGCACCATCGGCTTCAGGAGCCTGGTAATTATGAAATTTATTGACCACTAGCCCCGTCATTGCTCCCACCGTGACGCTGACGGCCATTACGGTTAAGGCATCTAACGGTGCTTGGGCGAGTAACAGAAATGCGGCATCGCCCATAGTGCTGGTTAGCACTGCTACCACAGCTCCAAAGCTTGTCACACCTCGTGTGTACTGAGTGACAACGATAATAGCACCGCCGCAGCCAGGCAGAGCACCAAGTAGGGCAGATAGTCCTACCTCATGTACAGGGTGCGCTTTCATATAATTACCAATGGCTTCGGCCGAAACGCGCAACGTGGCGACGTAATAAAGCGCAAGCGATGCATATACAAACGCTGCCACTTGAAAAAATGCATCTGACAACACCGATAAGGTAACCGCACGGGTGCTGTTATAAGTAAGAAGAATGGCTATAAACAGCGGCATCAACAGCCGTTTATTGGTTAAGTGAGGAAAAAAAACGTTTTTTAATAGGGCGCTAGTAAAAGAAGGTAAGTGCTTATACCGGACCACCGCCTTAGCGCTTTTTGATGTGTGAGACGCCGTATCCATTGCAACTACACCCTCGACCTACTGTTATCCATGTTTAAGGCGTGCCGAGTCAAGCACGCCTAGTTTTCGCAACGCCTTAGCTCGAAAGCGTAACTGTGCCTTTCATGATGCCGATGTGACCAGGGAACGAGCAGAAAAACATGTATTCTTCATCTTTGCTTAACCCTTCAACAGAAAAGGTCGTAGAAGTCTGTTCACCGCCGCCAATAATGTCAGTCGCGCCAATTACACGCTCATCGTCTGGCTTAACGTAATTGTTGTCTAAACCCGCACTCATACCGTCTGTTGCCACTGCTTGTCCGTTGGCTTTTGTTGTCATCACCCAGTTATGGCCCATGGCTTGTTTAGGTAACTGACCTGTGTGCTTCAAAGTCACGGTAAACTCGCTACAACTCGCCGGGATAACAACGTTCGACGTATTGAATTGCATGGCGTCGTTTGATTCCACAGTCACTTCGCATTCGTTAGCAAATGCACCAGAGGCCATAAGAAAAAGGGCTGTGCCACCAAGTAACTTCTTGATCATAAATAATGTCCTTTGAATTTTGGTTAACTTCACCTATCGGTGGAATTGGAAGATCCAATTTTCTTTACGAAAAAGAATAGCACTGGATCATTGTAAATGCTAACGATTATCATTTATATTGGGTGATATATAAAGAAAGCGCTTTTATGTACATCGAGCTTTTTTGTTTTTTCACGCACAAGGGATGCACATGTCTTCGATACGAAATGCAGTTCAACACGTTCGATTTGGATACAACGACAATGAGCTGAACTCAACGCTTTTAAGAAATTATCTAGATGGCGTAACTTTCGTTGCCAACTTATTGCCAAGTGATAGAGACAAATTTTCTATCTATAAAAATGCGGTTGAGGTGCTTTATGAAACCCTGTGCGATCCGCAGGTCGGTCAGCAATGGCGGCATAGTTGTTTAGAGCATTTGTACAAGCCGTTACTTAAAGCTGAGCGCTACGCGTGTAACGAGAGTGATCGAATTGCGCTTGCGAGAATAAAAATAGACATGAACACCAGAGAGCCTGTTGATCTTTGATGTACAGCAAAGGTCTGCAAGCGCTAGTGCACCATTTTTTATAATTCACTTACTAGGGCCTAGTTTTCTAATGCCACTAGCCCTAATAGGATTCTGATAAAAGCGTGGCAACCACGCCGAAAAACTAGCTATATCAACACAAGGATACGAGTCATGACAGCAACACGCACAGAACGCGACAGTATGGGCGAGCTACAGGTCCCCGAAAATGCACTCTACGGCGCGCAAACTCAGCGTGCCATTCAAAACTTCCCTGTAAGCGGGCAGCGCATGCCCGAAGCCTTCGTACGCGCGTTGATTACAGTAAAAAAAGCCGCAGCACAAGCCAACATGAAACTCAAAGTGCTGGATAAAGATCGCGGCCAAGCGATAGTTAAAGCCTGTGATGAGCTGTTGGCACTTGATGATGTGATGCAGCATTTTCCCGTTGATATATTTCAGACTGGTTCAGGCACCAGCACAAACATGAACGCCAACGAGGTCATTGCTCGCTTAGCCTCTCGTTATTCTAGCGAAGAGGTTCATCCGAATGATCATGTAAATTACGGGCAAAGTTCAAATGATGTGATCCCTACCACCATTCATGTTAGCGCGGCTATTGCATTGTCAAACGAGCTTATACCGGCCGTTGAAAGTTTAGTTCGTACTATTGAAGTTAAAGCAAAGTCGGTAGCGCAATACTGCAAAACCGGACGCACTCATCTCATGGATGCGATGCCTGTAGGCATGGATCAAAGCTTACTGGCTTGGGCTTCTCAGCTTAAGCAACAGGTTAAAACCCTGCGCGCTGTACAGCCAGCTATTCAAACCCTTGCCCAAGGAGGCACTGCGGTGGGAACAGGTGTAAACGCCCATGCGGATTTTGCTACGACATTTTCAGATGCGCTAGGGGAGCTGACCGACATTGCGTTTAAGCCCGCTGACAATTTCTTTGCATTGATTGGCTCTCAAGACACAGCAGTGACGCTTTCCGGTGCGACAAAAAGTTTAGCCGTCACCCTTATGAAAATTGCTAATGACTTGCGCTGGATGAATTCTGGGCCTTTGGCTGGTTTAGGTGAGATTGCGCTGCCTGCGCTACAGCCAGGTTCATCGATTATGCCCGGCAAGGTAAATCCGGTCATTCCAGAGGCAGTGGCGATGGCTTCAGCACAGGTGATAGGTAACGATACGGCGATTACTGTAGGTGGGCAGTCTGGGAATTTTGAGTTAAATGTAATGCTACCAATGATTGCCAGCAATTTGCTTTCAAGTCTGTCGCTAATGACCAACAGTGCGACGCTAATCGGCGAGCAGGCGATCGAGGGCTTTACTGTAAATCAAGATAACATTGAAGCTGCGCTTTACAGAAACCCCGTGCTCGTCACCGCGCTCAACCCTGTTATTGGCTATGCTAAAGCCGCAGAAATAGCAAAAACAGCCTACAAAGAAAACAAGCCTGTTATTGATGTGGCTGAAGCGATGACAGATATGCCCAGAGGCGAGCTAGAATCACTGCTAGACCCGAAAAAACTTACCACACCTTAAGCGCTGTGAGAAAACGAAGATGATAAAAAGTGCGATCTATGATCGCACTTTTTTTGTGGTGAAAGAGACGTTTGTATACAAACAGGACGCACTAAAAACTCGCATAATTTACGCTTGATTAAAAACTGTTCAACGATTGGCACGTTCTTGGCTTGTTCTAGGGTTATTATCAGGGTAAAACGTGTTTTAACCGGTATACAGTTGCTGTATGCGAACGGGATTTTTGATACAGTGACGCAATAAATAAATTGTATAGCTGCGTAAGACAGCAACAGACACTAGCGCTAATAGGTTTTGCTTATTGTCATGGCTAATTGCTATGAGGAAAGTGACGCCTTTTCGGGAAGAAAAAATGACAGAAACTTGCTTTCGCATGAAGGGCACTACGCTCACCAGTATTGTGTTAGAAGTAATAGATTTTGAGCCAGATAATTTTGAAGCTCAGTTATCTCAGAAGGTCGCGAGCGCGCCGCAGTTCTTTACCCGTTCCTCACTGATTTTACATTTAATAAAGCCTTTATCTGCTACAGAGTTCGAGCTGCTGGTGGCGCTATGTCGTCGACTGCAATTGCAGCCCATGGCCGTGAAAGGTGAGGTGGCAGAGCTGAAGCCTACCATCAATGATTTGGGGTTAGCCGATGTAAGCCAAAGCAAATTTACAGACAGCGCCCTTCGTTCGCACAAAGCGAATGGTGGTGAAAACAATAACGGAAGCGGCGAAAACCCTTCTCAAACCGCACAACAAGATCAAACCGTTTCAGCGCCGCCAAAAAGTGAACCGGCTCCTGCAACCGCAACCACGCTCAAACCTGCCAAAGTAATTAACCGTCCGGTACGTTCTGGTCAGCAAGTCTATGCCGAAGGCGGAGACTTGGTGGTAACGGCTTCTGTAAGCGAGGGGGCTGAGCTGCTTGCCGATGGTAATATTCATGTTTACGGCACCCTGCGCGGCCGCGCGTTGGCAGGCGTAAAAGGCAATACGGGAGCCCGTGTATTTTGCCAGTCGTTAGACGCGGAACTTATTTCAATTGCAGGGCAATTCATTATGCACGAAACCGTGAAAGGTGAATGTTGGAAGAAACCTGCACAAGTATATTTAGAAGAAGAAACATTACGTATAGAGCCGTTGGCTTAATGCTTTGTACGCACTAATAGGAAAGAATAGATGGCAAAGATTATTGTAGTAACCTCAGGAAAAGGTGGTGTAGGCAAAACTACATCGAGTGCAGCAATAAGTACGGGACTTGCGTTAGCAGGCCATAAAACGGTAGTGATAGACTTCGATGTGGGCTTGCGAAACCTTGACCTTATCATGGGATGTGAACGCCGCGTTGTTTACGATTTTGTAAACGTCATTAATAAAGAAGCCTCACTTAAACAGGCGCTAATTAAAGACAAAAGAACGGAAAACCTTTTCATTCTTCCGGCATCACAAACTCGCGATAAAGACGCGCTTACCGTTGATGGTGTGCAGGCCGTATTAGACGAGCTTAAGAAAGACTTTGAGTTTATTATCTGCGATTCGCCAGCGGGGATTGAGCAAGGCGCACAGATGGCGTTGTATTTCGCTGATGAAGCCATTGTGGTTACTAACCCTGAAGTGTCGTCTGTTCGGGATTCAGATCGTATTTTGGGTATTCTCCAAAGTAAATCGATGCGCGCAGAAAAGGGCGAACCGGTTAAAGAACACCTCTTATTAACCCGTTACAACCCAAGTCGTGTTGAAAGTGCTGAAATGCTTAGCGTTGCAGACGTTGAAGAAATTTTGGCGATTCCACTATTGGGTGTTATTCCAGAATCTGAATCGGTGCTTAAAGCATCTAACCAAGGTCAGCCGGTTATTCTTGACGAAGAAGCTAATGCAGGACAAGCTTATGCTGACGCTGTAAAACGTCTGCTAGGCGAAACTGTTCCACATCGTTTCCTAGAAGCAGAGAAGAAAGGGTTCTTTAAGCGTCTGCTAGGAGGGAAGTAATGGGAATTTTCGACCTGCTCAAAAAGAAGCAAAAGCCAAGCACCGCAGCGGTCGCCAAAGAGCGGTTACAAATTATTGTTGCGCACGAACGTAAAAAGCGGACAGAGCCTGATTACTTGCCAATGATGCAGCAGGAAATTGTTCAGGTAATTCGCAAATACGTGACAATTGCTGACGATCAAGTATCAGTACAGCTAGACAATAACGATGATTGCAGCGTACTTGAACTGAACGTGACTTTGCCAGACAGCAATAATTAAGACTTAATCGCTTAATTAGTTATGGCTGCCTGTCAGCGTTCTTTCACCTTAGTCGCTCATTAGAGCTTCATCGACATCTAGTTGCTTGGAGGCCAGCGCGATTAAACGCTCATCAAGTGGAGGCGGAGAGATATCTACGCCTTCACTGAGTTTGGCGATAACGGCGTCAAGTACGTTAACCCTTGCTTGCCACTTAAACTCCCCGTTAATTACATGCCATGGCGCATAACGCGTGTGGGTGTGCTTGAACATGTCATTTGTAGCTTCTACGTAGGCGTTTCGCATCTTACGGTTATGCAAGTCTTCCTCGGTTAACTTCCAGCGCTTGAAAGGATTGTGCAGCCGCTCTTCAAATCGCTCGCGCTGCTCGCTTGACGAAATATGCATAAAGAGTTTGATAATACGAACCCCGCTGTCACTGAGCGTTTTCTCAAATGCGTTTATTTCTTCATAACCGCGCTGCCATACCTCTTCATCAACCAACTTATCTACTCTTTCTACAAGCACTCTTCCGTAGTGTGAGCGGTCAAATATTTTAAGTGTGCCAGGAGAGGGGATCTGTTGCCAAAAGCGATAGAGAAAGTGTTTGTCTTGGTCTTCTTTTGCGGGCTTTGCCACAGGAAATACACTCACGCCACGAGGGTCTAATTTCTCAGTAATACGCCTTATAGCGCCGCCTTTTCCTGACGCATCCCATCCTTCAAACACAATAAGTGCTCGTTTTTTCTGATGAAAGTAAGATTGCTGAACGTGAAAGAGTTTTTCTTGCTGTTGTACTAACGCGTCTTTGTATTCTTCTTTGCTCGTAAAGCGAGACTGTCCGAAATCGTCAAACAGCACTGGGGTAGAAGAAGGTAATTGGGAGTTGTCGGTTGTACTCATATGCCGCCCCTTTATTCGTGTATCGTCATTATTTTAGATACGTTGATCACACTGCTATTTTCTATCTGCTAGTGTTAACTAGTTTACTTAACTTTTCTATCTCAACGTGTCACTTAACAGAAACGCCGTTAATGTGCAGTAACTTGAATCGTTAAGTTTTGCCCCAATAATTGCTAACTATCCGCAAGTATTAGATAATTGCGACCAAGCACAAAGTGCGAAAGCACGAGGTTAATGTAGAGGTGGGTATGTCTGTAGAAACGGCGTTGCCAATTGAGTTTTCAGACGCTGCAGCAGCGAAAGTGAAAGCCCTTGTTTCAGAAGAAGAAAATCCTGATTTGAAATTACGTGTTTACGTAACAGGTGGTGGTTGTTCTGGCTTCCAATATGGTTTCACGTTCGATGAGAAGGTGAACGAAGGCGATATGACCATTGAAAAAGACAGCGTAACTATGGTTGTCGACCCGATGAGCTTACAATACTTGGTCGGTGGCATTGTCGATTATGTAGATGGTCTGGAAGGTTCACGGTTTTTAGTTCAAAACCCAAATGCCACGACGACTTGTGGCTGTGGTGCAAGCTTTAGCGTTTAAGGGCTTAAGCTATACGCTACTACGCTTTTTAAGCGTTGAACGTTCAGCTTTGAGCGCTTGATGTTAATACGATAGGCATACATCGCATCATTTTGTATGCCTGTCGGTTGTCTTGTTCTTAACACTTCCTTTTATTTTCAAATTCCGGCTACACTGATTTCATAGAACGACTACGGTTTAGGACAGCGTTTATGAAATTATATGGCTCCACCACTTCTCCCTACGTGCGCCGCATTCGCATCGTACTTGCGTCTACAGAACATGAATTTCTTAATCTTCAAATTTTTTCAGGTGAAGATCGCGAGTTGCTCGCCTCTCGCAACCCTACGCTTAAAGTGCCTTGTCTTGAAGATGACGGCCAAATGATTTTCGACTCTCGCATTATTTATAACTACCTTGCCGATAAGCTTGATCACGAAGGGTTAAGTTGGGAAGAAGAGAATCAACTAACCCTGATTGATGCAGCTAACGACTCCTTTGTTCAGCTTATGCTGCTGAAACGTTCAGACTTTGATATTAGCGAAGACAAAATGTATTACCGTCTTCAAAACGAGCGAATTGAAGCTGTGTTAGATGCGCTGTCAAACCAGCTTGATGCGGGTGGATTTAGTGGTTGGACTTATCCCGAAATCTGTTTGTACAGCATGATTGACTGGGTACTTTTCCGTGAGCTACACAGCATGAAGGATTATCCTCAGCTGTTATCGTTTCATGAAAAGCACCATGATCGCATTGAGATAACGGCAACTGACCCTAGAATTTAAGCGTCAGCGTAACTAGCTACAGACAGGCTGTATTTTAGCCTTGAATGGATGACGAGAAGGGCTATTTAAACACTAATAGCCCTTTGCAAAATCAAACTGATAATTAAGCGATTCACCGTTGATGTAACGCAGCGCATTCTCTAAAAACACGTCGGCTACGTCGCTTGGCTGTGATTCCGCTGCAGTGTGAGCGGTTACTGAAATACGAGGGTGCTGCCAAAACGAATGAGCGGGGTCGAGAGGCTCGTTACGAAAGACGTCCAATACTGCATGGGCCAATGCGCCGTTGTCTAAAGCTTGCAAGAGCGCATCGTCGTCAACCGCACTGCCTCGCCCTGCGTTAATAAATACACTGTGGGGTTTCAGCGCACTAAAAAATTCGTGAGAAAGCATGTTTTGCGTAGATGGCGTGTCGGGCATTAAATTCACCACGTGGTCACATGCTCTGGCAAACGCTTCGATAGTGTCGGGTGTATAAACAGCATCGGCACCTTTTACTGCTTGCCCGCTTCGGGTTAAACCCACAACGCTCATACCCAATGCGTGAGCAACGGGAATCAATGCTTGCCCAATACTGCCCAGTCCAGCAATGCCAAGTGTTTGTCCATTTAGCGGCATACGCTTTGATGCTTCCCAAATTGGCTGGGCGGCACGCTGGTTTTGCTCAAAAGCCTTTACGTTTCTGGCATGCCCAAGCAAGTAAGCAAAAACATATTCCCGCATTAGCTTACCAAAAATTCCCTTTAGTCCGGTAAGTATGTAGTTCTTCTTATCTGCATTTAGAAGGGGAGCATTGCCTGCCCAGGTAGACTGACACCAGGTGAGTGCTGAACATGTATCAATGATTCGAGACGCAAGGTCGGGGTCTGCAAGCAGTACCGTAACGGTTTCTGGATTTACATCTTCTGGGCATTGAGCAATTTTTTTAAGCGTTAAAAGCGGGAGACCATCAGCGCCTATGAAGTCGTTATTATCTGCTATTCTT
This sequence comes from Alteromonas sp. I10, assembly GCF_003201515.1. NCBI lineage: Bacteria > Pseudomonadati > Pseudomonadota > Gammaproteobacteria > Alteromonadales > Alteromonadaceae > Alteromonas > Alteromonas sp. I10. The sequence goes on from NZ_QJJN01000002.1 coordinate 205,210, forward strand.
TGGCGAATCGCTTCGGCAATATCATTCGCCTCATCGCTCAAAATAGTCAGTTCAATCCTCTTTGAACTCCTTGCTGTCATTTGCTTAACACTCCTAAAGTAAACTTTTCTTTCCTCTGTCTGACTGCACAATCGTAATGCCAATTGTTCTAAAAACGTGATTTAAGTTTTACATTTTTGTAAACAGTGTTGGTGTCATGTACATGCACCTGAAGTCAATTTGCAACGGAATCGCTATGCAGTCAGAAAACAAATTCCAAAACTCAACAGATGTTGATGTAACGCACGCTAAGGTGCTTTCACCTAAGCGTAACACGACCCAAGCCGAAACAACGCAGGCTTTAGTTGAGGAACAATTATCTCATTTCGGTATAAATGCTGAGAGCGACTACGGTAGGGCACTCGCCAACACCGCTCATCACTTATATGGTGCTCAAGCAAGCGTTATGCAGCTATGGGATATTACGAGTAATACGCTACAAGGACTTGATAAAGAAGACAGACTGGCTTATTTCAACGCTAAAAAGTTTCTGTCTTTTCAAATTGCGAAGATACTGGATACGTTGCAAAACCCATTTCGTGCCACGTACCAAAGTTTGTCGAGTGGCAATGGCTCGCAAGGGCACTATCCACTGTTCGACAATGTCACGGCACTTTTTTCTGCAACACCCGTGGTGGTAAGAACAGCGACTTATGTGTATGCCTGTACTGAATGGGTCGACGACGCGTTTCAAGGCAAAGAATTTACTCACCAAATTTATTCACGTCTGTTGAACCCAACGAATATTTCCCTTGCTAACGCCATTGTGGATATGGAAGCGGGTCCTTACGCTGCCGAATATCTAGCCTGGAACTTCAACTCGGGCATGGCTGCCATTGACGCGTGTTTATCAAATGTTCTTAGTCATGGCGATGTACTGATTGTTTCGAGGAACGTGTACGGCGGAGTGTACCAGCTACTTCATGATTATTTCGCCCGCAGCAATCGAATGGACATACAGGTTGCGTGGTTTGACGGTTATGACGCAAAGAGCTTTGCAGAGTTCATGCAGCAAACTAAAACTGAACATGCGTCGCGCTTAAGCAATGGTGCGAAAATGCACGTGTATTTAGAGTCGCCTTGTAACCCACATGGTTACGTATTGGATGTGCCTGGGATCTGTGAATTAGCGCATGCACAAGATGCGTTGGTAATGTTGGACTCCACCCTTGCGACACCTGTACTGCACCAGCCACTTCAGCATAAAAACAAAGCTGCACGACCTGACTATGTGATCCACAGCTACACTAAAGATTTGTGTGGTAGCGGTGCTACCACAGCAGGCGTAGTTATTGGCGAAGGGCACCGCATGTTCCAGCCAAAAGGCAGTTCAGCAAATGGTGTTGATTGGTCACAGACCATGTTTTGGGATGTGTACTACATCAAAGGTGCGTTCTTAGACTCTGAAAAGGCCTTTGACGTATTAAACGGCATGAAGACCTTAGAGCAGCGCATGATGACCAAGGTCATCAATACGCAAGTGTTTACTGCATTTTTAAATGCCCACGATCAAATTCGTGTTAACTGTCACGCACTGCCTGAACACAGTAATGCCGGTTTGCGTGAAAAGCAGCATACACACGGCTGGCCGTGTACTTTATTCACGGTTGATATGGCGCCGGCAAACCTGCCTCGCGATGTATTTGTGCGGTTCTTCGATGCCCTAGAGCCTGCATTCAGCCACCAAGTGAGTATTGGCCAAAATAATACGATAATTTTATGCCCGGCGCTGACCTCTCACTCTGAGCTCAGCTCAGACGAGCAGAAGAAAGCAGGGATAGAGCTGACCACTATGCGTATCGCCATGGGTACCGACAACGTTAAACAGCTCATTGCCCACTTTATGCTAGCCGCCAAACATTTTATCGAGCCTCATGCTCCAGGATTTTGTGAGAAGTTTATGGCAAATGCCGACATCGACAATCTGTATTTGTCGGTAAGTGAAAGAGTAAGTTCACAACACTTTGGCAGCAAGGCCAGTATGGATTCACTGATGAAAGGTGCATAGGTTCATTTTTTAGCTCAAGAAGTTGCTTTGAGCTGTCGATAAAAAATATTGAGGATGTTCTCCTTCTCCCGGGCCTTTCCTTACGCGGGCTCGGGATTTTTTTATTTATAGCAAAGGTAAATGACGCTAGAGCGCCTAACTTTTGTTATAACGTAAGATAGACACAGATCTTTAACGTCAAAGAATATCTAAGGCAGCCTTATGCACGAGTTTAAAATTGATGTAACGCTAGATGCATCATTGCCCTTTGTTTTTGCAGCATTTCACGAGCCTGAATATCTTAGTGAGTGGTTTGCGCCGGGCGATTGTTCGGTCACACAAATTATGAGTGATTTCAAGGAAGGCGGTCGCTATCGCATAAAGATGATGGATCCCAGCGGTATTGAAATGTCATTGACTGGTGAGTACGTGACTATTTTAGCGAACGAGCAGCTGTCGTTCTCTTGGGCGTGGGAAGATGATATGGAAGAGTCGGTGATGACATCAGTGGACATTCACTTCGAAAAGACCGAAGAGGGTAATGTAAGGCTAGTGCTCATTCAGCAGGGCTTTCTCAACAAGCAAGAGTGCGATCAGCACAACTACGCGTGGATGTCGTGTCTAGAAAAACTTGCCGTATTAGCCGCTAAGAAAAAGTCGTTCAACTAAGGCCATATTTAAATAGTGAGAACGCGTTAGCATTACACATCGTGTTATTTCAAATAACGCTTTTGAAAAGGGCAGAGCGCTAGGCTCTGCCCAAAGACAATCAGGTCAGCGAAGTCATCGCGTCCTTCCCACTCTTCTCGCGGTAGGTTTCAAAATCGTTGTAGCCTTCAACACCACCTCCGTACCACGATGATGGATCGTCAAAGGACTCGAGAGGGTAATTATGCTTAAATCGTGTCGGAAGATCTGGATTCGTGATCCAAGGTCTTCCAAACGCAATCATGTCACCATCGCCATCAGATAAACGTTTCTCGGCTTCTTCTTTGGTGTAGCCACAGTTTCCAATGATCATACCGTCGAATAGTGCTCTAAATTCAGCAAGGGTCATGGCTTCGCCTCGTTCATGGAAGCCAAAGGCCAAGCCATCCATTACGTGTAAATAACCTATCTCCAATTTGTTTAGCTGTTGGGCAACAAAGGTAAAGGTTTCACGAAAATCATCGGCCCCCATATCGTTAAATACACCGTTTGGCGATAATCTCACGCCAACGTACTCTTTATCCCACACGCTCAATACTGCATCCATCACCTCGTCCAAAAAGCGGTAGCGGTTATCGACACTACCACCATAATTATCGGTGCGCTGATTGCTGCGGCTATCCAAAAATTGATTGATGAGATAGCCATTTGCAGCATGAACTTCCACACCGTCGAATCCGGCTGCCTTGGCGTTAACGGCCGCTTTTTTGTAGTCTTGCACTGTGCGTTTTATATCGTCAAAGGTCATCGCCTTCGGCACTTCGTAGGGCTTCTTGCCTTTAGGCGTGTGAATTTCGTCCCCTTCAATTTTTATTGCTGATGCAGACAGGGGCAAATTTCCATTGTGGAAATCGCTGTGTGATGCGCGTCCAGTATGCCAGAGCTGCAAAACGATTTTTCCCCCTGCCTCGTGCACTCTATTGACCACCGAGCGCCAGCCCTCGACCATTTTGTCGGTATAAATTCCAGGGGTATCAACCCAGCCTATGCCTTCTTCTGAAATGGCCGTTGCTTCAGTAATAATGAGCCCTGCATCTGCGCGTTGTACATAGTGATCGCCCATAATTTTACTGGGTATGCGGTCGGCGCCAGCTCTACCTCTCGTCATAGGGGCTAATACCATGCGGTTTTGCAATGTATTCTCTGCCCAATCAAACGAGCTAAAAAGTACTGAGTCTGTCATTCTTATTCCTTATTCAACGTAGAATAGATTGATGTTGAAGCGCTAAGCGTATTGGTGCTCAAAACGCTATAAGATAGTAGTGAATACAGAGATAGCGAGAAGTTGGATTGGTAGAAAGTTGTCCTTGAAACTAATTAAACTCAACGGCAGGGAATGGCATCGGTTTGAAAAAAAGCGCCCGAAGGCGCTGTAAAGTGTATTGCAGGGAGATTTAAAGTATCAAAGCCGCTAGGTTTACGTCGAACCTTAGGCCCAGAACAATTGCATCATCAAGTGCCATGACTCTGTCGCGCTGTGCGAATTGGTCGGGGTTGATAATGTAGTGAACGTTCGGCTGAATTCTTACGTGGTCATTGAGTTGATAACCATAACTTAGCTCTAACATGGTTTGGCTGCTTGCTGGTGTGCCAACCCCGCCGTTTATGCTTCTTAATATACGCTGATCCTCTAGCGCTTCGTCACTGTACTGTTGACGGGTAAATACGAAGCCAATAGTATCGTCAGGGCGTGAGGCCAGTGTGCCTCGCAATACAAAGCCCGCTTTTATATAGTAGTCTTCAATCAGCTCGCCCGATGTACCGGTTAGCACGGCTCCGAATAGTGTTAACCCTTCTTTCGTTAGTGGGTTAGGACGAGTAACAGTTTGTTCAAAACGTGCGAATATACCCGAACGACCGTTTCTAACAGCGTAATCATTGCCTGACTGCGCCGCATAGTTGCCCTCCTCATCAAAGACTGGGTCGGTGTAGTCTGCGCCATCGTACCAACCGCCAATTTCGTAGCGTCTTGGAAGTTCGTCATTGTCCCACGTAGTTTGATATCCCAGAGTGAAGGGCACAACAACACCTGTAGCCTCATTAGTCGCCCAATCGAAGCCGTGATCGCCTAAGTCTTGATGACTGGTGTTATCTTCATAGACGCCGGTATGAAAGTACGTTTTTTGCGAAAGCCAGTATTTCGCATGGCCACCCCAACTCGAAACCGGCCACCAAGTAAAGTTACTGGTTCTAAATACAAAGGTTGGGTTCCCACAAGCAGCATTGGTTTGAAAGTACTGACAAAGTTCAGAGCCTAAAAAACTGATATTCGCTACTGTACGGCCACCTTCTAGTTCTAAATCGCCATCTAAAAACGAGGAAGAAATCGTAAACCGTGCAAGACGGGTATTTTGGCCGCCAAAGATTTCTTGTACGGACGTACTGTTCCCAATGTAGTGTTCGGCTAAGTTTTTGCCGTGTCGGTTTGTCATAGCAATATGGATTTTGGTGTCTTTCCAGCCCGCTAGCGTATTTAAATCTAATTCCCCACCTACAAAGAGCTGACCAGCATAGGCACTGCCTCTGCGTTCACCACCGTCAATATTGGTGGCTGACTCACCCGTATAACTTGCTTGAAAGTCAAACGCGTCTTGAAACTTACTTTGTGATGCTGACGCAGTGGCGGCAACAATGGCGGTGCTTGCGAGGAGCGCTGTTTGCAAGCCTGTCTTACATCCAGAAAAGCGACGGGTAACTGTAGGTGTTTTCATCATTATTCTCTCAATTAAAAATGTTTATCAACCGCAGCTTGTTATGAGCGTGTGACTGATGACATCTACGCATTTGTTGCTAACTCCTTGTTGACGCAAGATAAATCAGAGTTAGCTAACGTTACAACGCGTTAACATATGCTTGTTTTGAACGAAATCTAACTAACCTTTATCATTAAATCAACCTTGTTTATTTATTTCTTTTGCTACATTTGTGTGTTTTTCGTTAATAGTTGGGAGATGCGATGGCAATATTTCAAGGTGAGTAGAAAGCGTTCAGTGAGGGGTGCTATCTAGGTTATGTCATTGTCTATTAAGAAATTTTCAAAGGCGGTTTTATCCGTTTAATAACAGTCACGCATTTTCTGTTAACGGTCGTCTACATATAAAGTCTAATTTTTAACGCAATTTGAAATAAGTAAATCAAATTGATTTATTGACAGGGGTAAAGAGCAATGCTTAAATTGGTTAACTAATTTTTTACAAGCGAAAGGCCGTTCTTATGAAAAACAACGCCCCTTTGGTTTCCAAAGACACATTGATTCCCTTTGTATTGTTAACGATTTGCTTTGCTGCATGGGGTGTGGCTGCGAACATGACAGACCCTTTGGTAAAGGTATTTAGTAAAATATTTACCATGTCGTCTTTGCAATCGGCATTGGTTCAATTTGCCTATTATGGCGCGTATTTTTGCTTAGCCATCCCTGCTGCTTTTATCAACAAGCGCTTCTCTTATAAAACAGGTGTATTGACCGGACTGGGCTGCGCGGCCGCGGGGGCATTCTTGTTTTATCCTGCAAGCCAAACCATGACTTACGGCTTTTTCCTTGCTGCACTTTTTGTATTGGCTGGTGGATTATCCATTCTGGAAACGTCGGCGAACCCTTACGTCATGGCGATGGGAAATCAAAAAAGTGCGACACGCCGTTTAAATCTAGCTCAAGCATTTAATCCCGTTGGTACTAATTTAGGTGTGTTTTTGGCTGCAACACTTATATTGCCAAACCTGAATCAGGCATCTGCACAAGAGCGTGCCGCCATGTCGGTAAGCGAGCTTAAAAACGTGATAGGGGCTGAGCTTGATGCGGTAATGCTTCCTTATGTAGGTATGGCATGTGTACTCGTTTTGGTTTGGGTTGCAATCTTCCTGATCAAAGCGCCAATTCAAGAATCGGTTGAGTCTAGTGTGGAAGACGTTCAGTTGGGCGCTTCGCTTAAGCGGTTAGTAGCCAACAAGCATTATCGGTTTGGCGTATTGGCTCAGTTTTTTAATGTCGGAGCACAAACGTGCGTGTGGACCTTCACCATCCAATATGCAATGAAAGCGACAGGTGGCAATGAAGTGAGTGGTGGTGAAATTTTACAATACAGCATGATTGTATTTCTAATTTCTCGCTTCGTGATGACGTGGGTTATGCAGTACCTCTATCCAGCTAGACTGCTAATGATCATGTCACTGATTGCCATGGCGCTATGTATCTTCATGACACAGTCTCCTAATTTAGCAGGCGTAATCGCATTGGTATCTATCTCTGCCTGTTTGTCACTCATGTTTCCAACGATTTACGGCATTGCGCTTGAAGGTCTGGGGGAAGACACCAAGCTAGGCGCAGCAGGTCTTGTGATGGCGATTCTCGGCGGTGCCATTATGCCGCTCTTCCAAGCCGCCATTATTGATAGCGCAGGTGTTGTTGTATCATATATTGTTCCAGCTATTTGCTTCTTGCTTGTAGGTGGCTACGGCTACTTCGATATGCGCGCTAAAAAGAGCAGCGCTAAGCCTCAGTCCGATATAGACGCAGATGCCCTTAAAAAGATGGAAATGGGAATAGCTAAGTAGTATTTCTTCAGAAACGTGTACGGGGCCAGTGATTCTATCACTGGCCTTTTTTGTATATTGAATACGTTATGTATTCCACTTTTTTGAGGAATGCACTCAATTAGTTAACAGCATTTTTTCACCGTATTTTCATCAGTTTAGTGCATGTTGAATATAACTGATTTTTCCCCTTGTATAGCGCAGAACACCTGCTAAAGCATGAACAGCAATCGTATAATTCACCCCTGACAATTTGGGAGTAAAACGTATGCTGGACTATGTGCTCATTGGCATAGCGGTAATGGCATTATTGGGTGTGGTATTTGAAGAAGTGCTACACGTGAATAAAGCCAAAACCACATTATTTTTCGGAACATTCGCATGGATCCTTCTTTTCATAGATGCGAATAGGGGCCCTCACCTAGCAGAGCTCAATGAACACCTCATAGAAAACATAAGCGAAATATCCACCCTCTGGTTATTCCTTGTAGCGGCAATGACTTTCGTTGCTTACCTTAACCGCAAAGGCATGATTGAAAACATGTTAAACATTATCATGCCGCAAAAAATAACCCTCAAAAAACTCATATTCTTTACCGCTATTTTTAGTTTTTGCTTCTCCTCGCTAGCTGACAACATCACAGCGACCTTGGTGTCTATTGCCATGGTTTTATCCTTGGGTTTGCCCTTTAACCAAACCATGCGATTTGCCGTGCTAGTGGTATTTGCGGTGAACTCTGGGGGCGTGTCGCTAATAACCGGGGATGTCACCACTCTTATGATTTTCTTGGATGATAAGGTCACTATAACTCAGCTGCTCTTACTTATTATTCCTTCACTCACAGCAGTACTATTTCTAGCGTTACTGTTGAGTATAGGTATGAAGGGGGAGGTTAAAATAAAAAAAACACGCCATGAACTTAGGCCGGTTGATTACGTAATTGCGGGAATATTCCTGTCCACTATTGTACTGACGTTAATTGCCAATGTGCTTTTTGCTATTCCACCTATGCTTTCGTTTTTAGCGGGTATGGCGGTTATGTTTTTAGTGGCAACCTTTATGGGAGAAGAAAAATATGATGATCCTATCTTGGACTATATTCGCCTAATAGAATTCGACACGCTTCTGTTTTTCCTTGGGGTGTTGCTGCTTGTCGGAATGCTCGATCACATTGACGCATTGGGCGCACTTTTACATGTATATAGCGTAATGCCTTCAACAGGAGCCAACTTTGTGATGGGGGTGTTGTCTTCCATGATAGATAATGTGCCATTAACTGCTGCGTTGTTAAAAGCGGACATTGCCATGTCGACAGCTGAGTGGATGGCGTTCACGTATGCAGTAGGCGTTGGGGGCTCGTTACTTATTATTGGCTCATCAGCAGGTATTGTTACCATGAGTAAGGTTAAGGGCCTGACGTTCGCCAAATACGGCAAGTTCGTGTTGCTTCTTCTTGCAGCGTATAGCGTGGGTTACGCGCTGGTATTGGTAATGGCGAATTTGTTTGTTACGGCAAGTTAAGGTGGTGACGTTGCTTTTATAAACAGAACCAATAAAGCGTTTGAGGGCGATAGCCTGTCGCCCTTACGCTTTTTTATATAACGCTCCGAGTACCGTGGCTTTCGAAGCCCCTGTGACTGCAGGCACATTGCCTGGAATATCATTCATATACGCATGTGCAAACCACGCAAATGCTGCGCCTTCAACGTGCTGTGGATGGATGCCCAGAGCATGGCTGTCTGTTACTACATAATCGCTTAAAGCATTGCTCAAGTTATGCATTAATGCTTTATTGAAAGCGCCACCGCCACACACTATAACTTCGCTTTTTGCGCCTTCTTTATTTGTTTTAGGAAAATGCTTCACAATTTCCTGAGCGATAGTGCTACCTGTTAGCGAAAGTAAGGATGCTTGCACGTCTTTAGGGGCTAAATTATTGTTCTTTTCTTCGCTTTGCAGCTCTGCACTAGAAGGGAAGTAATCGGCGAGCGCATTGCTTAACCAATTAATATTGAAATACTCTCTGCCAGTACTTTTAGGCGCAGGCAAAGCGAAGTAATCATCCAGTAAGAGCCTGTCTAACAGACCTGAGTGACAATGCCCTGACGCAGCCCATGCTCCATCTTTATCAAAGCTTTTATTTAAATGAAGACTTATCCACTGATCCATCAAGGTGTTACCGGGTCCGGTATCAAACCCTTTAGGTGGCGAAGCATCTTGTTTTGGCGCAAGCAGTGAAACGTTTGCTATACCGCCAATGTTAACGAGTGCTCGGTGTTTATCATCACTGGCAAATACTGCATTGTGAAAAGCGGGCACTAAGGGAGCTCCTTGACCACCAAGGGCAATATCTTTGCGCCTAAAGTCGGCAATAACATCAATGCCGGTAAGAACAGCGATGGTATTAGGATCGCCTATTTGACAGGTGAAGCCGCGTATGGATGATTCTGCAAAGTGTGCTGACAATACATCGGAATTCGGATGATGACGTACGGTTTGGCCGTGCGAGCCAATAGCCGTAATATCCGAAGGATGTAGGTTGTTTTTCTCAAGCAGCGCTAAGGTGACCTTTGCAAAGGTTTCAGCAACCAGTCTATCAGCGATGGCCAAACTGTTAAGTTCATCAGGGCCTTCACTACAAAGTGCATTGAGTGCAGTAAGCAATTCGGCAGAATAAGGAATTGAATGGGCGGCGAGGGTGGTGCAAGACGTTTGCGAGATGTCGCACAGGACGGCGTCGACGCCGTCCATGCTAGTACCTGACATCAGGCCAATATATTTTGCCATTTAGTCGTCGCTATTTCATTGCAAGCATAATGCGCTTGTTATTATCTAGCTGCTCTTGGCGTATTGCGGCAATTTCCATAAACCTTTCTTTCTCTTCCTTAGCAATAGGAAGCGCCTTCGGTAGTTCTACCGTTCGTGGGTTTCGGTGAACACCATCCACTAAAAACTCATAGTGAAGATGGGCGCCAGTAACCATACCTGAACTACCTAAATAGCCCACGGTTTGGCCTTGCTTAACCGTATCTCCCACTTTCACTGCACGCTTTTTAAAGTGAAGATATTTGGTTGTGTATTTCTCGCCATGCTGAATGAAAACATGGTGACCGTTATATTTATCGTATCCGGCTTTAATTACCTTACCGTCACCCGCAGCCATAATTGGCGTACCAACCGCAGCAACATAATCTGTACCGCGGTGCGCTTTCCAACGCTTTTGCACGGGGTGGAAGCGAGCTTTTGTGAAGTTAGAGCTTACATATCTAAAATTCACTGGCGCACGCAGGAAGCTCTTACGCATACTGCGCCCTTCAGGCGTGTAGTATGTGCCATCTTCGTGAAGAATAGCGCTAAAATGCTCGCCTTGGTTGGTAAACTCCGCTGCAACGATGTCGCCGTAACCGACAAATTCACCGTCGATGTATTGCTCTTCGAATACTACGTTGAACGTATCGCCAGAACGGATCTCAATGGCGAAGTCGATATCCCAGCCGAAAATACCCGCCAAATTCATAATTTGGTTGCTGGTTAAGCCTGCATCACTGGCGGCGTTCCAAAAGCTTGAGTGAATTTCACCTTGGGCGAAGTTGTAGCGAATGTCTACATCTCGCTTTTCAAGCTCAGCGGTTAAGGCGCTGTTCTCATCCGACGATTCTGGACGTACAAACAGGGTTTCAGTCGAAGACAATTTGTACTTTAGCTCGCCGAAGCTGCCGTCTTTATTCGCTTTAAACGATAGTTCATCGCCGGGCAATAAAGTAACCAGCGTTTTTGTTAGCTCTCCTGCCTGCGTTACGTTATATACGTCACGCGAAGTGAAGCCAGCACGCTTAAATAGCTTTGCTAATGTATCGCCACTGCGCACCTTGTACGTCTGCCATGAAGATTCTTCTTCACCAGAAAATACATTGGTTGACGGCGCAATATGAAGCTCCACCGGATAGCGGACACCCGCATCCAGAATGTGTGCTTCTTGATGGCGACTGGCTTCTACTGGTTCACTTGGAAAAAGAATAAGCCCACCCAGAAATAAGCTAGCTACTGCTAACCCAGTTCTGTGCTGTTTCGGTAATTTTTTAAATAAATTTAGCGCTTTAGAAGCGTCTAATTTCTTTCTCATACTACTGCCCACCTGAGAAATGTTATGTGCACAACACTATTTCACATACGTTGCTTAAAAATGCAACTTTTCTCATTATATTGTTAGCGCAAATTGTTACACCCAATAGCTCTTATCATGAAGACTATTTCTTGAGATTACTGAATACAGTCCACGATAATTCAGCACTCTAATCCCACATTAAAAACTGTTGGGTTTAACAACATGACTGTTTGTAATCCGTTTTTTGACGCGCAAACCTTTTAATGGTTCCGTTGTACGCGTAAAATGCCCGCCAATATTGAATATACAGTTTTTTTAAGAGTGTGACGTACAAATGAAAGATTGGCAAACAGCGCTAGCTGAGATTAAACGGGGCGTTGATGAAATACTCCCCGAAGAGGATTTAATTGAAAAACTAAAATCCGGCAAAACCCTAACCATCAAAGCGGGTTTTGATCCAACTGCGCCTGATCTGCATCTTGGTCACACTGTGTTGATCAACAAGTTGCGTACATTCCAGCAACTAGGCCACAAAGTTGTTTTTCTTATTGGCGATTTTACTGGCCTAATTGGCGATCCTACAGGTAAAAATGTAACACGCAAGCCTTTAAGTAAAGAACAGGTATTAGAGAACGCGAAAACGTATCAAGAACAGGTGTTCAAGATCCTTGATGAAGATAAAACGGAAATACGTTTTAACTCAGAGTGGATGGACGACCTTGGTGCGGCGGGCATGATCAAACTTGCTGCAAGTCAGACGGTTGCTCGTATGCTAGAGCGCGATGACTTTAAAAAGCGTTATAACAACGGTCAGCCAATTGCTATTCACGAGTTTCTGTATCCGTTAGTGCAAGGTTGGGATTCTGTTGCGCTAGAGTCAGACGTTGAATTAGGTGGTACTGATCAGCGCTTTAACTTGCTAATGGGTCGTGAGCTTCAAAAAGAGCAAGGCCAAAAGCAGCAATCTATTGTAATGGTTCCGCTTCTAGAAGGTCTAGACGGCGTTCAGAAGATGTCTAAGTCTTTGAACAACTACATTGGTATTACAGATGCGCCAAACGATATGTTTGGTAAAGTGATGTCTATTTCTGATGATTTGATGTGGCGTTACTATGACCTTCTAAGCTTCCGACCGCTAGAAGAGATTGCTGAGCTTAAAACTCGCGTTGCTAACGGTGAAAACCCACGTGATATTAAAATCATGCTGGCGAAAGAAATTATTGCACGCTTCCATGACGACGCAGCGGCAGAAGGCGCGCATCAGGACTTTATTCAACGTTTCCAGAAAAACGCTATTCCTGACGACATGCCCGAGCTTGAAATTGCATTGAGCGATGAAGGTATTGCCATTGGTAATTTGTTGAAAGAAGCTAACCTTGTAGGTTCGACTTCAGATGCTATGCGCATGATTAAGCAAGGCGCAGTTAAAATTAACGGCGATAAAGTGGAAGACACCCGCTTAGTAATCACCGAAAAAGGTGAAAATGTGTATCAGGTGGGTAAACGCAAGTTTGCGCGTATTACGCTAGCCTAATGTTTTTCTGATAGTTTTTGAAAGCCCGCTTAGTTAAGCGGGCTTTTTTTTGCTTTTATAATTCCAGCATTGGTACGAAGCCCCCGTAAATAAGGCGTTTACCGTCGAAAGGCATGGGGTTTTCGTTTTCCTGCATTCTTGGATCTTCCATCACCTTTTTCCAAGCAGTATCACGTACTTCTTTTGAAGGCCAAAATGCAATGGAAAACACCACGGTTTCATTTTCTTTGGCTTTAACAGCCATCGGGAAAGACGTGACTTCCCCTTCAGGGACATCGTCACCCCAAGCTTCAAGTATTTTAGTCGCACCATACTCTTTAAAAATATCGCCAGCGAGTTTGGCGTGCTCAATGTATAACGCTTTATTTTCAGTGGGAACGGCTACAGCAAAGGCATCGATATATGACATGAGGTGACTCCGTCAAAGAATAGATACCTAAAATAGCCTAATTTATAGACAGCATGCAATGCTTAACTTTAAGGTGAATCGTAATTTATAACCATTACTAGCGTTCTGCTATTTTCGCCCATTGGTACAAGCCATGCAGTGCTAGCCTTGTTGCTTTTGCAAAGGGGTAGGTTTTCAAAGGAGAACGATAAAGGGGAAGCGATAAATCGACGTCATTGCTACCCATCATACGTTGAGCGAGTCGTTGCCCTGCAAACGCGGCAAAAGAAACGCCCGAACCGCAATACCCCATGGCGTAACCGATATTACCGCTAGAGCAGTTTAAATTGTTGCCGCTTACCTCATTGTCGATGAAAATCCGCGGCATATTGTCTAACGATACACTTACCCAACCACTCCAAAAATAATCCATGGCTATACCGCTAAGTGAAGGGAGACTTTTTACCATAGCGCGGTATAGTCGCTGTTTCTCTGACGCGTTATCTGCATCTTTACCTTTTACGGCACCACGACCGCCGAATAATAATCTGCCATCTGGCAAAACACGGTAGTAGTATTTCATCATCCGTGTATCCATAAAGCTCATTGGCGTGGTTAGGCCAGACTTCGCGCGCTGTTCGCTACTCAATGGCGCAGTGACAAAAATGCTCGACTGAACAGGAAATTGCTTATTGTCTACGCTGTCATGAAAGCGCTTAGGGGTATAAGCATTAGTAGCAATGAGTATGTGTTTGGCCGAAACTGACCCGCTGGGTGTTGCGACAACATATCCGGTTTTGTGCTTTTCAATGCGAATGGCTGGCGAGTCGTAAAAAAGCGTTGCTCCAAGCTCCTTTGCTACTCTTGCATATTCGCTTACTAATTTTAAAGGGTGTAAGCATGCACCCTTTAGCTCAACGCCACCATACGCCCCTTCAATACCAAAGCGCGCAGTAAGGTCTTTTTCACTAAGCGGAGAGCTCGTTACGTTGAAGTGTGACTCAAGATGCTTAGCACTGGCACAGAGTAGTTCGGCTTGCTTTGGGTTATGCGCCAGTTTTAAATAGGGTCCTTCTACCAAATCGACCTGCATATCAAAGTCTGCAATACGTTGTTTAAGCAGGTGTACCGCGCCATCAAACTCGCCCTGCATAGCTTTGGCGATGTCACGACCCCACTTGTCCTCTATGGCGCTTAAGCTCAATCGGCCGCTACCCGAGAGGATAAAGCCTCCGTTCCGGCCCGCACAGCCAAATCCCGGTGAATTCGCATCAAGTAGCGTGACTTCTTGTTTCGCTTGAGCAAGTGTGATGGCAGCTGAAAGACCGGTATAACCACCACCAATGACGAGGTACTCAGTGTTTACCTTCTTGTTTAAAGGCGGCAGTGTTGGTGGTTTGTGTGTGGCATGCCAGTAGCTGTTTGCCGCGGGTAACATTGATGAAACGCCGCGTGAAATAAGAGGATCGTAGGTCATAGAATAAAAACGTTTTTACCTTTGGCGTACTTATGGGGCTTGAAATTGAAGTAGCATTTCCGCACCTTCACACTCGCAATAACCCTCGCATACAGGGCAATCGTAGCCTTCGTGAATAGATGCGTAGCGCCATTTATTGGGGTGTTTCTTGATAAGCTGCCCCCCATTTTTAGTGAAGTACTTAAATGCGCTGTTGCCAGGGCTTGCCAACCAAATATGCGCTAAACCCGCTTCTGCGCCTTGAATTTGCGCACATTCAATCGATTTACTTAATAGTCTGCTGCCAATTCCACAGCCCTGCATTGCAGGGTCTACCGTATTACATTTGAAATAGCATACGGTATTTGGATCTACTGGCCAAAGGGAAGGGCTGCACCACTCATCTGCTTCCCATTGCGTACGCGCAAAGGTGAGCCTGAAACCAACAACCTTTTTTTTGTATAGGGCTACCCAGCTAGCATTAGTATTGCCAACAAAGCTCTTTGCATAGTAATCAGCAAGTAGCTCGTTGGTTAGGTAGTTATCTCCGTGCACGTGATTACCAAGAGCAATCACCCCTGCAAAAAACTCAGGCGCTAGAGACTCGTAGCTGATATCACTTTGAATTATGTGGCTCAAATGATTTGTGGGCTTCATACTTTTTCTTTACGCGGGGCGTTTTTCATCCCGTCAAGGTGCACATCCAAGGCTTCAACTGATATCAATATTTCTCTTACCGACATCCATAGTGAATACAGAAGTGATACTAAACTTGCAGCAAACACCCAGTTTCCTACCTGTTGATAGGTGAGGTATATCGCTAGCATGGATACTACACAAAGAAAAAAACTACCCACACCTGCTATTTGCATTCGCTTAATAAGTTGAATACGTAATCGAAGGTTTTTTATTTGTGCTTGAGTATTCTCATCTCTCTCTTCTTTTGAAAAGTTTCGGATAATAGTTGCAAGCGTTAAAAAGCGATTGGTATAGGCTAGAAGCAATAAGGAAATCGCCGGAAATAACATGGCCGGAGTAGCAATATCTATTTTCATGGGTGTTTCATACAATCGTCGAGTAAAAAGAGTGTATCACAGGGGCTCAGTTACGCACAGTAATCAGCCAAGAGGTTGAACTTACAACATCTTTAGTGCCAAAGACTAATACGAAGGAGAAGGCGGAATATTGAGTCTACATTCGGTCAACTGTCATGCCAGCGGCACTCCAGCCTAACATATCGCCTTCTAAATGCATGACTTCAGAAAAATCGAGTTCTTCCAATACTTTCATTGCCAGTTTGGCTCTTCTGCCTGAACGACAATAAATGATAATAGGTTTGTTTTTGTGGCCTTCTAATTCGCTAAGGTAGTCATTGATATTTTCATGGGGCATATTTACTGCGCCAGGAATGTGACCATCGGCGAATTCTTGCGGAGAGCGAACATCAATAAGGAGCCAGTCGTTGTTCGCAACTCGCTCGATAAGATATGGTGATGCGGCAACAGAGGCTTGCGCGGTCGCTTTCGCTGTGCACTGAAGCGACACAAACAATGCAACACTGATAACAACTAGAAAACCCGCAACAACAATCCGCATGAATAAAAACTCTTACCTTTTTATAGAAGATTAGAACCTGCTCTTATTCTGTTACACAAAGGCGCTTAAATTGGGCCAAGTCGGTGTGTATCAATTGAAAACAGCCCAGCAGGTCTAGACTTAAGTATAACGCTTATGCGCTTTCTTTAATACCTTTACAGAGTACTTTTAGTTCATTTATTAATCGCAATGAAAACCTACTGGTGACGTCTGGATCCACAACAATTAAGGGGGCTTTGAGGAAAGAGCGATGATCACGCCAGAATACCTCAAGTTCTGAATGCGTACTTTTAGATGCCGCAATGAGTGCATGAGGTTGGCGAGTGAGTACATCTTTTAATGCGACTTGAGGATAGTCTACAGGACTGTCTGCAAATAATGTTTGAGCACCACACACATTCAGCAGTTGGTTACCCCACGCGTTGGGACCGATGGTCATAAGTGGAGCAGTCCACGAATAATAAAATACTGGTATAAGCGAGGATTTGTCGTATTTACTTCGAAGTTCGGCTAGTTCGTTGAGAAAATCATTGGAGAGCTGGGTCGCCTGCTTTTGCGTATTTGTAAGTGCCCCAAGCCTTTTAATTTCGCTGGCTATATCAGTGATATTTTCGACCTTACTGCTAAATACGTTTAGACCCATCGAGGAAAGCTTATGGATATCTTGCGGCTTATTGCCTCCATCCCATGCAAGAATTAAATCAGGTTCTAACGCCACAATGGTAGCGATATCGGCACCTTGAAAATCCGCCACCCGCTTAATATTTTTCGCGGCGTCAGGATAGTCGCTATAGTCGCTTACACCTACAAGGTTAGGGCCTAAGCCCAAACTAAATGCCCATTCGGTAAGGTGGGGCGCAAGGCTGACTATCTTTAGCTCGACGGAATTTGATAAGGCGCTTGATTCCGAGCTTGGTGCAACATCGGCAGAAGCAAATTGATCTGAATGAGCTAGGTGCTTTGTCTCGGCATCTGATTCTGAGTTAGCAAATGTGAGAAGAGGTAAATAGCTTAAAATTACAAAAAAAATGGTTTTCATCATAACTGCTGTTTTCATTAGGCTACGGCCATTGCCAGCATAGCTAACGATGCGAAGGCGCTAACCGCAATCATGGCATGAGTAACCGTATTTTTGGCTGTCAACATGTGAGAGTACTTTACCTCGTTAGCGCCTCCCACGCGGGTGTATCGAATCTTCTTGTTGGCATAAATTGCTGGGCCGCCGAGTTTAATATCAAGCACACCGCCCATAAGCGCAAGCAGTAGCGAGGTTTTATCTTTCACTGGGGAGCGCTTTATGGCGCGAAACCCTTTAATAGGATGGCTGACCAGTAGTGTTGCTAGACCACCAATGACCGCGGGCGGCATATTAAGTAAGTAAACAAGATTGCGTACGGGTTTGGCAAAGAAAGTCATTGCAGGGGTTCGGTAATGCCACTGCCAAGATGTGAGCAAAAGCAATCGATAAATGAGTGCGCCTATGGGGCCTGCCACTACAAAGTAGAAAATAACGCCGCAATAAAGATAAAGAAACTTCAGCCATAGCGATTCTATCGCGGCTTTGGCAATTCCTATATCGGAAAGTGAATCGCATTGACGTGCAGTAATGGTTTGCGCCATTTCACGTGCGAGGGATTTTTTATTTCTTCCCACACTCGCCAGCACTTTTTTGTACTGTTGACGCTGGTAACCGTAGTCGAGCAGTGCGACAAGAATAATCGCCTCAAAGAATACGGGGTATTGGGCCATGTACACCAAGATGGCAACACATACTACCAATGGCGCAAGAAGAACTAGGGCGGCTAATGAGCCTGAAATATAGTGCTGAGACCTACCGTATTCGCGAGAGGGCACCACTTTGCGCCCCATTTGCTGAACGAGGTAGCGCATGAGCGTTAATGGATGAGTACTTTGGGGCCAGCGCCATAATGCGTCAACGGCGATAGCCAGCCAAAGTACGAATAGCGACTGGTATTGCGGGTCGCTAATTACCTCTGTCATCTTATTTTGCGAGAGCCTTAATCATTGCCATAACTAATTGTGCTGAGTGTTTAGCGGCAGTGTCTAGATACTCTTTAAAGCTCACTGACGACGTTTTTCCTGCAATATCCGACAATGAACGAATGACAAGGAAAGGCGTGTCGAGCATATGGCAAGTTTGACCTATAGCTGCACCTTCCATCTCAACCGCTTTCATGTCTGGGAAGTTTTCACGCAGTTCTGCTACAGCTTCGTCGCTACCGATAAACGCATCGCCCGTACAGATTAAACCTGTTGTCGACTGAAGCGACGTAATGCCTGTGGCAGCACTACGAGCGGCTTCCATTAACCTTGTATCGCAACGGAAATCTTCAGGCATACCTGCGCATTGACCGAGCTTGTAGCCAAAATGGGTTAAATCGGCATCATGGTGAATAACGTGACTGGCGATCACTAAATCACCGATGTTTAGATTCTTGTCGAAACCTCCGGCAGAACCGGTATTGACAACAGCATCAGGGGCGTACTGTTCGATAAGTACAGTAGTAGCAATTGCTGCAGCCACTTTACCAATACCGCATTTTACTAGCACCACTTCTATGTCGTTAAGTGTACCTTCGTAAAACGTCAGGTGCTTCCACTGGGTTTCTTTTACATTCCAAAGTGACGCTTTAAGTAGCGCAACTTCTTCGTCCATTGCACCTAAAATACCAATTTTTTTCATAACTTTACCGACGGTGTTGAGGGAATTTAACGCGTGAATACGCTGTTGAAAGCGTTAATTGTATAAGGAAAATAGAGAAACTGACAGAAAAATGCCTCTGTTACCGCTATTTGAGAGTAAGAAAATAGCAAAGCAACAAAGGCCAGGGGAAGTGGGCTTATGTCTTAAGCTGCAGCTGGTCTGCTTGAACGCACTGGGCGAGTCGGGCGCTTTGGTGGCTCTGGATTATGCGTTGGCAGCTGTGCCATTTTTTGCTGTAAACGGCGATATGGAATGAGTTTGTTTTCCAAACACTCGCGAATATCTTCAACGGTATAACCAGATTTCACTTTAATTCTTGCATGAGGAAGGCCGGCAGCATCAAGTGCTCCGGTTACAAACCAGTCTTTTTGTGATTTATAACCATCTTTGCCTTGGCTATGAACTAAGTCGATAGCAAGAACAGGACTCATGTCGTGTTTATCTACTAATACAAAGTCGAGCTGTCTGCTAGAAGCTCTGCTGATGGCTTGGCTTGCCGTCTTTTTATTTGCAGACTGGCGAACCGCCACTAAATCGTTAAGACGCACACGGCACACTATGCGAAACTCTCTTCCCATAGCCTGTTCGATAAGGTTTAAAAAAGAGTGCTCAACGGGGGTGAACAATTGCGGCTTTCGCCTAAATGGAAATGCGACACCGCCGTCTGACAACTTTATGGCACCCAGTGCAACGACAATAAGTAACATCATTAGAATAATTGCCAATTCCATCGTAACCCTCGCAAATATCAATAGTTAAAGCCCACGGAATGCGTAATAAAGAAGCCCGCTAAAGTGTTTATATCGAAAAAAGCTTGGGCTCCGTTTGCAGTTTGAGCGTCATAAAAATGACACTCACTGTTACCGTGGAGTAGTTATTGATGATTTTGCAAAGCAGATGCCAACATGAGTAGATTTCGTAGTTGTCTTGCTAAAAGGGCTTATTTCGTTGTGGATGTAACAAGAATATCCACTTGAGAGCCAGTATTATCTGGGCTGATTATTACTCTGACCCCTTTATCTTCTGAGGATAACAACGTGCGGCCGCTAACTGGCGTGTGAGTTTTTAAAGCGGGGTGCGCCGTTTGGTAAACATTCAGTAATTCACTCGGGGAGCGAGGAGAGTGGTAAACCATTACTGCTGTCTTGCTTTCGTCAAATGCTTGGCATTGTCTTGCATCATCAGAAATCTTAATTTGCTGAAAATCAGAAGGGCAAGACATGATGCTTGGCTTACTAGGTGAAGAGTTGACGCTTTGTTTCTTAGTTTGGTTGTTAACTTGCGCATTTAATGAAGCGTCAACAGCAATGGTATCAGCTAAGCTGGCATTGCTCGCTGCTATCGCCAGTGTTAGACAAAATGTAAGTTTCTTAATGTTTAAATGCTGCATAGATAGATTCTTCACCCGATGTGCGATGTCTTTAATTGCTTAAACGATAGTAGAGTCGTAACTCTCGCGCTTCAACTAAACCTTGGTCTATTAACGTATATTAGTGAGGTTTTTCGTATAGGTTTTGGTTTAAAGCATCACTTCATCACTACAACTCTATTACTGGTCATAAGGCGTGGTCAGTAATTGATACAGCGCATTTGTTCCACTGTAAAAGTTCCCTATACGTAAGTTTTCATTAGGGGCGTGTTGATTGTTATCAGCATTGACTAATGGAATAAGAATTACCGGCTTCTCTATACTGTTTACTAGCGGTGCGGTTGGAACAGTACCCCCCATCATTGGAATAACTACAACCTTCTCATCGCTTACAGATTCTAGTGCCTTTTGCGCCCATAGACCAACTGGCTCATCGAGGGACGTTTGTAGTGCTGCAGTGCCGGGGCTAACTTCTATAAGAATGAGTTTTTCATGCTTTAGACGGGTTTCTTTTGATGGCAATTCGTCCACAATGTGATATCCCTTAGCTGTTATATAGTCTTTTAACAGCTTAACTTGTCTGGACGAGTGAGCCTCTTTTGTAGTTCTAATATCGATGGACGCTGTAGCGCTAGCCGGAATGATTGTCCTTACTGCTGTTGTGCTTGCAGCGCTCAATCCATTGATATTTAGAGATGGAAGACTAATGGATTCATAGTAGTTGCCACCTACAGACTCTGACTTTGTTACCCCAAGGCGTGCCAATAGTGCATTTTCATCAATAGGAATGTCTCGAAGCACCTGTTTTGTTTCTTCTGACAGAGGAGTGTCTCCGTAATAATTAGGAATAGTCACCTTGCCATTTTCATTTTTCATCCCTGCTAAGAGTGTTGAGAGCATAAAAGCGGGGTTTTGAATGTAGTTGCCAAAGTGCCCACTATGGCTATCAGAGTTTGGTCCGAAAACAGTGAGCTTAACCAGTGTCGCACCGCGATGACCGAAAACCACGGTAGAAGCGTTGGATGGATGCATGGGACCGTCTAACATTACTACGGCATCTGCAGAAAGCTGCGCTTTGTTTTTTTCTATCACTTTTGCGAGGGTAGGAGAGCCACCTTCCTCGTTTGAATCAAGGAGCACTTTGATATTAACTGATGGCGTCACCTTATTCGTCGAAAGTGAGTTTATGGCTGCTAGTAACATCATTATTGGGGCTTTGTCGTCAGATGCCGAGCGCGCAAAAATACGCCAATTAGGGTCATAGTCTTTATCGAGTAAAGAGAGTGGTTTTTCAACCCAGCTGTCATTTTCTTCGATTTTTAGAACGGGCTTCCAAGGGCTGTCTTGTTCCCACAACTCAGCGTTAACCGGTTGACCATCCATATGTGCATAAAAAAGCAGGGTAGGGGCATTTTTCCCAGCTAGCATGTAATCAGCATACAGCATCGGCATGCCGTTGTTTTCCAGCAGCTGAGTATTAAAACCATACTCGCTGTATTTCGTTGCCGTCCAACGCGCAACCTTTTCTATATCAGTTGCTGATTGCGTTGCAACGTTGGGTAGCGTGAGATATTCCAAGTAGTCTGCGAACACTGCTTTAGCCGAGCGAGTGGTAAGTGCGTTACTTTCCTCTGCCTGGGCGCAATATGAAACGGAAACTAAAAATAACCCGTAAAGTAGCCCTGTCCGCAATCTCATGATGTCATCTCTTTATTCAATTATTCTATCTAATGTAAATCGTATCTCTTTAGTTTTAAATAAAAAAAGCTCGATAGCAGAACTATCGAGCTTTTCGTGATTGGACAATAGGCTTTAGTTAGCGAAGGTTAAACGCCAATATAGTCCATAATCCCTTCTGCGGCTTTACGGCCTTCGTCGATAGCAGTAACAACCAAGTCACTACCACGTACCATATCGCCACCGGCAAAGACTTGCGGGTGAGAGGTCTGGTAAGCAAATTTGCCAGCAGATGGCGCGCGTACGCGACCTTTTTCATCAAGCATAATGCCGAAGTCAGCAAACCATGGCGCAGGGCTGGGCTGGAAGCCGAAGGCGATAATTACCGCGTCTGCTTCTAGTACGTGCTCTGAACCTTCCACCTCAACAGGGCGGCGGCGACCATTGGCATCCGGTGGCCCCATTTCGGTTTTAACCAGCTTAACACCACATGCCTTACCGTTTTCATCTACTGCAATGTCTAGCGGCTGAAGATTGAATTTAAACTCAACCCCTTCTTCTTTCGCATTAACAACTTCGCGGCGAGAGCCTGGCATGCTTTCTTCGTCACGGCGGTATGCACAGGTAACTTGGGCAGCGCCTTGGCGAATTGACGTACGAACACAGTCCATGGTGGTATCACCACCACCTAATACAACGACGCGCTTGCCTTTCATATCAATGTAATCAGCAGGATCTTTTTCAAGGCCCATTACGCGATTGGTGTTGGCGATAAGGAAAGGTAAGGCTTCGTGAACGCCTTCAACTTCTTCGTTATCGAAACCACCTTGCATCGACTTGTACGTACCCATGCCTAAGAAAACAGCATCGTATTTATCAAGCAAATCCTGGAACTGTATGTCTTTACCAATTTCAGTGTTAAGTACGAACTCAACACCCATCTCGGTAAAGATTTGGCGGCGTAGCTTGATCACGTCTTTCTCTAATTTAAAAGACGGGATACCAAATGTAAGTAGGCCACCAATTTCTTCGTATTTGTCGTAAACAACAGGTTTAACGCCGTTACGAACCAGAATATCAGCACATGCAAGACCAGCTGGGCCTGCACCTACAATCGCCACTTTCTTGTCGGTCCATACTACGTCAGACATATCTGGGCGCCAGCCCATTTTGAATGCTGTATCGGTAATGTACTTCTCAATACTACCGATAGTAACTGCACCAAAATCGTCATTCAGTGTACATGCACCTTCGCACAGTCTGTCCTGCGGACATACGCGGCCGCATACTTCCGGCAAACTGTTGGTTTTATGAGAAAGTTCCGCAGCTTCTAAAATGCGGCCTTCGTTGGCCAAGCTTAACCATTGTGGAATGTAGTTGTGCACTGGGCACTTCCATTCACAGTATGGGTTACCGCAGTCCAAGCAGCGATCTGCTTGGCCTTCGGTTTGAGATTGGCTCAGCGGTTGATAAATTTCCGCGAACTCTTGTTTACGTACCATGATCGGCTTTTTCGGCGGATCGATACGTTCAACATCGACAAATTGATATACGTTCTTTGCCATAAACTAAATCCTCCTACTGAGCCTGAATGCGTAATTCAGCACTTGAACGACTGATGTGACCAAGCAAGTTTTTCACATCACTGGTTTTTGGCTTAATAAGCTTGAAGCGTTTCAGCGTTGCGGCGAAGTCAGTAAGCAACGACAACGAGTGCTCGCTTCCTGTTTCTTCGTAATGCTGATTAATTAAGCCACGTAAGTGCTCAGCAAGAATCGCTTTATCTTCAATTGGCATTACATCGACCAGTTCCGCATTTACACGGTTATCAAGGTCGTCACCATCATCCATAAGATAAGCAAAACCACCAGTCATACCTGCACCGAAGTTAACACCAACCGGACCAAGTACAGCCACGATGCCGCCTGTCATATATTCACAGCCGTTATCGCCAATGCCTTCAACTACCGCAATAGCACCAGAGTTACGTACGCCAAAGCGCTCGCCAGCACGGCCAGCAGCAAACAGCTTACCGCCTGTTGCACCGTAAAGGCAGGTGTTACCCATAATGGCGCTGTCGTGGGCGTCGTAAGAGATATTGCGAGGTGGGTGAATAACAAGCTTACCGCCGGTCATCCCTTTACCTACATAATCATTGGCATCACCTTCAAGGTGCATATGCAGGCCGCCAGCGTTCCACACACCGAAGCTCTGACCCGCTGTACCGGTAAGTTCAACTTTGATAGGTGTATCTTCAAAGTCGTGGTTACCGTGGTGTTTAGCGATTTCACCTGATAGCAATGCGCCGACAGAGCGATCCGTATTGCGGATTGGGTATTTAAGGGTAATAGATTTACCGTCAACAACCGCTTGCTGGCCGTCTTTAAGCATCTGCGCGTTCAATTCACCTTTATCGATAGGTGCGTTGGTCGTTTGTGAGCAAAATAAGCGCGTATGGTCGCCTGCTTTAGGCTGCGCTAGCAACGGAGACAAATCTAAACGGTTTTGCTTAGCGGTAATGCCATCTAGAACTTTAAGTAGCTCTGTGCGACCAACAAGGTCGTCGAACTTAGCAATACCCATAGACGCCATGATTTCACGCACTTCTTGAGCAATAAACTTGAAGTAGTTCATTACCATATCAGGTAAGCCAATGAAGTGGTCGTCACGCAGTTTTTGATCCTGCGTTGCAACACCGGTCGCACAGTTGTTCAAGTGGCAAATACGTAGATATTTACAGCCTAAAGCCACCATTGGACCTGTACCAAAACCAAAGCTCTCAGCGCCTAAAATACCGGCTTTTACTACGTCTAAGCCTGTTTTCAAACCACCGTCGGTTTGAACGCGTACTTTGTGACGTAAGCCGTTTTCAATAAGCGCTTGCTGAGTTTCAGATAAACCAAGCTCAAATGGGCTACCCGCATACTTAACTGATGTTAGCGGGCTTGCACCTGTACCGCCGTCGTAACCTGAAACGGTGATAAGGTCGGCATAGGCTTTCGCTACACCCGTTGCAATGGTGCCAACACCCGGCTCAGATACTAACTTAACGGATATAAGTGCCGTTGGATTAACCTGTTTCAAATCGAAAATCAGCTGTGCCAAATCTTCAATTGAGTAAATATCGTGGTGCGGAGGTGGTGAAATAAGGGTTACACCCGGCACAGAGAAACGTAGCTGTGCGATGTATTTATTTACCTTATCGCCTGGAAGCTGACCACCTTCACCCGGTTTTGCACCCTGCGCCACTTTAATTTGAATAACGTTTGCGTTAACCAAATAGTGAGGCGTCACACCAAAGCGACCTGAAGCAACCTGCTTAATTTTAGAGTTCTTTTCAGTTCCAAAGCGAGAAGGGTGTTCGCCACCTTCCCCAGAGTTAGACTGACCGCCCAGGCGGTTCATGGCAATCGCTAGTGCTTCGTGCGCTTCAGGGCTTAGTGCACCAATTGACATTGCCGCAGTATCAAAGCGTGGGAATAAGTTTTCCGGTGCTTCTACTTCACTAATATCAATAGGGTCGCAATCAGGGTTTATAGCTAGCAAGTCGCGAATGTGCGCAGGCGCACGCTCGTTAACAAGCTTTGCATATTGCTGGTAGTCGTCGTAGTTACCAGACACCACAGCCTTTTGAAGCGTACTGACTACGTCTGGGTTATAGGCGTGATATTCGCCACCGTGCACGTATTTAAGCAAGCCGCCGTGATCGACAGATTTACGCTTAAGCCAAGCAATACGGTTTAGGTTGATAAGATCTTGCTGGAAATCATCGAAGCCCGCACCTTGAATGCGTGAAGTCACACCTTTAAAGCATAACTTCATCACTTCGTTGTTAATACCCACTGCTTCAAACAGTTTAGAGCTACGGTAGCTAGCAACAGTGCTAATACCCATTTTCGACATGATCTTGTAC
Source organism: Alteromonas sp. I10 (assembly GCF_003201515.1). Classification (NCBI taxonomy): domain Bacteria; kingdom Pseudomonadati; phylum Pseudomonadota; class Gammaproteobacteria; order Alteromonadales; family Alteromonadaceae; genus Alteromonas; species Alteromonas sp. I10. The sequence continues at coordinate 231,238 of NZ_QJJN01000002.1, forward strand.
AAGCCTTTGTTGATACCCTTACGGTAGTTCAACGTGGCCTGCATAGGAGAAATATCTAGCTCACCTTTTTCACAAAGCTGCTCAATAGTTTCATATGCTAGGAATGGGTAAACCGCAGTGGCACCTAAGCCAATCAACACCGCGAAATGGTGTGGATCGCGGGCACTTGCTGTCTCAACAACAACGTTAGCATCGCAGCGTAATGACTTTTCAACTAAGCGACGTTGTACCGCACCAACTGCCATTGCTGCAGGGATAACCAAGCGATTTTGTTTAATGTTTCTGTCAGACAGAATAACGAACGCAGCACGCTTGTTTTTAACCAGCATCTCGACTTCGTTACACACGCGCTCGATGGCTTTCTTCAAACCTTCTTGCGGCGCATACTGAAGCTCCACGACTTCTGAGTAGTAGTTGTCTGGGTTAAATTCGCGCAGTTGCTTAAGGTCGGTATACATTAGCACTGGCGAGTCAAACAATACGCGGTCAGCGTAACCTGAGGTTTCGCTAAATACGTTTTGCTCGCGGCCAATACAGGTTGCCAACGACATAACGTGGTTTTCACGTAGCGGATCGATTGGCGGGTTAGTTACCTGTGCAAATTGCTGACGGAAATAGTCGTAAACCGTACGCTGACGAGATGACATAACCGCCATTGGCGTGTCATCACCCATTGAGCCAACGGCTTCTTGACCGTCTTTCGCAAGTACTTTTACAACTTGTTGAATTTCTTCATAGCTATAGGCGTGTAGCTTGTGGTACACCGCCATGGCATCGTCGTCAAACACACGTTTACCAATTAATGACGCGTCAAGCTTTTCAATTGGTGTAAGTCGACGAATATGCTTGTCTAGCCACTCTTTATAAGGATGGCGTGCTTTTAAGTCTTCATCAATTTCAGTAGAGCGCCAGATTTTGCCTGTGTAAGTGTCTACAGCAAGCATTTCACCTGGGCCTACACGGCCTTTTTCAATTACGTCAGCTTGCTCGTAATCCCAGATACCTACTTCTGAGGCTAGGGTAATGAAACCGTTCTTAGTAATAACGTAACGTGCAGGACGTAGACCATTTCTATCAAGGTTACAGGCAACGTGGCGACCGTTAGTTAAAACGATACCCGCTGGGCCATCCCATGGTTCCATGTGCATAGAGTTGAACTCGTAAAATGCACGAAGATCATCGTCCATGGTCTTGTTGTTTTGATAGGCGGGTGGAACAAGTAACCGCATAGCACGGAATAAATCCATACCGCCGGCTAAGAATAGCTCCAGCATGTTATCCAGCGATGATGAGTCTGAACCTTCAGTATTAACAAAAGGTGCTGCATCTTTAAGATCTGGAATAAGTGGCGTTGCGAATTTAGCAGCACGTGCCATGGCCCAGTCGCGGTTTCCTTTAATGGTGTTAATTTCACCGTTGTGCGCAAGGAAGCGGAAAGGCTGAGCAAGCGGCCAGCGTGGTAGTGTATTTGTTGAAAAGCGTTGGTGAAAAACGCAAATTGCGCTTTGCATACGCTCATCGGCAAGATCGTGATAAAAGGCGGGTAAATCTTTTGGCATTACCAAGCCTTTGTAGATCGTTACCAAGCCCGACAAACAAGCTACGTAAAAATCGGGATCTTTCTCAAGACGTTTTTCAGCGCGGCGGCGGATCATATACAAACGACGCTCAAGGTCGCGTTTTCTCCAACCTGCTGGCGCGTTCACAAATACCTGTTCAATTTGTGGAACACCCGTTAGCGCTAATTCACCCAGTACTGAGTGGTCGACAGGCACTTCGCGCCAACCCACTACTGAAAGTGTTTCTTTTTCTAGTTCTTCATTAAGTACTTCACGCGCGGCTTGCGCAAGTACCGGGTCCTGACTTAAGAAAATCATGCCCACGCCGTATTTTTTGCTGAGTTTCCAGCCATTTTCTTCGGCGATTGCATGGAAGAACGCATCCGGTTTCTGTAGTAATAAACCACAGCCGTCACCGGTTTTCCCGTCGGCGGCGATACCGCCACGATGCTGCATACGGTCAAGACCGTGTATTGCAGTAGTTACCAATTCATGACTGGCTTCCCCATGAGTGTGAGCGATTAAGCCAAACCCACAGTTGTCCCGGGAATCATTGGGATTATATAAACTCATCTCTTAACTCCTTCAACCTTTTGACTGGGCAAGGTATGCGTTGCGTGTAGATGCGCCTAGGTTTGCGTATCACAACATTATTAGACGTCTTGTATGCCTGCGAGCGGTATTGCTCGCGGCGTGCGCCTTTCTTGTCGTTATTTTATTATTAGAGGATTCCAGTCGTTTCCGCATTTTTATGCATTATTGCGATGCGGGCCGTACAAAATACCCACATTAAAAACTAAAATCAAACGCTAAAAGTATAAGCTTTATAGTGAATTAGTATAAATATAATTAAATATATATTAATCAGTCGTTTACGTGTCATCATTTATGTTTGTAACAAAAATGTTATCAGTATTGCAAAGTGAATAACTCACCCCTTATAAATGATATTACTTCTCATTTGCGTTTTATTAATGAATAAATATGCTTTGAAATTGATGTTTTATGTTGTCAATAGCGGTTTGCGGTGTATTTTTATTAATTTGTAAAGCTATGGTTCCACTAATATAAGTAGTTTGCTATATTGGTTGAAAATTAACCACAGGTAAGGCTCGTGGTGTGCTGAAGGATGTTGATAGAGAGCCCTGTGTGTGAATTGAGTATACGCTTATGTGGAAGGCGAAGAATAAAAATTCACTGTGGTGGCGTGCTGTTAAGACAATAAGGATTATTGTATGAATACACTACATGCTTCACCACTGCCTTTATTTAGTATAGATGATCATATTCTAACTGGCGACAATATCACCTTCAGGCTTTCTCCTAACACATCTGGGCGTTTTCAATCTGGATCTCCCGATACTATTGTTATTCATTTTACCGCCGGCAGTAGCCTTTCATCTTCGGTGAATGTCTTGACCAATGCCGATAGCGGTGTGTCAGCTCACTTTGCCGTTGGACGCAATGGTGACATTGTTCAAATGCTTCCGACTAATAAAATAGCGTGGCACGCAGGAGAAAGTTATTACGAGGGGCGTAGTGGCTTGAATCAGTACTCTATCGGCATTGAATTAGACAATGCCGGCCAGCTTAAGGCTAGAGGAGACGGCACCTTTGAAAGTTGGTTTGGCGAAATTTTTGGCGAGAATGAAGTATTAGCTGCCCAGCACATTAACCAACAGTCTATGGGCTATTGGCACAAGTACACCGACGTACAAATTGTTAGGACGCTATCGCTGTGTAAAGCGTTGTGTAGCCACTACAACATCTCTACTATCGTCGGGCACGAAGAAATAGCGCCGTCACGAAAGGTCGATCCTGGCCCCGCTTTTCCCCTTCAAAGACTCAAAGCCGCTGTTTTGCAAAGTGATAGTGAAACGTGGGCAACTGAGTCAAGTGATTCGAATTCACAGCGAGAGGCGCATGATCAAATTCAGCGGGATCTCGCTAGCCCTGTAAAGCGGGTGGCCAATGTAAGTGCCAATTCGCTGAATGTGAGAAAAGGGCCAGATGTTTCGTACCCAACTGTCGAGAACGGTTTGAATAAGGGCGAAGTGCTAAAAATACTGGAAAAGCGAGGGGAGTGGGCGAAAGTGTCTTACACGAAGGTGGGATGGGTGAATACCAAATACATTAATGAAATTACTGAAAAGTCGCCTTTCAAATCCTAATTCTGAGCAGGGCCACAGAGTTATGCTTTGACAAACCGCATTCCCGAAAAGAGGAAAGCCTGATAGGATAACCGCAAAATAAGCTTAAATTAGACGTACATGCATTCAGATTCACCAAACGATTCTTGGGCAATTCGCTTTGCCCAATTTGTTCAGCGTTTTGGCACTCTAAAGCTCAGCATATTGTTTGTTGTTCTTTCGCTTGTGTTTACGCTAGGGGGCTCATACGTAATTCGCGTGAGCATGGGAAGCCAGGTTCAGCCCGATGACTTCATCAGTGCTGTAGTACTGACCATGTTATCTGCGCCTTGGGTACTTTATTTCTTTAGTGAGTTAATCAAGCAATTAGAAAACTCACGTACCAACTTAAAGGAAGTGGTAAGCCAGTTGGAAAGTTTGCGTGAAGAAGATGTCTTTCTTAACCGCGAACTTCAAAGCAACATCAGACAGCTTAATCACGAGATAGAGCAGCGCAAGCAAGCACAAGAAGAGCGTGAGGCGCTGTTTAAAGACTTAGAAAAAGAGATTCAGGATAAATCTGAACAGGAAGCACAAGCACGCCGCTTATCAACTTTATTACGTTCAATCATCGATGCCTCGCCAGACTTAATATATTACCGAAATGAAGAAGGCAGGTTTGCTGGTTGTAACCGTATAGCGGAGCTTATGACGGGCAAAACCGAGCAAGAGCTGCTTGGCTTAACGCCAAAAGACGTATATGAGGAAGAGCTTGCCCGCCAAATTGTAGCGAGTGATCACGAAGTTCTAGAAACCAACGCCAGTATCACAGAAGAGCTGTGGCTTCGCTTTGCTGATGGACGTCGTCGTTACTTCGAAATGAAGCGTGTACCTTTCTTCGATAAAGACGGTAATCGCCTTGGCTTGTTGTCGTTCGGTCGAGATATGACTGAGCGTAAGCAGGCTGAAAATGCTGCTGCAAAAGCAAGTACCGACAAAACTCGCTTTATCGCAACCATAAGTCATGAGCTACGCACACCGCTAAACGGTATTGTGGGCTTAAGCCGTATGCTGCGTGATACCGAGTTGAGTGAAGAACAATTTAACTGGGTAAGTACGATATACGCCAGCGCTATAACATTAGGTAATATTTTTAACGATATTATCGACCTTGATAAGTTAGACAGAGATAAGCTTGAGCTGAGTCTAAAAACCATATCGTTGAAAGACTTTACCGAAGAACTTAGCAGCATTATTCGTCTACTTGCAGCCGACAAACAGCTAGAGCTTAAAACGACAATTAACGAGCCGCTTCCCCGTCTTGTTGAAATAGATGGTACGCGCCTTCGTCAGATATTATGGAACATCCTGTTTAACGCAGTGAAGTTCACACAAAAAGGTCACGTAAGTCTAACGGTTTCATCGACGAAACCTGATGGTGATAAGGCGTATGTAACATTTGTGATTGAAGACACGGGCGTAGGTATTCCTGAAAGCGAAATTGATAAGATTTTTGCCATGTACTATCAGGTTGATCACCCTGACCACCAATCGGCCACAGGTACCGGTATTGGATTGGCAATTTGTAAGCAAATGGTCGACTTGATGAAAGGTGAAATTCACGTTTCAAGTAAAGTGGGTAAAGGCACCCGTTTTGAAATTGTGTTGCCTGTTCAAATTTCTAATAGCCCGATGAAAGTCGCGCAGCTTCAAGTGACAGGGCTCAATATCTTGTTAGTAGAAGATATTGAATTGAACGTAATGGTCGCTAAAGCCTTGCTCGAGAAGCTTGGCCAGAAAGTCGATGTAGCAATGACCGGTCAAGAAGCCATAGACAAAGTCAGGGAAAACCAATACGACCTTATCTTGCTTGATATTCAATTGCCTGACATGACAGGATTCGATGTGGCAAGTACGATTATTGAAGAAGATCTGGTTATGCAAACGCCTATCGTGGCGCTAACGGCAAACGTCATTAAAAAGCGTGATGAATACTTAGAAAACGGTATGGATGACGTTATTGCGAAGCCGATTAAAAAATCTCGCGTTATCGAGGTGTTTAACGAGCTGTTCCATGCACCACCTGCACCGCTTGAAATTGATGGCGAAGTAGAGCGCCCCGAACCTAACAAAACATTAAGTAACATTTTAGATATGGACTTGTTACAGATGTTAGTTGATACCATAGGGGATGAAATGGTGCGCGCTAGCGTTAAAGTATTCCAAGAAAAAATGCCTGAATACATGGAAATACTGCAGCTAAGCTTAAGTGCGGACGAAAAGTCAGAAGTGTGCTCACAGGCTCACAAAATTAAAGGCGCCGCTGGCTCTGTTGGTTTGGCTCGTGTACAGCGTATTGCTAATCAAATTCAACAGGGCGACCACCCTACATGGTGGGAGAACGTGCATGATTGGGTGGAAGAGCTACAAATGGCCGTTCAGCACGACATGAAGGCACTACACGATTGGCTGAATGAACAGCAGGTTGATGACTAGTTAGCATAACGCGCTCTTTAATAGGAAACGTAAAAAAGAGGGCTTGCCCTCTTTTTTGTTATAAAAACTGCGCTAGAGAAAGCGTTCAGAGCAGCGTTGCTAAGTAGCTAAGCCTCTCCTTAAAAAAAGCGGCAGGCTGATCTTATTTATACAGTGGTAAAAGGAATTAATGCGATGACAATTAGCGCACAACAAGAAACCGTGTTTTCAAATAATCAGCTCAGTGTTGAGGAAATTCCCTCACTTCAAACGCTCGCATTACTTCCTATATCCAAAAAGTACCGGACACTAAATATCCTCTCCATTGGATTGATAGCCTTAGTGCTAATCGGTATTGCTTCTGCGTTACGATTCCAAAGCTTTTGGTCATTGCCAGAAGGACTGCTGCAAGCCTACCCGTATGTTGTTGCTGGTATCGTCGCTGTAGGCTCTCTATGGGCGCTGTACCACTTTTTTGCTGATGTACGCATATTTTATGCGATTCGAGAGCAAGACATCAGTAAGCAATCAGGGCTAATTTTTAGAAAACTTTCGTGCCAACCTATTTTGCGTGTTCAGCATGTAGAGGTTAATCGCGGTCCATTAGACAGGTGGGCGGGTCTTGCTTCACTTCAGGTGTTTTCGGCTGGTGGTGAAATGCACACGTTTGAAATACCTGGGTTAAGCATTGAAAGGGCAGAGCAGTTGCGTGAGTTCATTCTTGCTCATAAAGACATAGGTGCACGCTAATGACGGTATCAGAAACGCCCTCACACCAAGCGCCTACACTTAATCAGTCAAAAGAGCTGAAAGAAGATGCTGTGCTCAAATCCCATGGGCAAGATGCTAATATGGAAGAACCGAAACTTAAAGTAGAGACGGGTGATGAGTGGCAGCGCCTCTCTCTAATTTCTATTTTGTATTTTACTATTCGCAATTTTACCAACTCGGCTCAAGTGCTTATTTATACCATTCCCGCCTTAGCCATATCGTTCAATATTTGGGATAACCTGCTGTCGCCTGAAGTACTAATCGGTGCTGGAATCCTCTTTCTATCTACCAGTGTCAGCGGCGTAATAAGCTTTTTAATGTACAAGTTTCGCGTGCACAACCAGCACGTTGAGATTCATCATGGCGTGTTTCAACGCCGCTATACCAACTTGCCCTTGTGGCGTATTCAAAACGTTAAGATAGAACGCCCTTTTTATTACCGACCTTTTGGGTACGCGCTAGTGGTGCTTGATACAGCAGGAAGTGGGAAAGAAGAAGCTAAAATTGTAGCGGTTCCTGAAGGTTATGCTGAAGCGCTAAAAAAGCAGGTGTTGTATGAAAAAGCGCTGCACGATGAGGGTGACCTGGATTGTTTGCCAAATGAAGATTTATCCGACGAGCAGAGTTCGTCTTTTCCCTCGCCACGAACACGCGCTAAAGCGGTAGATTCTTCCCATTCAAATGAAGAAGTATTAAATCGACGGTCCGTGAAAGACATTATTATTCACGGTATCACCAACAATCGCGTGTGGATCATACTGGGTGCTGCGGCACCTTTCTATGACGATGTGTTCGGTCTGGTTTCAGAGTGGTTAGCCGATAAAGGCTTGCAGCTTAATCAGCTGGTTGGTGAACAAACGGTTGCGTGGTGGCAATTTGGATTGTATGCCTTTGTCATTCTCATGATGCTTATGGCGTTAGTGGCACTGCTGAGTGTTGGTGGCGCGCTTTTCACTTTTTACGGCTACACACTTTCACGAACAGGTGATCGCTATATCCGTCGCAGCGGCTTGCTTAATAAACTGGAAGTCAGCATGCGAGCTTCACGCATCCAAATGATTACGGCGAAGCAAGACTGGCTAGATAAAATACTAAAGCGGGTGAATTTGTATTTTGAGCAGAACTCAACGGCTGGGCAGCAAATGCAAGAACTGATGTCGCCAAATAAGCTTATTGTGCCATCGGTAACCGAAGATGAAGCCTTCGCGCTTAGTCAAGAAGTGATGCCTGGATGTGACCTGCGAGGTCAAGATTATCAAACCATTAGTAAGCGATTTATTACTTTTTGGTTGCTTGCGGGCTGGACGTTGCCTTTTATTACCTTTTTCACTATTGGCGCTGTGTCATCCCATCTAGATATTATGCTAGGTTCACTCGTTGTCTTTAGTGCGGTATCGCTGTTACTCACGCTTAGGTGGTGGCGATGGGGTATAGCCTATGACAGTAAGTACGTTTATATAAGGCGAGGTAGAATAGGCATCGACTATCAATGCTTTGAGCCCTATAAAGCGCAGCAAGTTATCGTTAAGCAAAGCGTGTTTATGAAGCGAAGAAAACAGGCCACCGTTAAGTTTGTACTGGCTTCGGGGGCGGTGACTGTGCCGTTTCTACCAGAAGACTACGTTAATAAACTAGCTGATAGTGTGCTATTCGAGGTGGAGTCAACCAGAAGGTCTTGGATGTAACGTACACTGTTTCTTTGAGCGCTGCTTTTTTATACGTTTTTTATGCAAATAGACCGAGTTTATGTAATGGTAGGTATTTAGTTGCTTAACCTTGCGTTTATATGGATATTCTTGATTACAGTGTCATCGCGATTTACCTCATCACTTTACTCGTCATCGGCTTTAGCTTGCGTGGACAGCAGTCAAAGAAAGATTATTTTCTCGCTGGAAGAAGCTTAAGTTGGAAACCGCTGTTACTTTCAGTGATGGCGACGCAACTCTCGGCGGTCAGTTTCATTTCCGCTCCTGCATTTGTCGGCTTCCGTGAGGGTGGAGGGCTGATTTGGCTCTCTTATGAACTGGCAGTTCCGTTAGCCATGCTTTTACTCATTACCACCGTGTTGCCTACATTATACCGAAGCGGTGTGGTGAGTATTTATGACTATCTTGAGCGACGTTTCTCTACCTCTACCCGTATTTGTATCAGTGTTGTATTTCAATTTAGCAGAGCCTTCGCTACCGGCATAATGGTTTACGCGCTATCCATTATATTGCAAGGAACCATGCAGGTTTCATCCACGCAGGCAATATTACTCATTGGTGTGATTACCGTTTTGTACTCCTTACAAGGAGGCATGAAAGCAGTTGTATATGGTGACGCGGTACAAATGGTTGTCATCGTTTTGGGCACAGCTATCTGCATTGCTTTTGGTCTTAACGCATTAGGCGGTTGGGAGCATTTTTTACAGTTACTTCCAAGCGAGCGGGTCTCTACCCTTAATTTTTCATCTCTGGGTGTTGATGGTGACGGCTTCGGCTTTTTTCCTATGGTGCTAGGTGGCGTGATCCTTTACGCCTCATACTACGGTTGTGATCAATCAGAAGCACAGAGGGCATTGTCAGCGAAATCGGAAAGCGATCTTAAAAAGATGATGTTAGCCAATGGCATTTTTAGGTTCCCTATAACACTTCTATATTGTTTAGCAGGCTTGGTGGTCGGCACACTAGCGTTTAACGACGCCAACTTGCTATCGCAAATTCCTAAAGATAATCCGGACTGGCTTATGCCGGTCTTTATTCTTAATTATTTACCTCATGGGCTTATCGGCTTGCTTGTGGTCGCTATTCTTGCTGCAGCCATGTCATCACTGAGCTCAGCAATAAACTCTCTTGCCGCTGTTTCGCTTGAAGATTATTTCAAACTCACTCGGAAACGCGCAAAACCTGAAGGCTACCTGAATCATGCTAAGTTTGCGGGCTTGCTTTGGGGAGGGATTATATTGCTGCTTTCGCTCAATGCTGGCGATATAGCGCCTACCGTAATAGAAGCGGTGAACAAAGTGGGCTCTGTTTTTTTTGGTCCTGTCTTGGCTGTGTTTCTACTTGGCATGCTAACGAAGAAGATAAATGCCACACAGGTCAATACCGGCCTGATGTGTGGCGTGCTGACTAATTTGTCGTTCGCATTTTTTGTCGAGGACGTGTTTTGGTTTTGGTGGAATGTAACGGGGTTCGCGAGCACAGTGATACCCGCTATTATCTTGTCTGTTTTGTCAGCTAATGATGAAAACGATACAGCGACGATCACCACCTCTGGTCAACGACGCTTACTGATTGATAAGCCGATTGCCACCCTATTGCTTGGCTATTTTTGCTTATTGGTCGTTGTTTGCTACTTAATGCCGCGTTGGCTGCAGTAGACTCAGTGATTTACGCTTCTACTGTTTTGGCGACTGAGTCTCTCAGAATGATCTGATCTTTGCCCGCGTGCTTAGCTTCGTATAAGCGCGCATCAGCCACTTCTAACTGCGACTCCAAGCACTTGTGTTCCTCGGTACATACGCCGATACTGCACGTGATATTGAACTTGTGATTGGTAAAAATAGTAGAGCGCACTGCATCCATAAACGCTGAAAGCGCAGATAGATACACTTTAGGTGGCCTTACCGATACCACTGTAAATTCTTCACCCCCATAGCGCACAATAAGATCGTCGGGGAAGTAATCTTTTAACAATGCTGCAAATTCCTGCAATAACATGTCACCCGTTTTATGGCCGTAGGTATCGTTTACACTTTTGAAGTTGTCAGCATCGATCATAGACACAATGACATCCTTTCTCGACGCTTTATTGGCAAATAACTCCTCTGCTTTTTCGTAGAGAAAACGGCGATTGTATACCTTGGTTAGCGGGTCTAAGTTTGCTGAATTTCTAATGGTTTGAATCATTTCTTGTGATTCAAGGTTTTGCATAATTCTGCAGTAGAATTCTTCGTGATAAAACGGTTTGGACAGGAAGTCATTGGCGCCGCTCTTAATGAATTTCGAGGTCAACACGCTGTCGCCGTTTGCCGATAAACCGATAAATACCAAGTCTTGCATGCGTTTTTCGTGGCGTATTGCTTTAACTAGTTCATAGCCGTCCATATTGGGCATACGGTGATCGGCAATAACCATTTTAATATCGCGGTGATTATCAAGCTCTTCTAACGCTTCTAAGCCATCGTTCGCTTCATGTACCTGAAATTGGAATTTGCGAAGTAATGAACAAATGTGATTTCGGCTCGTTCTAGAATCTTCCACCACCAACACTTTGGTAGTGAGATTCTTTCTTAAACGGTCTACAAGTTTAGACACTTGAAGGTATGAATAGCGAGACTCTTTTGTGATGTAATCCAGTACGCCCTGATCGAGTAACTGAGCACGGGTAAATTCGTCGAAATTTCCAGTAAGTACGATGGTTGGAACGTTGTAGGAAAGTGCAAGCTCAACGCTCTCGCCGTTGGGCGCGTCGGGAAGGTTTAAGTCGACGATGGCTGCCAAGTATTCGGTGTCACTCTCGAGAGCACTTTTCGCTTCCGCAAGATCTTCGCACAGATCACACGTAAAGTGAGGATTATCCTCAATAAGTTTGTTTACAATCTTTCGGACAGTGAGACTGTCTTCTACTACAAGAACTTTATACATGTGATCTACTCTCGGCACTTAGGCTTCGATAATAACCAATTATAGACAAAAAAGCCCTCAAAGAGAGGGCGTTTTATACTTATGTCTAAATAATTTTATTCTTATATAACATTGCGTTGTACTAACTTTGTTCAGCGGGAACACGCACGGAGCCTTCCATCAAAATACGTGCGCTTCTGCTCATTACAGCTTGCTTAATTTGCCATTTGTTATCTTCAAACGTAGCTTTTGCTCCTACTCTAAGCGTTCCAGATGGATGCCCAAAAGTAACCGAGTCTCTTTCGTCGCCGCCAGCTGCGATATTTACAAGAGTGCCGGGTATCGCCGCAGCCGCTGCGATCGCGACTGCTGCCGTGCCCATCATAGCATGATGAAGTTTCCCCATAGACAGTGCGCGAACCAATACATCAATGTCTGAACCCAAAATATCTTTGCCACTGGAAGCTTGGTAACCTCTTGGAGGTGCAACGAACGCGACTTTTGGTGTGTGCTGCCTGTTTGCAGCTTCACCCACATCATTGATGAGCCCCATCTGAACCGAGCCGTGTGCACGAATTGCTTCGAACTTGGACAGCGCCTCGGAGTCGCTGTTTATATCATCCTGCAGTTCAGTGCCTGTGTAGCCAATATCTTCTGCGTTGATGAAAATAGTAGGAATACCCGCGTTTATCATGGTCGCCTGAAGTGAGCCTACGCCTGGAACTTCAAGTGTGTCGACTAATCGTCCTGTCGGGAAGATTGCCCCTTCACCGTCAGCTGGGTCTACAAAGGCCACTTCTACTTCTGCGGCAGGGAAGGTGACACCGTCTAGTTCAAAGTCGCCGGTTTCCTGTACTTCCCCGTTAGTCATTGGCACCCTAGCGATAATGGCTTTGTTAATATTGGCTTGCCAAATATTGACGGTGGCGATGCCGTTTTCTGGTAATTTACTTCTATCCACTAGCCCATTGGTTATCGCAAATGCGCCTACGGCTGCCGTTAGGTTTCCGCAGTTTCCACTCCAGTCTACGAATGGCTTGTCTATGGCTACTTGACCAAATAGATAGTCGACATCGTAACCTTCACGTTCACTTTTGCTTAAGATAACGGTTTTGCTGGTACTTGATGTAGCACCGCCCATACCGTCGGTTTGTTTACCGTACGGATCGGGGCTGCCAATTACGCGCAGAAGCAGGGCATCGCGCGCCGGACCTGGCTTTTGCGCGGCTTCTGGCAAATCGGTTAAATTGAAAAACACACCCTTACTGGTACCGCCACGCATGTAGGTAGCCGGTACTCGAAGTTGTGGCGCATACTTTGTCATGTTTTTTCCCCTCAGCTAGCTTCAGCTTCTAAGAAGTCCTTGGCGAAGCGCTGTAATACACCGCCTGCGCTGTAAATAGAGACTTCTTCTGCGGTATCTAGGCGACAGGTTACTGGTACTTCTAGCTGCTCACCGTTTTGGCGGTTTACTACTAGCGTAAGCGTTGCACCTGGTGACGGTTCGCCGCTTACGTCGTACGTTTCTGTGCCATCTAGCTCAAGGGTTTTACGTGTAGTGCCTGGTTTAAACTCAAGGGGTAATACGCCCATACCAATTAGATTAGTGCGGTGAATACGTTCGAAACCTTCAGCTACAATCACTTCAACACCCGCAAGACGTACGCCTTTAGCTGCCCAGTCTCGTGACGAGCCCTGACCGTAGTCAGCGCCGGCTACAATAATCAGCGGCTGTCTGCGGTTCATGTAGGTTTCAATAGCTTCCCACATGCGCATAACTTGTCCTTCTGGCTCAACGCGCGCCAGTGAACCTTGCTTCACTTCACCGTTTTCAAGCACCATCTCGTTGAACACTTTCGGGTTCGCAAGGGTAGCGCGCTGTGCGGTTAAGTGGTCACCACGGTGTGTGGCATACGAGTTAAAGTCTTCTTCCGGTAAGCCCATTTTGTGGAGGTATTCACCTGCCGCGCTGCTGGCTAAAATAGCGTTTGAAGGCGACAAGTGATCGGTGGTGATGTTATCTCCCAAAATAGCCAGTGGACGCATACCTTTCATGGTGCGCTCAGCATCCATTGCGCCTTCCCAATAGGGCGGGCGACGAATGTAGGTGCTCATTTCACGCCAGTCATAAAGCGGGTTAATGTCTTTGCCGTAGTCCACGCTTAAATCGAACATTGGCTCGTACACTTTTCTGAAGTGCTCTGGTTTAACCGATTTCGCTACAATAGCGTCAATCTCTTCATCGCTTGGCCAAATATCTTTAAGCGTTACTGGGTTGCCTTCTTTGTCGGTGCCCAATATGTCTTTTTCAATATCAAAGCGCACGGTACCGGCGATGGCGTAAGCTACAACCAGTGGTGGCGATGCTAAGAATGCTTGCTTTGCGTAAGGGTGAATACGGCCGTCGAAGTTACGGTTACCCGACAATACTGCGGTTGAGTAAAGATCGCGGTCGATGATCTCTTGCTGAATTTTGGGGTCTAGCGCGCCGCTCATACCGTTACAGGTAGTACACGCAAAGGCAACCACGCCAAAGCCTAAATCTTCCAGCTCGCTCATCAGGTTAGCTTCTTCAAGATACAGCTTAACGGCCTTAGAGCCTGGTGCTAGTGAGCTCTTAACCCACGGCTTACGGGTTAAACCGCGCGCGTTGGCATTTCGAGCAAGTAAACCTGCAGCAATTACATTGCGTGGGTTAGATGTATTGGTACAACTTGTGATAGCCGCGATAATAACCGCGCCATCAGGCATTTTGCCTTCCTCCTCGGTCCACTTCGCTGCTATACCGCGACTTTCTAAATCGCTGGTAGGTAAACGTGCGTGTGGGTTAGAAGGGCCAGCCATGTTGCGGCCAACAGCAGAAAGGTCGAACGTAAGCACCCGCTCATACTCGGCAGTTTCTAAATCATCAGCCCATAAACCTGTGTGCTTGGCATATTGCTCAACTAGCGCAATTTGCTTTTCCTCACGTCCTGTTAGGCGTAAGTAATCAATAGTTTGCTGGTCAATGTAGAACATGGCTGCAGTGGCACCGTATTCCGGTGTCATGTTCGAAATGGTAGCGCGGTCGCCCAGCGTTAGGTGCGATGCACCTTCACCATAGAATTCAAGATATGCGGAGACTACGCGCTCTTTACGCAAAAATTCAGTTAACGCTAATACAATGTCGGTTGCGGTAATGCCTGGCTGTGGTTTGCCCGTTAGCTCAACACCTACAATATCAGGCAAGCGCATATATGACGCACGGCCCAGCATAACGCTTTCCGCTTCAAGACCACCCACACCCACAGCAATAACGCCAAGTGCATCAACATGCGGCGTATGGCTGTCTGTACCTACTAGCGTGTCAGGGAAGGCTACGCCATCGCGAGCTTGAATAACCGGCGACATACGCTCCAAGTTGATTTGGTGCATAATGCCGTTACCCGGGGGGATAACATCCACGTTCTTAAATGCCGTTTTTGTCCAGTTGATAAAGTGGAAACGGTCGTCGTTACGTCTGTCTTCAATTGCACGGTTTTTTTCAAACGCGTCTTTCTCAAAACCAGCATGCTCTACAGCTAATGAGTGATCCACAATCAACTGTGTTGGAACTACTGGGTTAACCTTCGCCGGATCGCCGCCTTTTGCGGCAATAGCATCGCGAAGCCCGGCTAAGTCTACCAGTGCCGTTTGACCCAAGATATCGTGACACACTACGCGAGCAGGAAACCACGGAAAGTCCAAGTCGCGCTTGCGATAAATCAGCTGTTTAAGTGAGTCGGTAAGCATTTCAGGGGCGCATTTACGCACCAAGTTCTCAGCCAGTACACGTGAGGTGTAAGGCAGCTTGGCGTAGGCGCCAGGCTCAATAGCATCTACCGCTTCACGGGTATCGAAAAAATCGATACCCGCGTTAGGAAGCGGTTTACGGTAATCAATATTCATAAAACCCCAACCTTAATCTTAAGCGCGTTCGCTAATAGCTGGCACTGGGCGTAGTTCTTCGCCTGTATATTCTGCCGACGGGCGAATAATACGGTTGTCAGCGCGCTGTTCCATAACGTGTGCCGCCCAACCGGTTAGGCGTGACATTACGAAGATTGGCGTAAATAGCGGTGTAGGAATACCCATGAAGTTATACGCAGAGGCGTGGAAGAAATCGGCGTTACAGAAAAGCTTCTTCTCGCGCCACATCACTTCTTCACAGCGAACAGACACAGGGTAAAGTACTTCGTCACCCACATCATCAGCCAGTTTTTCAGACCATTGCTTGATAATTTCATTACGCGGATCAGAGTCTGAGTAAATAGCGTGGCCAAAGCCCATGATCTTCTCTTTGCGCTCAAGCATGCCCATCATCTTCTCTTCAGCGTCATCAGCAGAGGTAAAGCCTTCAATCATTTCCATCGCTGCTTCGTTAGCACCTCCGTGAAGTGGACCACGCAGTGAGCCGATAGCACCCGTTACACAAGAATGCATATCAGATAAGGTTGAAGCGCAAACACGTGCAGTGAAGGTAGACGCGTTAAATTCATGCTCTGCATAAAGAATTAACGATACATGCATGACCTGTTCATGAAGTTCACGTGGCTTTTCGCCATGAAGCATATGAAGGAAGTGACCTCCAATTGAGTCGTCATCGGTTTCAACGTCTACGCGCACGCCGTCGTGCGAGAAGCGGTACCAGTAACAAATAATGCTTGGGAAGCATGCTAACATACGATCCGTAACATCTTGTTGCTGGTCGAAGCTGGTTTCCATTTCAAGATTACCTAGCATTGAACAGCCCGTGCGAAGTACGTCCATTGGGTGGGCATTTTTTGGAATGCGCTCTAGCACTTCTTTAAGCGCGGTAGGAAGGCCGCGCATGCTGCGAAGTTTTGTTTTATAAGCGTCTAGCTCAGACTGGTTAGGTAGCTTGCCCTTTAGAATAAGGTACGCTACTTCTTCAAATTGACAGTTTTGCGCTAAGTCTTTTACGTCGTAGCCACGATACGTTAAACCAGAACCTGATTTACCTACGGTTGATAATGCTGTTTTGCCTGCAACTTGGCCGCGTAAACCCGCGCCACTTAACTGTTTAGCCATCTTGTTGTCTCCGGTCTTGTAAAATTTGTAAGGTACTTTTTTTAAAATTTAGAAATAAAAACTATATTGAACTCATCAGGCGAGTGGGGTGCGAGGCACCGAGAGAGTGGGGGCGGTGCACGGGGCGTTACCCCTTTGAGGCATGGATGCCGAAACGGAGCCCCCATGGATGGGTTCACGGCGTGGTAACGCCCTGTGTACCGTTTCAACTTCAATGGTGCCTCGCACCTCACTCGCTTCCTGCTGTTTCGTATTCGTGTTAGTTCTTACCTTCTGCGAATAGAGCATCTAGTTTTTGCTCGTACTCGTGGTAGCCAAGATAATCGTACAGTTCCATGCGTGTCTGCATGCTGTCGACAACGGCTTTTTGGTCGCCGTTTTCAAGTATAGATTTGTAAACCATTTCTGCTGCTTTATTCATCGCACGGAATGCACTTAGTGGGTAAAGCACCATGTCGGCACCCCATTCACCAAGCTCTTCTTTATTCCATAGTTCGGTTTTGCCGAACTCAGTGATATTGGCAAGGATCGGAACGTCTAGCGCTTCAGCAAATGCACGGTAATGTTCTTCGGTTTGCACTGCTTCGGCAAATATGCCGTCAGCACCCGCTGCAACATAGGCCTTTGCACGTTCAATGGCTTTGTCTAAACCTTCTTGTGCGAACGCGTCGGTGCGCGCCATAATGAAAAAGTCTGGGTCAGTTCTGGCGTCAACTGCAGCTTTTATGCGGTCTACCATTTCTTCTGTGCTAACAATTTCTTTGTTAGGACGGTGACCACAGCGCTTTTGCGCAACCTGGTCTTCCATATGAACTGCCGCCGCGCCTGCTTTTTCCATGTCGCGAATAGTTTTGGCAATGTTAAATGCGCCGCCCCAACCGGTGTCGATGTCTACCATTAGCGGAAGATCGCACGCGCTGGTAATGCGCTGAACGTCTGCAATCACATCATTAAGTGACGTCATGCCTAAGTCCGGTAGGCCGTAAGACGCATTCGCTACGCCGCCACCTGAAAGATAAATTGCTTGGTGCCCAATAGCTTTTGCCATCATGGCAGTATAGGCGTTAATGGTGCCGACAATTTGTAGCGGTTTGTTGTTCTCTAATGCGGTTCTGAATTTCTTTCCTGCACTCATGATAATCACTCGCTTATTTGAAAGTAGGGTAGAGGTGAATTAGGTATGAAGAAGACTGAGTGGTGTTAACCATGATTAAGCTTCTTCTCAATATTATTTTTTGAATAAAGAATATGGCGACGCATTAGCATTTCAGCCAGTTCCTCGTCGCGATTGGCAATAGCGTTAACGATGTGTCTGTGTTCATCAAACGCGGTACTTACGCGAGGGCCAGCCATACCGAGCTGTACGCGATACATACGAACAAGATGGTAAAGCCCGTCTACAAGTACGCTGATGAGATGATCGTTTTTACTGCCGGTTACAATTCTGTAGTGAAAGTCTACATCGCCGGCTTCTTGATAATAGCTTTGACCGTCTTTTACTTTATCGAAGTGGCTATCAAGCAACGCCTGCATGTCGGCAATTTCTTCATCGCTCATGTAGCGTGCAGCCAAGCGGGCGGCCATACCCTCTAATGCTTCGCGCACTTGGTATAGCTGAATAAGGCCTTCGGGGGACAGTGCAACCACACGGGCACCCACGTTAGCTTTACGTTCCACCAAGTGACAGGTAGCGAGACGATTGATGGCTTCACGAATAACGGCGCGACTGACTTCATACTTTGTCGACAATTCCATTTCACTCAGCTTACTGCCTGCTGGAATGATGCCCTCAACAATATCCTTCCTTAATTGAAAGAAAGTGCGGTCGGCATTGGTGATGGCTTGTTCGCTTTTTACTAACACTTTATAGAATCTTAAAATGACTAATGTCGACAATATATGCCCGTTTTGGCGTTTTTTCAACCTTAAAAGGTGTGGATTGTCGACAACGAGAGTAAGATATTAGTCTGATAGTCATGTATAACGGCCTGTGTTGACAGCTGTGCAATGGTGTAACGCCATATGCAAACAGAGCCATGCGTCAATTTACGCTCATTAGGCGAACCTTGCGCAATCATATTGATAGCTACTGCCCAAACGGAGGAGGGAAATTGGTAACGATAGTTACATGCAGAGGTTCTGAGCTAAAGAATGATTCAAGTAAGTGATGGTTTGTTCAAAGTTTGTCCATTTGGTCTAGGTGTTCTTTACTTTATTAGCTTAGGTGCTGTGAAGAGATAGAGTAAATTATCTTTATTATATCTAATTGATTTTATGAAACTTATAAACACTTTTTGTTTGATGCTTAACCTAACCAATTAGTCTAATTTTGAAGTCTTATTTAAGTAAAAGTGTAATATTTTACTTTGCAAGATCGTAATCTAACGGTAACATATCGTTCCAGTCTTCAAGCCTAAATTCTTCTATTGAATTTTAGAGGGCTGGGAAAGTAAGTTCTACTTTTAAAGCAGAGTTTCATTGAAAGTAAGTTTGTAATGTTTTATTACGACTTACTTTTTTATTGCCTGTAATCCAGTATAAGCACAAGGTTATGTGCGCCTCTTAAATTAGTGAGTTTAGTCTTTCAAAGTTCCAAAGAAGAACTTGAAGCAGCCTAAAAATATTATTACACCTAACACTCACGCAAAGGGGTTATACCATGAAAACCAATACTGACGTGTCTAAGGCACTCGCCAGTAAGCTTTCACCTGTCGCACTAGCAGTAGCGATGACCGTCCCAGCAATTTCAAATATTGCCGTTGCCCAAGAAGCAGAAGCAATTGAAGAGCAACAATTTGAAGCTATTACCGTTACCGCAACAAAACGCCCTCAAGTTATCTATGAAGTTCCAATTGCTATTAGCGCCTTCGATGGCGACAAGTTAGCTGACCAAGGTATTACTGACCTGACTGACGTTGGTAAATTCGTTCCAAACCTAAATGTTACTGGTTTCTCTGCCGGCCACACATCGTCTGTAAACCCATTTATTCGTGGTATTGGTCTTCAAGATCACCTAATCACAACCGATCCGGGTGTGAGTGTTTATGTAGACGGTGTTTATCTGGGCCGTCAGGTTGGTCAAAACTGGAGCCTAAATAATATTGAGCGTATTGAGGTACTTCGTGGCCCTCAAGGTACGCTATATGGTCGTAACTCGATTGGTGGTGCAATTAACATCATCACAAAAGAGCCAGACCAAGGTGATGTAACCAAAATCAACACTGAATTTGGTACACGTGGTCGCGTTAAAGCTGATCTTTTTGTTAACCACGGTCTTTCAGAAACCGTAGCGTTTAACATGAACCTGTCATTTAACAAGCGCGATGGTCTTGGTGAGTTCATCAACGTGCCTAACGCCGAGTACGATGTTGGTGAGACTGAAGATGTTTCTGGCCGCGTTTCTCTTAAGTGGGAGCCATCTAATGACTTCCGCATGGTATTAACTGCAGATGCTAACAATGGTGACGGCGGTCTGCGCCCTTACACTGTGCTAATTGATGAAGTGGGTTCAGATCGCTACTTCGGTGGTCAGAATGGTGTTGGCGTACCGTTACGTAACACAGATGTGACACCTGAAGGCGCTGATATCTACGACAATGCAACAGGTACTGAAGCAGTAACTGGCGTGTCGAACGAAGCGCGTGGTCTTTCACTCACTACTGAGTGGGACATTAACGAAGACTACACTGCAAAGGTTGTTGCAAGCCAGCGTACATCTAAGTACAAAGCAGGTCTTGATGATGACGGTACAATTTACTCGTTAGATCAGTTCCCTGAGCGTGGTGAAGCCGATCAAACATCAATCGAACTTCAGCTTAACGGCTATATCAACGAATACACTGACTTTGTTGCTGGTGTTTACTACTTCAACGAAGAAGGTAGCAACCGTCAAGGTGACGACTCTAGTTTTGACGGTGGGGCTAACCTGCTAGAACTCGATCAAGAAACCACTTCAAAAGCGGTTTACGTTAACGTTCGCCGTGATTTAACTGATGAGCTTAGCCTTTCTGGTGGCCTTCGTTACACGAAAGATGAAAAAGAAGCATCAGCGAACGTATTTTCAGCACTTGGTACTATCTATGATTCAAATGATTGGGACGAAGTGACGTGGGAACTCGCCACTAACTACACATTTGAAAATGGCATGACAGGCTATGCGACAATTCAGTCTGGCTACCAGTCGGGTCAATTCCCAGCACGTCCTTACTGCCTAATTGGTGAGTTCTTCGGTGCAGGTGGCTTTGATGATATCGAAGGCGCTCAAGCGGCGGTTCGCGCAAATAACTGTTTTACGGCGTCTGACAATATTACTGCTACTAACTATGAAGTAGGTATTAAAGGTCGTGTGAATGATTACTTCGACATTAGCGTTGCAGTATTTAACACTGAGTTTGAAGATCTTCCTTACCAAGTAAGTCGCGTGAGCGAAGGTGGCTTCGACACCGCAAACCTTGTGGTAGAGCAAACATCTCGTGGTGTTGAAGCTGATGCTACGTTTACCTATGGCAACTTCAGCATGATGACCAGCGTTGGTTATATGGATGTTGATGTTGAAGAGCAAGATGGATTCAATCCTGTAGCGCCACTTACTCCAGACCTAACCCTTGCAATTGGTCCGCAGTATACCTTTGAACTTGATGGTGGTGATTCAATTCGCGTACGTGCAGATTACTCATATCGTGCAGAAATGTATGGTGAGCCTACTTCAGCACCTGAGCGTATGACTAAACTTGATAGCCGTGAGCTTGTTAACTTCGACATCGCTTATACGCCAGCGAATGATGCGTATACTGTTGCACTTTACGGTCGCAATATTTTTGATGAGCGTTACGACAATGCACGCTTGAATACAGGTGACTACATCCTGCAAATTCTAAGCAACGACGCAAGCGAGTTTGGTGTTAGATTCTCAACTGAATTCTAATAGCTACAACGAGTTACAATTAAAAAGCCAGTCTAAAGACTGGCTTTTTTTTGCTTATTTTTTCTTGTTTTATCTTCATTATTAGCATAGTTTTAAAACTGTTCTAAAAATGCCCAGCAACTATTTATGAAAGTGAAAGCACTTTACGGTATTGGTTTTCTTGTTGTTAATATGCTTTTGTCAGGGTGTACCTACACGGTGTATTTACCCGACGATGAAGATATAAACGCGAAGAAAAACGGCAAGGTTGCAGTTGCTAAACCTGAATTTGGTAACCAATGTCGTTATAGCGGAAACGGTGAGTATGGCGCGTGCCCAACGTCAAATAGTGAAATGGTTGGAACATCGTGTTCTTGTCCAACACCTTCAGGGCAGATTATGGGAACGGTGTCGAAATAGAAGACGTGCTTTTGTAGTAAGTAGGGCCTTTCAATCATACGGAGATGGAGCGTGGGATTGTTTACCAGTTTTAAAAAATCGCGGTTAGAAAAAAAGTTTAAGAAAAACGAATGGGTAATCATTCAACCTATTCCGTTCGCTCAATTTGAACAACTTATCGTAGACCATGTAGACGGAGGTTGGGAAATAGAAGATGACTATGAACGGCTCGCTGAAACGACCGCTAAGTGGCAGTGTGAATTACGCAAAGGTACGAGTATTTTAACCTGCGTATGGACCGCTAAACAGCAAGGTATCGTATACGGTCCCGAACGCGTGCTTACCGGTTTGTCTGAAAAGCTAAATATACCGACGTCTACAGCAATTGCTACGACGTGGTTTTAAGCCTTTATTAGAGCCAACCTTTTTGTTTAGCTATGCGAGCAGCATCTACGCGGTTGGTCGCATCGAGCTTTGAAATAGCCTCTGAGAGGTAGTTTCTTACCGTACCTTCAGATAAAAACAGCGATTGAGCAATGCCTTGGGTTTTAAGC
Organism: Alteromonas sp. I10; assembly: GCF_003201515.1. Classification (NCBI taxonomy): domain Bacteria; kingdom Pseudomonadati; phylum Pseudomonadota; class Gammaproteobacteria; order Alteromonadales; family Alteromonadaceae; genus Alteromonas; species Alteromonas sp. I10. Next base: position 253,708 of record NZ_QJJN01000002.1, read on the forward strand.
CCTTCTGAAGCAAGTTTTAGTGCGGACATTTCTTTTTGCGACAGTGGATTGTTGTCGTCAAGAGCCATGATGGCGAGCTCAGTCGAAATTACCTTTTCTCCCGCAGAGACTTTGTGAATGGCATCTATCAGGTAGTCGCTGTCAGACTCTTTCAATATAAAACCCTTAACCCCTAAACTTAATGCACGCTTTATGTAGCCTGGTTTAGAAAAGGTAGTCATTAATACCACCTTGGTATTGAGATTTTGCTTTGCAATGTGGGCGGCTAGATCTAGCCCTGAAACCAGCGGCATTTCGATATCGCTCAAAATAATGTGTGGTGCAGGGTTATCATTTAAATAATCAATGGCTTCCTTTCCATTACTGCACTTTTCAACAATGGTTAAGTCGTCTTCTAATGACAGAAGCATGGCAATGGCATCGCGAACCAGCGACTGATCTTCAACAATCAAAATAGTAGTTGGCGCTTTTGAGTTCATAGGGAAGCCTTATGTGACAAAGCTTGCTCGGCAGTAAGCTGAACCCTGACAATAGGGTGGGGAAGGAAAGAAATGTCCACATCCGCATGAATAGACGCCGCGCGTTCTCTAATTCCCATTAATCCGTTTCCTTCTTTAATTGATGCGGTGTTCTCAACTACGCCATGATCTTTATAGGTCATTTTCACGGTTTGCTCATTAACTTCAAGACCAAGGGATACCGCGTTACCCTTTGAATAGCGTAAGGTATTGGTTGTCAGCTCTTTGATAATAAGCGCAAGCTGGCTTTCTTGTTTAGCGCTTAAATGTGCTTCAGCGCCGCCTTCAATATTGGTTGTAACATTAAAGCCGTTTTCTTCTAACAGTGATTTGTCTTTTGCTATTTCATCGCTAAGAGAAAGCTGCTTGATATCTGACACTGCTTGACGAATATCACTCAGTAGCGCCTGAGAAAGCTGTGCCAGCGCTTTTACCTCGCGATGCGCGTCTTCAATCTTATCTTTGCTTATAAGTTTATCGGCCAGTTGTGCCTTTAACGAAATAGAGCTGAGTGCGTGACCCGCAACATCATGTAAGTCTCTGCCTATTCGCTCACGTTCAGCGATCGCAGACAATACTCGTAGTGCTTCGGCCTGCTGGCTCTCTTTCAGACTATGGAGCGTTTCTTTGCGCTCCATAACACCAAACCCGAATAGCACTAAGCTGTTGAGCAACGAAGCACTCAAAAGAAAATGTGCGTTATTAAATACGGTAATGTGCAGTGACACGAGTACCAGCATCATCACGCCTATGCTCATTATGCCTGTCTTGAGCGAGTTGTAATAACCTACGATAAAAGCAATAAAGCCGATAATTGTGGCTCCACCTGGGTTTTGAAAGCTGCATGCTACCGAAAGTAGAAACATGAGTAGCATATAAGTGGGCAGTGTTTTAACAGGCTGATTTATGGCTTTAATGTAAAGAATGACAAAGCTAAGGTATCCCAGGGTTTGAAGCACCCATGTTTCGATGGGAAGAGGACGGGAAATAATAAGCGGAACAAAAAAGAACAGTGAAAAAAACAAGCTTCCGTGAGACCAGCGCTTTTTCCGTCCACTTGCCAAAAGGGGCATGTCAGGCGCGGCGCTCTCGTTTTTGACGGCAGGCACCGCGCTGTTACTATCTTGTATGCTTTTATTGCTGAGCATTGTGAGTACTTCGTCCCTACTGAAATACAACGGCAGACTTGCTAGTAATTAGCAGCGTACCAGAGATAATCAACATAATACCCAGCACGGCATAAATGTCGAAAGTTTGTTTCCAAAATATCACCGAAGCAGCAGTGATAAGTGCGATTCCCATACCCGACCAAATGGCGTAGGCGACCCCAATTCCCATATTCTTTAAGACCATGGCAAACAGCATTCCAGATATCGCGTAGAAAAAGATAGCGCCGTACCCAAAAGCCCATTTCTCCCATCCGTTCGACATTTTAAGCAGCATGGTAGCGGTAACTTCGGTGATAACTGCAACTGCTAAAAGTAAATAAGTCATAGTGCATTCCTTCTTAATTAAAGTGAAATTAGTTAGATTTGATTGATTGAAAACGACGTTCAAGGGTGATTAATGACACAATGTAGACAGCGACAATCACAGCCGATATTGCCTCTATCCTTGCATCGGGAAACAAGTACCAGGCGGCGACAATGCCGAAGGTTCTGGTTAGCGTGTGAAAGTAGCCTATCCAGTGTTCGATAGCCCATGATAAAGGCATCCACATCAGGCCTGCGAGAATGCCAATACTCAAAGGGACGGTGGTGTGGTCGATGGCTGCAACGGGAAGCGCAATGGCAAATACCATTAGGCTCATGATCATGCCAACGAAGAAAAGACGATCAAAACTGTTCTTTGCCGCCTTCTTGGCAAAAAATCGCTCGCCGGTGAGGTAGGAAAGACCTGCACCGAGGTAGAAGATGGCACCTGTGCCGATATACAGCAACCAGGTTATGGTTAATTCAGATACAAAAGGAGCGCTGATACCAAGCAGAGCCCAAACAACAGTGCCTGCCAGCGGCATGGCAATGAATCGGTTCTTTTTAAAATCTTCGCGCTGCTGTTCCAATGGGATGGAAGCATTCTGAACGGGAGTTATTGATGAAGCGTGAGATACTTGTTCCATGAGCTTTACCTGATGTTGTAATGTCTATAGGTAAAGTATGCCGAGGTACCTCAGATTGCGTTAGTCACAAACGTCACCAATCGCCTATGACAATTGTCATCAGTTCACTTAATGAAGCCTATGAACTAAGTCTGTCGTGCTTTTTTCGCTTTTCGTTTGTTTAACACTGAATCGCCATCTTCCTTAGACAGCATTAAGCTATCGTAAATGCTGACAAGTGCTACTGCGGCCATAAACATCATAGATAGCGTAAACGTTTGTAGGTTTGGCATATTGGCGCTTTGTCCAAGAATGAATGCTGCAGCAGCGATAGCAAGCGCAGAAAGGGTAATGCCAAGACCGCGGTTCATTTGCATTAAAATGGCGCCTAGCGTGTTTGCGTCTCGCATTTTATTGGTGGGGACGTCGGCAAAAGCAATGGTGTTTATTAACGTTAAGTGCATTGAGCGAGTAATGCCGTTAACAAATAAAATAGCGGCAATAGTAAATGACGATGTGGAGTGATTTATCATCGCCAGCGCCACAAAACCAAGGGCGATGAGCACGCCGTTTACTACAAGCACGCGTTTGAAGCCGAAGGTATTCATGATCCACGTTGTCGCTGGCTTTATCGCTAAGTTTCCAGCAAACAGCCACAGCAACAGTGAGCCGGCTTCTACAGGTGAGTAACCTAATCCAAGTTGGAGCATGAGTGGCACAAGAAACGGTGCACTGCCAAGTGCGACACGCATAACAGAGCCGCCAAACACAGTAAGCCGGAAGGTTTTGTGTTGCATCGCATCGAAAGAAAATAGTGGATTCTTGGCCGTTTTTACGTGTTTGACTGCCAATACCATGAGTACTAAGCCAATAGCGATGATGCCAAGTGGTCGAATAAGCTTGTCGCTGGTACTCGCTAAAAACTCGATCCCCGCCATAAACAGCGCAAAGCCGATACCGGTGAGCAAAAAGCCTTTAATATCGAATTTACCTACATTGCCTTTAATGTTTTTAAGGAGATACAGTGACGCGATGATAGCGATTATGCCCAGTGGAATATTCATATAAAAAATCCACTGCCAACTGAAATGAGTGGCGATGTAACCGCCTAGCACAGGGCCTAGTAGCGGTGCGCTTAACGCAGGCCAAGTTATAATGGCCACGGTTTTTACCAGCTTTTCCTTTGGCAAGTCCCGCAGAACCACTAATCTTCCCACGGGAACCATCATTGCCCCGCCTAAACCTTGAAGAATGCGAGACAAGGTAAATTCGAATAAGCTGGTACTCAGACCACAAAGCACCGAGGCAAAAGTGAATACGGCAATCGCTGCTACGAATATAGTGCGAGCGCCAAATTTATCGGCGGCGTAACCACTTAATGGAATAAAGAGTGTTACGGCTACCAAGTATGCCGATACACCAATAGATAGGTGGGCTGCCGGCACATTGAAGTCGGCAGCAATGACAGGTAACGCCGTGGTGATAACCGTGGCGTCTAAAATTTCCATAAAGAGTGCCCCTGCAACCAAAAGGGCAGTGGCGAACTCTCTATTGAACAATTTCAAAGGCTCTAACTACGCGCGCGACACCCGTAATATTGCGAGCAATATCTACAGCGGCTGTGGCTTCTAAATTGGTTAACCGACCCATCAGGAATACTTCTGAATCTTGAACCACTACCTTAACTTGTAGAGCAGGCACTCGTTCGTCTGCCACAATTTTAGTACGCACTTTTGACGCTAACCACAGGTCGTTGGCTTGTGTGCCTGCACCTATCGCCTCGCCAATTCTAATTTGGTTGTGAATTTTTTTGATATAGCTTACTTCTTGGGCGCGGCGCACAGCTTCGTCAACTAAGCCTTGGTTTGGCGCTTGCCCGGTTAGCAACGCTACACCGTTATAAACATCCACTTGAAGGTTAGCTTGCTCTTTAAGCGCATCGCTTTTCGACCATTGATACGACACCGCAGCATCGGCATTTTGGTCATCAAGCTGCGTGCCCACAGTACGTCTGTCATTAGCCACTTTCGCAGCCATAGCGCCTGCAGCTCCAACGGCCACTACACACCCTTGTAATGTAAGAATTAGGGCTAATAAAGAACCCAGTAGTCCCAAATTTTTCACTTGTGTCCTCGTTATCTACTACTCGTCGCCGTGATCGGCAGGGAATAAGCTGTCGTCAATGCATTCACATAAATTGTGAATTACCAGTAAATGAACTTCTTGAATACGCGAAGTGCGGTTTGACGGTACGCGAATTTCTACATCATGTTCACTTAAAAAGCCCGCCATTTCACCGCCGTCTTTGCCAGTAAGCGCGACAATGGTCATATCGCGAGATAATGCCGCTTCCATCGCTGCTATGACGTTACGAGAGTTACCGCTGGTTGAAATAGCCAACAGTATATCTCCGGGTTGGCCGAGCGCCCGTACTTGCTTCGCAAATATTTCTTCGAAGTTATAGTCATTCGCAATAGACGTCAGGGTTGAGGTGTCTGTGCTTAATGCGATTGCCGGTAAGCTGGGACGGTCGCGCTCGTAGCGATTGAGCATGTTGGAAGCAAAATGTTGCGCATCACCTGCAGACCCGCCATTACCACAGCTCAGTACTTTATTACCTCTAATTAAGGCTTCAACGATCATGTACGCCGCTTTCTCAATATGCTCTGGCAATATTTCCGATGCCGCTATTTTGGTTTGTATGCTCTCGGTAAAATTCGCTTTTATCTGTTCAATCATGTGTCATCTCTTTGTTTTCACCAAATGGCAGACCATTTAGTGAAATTTTTTGCGCTGCATTACAGCGCCTTGATTTTTGTAATGGCCAGTATCTGAAAGTCAGAGGTTTAAACTGTGGCCTCAGCGCGAGAGAAAAAGGCCTAACGTTTATCGCTCGCGATAATCAACCCGCATTTTCTATTGAAGCGTGCGAAAAAACTCAACCAAGTTTCTTGCTTCATCTTCAACTTTAAAATTTTTCACAACGTGTTCGCGCCCGGCTTTGCCCATTTCTGCAAGTTTGTCCATATCCGAAAGCAGCAAATCCATCTTTTCTGTGACAGCTTGCTGATCTTTGGTAGGTACAATATACCCATCAACGCCTGGCCTAATGATGTCTTCCCATGCGCCCGCCTGAGTAGCTAATACCGCAGCTCCCGCACTCATGGCTTCAGGTACAGTTAGTCCAAACCCTTCGTTATAGCTAAGTGCACTTACTAATGACAGTGCACTGAAGATTCTAGGAATTTGCTCAAACGGCAATTCACCGGTGAAAACAATTCGGTCAGTTAACCCGGCTTTAGAAATTTTTTCTTTAAGCTCGTTTACAAATTCTTGGTTACTCGAGGATATGGCACCTACAACTACTGCGTTCACGTCAGGGTATTTGGGCAATACTTTGATACACGCTTCAACAAATAGATGAACGCCTTTTTGCTCTCTAACTCTGCCCAGAATACCAATGCCGTACTTGCCGCCGTAGCCTAATGCTTGCCATGCTTCTTGCTTGTTTTCTGCTGGCGTGTAGTTGTCTATTTGCACACCGTGTAGATTTATCTTGGCGGGGGGCTTATTTAGATATTTTGCAGAGCGATTACTCATTGCAATAACCGCATCCATTTTATTGCTTAACCACACCGTAGAAGCCGAACGCTTTCGCTGAGCGGCAGAGCTAAATACAAGCTTTATCTTGGCGCGAAACACGTATTTGAGGATCACACCCTGAATCATCTCGTCAACGCGACGCGCATGAAAAATTCGCCACTTACCATTACTAAGCGGGCGTCGACACATTTTGGCGACCTCCCAAAAAGTAATAGTCATTGATGGGTCTGGAACAAAATGCTTGCCCATTATCCGCAAATTAATCATATGCTTCTGTAGCGATGTTACTTGCAGCATCGTAGACGTTACGCCAGAAAAATTAGAGCTGGAGTTGCCGACTATTAGCTCTATTTCTTGGTTATCAACGCTGCTGGACGAAACCTTGTTGTTGGGATGACTCATTATTTGTGGGAACCTAAGAAACTATCATCAAACCGATGAAGGGTTGCAAATCATAAGATAAAACAAACGGAATACTTCTGACATAAAGACATTTTTATCAATATCGGCCGCGCTCATCGTTGGCGTACGCTTCTAGTCCTCTTTAGGGAACATCAGTTTAAAAGCTGGATATTGTCAGTCTTTAGCCCACGTTCTTCAACCACTGAAGGTTGTCTCCGTCTATGGCAACAACGTCTATTCGCAGAGAAGTAGACGCTGGATTTAAGCCATTATCTAACAAATAGAAATCAAACGCAGCCTGAATTCGCTGGAGCTTTTTGGCAGTCACAAACTCTAGAGCACTGCCAAACTGATTTCGTCTTCGGTATTTAACTTCAACGCACACTATGGTGCTGCCGTCTTGCATTACAATGTCGAGCTCGCCACGCCGAGTGTGGTAATTTCGACATCGAAGAGTAAGGCCTTGTTCCATCAGATATTTACAGGCCTTGTCTTCTGCTGCACTCCCTTGCAGTGTTGACATAATTTTACTCCGAAAGCATTTGAACTTTTTCGTTACGAATAATTGCCTGAGGCTGTTTGCGTATTACTTCACCTTGTTGATTAAGGGAAAGTGTACCCGTTAACCCTTCGTGTGAAAGATATTTCAGCGTGTTAAGCATGCCTAGCTGAGGCAACAACTGATAGGCATCAAAACCGAACGCAAATAAACGTCTTTGCATAGTATTTTGATTTTGCCAAGCCTGTTCAACCTCCTGCTGAAGAGGTTGCCAACTATGTGAAGGCATTAACCAAGGCATGTCGATAAAGTGTACATTCTGCAGGTCACGCCATTGGTTTTTCCCGCTGTCGTAATCCATTGAACGAGAGGTGGCATACACGGGGACTTGTTTGCCATTGTATGGGTTTAAGCTCGCTTCGATAATGGGGTTAAGCAGTTCTGTGTCTTGAGGTGAGGCAAATGCAACAATGGCATCAATATCACGCCTACTGCGAGGCATGTTGTACACTTCATCATTTGTCATGTACTCAATTTGATTGATACGTTCGTTGCTTTGCGCCACATCTAGCGCCTGTGTAATTCCCTCTCGAAGTGAATTACTGTCGTTAAACGATACCGACGTTATGTTGGCGCGCTGCTTGTTTTCCTGATTGTTGAGTATTCGCCAGTGCTTTTTAAAGGTGTCGTCCATTCGCTGGTACAGACTGCTTTGTGCGGCAATAACGATAGGCGCACGATATCCTTTATTAAAGATAAATTCAGCAAGCTGCTTTGCTTCATCTTCTGGTGCTAGCCCGTAATAATTCAGCGAGGTAGGCAAGCCTAATGAGTGGAGTTCATTTTGTGTGTCATCACCTGCGAGACCTGTACCAGAGGCAAGAGCATCATCGGCTATCGCCGGATTAGATGATCCTGTTGCCAACCCTTTAGCAGACGCATTGTCTGGCAATTCGTCAGGCCTGTTTAATGCAAGTACGTTCACACCAAGCGGCAAACTGGGAATTAAACGCTCAACAGTGTCTTTTAAAAGAGGGCCAATGATGAACTTGGTATCGCCAATTTCGCTGAGTAAATGCTGTGTATCTACTTCGTTGGTGTCGATAAAACGAAGACGAGGTAGAAGGTGTTCATCTTGGCGCTTTTCAACATCGGTGTAATAAGCCGCCATGATGCCATTTTTAACGACTTGTCCTGTGCGAGCTAACCTGCCAGAAAGTGGTAGTAAAACCGCAATATCGTTGGCGCCAGCATCGGTAAGCTGGGTTGCTTCAATTACGTTTTCAGGCAAAGCGTTTTCTAATACATGACCGCGATAAACCTGCTTAAATTGCTGCAGGCTTTTGGCTAATTTTTCTGGTGACGACGCGTTTTCTTCGGTTAGTTCGCGAAGAGTAATGAAAGGAGACAGATCGGGATAAGCACTGCCCACTGAATCAAGTGAGGAAGTGGGTATGGAGGTAATCCACTCCCAAACCTGCTGAACTTTTTCATCGTCAGTTAAATTGGTTTTCAATACGCTATTTGCTGCGGCGGCAAAGTTGCCTTGTTGCGTGTATAACTGAGTTTGCAGTTCTGCTTTTTGAAATGCCGCTTCACCCGTTGCGTTCACACTATCTAACATTGCTAGCAGCTCTTCTGCCGGCGCATCAGGCATTCCCGCATAAGCTTTAGTAACTAAAAGGGAATAATAGGATTGATTTGCTCCCGTTACCCCATCTTCTTTTACTTCATACAGAACCTGCTGAGCTAATACAGGCTGGTTGTTTTGAAGGTAGAGACCAGCTGCTTGCAGTAATAGCTTGTCGCGCTGCTCTTTATTGCGGGTGCGCTCCCACACTTTTCTAGCTTCTACGAGTTTGTGCTCTGGAGTGACGTTCTCTTCAACCTGTGTGGTTTCAATTGGGTTCGGTTTCACTACCACAGGCTTTGACTGAGTTTTAGGGGTACTTCCACAACCCGATAACACCAATACCGAAGCAATGGCTGATAGCGTAAAGATTTTTCCAGCTTGTCCAATATGACGCACAGTTTCATTCCTTTTACATCGTTATAGGCCAAGTTTATCTTAACCAGTGTGAAAATCTACGCTTGCCAGCATAATCTGGACTAATGGCGTGATACACTTATCGCATATTCTTCAATATTAACGTAAGACTTAATCACTGTTATGACAGACACCGCCACCTTATATATTGTTCCCACACCTATTGGTAATTTAGACGACATAAGTGCCAGAGCAATACGCGTGTTAAGTGAAGTAAGCTGGATCGCTGCCGAGGACACCCGTCACAGCGCTCGACTCTTACAGCACTTTAGCATTGGAACGAAAACTCTTTCTCTGCACGAGCATAACGAAGATAAGCGCACAGCAATGCTTTGTGAGCGTTTAAAGGGCGGCGAGTCGGTAGCATTAATAAGTGATGCTGGAACGCCGTTAATCAGCGACCCGGGCTTTGTTTTGGTACGCAAGTGCCGTGAGCAAGGTATTCCGGTTAGCGCTCTGCCGGGCCCATGTGCTGCAATTACAGCATTAAGCGCGTCGGGACTGCCAACAGACAAGTTTATATTTGAAGGATTCTTACCGGTTAAAGTGCAGGCACGTGAAAGCGTGTTGTCAGCGCTAATAGATAGAACGTTCACCACAGTTTACTATGAAGCGCCACGTCGAATTTTAGACACCGTTACTGATATACAGCGCGTTCTAGGCGAACGTCAGATTGTGGTAGCAAAAGAGCTATCCAAAACCTTCGAAACCTACGTGAGTGGCAGTGCGCAAGATGTAATTGATTATCTCAATGCGGATGTTGCGCACCAGAAAGGCGAATTCGTCGTCATGATTGGCCCCGCGAAGGTAAGTGACCAGGCGATACCCAGTGAGGCAATGTCGTTGCTAAGTGTATTGTGTGAGCACATGCCGCTTAAAAAGGCCGCGGCGGTGGTCGCCACTCACTATGACTTGAAAAAGAATGCGCTTTATCAAGCTGGTCTAGACGCAAAAGCGTAAACACGTTGTTGATCTTAAGGGCCTTGGAATAAATACAAAGGAGTGTAATTCACGTCAACTGCCCAGTTCAAAAAGGACTGAGGTTTATGGAGGCTCATATGACAAAAACACTCAAAATCACCATGTCAGAAGGAAAATGGTTAGTTGATATATTTTCTCAAGCTAACGACTCAGGTGTTTACGACTTAATCCACCCTAATACCTTTGCGGAAGTTTCTCTTAATGAAGGCGAAATGTACGGCTTTCGTTATAGCCTGCATGGAAAAGCAGGAACGTCATTTAAAATTGAGTTAGATGACGAAGTGCTGGCTGAAGGTGAGATCGACAAATCTGAGGCGGCGTCGGGAAGTGGGGTTGTATAGTCTCTAGAACAGTGTTTAGCGATTATTCTGCACGCTTTTATTGTATACTCGCCTGTTTTAGAAGCTCTCTTTAGGATTGAAGTATGCGCCAAACCCTTTCTGTTATTGTTATTACCAAAAACGAAGAAGACCGCATAGCCCGTTGTTTGAAGTCTATCGAAAAAATAGCAGATGAGATTGTTGTTCTTGATAGTGGTAGCACAGATAAAACGGTAGAAATTGTTCACCAATTTACAGACAAAGTGTTTGTTACTGATTGGCAGGGTTTCGGTGTTCAAAAGCAACGTGCTCTGGATAAAGCAACGTGCGATTGGGTGTTATCTCTCGACGCAGATGAAGAAGTGGACGAGCAGCTAACGTCCACTATCTCAAAACTACTCATATCCGAGCCCACTCATAACGCTTACAAATTGCGTTGGCGCAATATTTTCCTTGGAAAAGTTACCAGATTTGGAAGGACTGGCAGGGCACCTACAAGGCTTTTTAAAAGAGATGCGTCACATTTCACCAAAGATATTGTCCATGAAAAAGTAGTACATCAAGGTGAGGCAATTTGTTTGAAAGGTGGCTATCTAAAACATTACTCAGTGCGCGATTTTGAACACTTGCTACGTAAAAATCGCGATTACACGTGCCTAATGGCGACTAAAAAGTTTAAAGCAGGTAAAAAGAGCCACGGAATTCCATTAGCGCTTTTACGTTCAATGCTCACCTTTATCCAAATTTATATATTCCGATTAGGCATATTGGATGGCAGCAGAGGGTTACTGTTCGCGGTTTTGTTCGCGCAATATCAGTTTAATAAATATGCAGGCCTGTGGGCGCTAGAGCAATCGAACTCTAGTAAATAATTAGCATTTACTAACCTAAAGAAAAAGCCCGTGACGTCAATGTCACGGGCTTTTTTCATAGTGAATCGCTAATAAATTTCGCGTCTCAGATTTAAGACAAACGACCTTTGAAGTCTTCGTAGCTGAATTCGCGAACCAGTTCAAAGTCGCCGTTAGAGCGCAAAATACCGATAGCAGGATGTTCTACACCGTTGAAGAACGTGGTTTTTACCATGGTGTAATGCATCATGTCTTCAAACTGTAAACGATCGCCTGCTTTAAGTGGCGCATCAAACGAATAGGTATCAATAACGTCACCGGCAAGACACGAGTTACCGCCTAGCTTCACATTATATGCTTTTTCATTAGGCATACCCGCGCCCAAAATTGTAGGGCGATAAGGCATTTCCAGTACATCTGGCATATGTGCAGTAGCTGAAATGTCTAGAATAGCGATATCTCCGTCGTTTTCTACCATATCAACCACTTCGCAAATTAATGGCCCTGTCTGCCATGCTACCGCAGACCCTGGCTCAAGAATTACGTCTAGATGTGGGTAACGGGCTTTAAAGTCTTTTAGTGTGTTGATGAGGTGCTCAACATCATACCCTTCACGGGTCATCAGGTGTCCGCCACCTAGGTTTAACCACTTTAATTGACCAAGCCATTTGCCAAAACGCTTTTCAATGGCTTCAAGGGTGCGTGCAGTAGCAAAAGAATCACACTCACAAAGGTTGTGGCAGTGAAATCCTTCAATACCCGATAAGTCTGCGCCTTCTAGCTCACTAGCACGTATGCCTAAGCGAGAACCTGGTGCAGCTGGGTCGTACAGTGGCGTATCTGCTTCTTGATGCTCAGGGTTTATGCGAAGGCCTAACGACACGCCTGCTAGCACGTCTTTATGCGCGTTCCACTGGGTCAAACTATTAAAAGACAGGTGATTAACAAGACCCGCCAATTCCTTTGCGTCATTAACCTTGTACGCAGGAGAATATGCGTGAACTTCTTTACCCATCTCTGCAGCAAGTTTCGCTTCCCAAACCGAACTGGCCGTTGCTCCGTGTAAGTACTGTTTGATGATGTCGAAGCAAGACCACATAGAAAAGCCTTTAAGCGCCAAGATAATACGCGCGCCAGATTCGTCTTGAACCCGTTTCATCAGCTCAAGGTTTTTAATTAATTTTGCTTCTTCCAGCACGTAGCAAGGAGAGGGAATATCAGTACGTTGAGTTAAATCGGTCAATGGGATAAAGCTCCAAAAAATAAAACGGCTTTCAACATTTATCAAACGCCTAATGTATTACATTACAAGTCGTAGCTCAAAACTACTCTGTATCCTACATTCCAGTAATCTGATCTAGATTTAAATAGTGGCGTTAATAAAAAAGGGCGCTTGAATTAAGCGCCCTGATGTTTCAATTATTTAGTGAAAGGGCTACCTTCACATTCGAGTACGTGCCATGGCAGACCATGCTCGTTAAGCATATCCATGAATGGGTCTGGATCGAATTGTTCCATGTTCCATACACCTGCTTCTTTCCATGTGCCGTTAAGCATAAGCGCTGCGCCAATCATCGCAGGAACACCTGTGGTGTAAGATACTGCTTGCGCGCCTACCTCTTCGTTACATTTCGCGTGGTCACAGTTGTTATAGATAAAGATAGTTTTTTCTTTGCCATCTTTAATACCTGTGATGTAAGTGCCAATGCACGTCATACCGCTATAACCTTCAGCAAGTGAGCCTGGGTTAGGAAGTACTGCTTTCAAGAACTCTAGTGGTACAATCTTCTGGCCTTGGAATTCAACTGGCTCAATGCTAGTCATACCAATACCTTCAAGTACACGCAGGTGGTTAAGGTAAGCATCGCCAAAGGTCATCCAGAAGCGTGCACGCTTAAGGGTAGGGAAGTGCTTAACAATAGACTCTAGCTCTTCGTGAAACATCAGGTAAGATGCGCGAACACCAATGTTTTGATAGTCCAGATCTTCACGTACGCTTAACGGATCGGTTTCTTTCCACTCGCCGTTTTCCCAATAGCGACCGCGTTGGGTAATCTCACGAATGTTGATTTCAGGGTTGAAGTTAGTCGCAAAAGCCTGACCGTGATCGCCGCCATTACAGTCTACGATATCAAGATAGTGGATTTCGTCGAAGTAATGCTTAGCTGCATATGCTGTGTAAACGTTAGTTACACCTGGATCAAAGCCACTGCCAAGAAGGGCCATAATGCCCGCGTCTTTAAACTTGTCTTGGTAAGCCCACTGCCACGAGTATTCAAACTTCGCTTCGTCTTTAGGCTCGTAATTGGCGGTGTCTAGGTAATCAGTATTAGTTGCAAGACATGCATCCATGATTGGAAGGTCTTGATATGGCAACGCAAGGTTGATTACTAGGTCTGGCTTTACTTCGTTGATAAGTGCTTCCACTTCTTTTGCGTTGTCGGCATCAACAGCGAAAACACCCTTAACGCGATCTGCACCTACTTCTTGCTGTAGCGCTTCACACTTAGATACCGTGCGGCTTGCTAAGTAAATTTCGTCGAAATGTTGCGGTAAACGTGCACATTTTTTCACAGTTACCGACGCAACACCGCCAGCACCAATAATTAAAACGCGAGACATAATAACTAATCCCTAATTTTGCTAATGAATTTTGGGCTGAATGCTAGCAGACCAATGGGATTTGGCAAGCAAAGACAGCCCATGACAGTACAAAAAATTTTAATCGTAACAACGAATGTAAAAGGTATTGCACACCTACTAGCGGCCTACCTTTCCAAGGCCTCATTATCGACCGTTTATGGTCTACGCCGAGTTACGTCGTTCAACAGAAGTTTGAGCTGATACGAAAGCAGACACGTTTTTAAAATTAATAACGTGTCTGCAATTCTGCTCGGTTTAAAATATAAAGTCGCTCGAATTTCAGCGGGTAACCGTATCAATTGGTGGCGATATGACTACCTTATCATCAACTTTGTAATAAGGGTAAAGAATCAAACGCTCTTCATGATTTGGTGTAGCAGTGGCTATGGCAATGGCGTCGAGGGTTTTACTGTCTTGGGTATTAACTGCCGCAGCATAAACCAATACGCTGTAGCTGTTTGTGTCGGTGGTGGTATCGATAATTCGCCACTGAAGCTGCTCGATAAGCTGTGACTCTCGCTTCTTACCTTGTGTTTCGTCGTTGAAAATACAACCTACTCGGCCGTTTTCATAGATGGCCGCAAAGGGGTAAAACACATCGCATACGGGTAACATAAGCTCACATAAGCTTAGTGACTTCGACACGAGTACGTTTAATGGCGTTGGCAATGTAACTGGACGGTCGATCATAGCGCATCTCCTGTGAGTTAGCGTTGCTGGACACTTGCTAATACCTCCGCTTACTACGTCACATTAGTTTAATATTCACCATTGCGATAGCTAAACATTACCATTTCATACTAAAAGACTAAACCTAGAGCGGTTGCTTTTTATCGGTTGTTTTTCAACGCGACTTAATAGTTCGTCGATGAGGAAGTGGACACTAGCTTTAATGCGCTAAAAGTTGTTTTTGGTATCTCAGTGGTGTTGTTGAGTACCATTTCTTAAATGCGTGGGTAAATGATGATTGTTCCTGAAACCCCAATAAATCTGCGGTATCAGCGATGGAGTGATGTTTCAGTAATTCGTTTAAGCGAGCTTTGCGCTCATTATTGAGAATTTGTTGAAAGCTGGTGCCACTTTGCTTCAATTTTCGCTGTAGAGTACGGGGGCTGATAAATAGTGCATTGGCTACACGTTGCTGATCGCAGCCTTTGAGTGTTGGATTGGCTTTTAAAAGCGCAACGACTCTATGACTTATGTCTTCATGCTGATTGGCGTAGAACTGGCTATTGGCAAATTGAACACGGTCGCCGCCTTTGCTCGCCATTAGTTCTTCTTCGGATACTTTTACGAGCGCACTAAACATCGCCGTATTCTCGCTGGTAAATGGAATATGTAAAAGGTGCTGAGGAAAAATAATGGCGTTGGTGTTGGCGTTATCAACCACCTCACAATTGAACCACATCGCTAGCATGGCTTTTTCCGAATCGCTCAAAGGAAACGTAAAGGTGACGGCATTCAGTTTACAGGCAGAACCTAATATCTTGTAGACGGTTGCTACCCAGGCTGTGGTGTTGCGCAATACCATCTGCTTGCAATCGGCGCTTTTGGGTACCCACTCAACGCGGGTATTGTCAGGTTCGAAAAACACGCTAGTGGTGCCAATATCAGCGACTAAAGCGTCAAAGCGGGTTAGCGCATTAATGGCTTGAGCCAAGTTTTCGCAACTTTCAACAAGGTAACCCAGTACTCCGTAATCTTTCGCCTGAATATGTTTACCCAACTCAAAACCAAATAGCGAATTGTTGGTTAATGCGACCCCTTGGTTTAACAGCTCAACGTATACATCCATATCAACACGTGAAGAGCCAGACAGTGAGTCATGCTTTTGGGTAGTTAACGAAACATTGTCGGCATTAACGCCTAAGCTAACTAAATAGCTCACCGTACTTTGGATATAGGCTGAGGAAACTGATGGCATATGCTTGTCGCAAAATAACAAAAACACTGTCGCATTAACGCAAGATAAAATAGAAATGTCAAATTATGCTAGGGCCTGTTGACCTTTGGTGTACGAATTTTGGTCTAAATGGAAGCCTTTTAATCGCGAAACAGTCCTGCAAGCCTAGCGGGCTAAGTTAAAGGACTGTGACAAAGAGTAAAAGGCTTCCATAACGACCCCCTTCGGGCAGCGCCTTTGTGCCATCTATACTGCGTTGAATGTTCTCGATTTAGAACCACTAAACCGTCAAACATTCGCCTTGTCTAGATGGCACACAGACCGCTGCAAAAATGTACAACAAAGGTCAACAGGCCCTAGGAGCCGTCAGAAAAGGAAATAACGTAGATGGTTGACGTTTACTACCAAAAAAATATTGCTGCAACGCCCAAAGAACTGCGCGATACGCTGCTTGATCACCAGAATTTAAGCGATTTTTTCAACGCATCGTTTAAGGTATTGAAAGCAGAAAATGATAATGAGATTAGCGGCGGAAAGGGCTGCGTAAGAGAAGTCACTATTCTTAGTGTACGTTTTAAAGAAGAGATTATTCACGCAGATACCAACGGCATTGAATATAGAGTGGTTGATGACTTTCCAGTCAAAGCTCACAGGGGCGTTATTGCGTTCACGCAGCAGGAAAATTCAACAAACGTTTCTTATCGCATTACCTGTCGGGCGCCCTGGTATATACCAAACTGGTTACTGACGCGCCTGTTGCAAAACGATATTGAGCAATGTCTAGATAAGTTAGGAGCACGCTTTGATCCCCGTTGAACTTATTTTGCTAGGGTTAAGCCCCGTATTTCTACTGTGTGTTTTTGTTGAATTTAAGAAAGCGCGACAGTTTTACAATGTAAAAGACAGTGTGAACAATGCCTTACTTGCACTATTGCATCAGGGCTCTGATGCATTGGTCTTGCTTCTACTAATGCCTTTTTTTATTTGGTTACACCAGTTTTCACTATTTAAAATAGAGCTTAGTGCACTATCACTTTTTGCAGGTTTTATCCTTCAAGACTTTTTGTACTACTGGTTTCATCGTGCTTCACACAACATACACTGGTTTTGGCTAGCGCATGTGGTACATCACAGCTCGACAAAAATGAATTTCACAACGGCCTTCA
Source organism: Alteromonas sp. I10 (assembly GCF_003201515.1). Classification (NCBI taxonomy): domain Bacteria; kingdom Pseudomonadati; phylum Pseudomonadota; class Gammaproteobacteria; order Alteromonadales; family Alteromonadaceae; genus Alteromonas; species Alteromonas sp. I10. The sequence goes on from NZ_QJJN01000002.1 coordinate 270,739, forward strand.
GACAAAGCGTTTTGTACCCTTTTGTCGGCATGTGGCTGTTCTGGGTACCAATGATTCTTATTGGTTTTTCGCCAAGTCTGGTTTTTGCCATTGTCGCTATCAATCTGGCTTATCAGTTTTTTGTACACACACAGACAATTGGAAACCTAGGCTGGGTAGAGCGCATCTTCAACACGCCTACGCATCACCGTATTCATCATGCAACGAATAAACCATACATCGATAAGAATTACGGTGGCGTACTTATTATATGGGATAAATTATTCGGCACTTTCGCTAAAGAAGACAAAACGATAACGATAAAGTACGGCATTGTAGGAAAAATGCCTGAGGACAATCCTCTTAGCGCTAACTTCAGTCAAATAGGTGTGCTTCGTGAACAGCTTCAGCACGCAAAAGGGATAAAAGCAAAGTTAAAGAGGTTGTTTGGCTATCCTGTCGCAGATTGATAGTAATGGTGCTCGCGCGCCTGAACTATGTTTTTACAACTCATTCAATTTGCACACATTCATTGGCAGAAACGCACCAAAGTAAAGCATATTGTTGACCCAGATGAAGCAAAGTGGGAATGCCATTTAAATAGACTTTCCACACTCAAGGATCCGCAACCTCTAGAGTTGTATTACAACCAACAGCGTCTGACTGAATTCGCTTTCCTTAGGCGCACTTTTTGCAGATTAACACCTTATCAGTTGGTAACAACATACTAGCCAAGCTTTTACAGTAGCTAAAAGCGCCAAGGAAATAGGGAAGTTAAATGAAAGAGTTTATTGAAAATATGCCAAAAGCCGAACTTCACGTTCATATTGAAGGCACATTAGAGCCTGAGCTAAGTTTTGCCTTAGCGCAGAAAAATAACGTTTCACTGAAAGCCAAAACACCTGAAGAAATGATAAAGGCGTATGATTTTTATGATTTACCTTCTTTCCTCGATATTTACTACGCGGGTATGAGCGTGCTCATAGAAGAGGATGACTTCTACCAGCTTACTATGGCATACCTTAAGAGAGCTGCAGCACAGAACATCGTTTATGTTGAGCTTTTCTTTGACCCCCAAGCTCATACAATTCGAGGTGTGAGTTTCGATAGCGTTATTAACGGAATACATGCAGCGCAAAAAGATGCGCGCACTGAATTGGGTGTAGAAAGTCAGCTTATCCTGTGCTTCTTGCGAGATATGTCGGCTGAATCAGCAATGGAACATCTGAAGCTAGCTAAGCCCCACCTCAACAAGTTAGTCGGCGTCGGGCTCGATTCCGACGAGAAAAATAACCCGCCATCAAAGTTTGCAGAAGTATTCTCAAAAGCGCGTTCATGGGGACTTAAACTTACAATGCACTGTGATGTTAACCAAGACAATACGCAAGAGCACATACGTCAAGTAATTAAGGATATTAAGGTCGACAGGATTGATCATGGTGTAAATATTCTCGAATCTGATGCTTTATGCGAGCTTGCAAAATCAAAAAATTTGGGATTAACGGTCTGTCCTGTTTCAAACAAATTTGTTGTTCAATCACTCACTTCTTGTGAATTGAAACAAATGTTGGAAAAAGGGTTGCTGCCGAGTATCAATTCAGACGATCCGTCTTATTTCAGAGCCTACTTGAATGAGAATTTAATTGCCCTACAAGAAGAAGGGCAATTCAGCAAAGAGGATTTAATCACGCTTGTTGAAAATAGCTTTAAAACCAGTTGGCTTTCTGAAAAGCGTAAAATGGATTATTTAGATACGTTGAAACGTTACACGGACACTGTTGCAGTAGCGTAATTTTGCTTTAAGTATTTCGTTTTAATTAAAGGTGCTGCGCAGAGCGGCACCTTTAACAAGGAGTAACGTTACTCTTTACTAGCAATTTTCTGAAGGTTGCTGTGAATTTTGAAAAGTACGATAAGCAGTTCGCACCAGATTCTTGCGCCAATACAGCCAGACACGATAATAAATAGGCCGTATACAAAACTCGCGTCGTACCCTACAAACATCGTCGTTACGCCACTTACCACAGATCCTAAAAGCAATAGCCAGTACACGAAAGTGATAATCTTAGGGGTTAACATTGAGTCGAAGAAGAAAATATCTTTCATAATCATTCCTTGATGAAGTTTGCAGGTAGCAAGCGCTAATGTTTATGCCGCATCCTGCGACAAACTTCTTGTTGTTATCGTTGTTTAGTGTTTAAAAGAATTGTGAGCAAGCTCACAGGGATAGTTGTAACACCGAAAGGTAGTGAGCGCAACACTCTGTTATAAAAGGGTTTTATCTTGCGCCTTGCAAGCCGCCTGTGTGCAGTACAACAATGCGTGACCCGTCTTCAAACATACCTTTGGCCAGCATATCTTTAACTGCCCAAAAGGCTTTGCCGGAATAAACAGGCTCGATATCAAAATCGAAAGTATTATTAAAATCGTTGCAGAAGGTTTGAAGCTCATTTGGCGCTTTGGCGTAACCACCGAAGTGGTAGTTGTGTTCAATATGCCAATTTGATCGCCCAAGCGAGGCTGGAAGAAATTGTTCGACTAATCCTTCTAAGTAGTCTTCACCCTTCAGCACGCCAACACCGACAGCGTTGCAACCAGTGTGATGGAGAGTGTCTTTCGCATTATTTTCATTACGTTTATTTAATGCACTGACTATTCCCGCCAAAGTGGCTCCACTAGCGACAGGAGCGACAATAAAATCAAAGTCTATGTCGATTTCATCAACCATGTCCTTTATCCCTTGAAGCGCTTGTGCTTGGCTTCCGCCCTCAGGAATGATCATCGCGTCAGGTTGCTGCTGCTTAAGATGAAGTAGATATGCGCTATCGTTTCGCTTTTTGTAAGTGACTCGGTCTACATAGTCGATACGGGTGCCCCAACTTTTCAAATCCTCAATCATGGGTGTAGGTGCAGCGCTGTAGTCACCGCGAATAACGGCGTTAAAAGGAATGCCCAATTTATAACAAACAAAGCCTAGTGCATGCAGGTGGTTAGAAAAACCGCCGCCGAAACTCACTATCGTTTTTGGCAACGGGCTGGTGAGCGCATGACTTAGCTTTCGCCATTTATTACCTGACATTACAGGGTGAATAGCATCATCACGCTTAACAAATAGCGATACCTTGCTGGCACCTTCCCAATTTGGCTTAAATGGGATTAGCGGTGAGGGCAGGGTTAATGACGATTTAAATGCATCAAGGGGAAGCACAACGAGAGCCTAGTGTCAGTTGATCAAATGTGTGAAGGCAAGAGTATAACCAGATAGAAATTCAATAAAAGACCTGTAATGTTTATTACGCTAATAAGAGCATAGTTATGGTTATCAAAATGTATGGCCTATTTCGCCAGTTGAGAGCTAAATCCTTACCAATGCGCCCAGAAAGTGCCAGTGGTGTGTGGGGATATTCGATGTATAGCGCTAGCATGGGTGCGAAGATGTTTTCCATCATGCTTTTTGTTTCGTTATCAACAAGCGGGCTAACCATGTCAAAGAATGCGGTTGCGCAAGAGCCAGATGCTAAGCACATCAGCAATTATGTTCCCAATGCAAAGCTCGTTGGAAAAGGAATGTTCTCTTACTACTTCTGGGATGTGTATACCGGTGAGCTTTATGCGCCTGAAGGTGAATACGCCAACCAGCCCCCCTTTGCACTAAAGTTAACGTACCAGCGAGACTTGGAAGGCAAGAAAATTGCCCAGCGTTCTATTGATGAAATGAAAAAGCAAGGAGACCTATCGGCTGATGATTCAGACAAGTGGCTTTCCCTGATGAATAGTATCTTTCCTGACGTCAGCGAGGGCGACGTCATTACCGGAATCGCTACGAAAGATGGCACGAGTGTGTTTTACGTGAACGGTGAAAAGGCTGATGAAATTGAAGACAAAGTATTTACACAGCGTTTTTTTGATATCTGGCTAAGCGATAAAACGTCTGAGCCAAAATTTAGAAAGAAGTTATTGGGAAACGGATAAGGGCAACGCTTTATTAGCATTACGCCAAGTCTATCTCGTCAATTGATTAAGGTTGCGAAAGTGATAAAGAATACGGTGAAGTTTGTTTTAGGAATCGGAATTGCCACTTTAACGGTGGCAGGGCTATCCGGATGCTCTGTTTCAGTCGATGGTGAAGACTACAGAGCTGTATCGCCTGTTTTCGATATTGAGCAATTTTTTGATGGGAACGTTAAAGCCTGGGGCATTGTTCAGAACCGCTCGGGCGAGGTGGTGCAAAGGTTCGTAGTAGACATCGATGGTTCAGTAGATGGCGATACGTTAACCCTTGATGAATCCTTTAATTACGGTGTGGGCGACGGTCCAACGTCCCGTACTTGGACCATCGTAAAGCAGAGTGATAATAGCTATGTGGGTCGCGCGAGTGACATTGATGGTCCAGCCAAAGGCACAAGCTTTGGCAACGCATTTAACTTTCATTACGAGATGGATTTGCCGGTGGATGACACTACCTATTCAGTGACGTTTGACGATTGGTTTTGGGCATTTGACGACAGTACTATGATGAACCGTTCGTATATTCGTAAGTTTGGCATTGTGATGGCAGAAGTCACCATATTTATGCAAAAACAAACAGACTAATACGCCATTAACCTCGTTTTTTGAAAAATGCTGGCCAGTAGATTTACTGGTCAGTGAGTTGTTACTCGTCGGCCCTCCATCTTCTTATATTTCCGTTTTCGTTTCACATTTGAAACTAATCGACATTTACTTTGGCATTACCCGTGAGGTGGCATTTCGTTCCATGCTAATGTAAGCGTTTAATTCGTTATTTTTCTTTGCTTAGGAGCGTTCATGAAAGTTGCATTGATGATGGAAAACAGTCAGGCGGCTAAGAATCCGGTAATATTAAATGAGCTCACAAGCGTGGCGGACTCACTGGGACACGCTGTATTCAATGTGGGTATGAACAGCGAAACTGATCACCATCTTACCTATGTGCACTTAGGCATAATGGGAGCTATTCTACTCAACTCAAAAGCTGTCGATTTTGTGATTTCAGGCTGTGGTACGGGTCAAGGGGCTTTGATGTCATTGAATGCTCATCCAGGCGTATTTTGCGGTTATTGTATCGACCCTTCAGATGCATTTTTGTTTAACCAAGTTAACAATGGAAATGCGTTAGCGTTACCTTTTGCAAAAGGCTTTGGATGGGGCGCTGAACTTAATGCGCGTTATATCTTTGAGAAAGCGTTAACAGGCGAGCGTGGCGCGGGCTATCCCGTTGAACGTAAAGAACCTCAAGTACGAAACGCTGGTATTCTCGCAGATTTGAAACGTGCGTTGGCTCCAGAGAGCTACGTCGATTCACTGAAAAAAATGGACGTTGAACTGGTTAAAACAGCCGTATCTGGCGAGCGTTTCCAGCAGTGTCTATTTGACCACGGTCAAGATGAAGAGATTAAAGCGTACGTGAAGTCGCTGTCAGCGTAAGCGACTGGCACAAATCACAACGTTGAAAATGTAGGATAAAAACGCTGATGCTAAGAAAAAAGCGTCAGCGTTTTTTTATTTTTTGTCGACAAAAGCAATAGTCCAAAGTTTAACGCTTAAACGTAAATACCACACCTAACCCGTGCCCTTTAACTAGCGGGTCGTGAATAAACCAAATGTGGCCGTCGTGTAACTTCACAATGGCAGACACGAGCGATAAGCCCAACCCATTCCCTTTACTGGTTCTACTGCCGTCTGCCCGATAAAAGCGGCGTTCTAGATTAACAATTTCATGTTCACCCACGCCAATTCCCGCATCGTTCACAGCAATCACGATATGACTTGCTGTGGTAGAGAGCTGTACGGTGACCACACTGTTTTCGTTAGAGTACTTTATGGCGTTGTCTAACACGTTAGCTACAGCTTGAAATAGCAGGTTAGGATCGGCAAGCATTGTAACTGCATCGAGCTCGCTCGATAGGGTAATGTCGCGCTCTTCTGCAAGGGGGTGATACAGGTCAACCACGTCCTCTACGATGGCGCGTACGTCAGTGGAACAAAAGCCTTCTTTCTTATTGGTGGTTTCAAGCCCACTTATGCGTAACAAGCTGTTAAACATGTTTAGCAGGTTGTCGGCTTCTTGAGTTGTATCTTCCCTTAGTTGAGTGTCTTCGATTTTTTCTAGCGTGTTGCGAAGTCGAGATAATGGAGTGCGAAGGTCATGGGCGATGCTATCGGTCACTGACTTTATATTGTTGACTGAACTCTCGATAGTATCGAGCATTTGATTAAACACAAATGACAAACTGCTCAGGTCGTCCCAATTACTGTCAATTTCTAAACGCTCTTGCAGGTTTCCCGTTTTGATAATCTTATCTGCCGTTTGCGACATGCGGTTAATTCGATTAACCACGTAAACGGCTATAGCGAAGCTCAGCACACTCAAGGTACAAAGCAACACCACAATGATCCAGCTGAACGTTTTACCAAACCACTGTGCGCTGTATAAATCGTCAATGCCACGACCAACGTAAAGCACGTGATCTCCAAGGGTTACTTCTCTCATAAGTGCTTGGCGCAGCGTTTTTCTCGTTGTGCTATTGGGGCGGGTGATAACTATTTCTGCGGTAGCAAAACTGGCGCTTTTGTGGCGCTCAAGAACAAGGGGAATTGACGACAAATTGCCAGCCACTACTTGTTCATCTTTACTCAGTGCAACAAATGAACGTAGGTGGTCGGAGGCTGAGGTGATTGTTGAGCCATTTGGCGAATGTTGGCCATTGTCTTTGGCTATCGCTAACTTAACCGCCTCAATACCGAGGTTTTCATAGAGAGTAATAAGCGCGTTTGTTTTGGCATTAACGGCAGCATTCGATTCCGAAATAAACAAGTCGCTGCTCGTTAATCGCCAAAAATAAACAATTAAAACAATGGCAATACAAGCTAGAGTAGTGAGCAATACGCCTACGCGAAAACTTGAACTACGCGTAAAGTCGCGTATTGCTATCATGCAAGCCCATCCGCTATTCGATATCCTGTGCCTCGCACAGTCTCTATAAGCGGGACATTAAACGCCTTATCCACTTTTTGACGCAAGCGGCTAATGTGAACATCTATCACATTCGTTTGCGGGTCAAAATGATAGTTCCAAACCTGCTCAAGCAGCATGCTTCGCGTCACGACTTTACCCTTGTGACGGAGCAGGCATTCAAGCAATTGAAATTCTTTAGACTGCAGGTCGATCTCTTGATCGCCGCGCAATACTTTGCGGTTAACCAGGTCTAGAGTGAGGTCGCCTACTTTTATCAGCGTCTTGTCTTCACCTTCTTTGTTACGACCTGCAAGGCCCTCAACGCGAGCAAGTAACTCTTCAAAGGCAAAAGGCTTAGTTAAATAATCATTAGCGCCTGTGCGAAGGCCTTTGACCTTGTCTTCAACCTGACTTTTTGCACTCAGTAATAAAACGGGCGTTGTGTTGCCTTCTTCGCGAAGTTTTTCTAAAACAGAAAAACCGTCGAGTTCGGGCAGCATCACATCCAGAATTACGGCGTCTAATTCGTTACTTGACGCCTGTTGGTAGCCTGATGTTCCATCACCTACAGTAATACATTCATGCCCTTCACCCAATAGTCCATTTGCAATGTGCGAGGCAACCTTTGGATCATCTTCTACAAGTAGCACTTTCATTATTACGCTTCTTTTGTTTATCAACATTCACACACTTGTTTGGCGTTGCTGTCGCCATTATGTGGCGATTAATCGTCAGCAAGCAAAATCAAGCAGTCGCAAAGCAGTATCGCTTTCACATGCTTTTACGAGTGTTAAGTAACGAAACGATCACTTTTAAGCTTTTTCGCATGTAGCGACAATTTGTTCAGGTGTCTAGTGCCCTAGAGGGCGCATGCACAGTGCTTTGGCTTGCTCTACACTATTGAACTACACTGGGGCCCCGGTCAACGTGCATCTTGATCAAACACTTAACTTAGTTAGCCTCTGTCAAAACGCATGCTGGCGTTGTAAGGCGTGAAGTGTTGAACATCGCCTCGTGCACATTTTTCCTGAACTTCGTGCCAATATTCAGGGGTCATCAAATCACCGTGCAACGATTTAAGTATATCTTTGAACTTGCGTTTACCTACAATGAAGTGCTCAAACTGCTCGGGGAATACGTCGTTAGGCGCTACCGAGAGCGTATCAATAGCATAAGGATCGTCAGATTTCGGCAGGGATCTAAAATTGCGCTCATTCATTAAACAAATTTCATCATAGTCGTAGAAAATAACACGGCCATGACGGGTTATACCGAAGTTTTTATGTAGCATGTCGCCAGGAAATATGTTGGCCATGGCAATTTGCTTAATGCACAGTCCAAGCTCATCTAATGCACGGGTAATTTTCTCTTCATCTGTTTCTTCTTGTAGATACAGATTAAGCGGCGTCATTTTCCGTTCAATGTACATGTGTTTAATGATGAGTTCAGATTCAGTGAATTCTAGGCTCGATGCACACGTTTCTTTCAATTCTTCAATAAGTTCAGGCTCAATTCTGTCTAGCGGAAACCTGAAGTTTACGTACTCGTGGGTATCTGCCATTCGACCCACACGGTCTGACATTTTCACTAACTTATAGCATTCTTTAACGTGTTCACGCGTGATTTTTTTACTCTCTGCAAACTCGTCTTTAATAATCTTAAACACCACGCCATAAGAGGGCAGATGAAAAACCATCATGACCAGGCCTCGAATGCCAGGGGCCGCCTCAAATTTGTCGTCTGACTCGTCCATGTGCTGCAAGAAGTTGCGATAAAACACTGTTTTACCGTGCTTGTAGTGTCCCATTGCCATGTACAGCTCGAAGTGCTTTTTATTGGGGAGAAGCTCTTGAAGAAAGGCGGCAACTTCCGCAGGGTTTTGAGTGTCAGCCATAAAGTAGCTGCGAGCAAAACCGAAAATAACGCTTAAGTCTTTGCGATCAGTTAGCAGCGCATCCACAAACATATGGGGTTCGTTATAGCGTCTCATGGCGATAACAAACGGCAGCGTTTCGTCGGGCATGCAAATTCGCCCAATCAGGTAAGCGGCTTTTCCTCTAAAAAACGTAGGCTTAAGGATTTCCACAGCTTGAACGCTGGCTAGCTGTTCCTTGTTCAACCGAGCGCGAAGCGCGCTTTCAAGGTTCTGTAGGTCTCGCTCGAAGTTTTCAAACGGAATGTTGTATCGATATATCTTAAAAATTGACTCGTACATTTCACGCACCGTGGTGGTGGTGTCGAAGCTGTTAATCACTTTGTCTCTGTCTTGCCCGGGTAAGAAACAGCGGCTGGGCAAGACAAACATCATATCGTTATCGATTTTTCTATGTTTAAACAAGCGGCCAATTACAGAGTTGTAAAAGGTTTCGGCTAGCTCAAATTGCGGGTGGCCTTCTAGCTGTAATGCAAATACTTTCTTAAGCTCTTGCCAGAAAGCGTCGTCTTTTTGATGTACTTGAGTTAGCTGATAAATTTCGGCGACAGCGTCTGACAGGCTTTGCTCGTAAATGGTTATTCGCTCTTTAGAGGCAAGCTGAGTTTCTTTCCAATTTCCCTTTTCGAACCTTTCTTGAGCGCCACGAGTGATGCGGGTGAACCATCGATAACTCTTATCGAAATGAGACAAAATTTGATAGGCAACTTTTCTTACCAAACTCTTATCTTGGCTAGTAGCTAACTCTTGCATGGTCGTGTGTTCCTTATTTTGTTACTCGCTATATCTACCACAAAATAGATAGCTTGAAGAGTGAAGTTTGGCGCAGATAGCGATTAAGTTACCAATTATCAGACACTTTTTTGTTTTATTATACTTTCGTTTAATGTATTCTGTTGGCGGATTAATAACCAATTATAAGTTTGTATTTGATGGGTTTTAATATTCTTATTTGTGATGACTCGGCGCTGGCGCGAAAAATGGCGAGAAGCAATTTGCCAGATGGCTTTGCTGAAACTATTTACGAAGTGTCAAATGGTATGGACGCGTTGGAAGTATTGGCTCATCACACAATAGATTTGGTTTTACTGGACCTGACCATGCCTGTTCTTGGTGGTATCAGTGTGTTGAGTGAAATAAAACGCCGTCAGCTAGAAACGTTTGTTATCGTCGTGTCTGGCGATATTCAGCCAATGATGCAAGAAAAAGTGATGTCTTTAGGTGCACTGGGCTTTATAGAAAAGCCGATAAAACGGGACGTGCTAACGTCAGTTTTGCAGCGCTTTGGCTTTATTCTTCCCGATACTTACAAACCAGCGATTGCGGTTTAAGATTTTAACGACTTATAAAGAGCGTTGTAAAAAGCGTTGATAAAGGTTGATGAGAAAAATTGATGAAAAAGGGGCGAACTGTGGTTCGCCCTTTTTCATATGCGCTTAGTCAAACCAGTGGCGCGTTTTGTTTGCAAACCACACTAGCGAAAGCATAACTGGTACCTCAACCAGTACGCCCACCACTGTGGCAAGTGCCGCGCCGCTGTGTAAGCCAAATAGTGAAATGGCTACGGCGACCGCCAATTCAAAAAAGTTTGACGTACCAATCATACATGCCGGCGCTGCAACATTGTGCGGTAGTTTCATGCGTTTTGCGGCAAAGTAGGCAATAGCAAAAATACCGTAAGTTTGTATAAGCAGTGGTATGGCAATGAGTACGATATCTTGGGGCTGCGACAATATAGTTTCTGCTTGAAGGCCAAACAAAATAACAATAGTAAGCAGTAACCCAATTACTGAGAACGGCTTAAATTTACTTACTAGCGCGTTAACAGCGTCATTTCCTGAGCCTGTTTTCTGCGCGCTGTTTTTTTTGTTTTCCAAGTGACGGCGCGTGATATAACCCGCGACCAATGGCAATACAACATACAGTGCAACAGAAAGCAGCAGGGTATCCCATGGTACGGTTATATCTGTTACGCCCAGCAGCATGGCGGTAAGCGGTGCAAAGGCAACGACCATAATCAAGTCATTAATTGATACCTGGACTAACGTGTAGTTAGCATCCCCTTTGGTAAGGTGACTCCACACAAATACCATCGCTGTACATGGAGCGACGCCCAGTAGGATCATGCCTGCAATGTACTCAGTGGCAGTTTGCGGATCTACCCAGTCGGCAAAAATGCCCTTAAAAAATAGCCAACCCAATAGTGCCATAGTGAAGGGCTTTATCAGCCAGTTAATCACCAAGGTCAGTACAAGGCCTTTCGGCTTTTTACCCACGTCTTTAATTGAGCCAAAGTCTATTTGTACCATCATTGGGTAAATCATTAGCCAAATAAGTACTGCCACTATCAGGTTTACGTGCGCATATTCAAGCGCCGCAATAGACGCAAAGACACCCGGCATGGCATAACCTAGGCCCACCCCTGCAACAATGCAAAGGCCAACCCACACTGATAAATAACGTTCAAAGAAACCCATTCTGATTCACCTTTGTCTTACTTTACAACGATTTTTGATTAACACGCTTACTCACTTCTTCTGCGCTTTCAACGCGCTCAGAATAGCGGTCAACGAGAAAGTCTTTGTTGTCGCGGGTGAGCAAAGTAAATTTCACCAACTCTTCAACTACGTCCACAATGCGGTTGTAGTAAGGTGACGGCTTCATGCGACCATCGTCTTCAAATTCTAGAAAGGCTTTTGCCACAGAAGACTGATTAGGGATGGTTAGCATGCGCATCCAGCGACCTAAAATGCGCATTTGGTTTACCGCATTGAACGATTGTGAACCGCCGGAAACCTGCATAATCGCCAACGTTTTACCTTGGGTCGGTCGAACGCCGCCAAGGCTAAGCGGTACCCAGTCAATCATGCTTTTCATAATGCCAGTCATGCTGCCGTGGCGCTCTGGTGAACACCAAATTTGCCCTTCAGACCACATCATAAGCTCACGCAGTTCTTTCACTTTTGGATGTGAGTCATCTTCAGTATCTGGCTGCGGCAATCCACGAGGGTCAAAGATTTTGGCTTCAGCGCCAAAGTATTCGAGCAACCGCGCCGACTCTTCAATTACTAGGCGGCTGTATGAGCGTTCTCTGAGCGAGCCGTAAAGTAGCAAAATACGCGGCTTGTGGTCTGAGAACCTTGATGCAAAGTTAGCCATAATTGGCTTGTGCATTTGCGCCATTACCGCGTTATCAGATGGGCTTTGTGCCTTTGAGCTTTCTTGGTTGCTTGATATATCTTGGCTCATTGATTTACTGTTACCCATTACTGGGCTCCTAATTTTGATAGTGCCTCTTTAAGCGCTGCTTTATCTAAGTTTTTCTCAGCAAGTTCTGCTAATGCCGCTACACGCTTTTCAATAATATCGATGGTGTTGTTGAAGGCCTCTGCTTTCTCTTGTTCGCTACCTTCTAACTTAGACGGGTCTTCTAAGCCCCAGTGCACCTTAAGAGATTTACCGAAATAAACAGGGCATGACTCGCCCGCCGCTGAATCACAAACCGTGACAACAAGATCTGCATCGTAATCTTCAAATTCATCCCACGACTGGCTTTGAAGGCCGTCTGTACTAAACCCGCGCTCTGCAAGGTACTTAAGAGAAAGAGGGTGTACTTCCCCTACAGGCTGGCTGCCAGCACTACGTGCTTCAACATTGCCGTTCGAGGCGTTAGTGATGGCCTCGCAAAGAATGCTGCGGCAACGGTTGTGCGTACAAATATATAAAATCTTCATATAAAACCTTGTTTAATGGTCGAGGCTACTGTGGGTAGCTGTAATAGATAGAATAAGACTTCGAAAAAACAGATACTTGGCGACGTATTAAGCTGCAATTAACACCAAGACCTGTTGACCTTTGCTGTGCATTTTTGCAGCGGTCTTTGTGCCATTCAGAAAGTTTGGAATCTAGCAATTCTCGCAGGACAAATTCGCTAACGCCTCGCTAATATATTCATTGTTGTGAATAGCGGTGTTCTTAATGACCTCCAGCGCCCAAGCGGGTAGGTCAGGATGGAGCTGGTAATACACCCATTTGCCCTTACGAGTATCGAGAACTAAACCGCACTTTCGTAAGTCAGCGAGATGGCGTGAAATTTTGGGCTGGCTTAATTGAAGCGCATCAGTAAGGTCGCACACGCATAGCTCACCTTTTATGCTGAGCATTAAAAGCGTTTTTAAGCGGGTGTCTTCCGACAAGCATTTGAAAAATGTTAAAGGCTGTAGCTGCGCAGAATCAGAACAAGTCGACATAAATCACATCACATATGAAATTTCGTATGTGATGTATCGTATATGAAATTCCGTATGTGTCAATAATAAATCTGAAATTTCATATATGCTTGGTAGGGACGAGAGGGTCGTAGACCGCCATTATTCTCGGTAAGCCAGAAATTTAGTGGTTTTCAGGATCGGCAGCCTCAAACGACATCGCTACTTCTTTACCGTTTACCTCATTGTAGTGGGCAATTACCTCGTTCATGAAGGCGAACCATGTTGGATTCGGATGCCAAATAGCCATAAGGTCTTTTTGGGCGGCTTGTTCATTTTCACCAAGTACGTTAATTCTGTATAGATACGTAAAAGCAGCGCCTCGCCAATTCAGTTTGCAGTGCGTGAGTACCTTGTCTTCTTTGATATCGACGGTTTGCATAAACGCTGCGTAATTTAAAAAGTTGGCTAATGTGGGGCCTTCCCAATCCACGGGCACATTAAAGTAATCAAGTCCTAATTCTGAGGTAGTTAAGATTTCACTGGTTCTATCCCCTGGGATCAAATCTACAACGTGTGTCACTCCTTTTTCTTTCAGTAAAGAAAGGTGAGAGGCATCGGGTAAGCCCGAAGAGAACATAAATGGCGCGTTTTCTTGGTAGTTGGTGAGCGTTGTAAGTGTCGGTTTGGTATTCATTTGCGCTTGGTCACTGGTTTGCGGTGTTGAATTGTCTTCATGATAAGCGTTCGCATGTGCACTTAAACCTAGCCCTAAACCAATACAGGCCGCACTAACAGCGAGACTACGCTTAGACGTTTGAAATGACAGTGTATCTTTCAATATTTTAAGTGCTGCTGATTGGTGCTTTCTCATAATTTAGCGCTCGATGTTGACACTGGTTTATGGTGGCGTTATTGCCATTTCTTACGTTACACATTTGATGGCTTGTTGTCCAAGTGGCAATGCCACCGTTATGTAAACAGGCCCTAACCGTGGCATTGATAACAACTGCTGAATTGAATTTTTATATATCACTTTTAAGTTTAACTTTTCATTACCTTAGGTTTTAAAGAAGACGTATTACGACCAGATGATTTTGGTTTGTATTTACAGCTAAGCCAGATTGAAAAAGGAACGCCTATAAGGGCAGGAAGAACCCAACTGACAAGTTGTAGTGACGGCGAGCCTTCGAATAATGCGCGTCCTCCAAAGGCAAAAAATGCGGTATATGCACCAATACCAGAGCCAATGATATGCCCAATGTGCTCAGTTACCCACGAACCTGCAACGATGTCTTTTTGATGAACATAGCGCACAATACCAATGGCATTTAACAGTGCAATAGGGGCAAAGATACAAGTTAGCGTGATGCCGTAAGTAATACCCTGATACAACGCAATGGAAGCGACGACAAAAAGCAGTACGGGTAGCCATAAATATTCAATTGTGCGCAGCTGCTCAAGATTTTGCTTCACTTTAAGCACCGCTACAGAATGCCTCACGTTGTTCCACACCAACAGGCTTAACATCAGCAAAAAGATATATTGACCTCTAAGGTATGCAGTGAAATAAGCAACAGACTCAAAGTGCTCGGGCATTGTTGGGTAGATGACTAGCGGAATAAACAACACCATAGTAGAGCTGATAACGCCACTAATAGACGTAAATAGCATTGCTTTTATATAGTAACCACCAAATTGCTTGTGGGCTTTTCCGCCCTTTTTCGTAAGACTAGGCACCCAAAACAGTAAAAGTGACAGAGCACCCGTTAAAATATGAAGCGTTACTATAAAGCCATGAATTGTTTGCATCTTGCTTTCCTTTGGCAATGAACAAAATTGTAGGCTTATAGTGATAACTTCACGAGATTGACAACAGTGCCAGAAGTCATGAAATAAAAAGTGACTTCTGGCCTATGCATTGAACTGTGTTTTTTGTCAAAGTAACGCTATAAGAACGAAAAGATATAGGTAGTCAGAAACGAATGAAAATCTCAATCCCTGCTCATTGGCGGGTGAGCATCGATGTTGAGCGCGCATCTGCATGCATTACGTGGATGTTTGTAAGCGGCTCTGCACTTTACTTCTTGTATCATCAATACTCGTTCATGCATTGGCGAACCCTCTCCGCCATTGCTATTTTTTGTATGCTAGCTGCGACTTTTGTGATTGTCAGTAGGCATGACCACAGTATGCCTTCGTTAAGGCTGCCAACGTTATGGGCGATGTTTCTATTAGCGGTACTTTGCCAGTTTTTGCTTCCCTATGCCTACCTTGCCATCTTCATTGTTATTTGGTCCGCCATTCTTCCTTACTATGTTAATTGGAAAAAGTGCGTCGTACTTTCAATACCATTGGCTTTGCCCACCATCCTCATCCAAGGGTGGGTGTGGCAAGAGCAGCAAGCTGTCTTAACTGGCGCGCTGTTTTGGACATTCAATTTATTTGCCATGATCATGTCAAACACGGCCATTAAAGAATCGAAAGCACGTGAAGAAGCCGATGCGCTCAATAGACAATTATTAAGTACTCAGCAACTAATGAAGCAGGCGCTTACTCAAGATGAACGCTTGCGTATAGCGCGAAACATTCACGATGTTTTAGGGCATCATTTGACGGCGCTTACCATCAACCTTCAAGTCGCGTCGAGAAAGGCGGATTTATTAGAGAGCACTGAATCGCAAGCTATAAAGCGACACGTTGAGCAGTCCCACAGTATCGCAAAGCTTTTACTCTCTGATGTTAGAGAAGCGATTTCTGATATTCGGGAAAATGCGGCTATCGATTTTTCATTAGCGGTAAACGCACTGATTAAAGACTTGCCTAGGCCGATGGTAAATCTGCACATTGACGATGATTTAATGTTAACCAACGTGCGAATTGCCGACTGCCTGTTGCGAAGTATGCAGGAGGCGCTAACTAACGTGATTCGCCATACACAGGCACATTATTTTTCCCTATCACTGACGCAACACAACGGCGCTTATAACCTACTAATGCAAGACAGTATGGTGCCGCATGCTGCTGATAAGATACTAAGTGGCGAACAGCCAAGTAGCATACCGCTTTTCGACAAAGCACCATGTAGCTATTCAGAAGGCGCTTATACAGAAGGCGTTCAAAAGAAAGCAGGGCCAAGGGAATCTGACACTTCAAGTCGTGTGGTGGCTGGCAATGGCCTTAAAGGAATGCAGGAACGGGTTCATGAGCTAAATGGAACTATCAGCTGGCAGCAAACCGATCAGGGTTTTTGCATCGCAATTCACATTCCGGAGGGCGAATGAAAACACGCCTTATTTTAGTTGAAGATCAAATGCTGGTGAGGGAAGGCATCAAATCGCTTTTAGGGCTTGATGATAGCGTTGTGGTTGTTGGCGAATACGAAAATGGTCAGCAGCTCATTGATAGTGAAAACGCTTTAAACTGTGATGTGATCTTAATGGATATTCGCATGCCCAAATTATCGGGTATCGATACTTTACTTGCGCTGAGAGATAAGGGGATTAAAACCCCGGTGCTAATGCTTACTACGTTTGACGATCACGAGCTGGTAAACGGTGCTATGCGCGCCGGTGCAAAAGGCTATCTACTTAAAGATGTGTCGCTAGAAACCCTGGTAGACACTATTACACAAATAAAAAATGGTAAAACGCTGATTCAGCCCGCGGTAACCGAAAAAGTGTTGCAAGGCTTGAAAGGACTGAACGTAGAATTTGAGTCGTTTGAAAATCCAGAGCCACTTACTGAGAAAGAAGTCGAAATTCTCCGTTTGATCGCTGCGGGTTACAGTAATAAAGAAATTGCAGATGCGATGTTCAAATCAACAGGCACCATTAAGAACCAAGTTTCTTCGGTCATGGCTAAGCTTGGTGTACGAGATAGAACGAGGGCAGTGCTCAAGGCGTTAGAGCAGGGGATATTGTAATCGATAAAAGGAGAAGCAGAGCTTCTCCTAACGTGTTCCGAGCTAAGGCTTAAATTATTTATCCATATGCACAACAGAGCGGATACTTTCACCTTTATGCATTAAATCAAAGGCATTGTTAATGTCACCAAGACCCATAGTGTGAGTGATAAACTCTTGAAGACCAAAGTCACCATTTAAGTATTGCTCTACAATCCCTGGCAGCTCTGAACGACCTTTAACACCGCCAAATGCAGAGCCGCGCCATACACGACCTGTCACTAACTGGAATGGGCGCGTTGAAATTTCTTGTCCTGCACCAGCTACACCAATGATCACAGATTCGCCCCAACCCTTGTGACAGCACTCAAGTGCAGAACGCATCACGTTGACGTTGCCGATACATTCAAACGAGTAGTCAACACCGCCGTCAGTCATTTCAACAATCACTTCCTGAATAGGCTTATCGAAATTCTGTGGGTTTACCACGTCAGTTGCGCCAAGCTGTTTTGCTAGGTCAAACTTACTTTCATTAATATCAATACCAATAATGCGGCCGGCGCCTGCCATGCGTGCACCAATAATGGCAGATAGACCGATACCACCTAACCCAAAGATAGCAACCGTGTCGCCTTCTTGTACTTTCGCCGTTTTAAGCACGGCGCCCATACCGGTTGTCACACCACAGCCAAGTAAGCATACTTCTTCTAACGGGGCCGTTTTGTTTACTTTTGCTAGCGATATTTCTGGTAAAACCGTGTACTCAGAAAACGTTGAGCAGCCCATGTAATGATAAATTGGCTCACCATCTTTAGAGAAGCGGCTTGTGCCGTCTGGCATTAAGCCTTTACCTTGTGTTTCGCGCACCGCTTGGCAAAGGTTAGTTTTGCCTGATTTACAGAACTTACATTCGCCACATTCTGCGGTGTAAAGAGGAATAACGTGATCGCCAACTTCTACGCTGGTTACACCTTCACCGACCATTTCAACAATACCACCACCTTCGTGGCCTAGAATTGAAGGGAATACGCCTTCAGGATCATCACCGGACAGCGTAAATGCATCAGTGTGGCATACGCCAGTTGCAACGATGCGTACAAGTACCTCGCCTTTCTTAGGAAGCTCTACGTCAACTTCTTCCATCTTTAACGGCTCACCCGGGCCCCAAGCCACCGCAGCTTTTGACTTGATGTGAGTTTGACCTTCTTGCAATGAATCTTTAAACGATGTCATGTAATGACTCCTTAATCATAAATATTTGATGATGTTTTATAGGCCAAAGTATAGGAGACGGATTACTAATGATAAATACGGTTTGAGTAAATCACTATTTCATATTTGTAATAATTAATTTGGACAAATAAAATGTACTTAAATAAATCAGCGCTGTGATGAACAACGCTAAACTAGCGAGTGGCGATAATGAAATATCTAGAAGGTATAGCCGAGTTTTGTGCCGTAGCTGACGTTGGCAATTTTACCGGGGCTGCAAATAAGCTCGATACGTCAGTGGCGCAGATAAGCCGTAAAGTCGCATCACTTGAAAAGCAGCTAGGCGTAAAATTATTACAGCGTACAACGCGCAGCGTATCGCTTACTGAAGCGGGTACGCAGTATTTTCAGCAGGCAATGCCCGCGTTAAAGGCGCTCGAAGATGCCCAGCTAGCGGTGAGCGCACTGCAAGCATCGCCGCAAGGGCTAATTAAACTTACCGCTCCCGTAGCGTTTGGCGAAGCATTCATAGCGCCATTGCTCAATACCTTTATGCAAAAGTACGCTGGCATTAGTGTGCAGTGTACGTTCTCCAATGAAAAACTCGATATTGTGGAGCTTGGTCTCGATCTCGCTATTCGTATTGGCAAATTAGAAGATTCGACACTTGTTGCTAAAAAGCTGGCTACACGTCATTTGTTTGTATGCGGTAGCAAAGACTATTTTTCTCAACACTCGATGCCAAAATCTCTACAAGAGCTTAAGGAACATACTTTGTTGGTAGGCTCCCAACCCAACTGGAGGTTCGTTGTAAATAAAGAAGTGCAAACGTTGCCAGTGCAAGGACGTGTGCGATACAACAGTGGCAACGCACTCTGTAGCGCTGCTTTGGCTGGATTGGGGCTTACCCAGCTACCTGGGTTTTATGTGCGTGAAGCATTGGCACGTGGCGAATTGGTAGAGGTATTACCAGAATATAAAGACAAGCAAGAAGCTATTTGGGCAGTATTTCCTTCCAATAGAAATGTTGCGCCAAAGATTCGTTTACTGGTTGATTTCCTTGCCCAAAATATCATGGATGATCGCTAGGAAAACAAACAAAGTAAGCCTTGTGTGCCTTAATAAGCAATATTCCGTGTAGAGTGTTGCACTTTTTGCAACACAGTGTAGTGAAAACTGCGGTTGACATATAGACGTCTATACGGCAAATTGCTTGTATGAAAAAGATTCTACTTACTCGCACCACCATTATGTTAATTACCACCTTAAAAAGGGCGGTCGCTGACTAGTGCAAGTAAGCAAAAGACAACGAAAGCCCGCCTAACACAGAGCGGGCTTTTTTTTACACACGTTTTAGCATGCGTAACCTTAAGGAGCAGCATATGAAAGTCTTAAAGTTTGGGGGTTCTTCTCTAGCCGATGCACCGCGATACATGCGCGTTATGGAGATTAGCACGGCGACCCACCAAACCGACGGTGCTGCGGTTGTACTCTCTGCCCCAAAGGGGGTAACGAACGCGCTTTCACTACTATGTGAACAAGCAGCCGCGGGTGAAGATTTCCAGCCGTTATTCAATAAGTTGAACGACACGGTTACCGGCATCGCCAACAACCTTAACGAAGAACTCGACGGGTTTGCACATGCAAGCGTGGTAGAATTCATTAATAGTCACCTTTCAGTATTAAAACAGCACCTTGAAGGTATAAAGCTGCTTGGTGTTGCACCTGATAATGTTGCTGCCGGTATTCTAAGTATTGGTGAGTACATCTCGGTGACGCTTTTTAGCGCTATGCTATCTGCTAAAGGTATCGCTAATCGCGTTATTGATCCGGTTAAGTATGTGCTGGCCGAAGGCGATTACCTAGACAGCATTGCCGATGTGTCGCTTAGTAAAGCGCGCTTTTCAGATGTGCCTACTGACGGCAGTGAATTTCTTGTCATGCCGGGGTTTGTAGCTGCTAACGAAGCGGGCGAGAAAGTCACGCTTGGGCGTAACGGCTCAGACTATTCAGCGGCCATTTTAGCGGCGTGTATAGACGCAAACTGCTGTGAAATTTGGACAGACGTAGACGGTGTTTATAACGCTGACCCGAATCAAGTTGAAGGGGCAGTGCTGTTAGACAAGCTTACCTATCAAGAAGCGATGGAGCTGTCTTATTTCGGTGCCAAGGTACTTCATCCGAAAACTATCGGTCCTATTGCCCAACACCACATCCCTTGTTTGATCAGAAACACACTAAACCCAGCTGCGCCAGGTACGCTAATCAGCAATGAAAAAAGCGAGGTGTGGACGTCAGTTAAAGGTATTTCACAGCTTGATAACGTCACCATGTTTAACGTTGCAGGCCCTGGCCTTAAAGGCATGGTAGGTATGGCAAGTCGTGTGTTTGAGGTGATGTCGAACGCCAATATTTCAATAAGCCTTATTACCCAGTCTTCGTCAGAATACTCAATCAGTTTCTGTATCCAAAGTAAAGACGCCAGCCGAGCGTTAACGCTTCTTGAAGATGCGTTCGCGCTAGAGCTTCAAAATCAATTGCTAGACCCCATTGAAGTGCGTCATGACCTAGCCATTGTTACTTTGGTTGGTGACGGTATGCGTCAAACCAAAGGCTTGGCAGCGCGTTTCTTTAACTCGCTTGCCCAAGCGCGGGTAAACAACGTTGCTATTGCTCAGGGCTCTTCAGAACGCTCTATTTCAACGGTAATTGAAAGCAAGCGTGCTAAGAAAGCGGTAAAGGTTATTCACCAGAATTTTTTCTCTGACCGCCATACCATTGACGTATTCCTAGTAGGGTGTGGCAATGTGGGAACCGAACTGCTAGGTCAAATTGAAAAACAACAGCCTGCATTGTTAAAACGCAATGTTCAGCTGAGAGTTTATGGCATTGCAAATAGCCGGAAACTGCTGTTAAACAGTCAAGGGATTGATTTAAGCGGTGACTGGAAAGCGGCACTTGAATCGGCAAGCGAAGGATTAAGCGTAGAACGCCTGCATCAGTTCGCTAATGACAATAGTCTGGTAAACCCGGTGATTGTTGACTGTACTAGTCACGAAGCGATTGCAGAGCAATATGTAGATATGATGGAAAGCGGTTTTCACGTGGTAACGCCAAATAAAAAGGCGAATACGAGCGCTATGTCTTACTACCGCAAGCTTCGCAAGACCGCGCAATCGACAAATCGTCAGTACCTTTACGAAACCACTGTCGGCGCAGGGCTACCGGTTATTGATAACTTGCAAAAGCTATTCAGCGCCGGCGACACCTTACACCGCTTTGAAGGAATTCTATCGGGCAGTTTGTCTTATGTATTTGGCAAACTTGAAGAGGGCATGAGCCTGTCGCAAGCGACACAAACAGCCAAAGACAACGGTTTCACAGAGCCTGATCCGCGCGATGACTTAAGCGGCATGGACGTAGCGCGCAAGCTGCTTATCATGGCTCGTGAAGCTGATTTAGCGTTAGAACTATCTGACATTGAAATTGAGTCTGTACTGCCAAAAGGTTTTGCCGAAGATTGTTCAATTGACGAGTTTATGCAGCAGCTGCCAGAGTTAGATGCGTCGTTTGGTGAAAAGGTTGAAGCGGCTAAAGCAGAAGGTAAAGTACTTCGTTATATCGGCAGCATTGAAGACGGAAAATGCAAAGTAAGCATTCAGGCTGTACCGGCAAGTAACCCTCTTTCGCAGGTAAAAGACGGTGAAAACGCGCTGGCGATTAACAGTGACTACTATAGCCCAATCCCTTATGTAATTAGAGGATATGGAGCAGGTGGTACGGTAACAGCAGCAGGGGTGTTTGCTGACATTCTGCGTACTATGCCGTGGAAGCAAATGGCGCACTAAGGGCTAAATAACGCTTAGCTTGCTTAGCGTAGATAGGCGGCTAAAGTAAGATATTCGAAGGTGTGACTTAGGCCAGTAATGTTGTGGCATCGATTTAAAGCGCTAATTTATTGAGCTAATTTGAAGCGCTAATATAAAGAGCACGCCACAAGCGAAGTAAGAGTAATAATATGAAAGCATTCACGGCCTTCGCGCCGGCATCAATTGGAAATGTGAGCTTAGGCTTTGACGTACTGGGCGCAGCGCTTGCGCCCGTTGATGGCACTAAGCTAGGTGATGAAGTTGAAATAAAGGCGGCTGAGTCATTTTCACTAGAAACGGTGGGGCCCTTTGCTCACAAACTCCCGGGCGATGCAGACAGTAATATTGTAACCAAGTGCTATCACTATTTCTGTGAGCAAATGGAAAAGGCTGGAAAAACAACCTCTCCTGTTGCGCTTACGCTTCATAAAAACCTTCCAATAGGCAGCGGGTTGGGTTCAAGCGCAAGCTCTATTGTGGCAGCGTTTGCAGCGTTAAATGCTTACTTCGACACTCCGTTCGATGAAGATACTCTGCTTATAATGATGGGCGAATTAGAAGGCCAAATAAGCGGTAGTATTCACTATGATAATGTTGCTCCCTGTTACTTGGGTGGTATGACGTTAATGACAGGTAGCGATGCGCCGGTCACACTGTCGTTGCCGTTAAACGACGAATGGTACTATGCCGTCTGTTTTTCAGGCATTAGCGTATCAACGGCGGCTGCTCGCGATATTTTGCCTAAACAGGTGGAAATGGCGAAGGCACTAACCTTTGGTCGACAGCTAGGTGTGTTTGTACATGCCTTACATGTAGGTAACTTTGATTTGGCAGCATCGGTAATGAACGATGTTATAGCCGAACCTTACAGAAAATCGCTACTGCCTGGCTTTGATGACGCTCGTGCGTTTAGTGAGCAAGCGGGTGCGCTCGCTTTTGGTATTTCTGGCTCGGGACCTACGGTTTTTGCCGTGTGTCCAAGTAAAGCTCAGGCGGAAAAAGTCGCCGCCTATTTAACAGAGAACTATATTCAAAATGAAGATGGCTTTAGCCATGTGTGCCAAATACCAAGCCAAGGCACCATTGTTTCTTAAGGTACATAGCTTTTTAAGGTACATAGTTTCTTAAAGGCAAATGATTTCCTAAAAGCACAATAATTTTTTAAAAGATTAAAAGGGCAGAGTACTTGCCCACATAAAAAGGTAACAGCAAGTGGAATTGGTAAATTTAAAAGATTCATCGGACACAGCAAATTTTGCTGAAGCCGTTAAGCGGGGCTTAGGTAAAAACCAAGGGCTTTATTTTCCAGAGCATATTCCTACCCTAGACAATATTGACGAATTGTTGGAAAAGCCATTTGTAGAGCGCAGCATTGAAGTACTTCGCGCGCTAATTGGCGATGAGCTGAATAATGGCGAGCTAGAAGAAATTGTTCAATCGGCTTTTGCTTTTGGTGCACCAGTCGAGCAAGTTAATGATAACGTATACTGCTTAGAGCTTTTCCACGGGCCAACGCTTGCGTTTAAAGACTTTGGCGGCCGTTTTATGGCGCAAACCCTGTCGCGTATTAGTGAAGGGAAGCCGGTAACTATTTTAACTGCGACCTCAGGTGATACTGGCGCGGCTGTAGCTCATGCATTCCACGGTATTGACAACATCAACGTGGTTATCTTATTTCCTAAAGGCAAAATCAGCGCGCTACAGGAAAAGCTATTCACTACGCTAGGCGGTAACATTCATACCGTTGCTGTTGAGTCAGACTTTGACGCATGCCAATCACTCGTAAAAACCGCGTTTGACGACCCTGATGTACGTGAAGGCCTTCACCTGAACTCAGCAAACTCAATCAACATCAGCCGTTTACTAGCGCAGGTTTGCTATTACTTTGAAGCAGTAAGTCAGTTGCCAAAAGAGAAACGAGACCAACTCGTTATTTCAGTACCTAGTGGTAACTTTGGTAACCTTACGGCTGGCATGATTGCTAAATCGTTAGGTTTACCTATAAAGCGTTTTATCGCAGCAACTAACTTAAACGACACGGTACCTCGATACCTTAAAACCGGCGAGTGGGAACCTAAGGCGACGGTTGCGACCATGTCTAACGCAATGGATGTGAGTCAGCCTAATAACTGGCCGCGAATAGAGGCGCTTATTGAGCGTGGCTATATCGACAAAGCGTGTCTTAAAGGTGAGATGGTTGACGAAGAATATACGCAGCTTGCTATGCGTCAATTAGCGCAACAAGGCTATACCAGCGAGCCACATGCCGCGATTGCCTATCGCGCAGTAAGTCATGACTTAGAAGACGGCGAAATTGGTTTGTTCTTAGGAACAGCGCACCCGGCTAAGTTCAGAGAAACCGTTGAAAACGTGCTAGGTAATCCAATCAGCTTACCGAAAGCGTTGGCCGATGTAGCAGGCGAAGACAGCTTAGCGGTAGACTTGCCAGCGTCTTACGATGCACTTAAGCAGCATATGATGGATTTGCTTAAGTAATGACACCCTCGGCTACAACATGGCAAAGCGCGCTGGGTGATGAAAAGCAAAAAGACTATTTTGTTACGTTGCTTGAGCGCGTGAAGCACGCTCGTGAAGCGGGAAGCGTTATCTACCCGCCTCAGTCTGACGTATTCAATGCGCTTAAATACACGCCGCTAGACGAAGTAAAAGTCGTGATCTTAGGTCAAGATCCGTACCACGGTCCTAATCAAGCCCATGGACTTTGTTTTTCAGTAAAAGCTGGCGTTAAAACACCGCCATCGCTTAAAAATATGTACAAAGAGCTGTTGTCTGACATTGATGGTTTCACCGAGCCTAATCACGGCACGCTGACGTCGTGGGCGGAGCAGGGCGTATTGCTACTTAATACTGTATTGACCGTTGAGCAGAGCAAAGCACATAGCCACGCGAAATGGGGATGGGAAACCTTCACCGATAAGGTTATTGATGTGGTCAATGAGCACTGCCAAAACGTTGTGTTTCTTCTGTGGGGAAGCCATGCGCAAAAGAAAGGTAAGCACATTAACCGTGAAAAACACCACGTTTTACATGCGCCTCATCCGTCGCCACTCTCAGCACACAGAGGCTTTTTAGGTTGCAAACACTTCAGCCAAACAAACGAATACCTTATTGCTAAGGGCAAAGAACCCATTAATTGGCAGGTATAGTACTGGCACAAATAGCAGCTAGCCACACAGCAAGTGTGGTTGCCTTATTCAGGGCCTATCAATGACTCACTAGATAAATGCCTAAATAGCTATGAGACGTGTTATGCGGTCTGGCCGCAATTAGGCACAGAGCATATTCCTTAGCTAATACGCTATTACATAGAGCCAGCGAAGAGACACCATGCTTGCAAGTGAAGCATTTACAGCACGCTAGAAAGTAAAAAGGCCGCCTGTGTAACAGGCGGCCTTCGTTTTATCTTTCCAGTGTCTCTAGCTCGTACTCGAAACCACAGTCGAGTTCGGCCAGTTCTTTTTCTAATTTGTAGCGATCTTGTAGCGCTTCGATTTCTCTCCACTTACGTTTTTTGCTTTTGGTTTTTGCTGGGCTTGCTTCGATGTCTAACATGGCAAATAGATCTGATTTATCCACTGGGATCTCCTTTTTATACCACTACAACTAATACAGAGTTTTTGTTTTTAATTCCCTCTGTACAATTTTGTATCACAGCCGCCACTAAAATAAAATAGTTTAATTTACCTTTTATTAACAAATTGTGACGATATGATGACAACGGTAAGGAAATGTCCAGTGTGTTTAAAGCGTGAACAATAACTGTATGTAATTGATCCTATTTGTTTTGTTAGTAATCAATTGTACAGTGTTACGGATATCAAAAATGTCTGTCGTATTGTTGATGAAAACCGCAACAAAAAACGGCTAGCTTCCGAAAAAGCTAGCCGTTCAGTTTGTTATTTGCACCAATTGGGTGATTTTAAATCACCTCGCATTCCTTATTTTGGTGCATTCGCTGCTCTGAATTTGGCAATCAATTGTTGTGTTGAAGCGTCGAAATTATCTTTGTCTGCCTCGCCTTGAATGCCTGCAAGTACTTGGTTTCCTAGTACTTTACCTAACTCAACGCCCCATTGGTCGAATGAGTTAAGGTTCCAGATAACACCCTGAACGAATACCTTATGTTCATACATTGCAACCAGCGCGCCAAGTGTTTTAGGCGTAAGGCTATCAAACAAGAAAGTATTGCTAGGCTTGTTGCCAGGCATGGTTTTATGAGCGGCCAAGCGTTTGCGTTCAGCGTCGTCTAGGCCTTTACCGTCAAGGTCTGCATAACACTCTTCAAAGGTTTTACCCTGCATTAGTGCCTGGGTTTGACCAAAACAGTTAGACGCAAGCATAGCGTGATGCGTGTCGTCCTGGTTAGGAACGTTAAGTGGCAACATGAAGTCTGCTGGGATAACGCCAGAACCTTGGTGAATAAGCTGATGGAAGCTATGCTGGCCGTTTGTACCTTCACTGCCCCAAATAATTGGGCCAGTAGGGTAATCTACGTGCTCACCTTCTTGCGTCACTTCTTTACCATTACTTTCCATATCTAACTGCTGTACGTAAGCTGGTAAGCCGCGAAGATAGTGATAGTAAGGTAATAAAACGTGTGATTGCGCGTCGAAGAAGTTTCTGTACCACACACCTAACAGTGCAAGTAGAACAGGCATGTTTTCTTCTAGCGGTGCGGTTGTGAAATGGGTGTCCATGTCAAACGCACCTTCAAGTAAGCCTTTGAAGTTTTCAAACCCAAGGGCTAGCGAGATAGGCAGGCCAATAGCAGACCACAGTGAGTAACGACCGCCTACCCAATCCCACATAGGGAAAATATTGTCGGCGCTAATACCAAACTCGGTGGCTGCTTTAACGTTTGAAGACACGGCTACAAAGTGTTTAGCAATATCTTCTTGTGTACCGCCAGACTTTAAGAACCAGTCTTTAGCCGTAAGTGTATTTTGAAGCGTCTCTTGGGTAGAGAACGACTTTGATGACATGACCACCAAAGTTTCTTCAAAATCTACGCTAGATAGCACATCGTGAATGTGGCAACCATCAACGTTGGCAACAAAGTGAACCTTCACAGCATCGACTGTATGCGGCTTAAGTGCCTCGGTCATAATCTTAGGACCAAGGAACGAACCACCAATACCAATTGCCACAATGTGCTTGATAGGCTTGCCGGTATAACCTTTGTGTTCACCGCTGTGAACCGATGCGGTAAACGCTTCAATTTTTGCAAGCGTAGCATGCACTTCAGGCATTACGTCTTCGCCATCTACCAGTACTTTACGGTCTGAGAAATTACGAAGTGCGGTGTGAAGCACAGCGCGACCTTCTGTTGAGTTAATCTGCTCACCAGAAAACATCGCGTTGCGAAGGGTTTCTAGTTTGCAGGCTCGGGCAAGGTCGAAAAGTCCTTTAAGCGCGTCATCATTTACACGGTTTTTCGAGTAATCAAGAAAAATACCGCAGGCTTCAAGCTGCATCTTATCTGCGCGATTTGCATCTTGTGCAAACCAGTCGCGCATGTGCGCTTCTTTTACCGTTGCAGCAAGTTCAGACAGTTTTTTCCATTCAGGAAGAGAAGTTAAAACACTCATTGTTTCAATAGCCCTTACGCGCTTAGTTTTTCGCGAAGCATGGTTTCAAGTTTTTCCTGATCTGCGGCGAAGTTGCGGATGCCTTCAGATAGCTTTTCGGTTGCCATTGCATCTTCGTTCATTGCCCAGCGGAATTCGCTTTCTGTTAAGCGGTCACCTGGTGTTTTTGTAGCGCCATTGTCTTTAAGTTTAACCTCTAGATCGCCAGGCTCGTTTGCCAGTTCTTCTAGCAGTGCTGGGCTAATGGTTAGACGATCACAACCTGCCAACGCTTGAATTTCACCAATGTTACGGAAACTTGCGCCCATCACTACGGTATTGTAGCCGTGGTCTTTGTAGTAGTTATAAATTTTAGTTACAGATACTACGCCTGGATCTTCATCTGGTGCGTAAGACTCAGTACCGGTCGCTTTTTTGTACCAGTCTAAAATGCGCCCTACGAATGGAGAGATAAGATAAACACCGGCCTCTGCACAAGCTTGTGCTTGGGCGAAGCTAAATAGAAGCGTTAAGTTACACTGAATGCCTTTCTTCTCTAGCTCTTCTGCTGCCTGAATACCTTCCCAAGTAGAGGCAATTTTAATAAGAATGCGTGACTTATCGATACCCGCGTCTTCATATAGCTGAACCAAACGTTCCGCTTTTTCGATAGTGGCGGCAGTGTCGAACGATAGGCGTGCGTCTACTTCAGTTGAGATTCGGCCTGGAATAGTTGCAGAGATTTCTTTACCAATGGCTACCGCTAGTTTGTCTGCTGCATCGGTAAGCTGCTGGTCAGCGTCGTTTGACTGAAGTTTTGCCCATGCAACAGCATCATCAATTAGGCTTGCATATTGAGGAAGACCAGCCGCTTTTAAAAGTAGCGACGGGTTAGTTGTGGCATCGACTGGTTGATACTTTTTAATGGCATCGATGTCGCCCGTGTCGGCAACAACGGTAGTGATATCACGTAATGAAGCTAACTGATTGCTCATAATTCTCTCTATTCTTTATCAAAATAAATTTGGACAACTCGCCGGAAAAGCCAGTTGAATAAAACGGTTCGCTTGCGCGTGTGTAGGGTTTCGCGCTTGCTTTCTCTTTACCAGACCTAAATTCTTTAAAAACAGTACTGGTACATGCAGCGCTTTGGTAATTGAGGTACGTTCACGGAGGGTGTATCTCAATTATTGTTTGAATAATTATTTGTAACGCTATTTATATCAAACCCGTGTGACAATTCATACATTCAATAGCGACAAAATGGCTAATCGGATTTCTCTGTTAAGCCAATTTACGTCTTTCTTATGCCATTTTGCTTTTTGAAGCGTATCAGGTGGTACAATACCAGTGTAATACCATTCCGCATAGATCATTACCCACTCAGCGAGAGTTAAAATGCTCGTAATCGCGGCGTGTCACCGCAGGTATAGTGGTTCTACATTAAGGTGGCACAACAAAGAGTACGGGCATTTTAAACTCGCCCTTCGGGAAGGTCTGGCAAGCTTCCTAGCTTCATTCTGGGAATTTGAAAGGGAACAGCCATTCCTGCATTCCCACGCTTTGCTAGGAAACTTGCCAGAGCCTTCTGAGTCGGCAATGATCTATGCGGATTGGTATTAAACCTAAGGAGTCGAAATGTTAGTTGTAGTATCCCCAGCAAAAAATTTAGATTTTGAAAGCGAAATTCCTGTGAGCCAGTTCACTCAGCCTGCCATGCTTGAAGACACTGAACGTTTGATGGAAGTTTGCCGCACCTTATCGCCTGCTGACTTATCATCGCTGATGAAGATAAGCGACAAGTTAGCAACGTTGAACGCCAACCGTTTTGCTGAGTTTTCTACGCCGTTTTCGCCCGATAATGCACGCCAAGCAATGTATGCGTTTAATGGTGATGTGTACACTGGGTTAGATGCTTACTCGCTTGATAGCGGAACGGTCGAATATGCGCAAAAACATCTTCGAATTCTGTCTGGCCTATACGGATTGCTTCGTCCTCTAGACTTAATGCAGGCCTATCGTTTAGAAATGGGCACTAAATTAGCAAACCCTGAAGGTAAAGACCTGTATGCGTTTTGGGATGATCGCATTACTTATATGCTAAATAAGGCATTAGAAGCACAGGGTGACAATGTGTTGATCAACCTTGCTTCGAATGAGTACTTTAAAGCGGTGAAGAAGAAGTCGTTAGACGGCATGATCATTACGCCAACGTTTAAAGACTGCAAGAATGGTCAGTATAAAATTATCAGTTTCTTTGCGAAGAAAGCCCGTGGTTTAATGGCGCGTTATATTCTTGAAAACCGTGTAGAAGACGTAGAAGGTCTGAAAAACTTCGACGTAGATGGCTATGTGTTTAGCGAAGAACAAAGTTCATCAACGGAACTTGTGTTTCTGCGTAACCAGGAAAGTTAATAACACCCGTTCATCCATAATCACCTTAAAAGTAGGACATAAATTTGAGCATATTAGTTCGCAATTTACCTAAAACATTTACTCAGGAGAATCTTGAAGACTTGTTTTTCGAGTTTGGCACCATGGCGTCATGCGACTTGGTGATGGATGAGGCTTCTGGCTTATCGAAAGGCTTTGGTTTCGTAGAAATGAGCACGCAAGAAGAAACCGATAAAGCCATTGAAAAACTTAACGCCAAAGTTATCGACGGTAAGAAAATTCGTGTTAAGTGGTCAAATCAAGAGAAGAAGCAGGCTGAAGCGATAGCTAGTACGCCAGCGCCCAAAAGAGACATTCCCGAAGATGTATGGGGAAGTGCTTCTCGCAATAACTCTGATCTTGAAAACGACGCCGAGTAATACCGAGGGAATATAATTGACAAGCGCTGACAACGAAGGTTGTCAGCGCTCAACCTTCATTTAACCAGATACGGTTGCTGTTTGTACTTGAGTATTGCGAGCAGTCATAACAATGGCCAGCCACACCAGTACACCACCACCGGCAAGCGCTAGGCCTACCCAACCCGTTGATGTATAGCCATAACCCGCTGACAGTGTCATTCCTGCCAACCAAGGGCCAAGTGCATTAGCGGTGTTAAAAGCCGCATGGTTCATGGCGCCGGCTAAAGTCTGAGCCTCGCCAGCGACGTCCATAAGCCTTGTTTGCAGCGGCACCACCATGCCACCACCGATACCAATGAAAAACAGTGATGCTGCCATTAAGTATGGATTCCCCATCGACGCAGCGTAAGCTGCAGCTGATAGGCCCAGTAAAACCTGAAACGTAATCGCTGACGTCAGTAGCCTGCCTTCAGAATAGCGGCCTGCAATAATATTACCCAAGGTTACGCCTATGCCATAGATAAGCAATGTAGCCGAGATTCCCCACTCAGGTGAAGAGGTTGTATTGAGGTAAGAGGCGCTGAAATAAGAATAAACTGAGAACATACCACCAAAGCCAATCGCGCCCATAAGTAGTACCAGCAGCACGTCTTTGTTTTTCAGAGCTTTAAGCTCGGTTAGCGGTTTGGCATCTGGATTAGGGCCGCGGTACGGTGCGGTTTTCCAAACCATTAATGCAGTAATTAACGCAAAGGCTGAAATAATAAAGAAGCCAGTTCGCCATCCGAACATTTGCCCAATACCGCTAATTGATGGCACACCAATAATATTGGCAATAGCCAAGCCTAAAATGACGTTACTGACCGCTTGCGCCCGTTTATTCTTACCGGCAATGTCTGCAGCAAAGAGCATGGCAATGCCGAAGTAAGCGCCATGAGGTAGGCCAGCAATAAAGCGCGCTATGTTCATTGTCCATTCTGACCACGCTAGTGCTGTTAGCAAGTTTCCGCCAGCATAAAATACCATCATGGAAATAAGCATTGTGCGTCTTGCAAGCCTAGAAAAAAAGATAGTGATAAGCGGCGCGCCCACTACAACACCAATGGCATAAGCACTAATTGCGTGACCGGCGACATTTTCAGTAATGCCAAAATCTTCTGCAAAGTAAGGTAATAAACCCATTGCCGCAAATTCACTGCAACCAATCACAAAGGTTCCGAAAGCCAGCCAAAAGGTTATAGTGGCCAGTGAGTATTCACCCAACGCTGAGTGCTGCTCTGAATAGGCCTGCTTTGAAGAGGCTTGGTCAGAAAGAATCTTGTCAGTTTGATTCGTCATAAACGTCCTTTTGTTCATTGAGTTCAATCACGTACTTAGTGGCTGTTTTAGCGAGGGTCTGTTGAGCTTTGCTGTGCATTTTTACAATGTCTGTGTGTCATCAAAGATAAAAGACGCTCAGCAGACTAGCGCTTTGATGAAACGCAAAAACCGGCTCAACGGAATGTTTGCCGGCTCTCTTCGAATAGTCGCCCTTATCATAGATAATATTTAGCAACCGTCGGTAATATTTAGCAATGATCAACAGCCCACAGGTTCGTGCTTTTCGTATTCGTTTAATGCAAGAGATCGTAGCATCGCTCAGATAGCAAGTAACGGTAACTGATAAGGTTTCTTAATCAATTCAGCGATTTAAATGTAGTGCTTTTGTTAATAAATTACGTCGGACCTTTTGCGTTAGAAAGTCGAATGGGCGTTTATAAAAAGCGAAGGTGACTGTTTTCTGTGCACAAATATTGGTTACCTTTTAGTTCATCCCTTTGTCATCTTTTAACATTTGTCACGTTTTCCAGTTGTGGCGTGAGCACAACGCCGTATCCATACCCCCATTTAAAACAAACTTCTTGACTTTGAGGTGTTCTATATATAGAACGTTCTTTAAATGGAACGACATTAAGTTGGTAAGGTGTGAATCAATCAACGCTCAACATCCTCGGAAGGCATTTGCAGAAACTCAGGCAAGACAAAGGTGTCTCGCTGTCGCAATTGGCAGCAGGGGCAGGTATCGCTAAATCTAACCTTTCAAGATTGGAGCAGGGCAACGGCAACCCGACGCTAGACACCATTTGGCGGTTGGCTAAACAACTAGACGTTCCGTTCGGTCAGCTAGTTCAGCCTCTTAGCGCAAGCGTTGGAGAAAAGGGCGTAGAAGTTCGTTTAATTGAGCAAGGACAAGGTATCCCGAACGTTGATGCTTATTGGATGTCGGTTGCACCCAATACTTTTCGAGAGGCAGAAGCTCACGCCACAGGAACAGAAGAAACGATTACCGTTGTTAGCGGCTCTCTAGAAGCTGGGAATAGTGGAAATACTCAATGGCTGCATCCGGGTCAAAGTTTAGCATTTAACGCTGATTTGCCCCACGTATACAAAACGGGAGACGAGTGGGCGACATGTCTTATCACAATCGTTTATCACAAAGAGGCAAAGGAATGAGCCAACTTTCATCAAAAAGTGGACTTAAGCAAGGGGTTATTGACGGGTTACCTTTGTTAGGTGGCTATATTCCGGTAGCCATTTCATTTGGCGTGATCGCAGTTCAAGCCGGTTTTTCTACGCTGGAAGCCACGCTAATTTCCATATTCATTTACGCAGGCGCGTCGCAGTTTCTTTTGGTAGCCATGGTGGCATCAGGTGCGCCACTTTGGCTAGCGGTTTGTATGACGTTATTAGTTAATGTACGTCATGTGGTTTATGCGCCCAACTTGGTGCCTTATTTACCGCAAAGTAAAGCTTGGCCCTATTTAATGCACGGCCTTACTGACCAGATTTTTGCGCTAGCCCATACTCGCTTGCCGCTAATGGACGATGCTAAAAAGGTAGATTGGTTTAAAGGTGTATCGATGGTGGCGTGGCTTAGTTGGATCGTAGGGACAGCGCTTGGCGGTATCGCAGGGGACTCCCTTACCCAACAATGGCCAATATTAGACAGCGTGATGCCCTTTGCTTTACCTGCACTTTTCCTTGTGCTACTCGCGCCTAAATTCTCAAGTAAACTGTGGAGCGCTACCTTGCTCGTTACAATGACGGCGGCTCTCTTTTTGGCTCTCAGCGCCTTTAAAAACGCTGCAATTCCACTGGCAGCACTATGCGGTGCGATAACCTTTTATCTTCTTACCTCGCACGTTGAAAGGAAGCAATCTCATGCACGTTGATATCTGGATAGCTATTATTGTAGCGGCCATCGGGACATATGCATTGCGCGTAGGCCCGTTGCTGTGGACTCAGCGTCACTTTAATAAACACAAGGCCAATAACACTGAGGCGCGTTTACCTACGTGGCTGAGCGTGTTAGGTCCGTTGATGATTGCCGCTATGCTAGGAGCGTCACTTATTCCAAAAGCACCGTCAGCGGCGAGTTGGATTGCAACCGCAATAGGCACTGTTGTCACTGTGCTTGTTTGGCGCAAATTCAAAAGCTTAGGGCTGCCAGTGTTTTGCGGCGTGCTTACTTTTGGTGTGGCTTTTGGTATCGCTTTGGTTTAGCGTTGGGCGTAGATGTTAAGTTGCTGGGCTAAGACTTATTCTTCCCCAAGGCTTTCTCGCCCCAAATTTCTTCCAAGCGCTGGTCACGCCCACAGTTCCATCGGTAGAACTTATAGCGAACGGGACTTTTTTTATAAAAATCTTGATGGCCAATTTCGTCGCCTTTTATCGGATAAAAGGTAGAAGCATCGAGTATGGGCGTTACCACCTTTTTATTGGGAAATTGGGCTACCACGTCAGCTTTTGTTTTTTCTGCTATAGCACGCTCTTTATCGTTTGCTACAAAGATGGCGCTTAAGTAACTGGGTCCCTTATCACAAAACTGACCTCGGTCATCGAAAGGGTCAATGTTCACCCAAAAATGATCGAGAATATCATTATAAGAAAGCATATCGCCGTCGTAGGTGATCTTTACCGCCTCAAAGTGTCCCTTGTGGTTGCCATTATAAGTCGGATTTGGCGCGCTTCCGCCAGTGAACCCCGACACCACATCAGTAACCCCGTCCAGCTTTTCAAAATCAGACTCCATGCACCAAAAGCAGCCCCCAGCTAGTATGGCCTCGTCGGCACTTGTTGATGGCGTAAAAACCGAAGCGCTTAACGCTGTGCTAATTAAAACTGCAGAAAGTGTTAATTTCATCACTCACCTTTTATGTGTTGGTTTAACGTTGAAGCGACCTTCGCGTTTAATTCTTCAGGCCCCAGTTTGCGAAGATATACGGTTAACAAATAAAGAACGGTTTAAGCTGAAATTAATTTCATCGCGGTGCAGCGAGTTAATTCCATTTTTGTTTTACAAGCGTACATTTTTTCTAAGCGCACATTGCGAAGCTTGAGGCTTTGCGCGAAAGCATAGGTACTGAAAAAGACTAAAAGGATGTAAGTAAAATTTTCATCTAACTCTGTAGTCTTCTTTCAAAAAGGAAACTGTCTCTGGTTCCACCATTTACAAGGCGGCGCTGTAAAGCCCCTATGACAAGGGATAGAGCGATTTCTCATGATCGGCAGAGCACTTGCATCTTATCCAACTACATGAAAATCAGTTTAGTTAAAATGAAAGGAAAGATGATATGTCGATAGTCAAATCAGGTAGTGCAGTTTACAAACCGCTAGGTAAAAAGGGAAAGGGGAGCATTTCTACACAAACCGGTGCTTTATCGAACCAGCCTTATGGTTTTAACACGCGGTTTGAAGATGGAAAGGGAACCAACCCCGAGGAATTAATTGGTGCGGCGCATGCGAGTTGCTTCACCATGGCACTTTCTTTTGCGCTTTCAGATGCGGGATACAATGACGGCGAGTTAAATACCACTGCAAAAATCAGTTTAGAGAAAAACGATGACGGCTTTGAAATAACTCAATCGGCACTAAGCTTAGATGCTGAGGTTGAAGGGATTACCGAAGATGAGTTTGAGAAAATTGCACAGGAAGCAAAAGAAAATTGCCCTGTATCTCAACTTCTTAATGCCAACATCACATTGGAATACCGATTGAATATCGAATATGAGATAAAGGCTAATACTACCCTTATCGAAAGATAGGACTCGCTTTGTTAGACAAGACCAGGCAAGTTATTTTTATCAAGTGAAGTATAAAAAAGCGGCTTTAGAAGCCGCTTTTTTGTATAAGATGTTGATTGCATGACATGAGGTGGCGTTAGTTTATTTCCCAATTACGCCACATGCTACGCGGTCACCACCGCCACCTAACTTTTTAGGTGAATCAGAGTAATTGTCGCCACCTGCGTGAATCATTAAGGCGCGGCCTTCAATATCATCTAACTCAAGCTCTGGTGCAAAGATAGGCTGGGTTGCGTTTCCATTTTCATCAACATAAAGCACGGGCAGATCGCCCTCGTGACCCTTTTCAGACCAAGGAACACGGTGTTTACCGGTATCTTCTGGATCGAAATGGCCGCCCGCTGCGCCGCCCAACACTTTTTTTCCATCTGTCACTGCTGGTGAACAATCACCATTTTGATGAACATGAAAACCATGAATGCCCGGGGTTAACCCTGACAGATTTGGCGTAAATACTACACCGTCATCATCATAACTGCTCACCACTACTGAGCCCATGCTCATCCCTGTTTCCAGGTTATTCATTATCACTTCTTTTCCATCACTATCATGATGACCTGCGAAACTGCTCGCACTTAACATTAATGTCAGTGAACCTGCTAAGGTAGATAGTAAACGTTTCTTCATCGTGTTCTCCTTCACTCAATTATTAACGAATTTGTTAAAAGCATTGAAGTGAGATGAGCATAAAGTGAACCATTGTGGCGCATAACTTAGGGATACTACGCAAGACTAGGAATACTAGGGCGTTGAAGCGACAACCGAGTTGTGTGTTAGCGCATAGCTACTGGCATTTACGGAAATCATTATATTGGTTACGTGAAAAAGTTACCGACCATTACCTTATCTTTTTGGCTTTTCCTTATTATTTTCACTCTTTTTGAAGGTAGCCTCTTTATATAGTCTTTGGATATGGAGCCTCTCCATAAGTAGGCGGTACTGTCATACAGAAGTTACAGTGTTAAAACTCAGTAACAATATGGCAGTAGCACTTTTTTCCTATTCGACTTACAGTTAGCTCACATTACATAAGCAAGGGCATAGGTATGTATACACTTTACGGATATCCGAAAACCCGCTCGGTTCGCGTGGCATGGGCACTGGAAGAGCTAGGTTTACCTTTTGAGTACAGCTTAGTTGACTTAAAACAAGGGCAACACCTGTCAGAAGAATTTAAAGCCATCAGTCCTGCCTCTAAAATCCCAGCGCTTTCGACGCCAGAAGGTACCTTGACGGAATCGGCGGCTATCGTCACTTTTTTAGCTGAACGTCACGGCATGCATGAATTCATTCCAGAGCCTGGTAGCTTCGAGCGAGCCAAATATGAAGAAATGATGTTGTTTCTCACCAATGAGTTAGAGCAACCGATTTGGAATTTGGCAAAGCACACCTTTGCATTACCTAAAGAGCAAAGACTTGAACAAATGCGTGATGTAGCGGTGTGGGAGTTTAAGCGCGTGTTGCCCGTATTTTCTTCTATGCTGGGCGATAAAGAATTTGTATGCGGCACCATGTTTACCATGGCTGACATAATAGCAGGTCATATTTTGGCGTGGGCAAAAGGCAGCAAGCTAGATATCACGCTAGACGGTAAAACAGACAATGTAGCCGCGTACGCACAACGTGTATTAGGCCGTGATGCGTATGAGAGGGCGTGGCGAAAAGAGATGGCTCATTTGCCTGAATAAATGGTGCAGCCCGAAAAACCTTACATGAATAGATACCGTGTGAACCTGTGACTTATTAAGTAAACGCTGAATTGTATTGTATCGGCGGTATGCCTGATATCGGCGTCAGGTACGCATTATTAGGGTTAAATGCGCTTATCACGCGGTATATAGAATCAAGAAAACACATAACGACAGCGCTTTTTTTTGCGAAATATACGCAAAAACAGAGAAGAAATAACAAGGGAACAAAAAATGAAAGCATTCAAAACACTACTTGTAAGTAGTGCAGTAACCATGGCACTGGGCCTTAGCTCAGCAGTGGCACATGAACACGGCAACGCAAATGTGCAGAGTTCATCAAAAAGTACTTCAGTGTCAAAAGAAGCGTCTGAGCACGAAAAACTTTTTGCGTTATTTGCAGCCGCTGACCAGCGTGATATTGAGCTAAACCCAATCATGGCCATTTTTCGCGGCGACATGCGTTACGCAGACAGAATGGGCGACTTCTTAACAGACTCTCACGCTTTAGCGGGAAAAACAGCTACATTGCTAAACTTGTCAGAGCTTAAACAAATTGACCGCAGTAAGTTAAGCGACACCGATAAACTCGCCTACGACGTATTTAAATACAACGAAGAGCGCTCGCTAAAAATGTCTACCGACGAGATTGAAGCGCTAACGGAAGTGCGTCCTGTTAATCACTTCAGTGGGTTCCATACCTTCTACCCGACCTTCGCGAGCGGAAAGGGCGCAGCGCCATTTAAAACAGTAGAAGATTACGAAAATAACTTATCTCGCCATAAGGATTACATTGCTATTTCTGACCGCGCTATCGGAAAGTTCCGCGAGGGCATGGAAAGCGGTGTTCTTGAAACTAAGCTGACAATCGATCGCGTGATCAAGCAGTTCGATACTCAGCTGGCTATCCCAATTAAAGAGTCACAGTTTTGGGGGCCAATTACTATGTTCCCAGAAAGTTTCTCTGACGAAGAAAAAGCCCGTTTAACCGCTGACTACGAGAAAGCGACGCAAGAAATTTACGATGCAACCACGCGTATGCGCGACTTCCTTCGCGATGAGTATTTGCCTGTTGCCCGTGAAAGCATTGGCCTTAGCGATATGAAAGGTGGTGCAAAGCTTTATCAATTGATGGTGGAAGGTTCAACCACACTGCCAATGACCCCTGATGAACTGCATAACCTTGGTTTAAAAGAAGTTAAGCGTATCAAAAATGACATGCTTGAAATTAAGGACGAAGTGAAGTTTGAAGGGACATTAAACGAATTCTTCGACTATGTACGTACCGATCCTAAGTTCAAGCCTGAAAGCCGTGAAGCGCTAACACAGAGCTATTACGATATTGGCCGTGAAGTTGATGAGAAAATTGATCAGTACTTTTCACTGTTGCCGAAGTCTGAGTTAGAAATCAAACCCTACGACCCTGCTATCGAGCAATTCAGTGCGGGTGGATCATATCAGCCGGGCACGCCAGACGGCTCTCGTCCAGGTACTTTCTACTTTAATGCCTACGATTTGCCTAGCCGCTTAACCACCGGCAACGTTACCTTGTATCTACACGAAGGCGCTCCAGGTCACCATTTCCAAGTGAGTCTAGCGCAAGAAAATGAAGCGCTACCTTCATTCATGCGCTTTAGCTTCCTTCCCGCTTTCGGTGAAGGTTGGGCGCTATATTCAGAAACGCTAGGGTATGAAATGGGGTTCTTTGACGATCCATGGAATCGTTATGGCACGCTTCAAGATGAGCAGTTGCGCGCCATGCGTTTGGTGGTAGACACAGGTATTCACGCGAAAGGTTGGACCCGAGAACAAGCCATCGATTTTATGCTTGATAACTCAGGCATGACCCGCACAGAAGTTGTGGCTGAGGTAGAGCGTTATATTGCTATCCCATCACAAGCGTTATCTTACAAAGTGGGTGCACTTAAAATTCAAGAATTGCGCGCGCGCGCAGAGAAGGCATTAGGTGATGATTTCGACATCCGTGAGTTCCACGCGCAAGTGTTAAACACGGGCGGCATTCCACTTGCTATTCTTGAGCAGAAAATAGATCGCTGGATCGCTAGTCAAAAAAGTTAAGGAATAATATTTTTATTTAAACTTTTTACAGTGCAATCAGCGTTAGGTTAAGAGCAGTCAAAAGCCGATATTTGACGTAAAGCCAGTAATATTCAGTATTACTGGCTTTTTTCTTTTTGCGACTAATGGCAGTGATATTGTTCAAAAGCTTCACTAGAGTATTAATTGGTATAAGTGAACAATGGTTACGAAATTTAAGGGAGAATAAAGTGGAGTTAGGGCTATTTTCGTTAAGTTTAACGGTTAAAGACATCAGCAAGTCGAAGACGTTTTATGAGGCCTTGGGCTTTGAAGCCATGCCTTCATGCGGCTCGGTGGAAGATAAATGGTTAATGATGAAAAATGGCACCACCATGATTGGGTTATTCGAAGGGATGTTTGAAGATAACATTATGACCTTCAACCCAAGTGATGTTAGGGCACTTCAGGCAAATCTAGTTGAACAAGGCATCGCTTTAGACGTGCCTGTGAAAGGCGATAGCGGCCCCGGGCATCTAATTGTTAAAGACCCGGACGGCAACGCTATCATGTTCGATCAGTTTTAATATAAAGAAGCGCTTCTAATCGCGATTTGTGGGCTAACTTGTAATACACTTTTTGAACAATTACTCTTAAATTAAGGGAAAGTCAGAAAGGGAAAGCATGTTGAAAACAAAACTGTTATTTCTAGCTATGGCATTGATGGCTAATGTGGCGTGCCAGAGCACTAAAAGCAGTGATGCCCAGAGTAAGGGTGAGTTAACACCTTACAATTGGCAGATTAGCGAATTCGCATTAATCGATGTGGAAGAACCCGGTGCGCTCTTTGCGTTATCTGAGCAGCAAAAGCAGCACTTTCTTTCTTATTATAATTCTCCCGCAAAAGCACACATATCATCTAATTTTCGCCTCGCTTATTATTTGGATAACTTAGTCTCGAACTTCAGTTACGCTGGCGATAC
Organism: Alteromonas sp. I10; assembly: GCF_003201515.1. Classification (NCBI taxonomy): domain Bacteria; kingdom Pseudomonadati; phylum Pseudomonadota; class Gammaproteobacteria; order Alteromonadales; family Alteromonadaceae; genus Alteromonas; species Alteromonas sp. I10. The sequence goes on from NZ_QJJN01000002.1 coordinate 311,034, forward strand.
GCTAAAAGCACAAGATGTTTTAAACAAACGTTACGGAAACTGTATGTCGCTTGCATTGCTTACTACAGCGCTTGCCAAAGTCGTTAACTTAGATGTGGTTTATCAACAGGTCCATACTCCACCACTGTATCGGCGGTTTGGAAACACTCTCACTACGTCAACACATGTTCGAAGCATTATTTTAGGGCCTGAACCCGAAAAAACAGGCGATAGTATTGTTTTTCGGGGGAGAGCGGTGATTGATTATTTTCCATCAAGCCGTAACGACCGGGGAGTTTATATCTCCGAGGCTGACTTTATCTCAATGTATTACCAAAATATGTCTGCTGAAGTGATGAGCGACAACCCTGATTTAGCCTACAGTTATTTGTATCGCGCAATGGAGTTAAACACAGCGAATGCATCTACGCTAAATTCTCTCGCGGTACTCTACCGTTCAAACGGCTACGAAGAAGAAGCTAGGAAACTTTACGAATTTGCAATTGAAAACCATATCCAATCGGTCCATACGTTATCAAATTTTGCTGTGCTACTTAAGAAAATAGGCGACGTAGAAACCTTATCACGAATTGGGGATATGTATTTAAAAACAGACGATGACAACCCCTACCGATGGATAGATTTGGGGAATGCATTTTTAGCGAAAGGTAAGCTTTCAGAGGCAGAAATGTTTTTCAACAAGGCCATCGCGACAGGACCTTATTTAGGCGAGAGTTACTCGGCTATGGCTAAAACTTACTTTTTAAAGGGCGAGGTGATCAAAGCTGAAAGTATGATGGAAAAAGCGCTCTCTCTTTCGCTGCCTTCGCAGAACAGAGCGCTTTACACCGCCAAGCTACAGGCTATTCAAAATAGCCAATAACGAACGGGTTTCTTGGTGCTGGCCGCGCGCTTAAATTCGCGCTGCCAGTTCAGCGCCTTGACGGATAGCGCGTTTAGCATCAAGTTCAGCCGCTACATCAGCACCGCCGATAATGTGCACGGTAAATCCTGCCTCTTCTAGAGGTTGTTGCAGAGGCTTAAACGGCTCCTGGCCAGCACATACAATGACGTTGTCGACCGGCAGTACTTTAGGCGTGTCGTTAATCAGCACGTGCAGACCTTCATCGTCCACCTTCTCGTAGCTCACGCCATTTATCATTTGAACATTGTGGTGTTTCAACGATTGCCTATGGATCCAGCCCGTTGTTTTGCCTAGCCCTTTGCCCACTTTAGAGGTTTTACGTTGTAGTAAATACACTTCGCGATCAGACGGCTCTATGACTTTTTCTTTTAGTGCGCCAGGAGCAGAATAATCTTTATCTATACCCCAGTGCGCCAGCCACTTCTCTTTGTCTTTGGCTAAATGTTCGTGTTCTACTAGGAATTCCGCTACATCAAAACCAATGCCGCCAGCGCCAACAATAGCTACTTTCTTGCCTACTGGCTTGTGGTCGCGCAATACGTCTAAATAACTCATCACTTTAGGATGGTCGTGCCCTTCAATTGTAAGCGTACGAGGATTAATACCGGTGGCTAGCACCACTTCATCAAACCTCTCATCGGCAAGGCTTTCTGCGTTAATCTCGGTGTTAAGGTGAACCGTAACGCCCACGCGAGCTAACTGATTGTCAAAGTAGCGTAGGGTTTCGTAAAACTCTTCTTTACCCGGCACTTGCTTGGCGTAATTAAATTGACCGCCAATTTCACTGGCTCTATCAAATAGATGTACCTCGTGACCGCGCTCTGCGGCATACATGGAAAACGCCAAACCCGCAGGCCCTGCACCTACTACCGCTAGTTTTTTCTTATTTTGAGTAGGGGGAAAGGTAAGTTCGGTCTCGTAGCACGCTTGTGGGTTTACCAAGCAACTTGCACGCTTTTGTTCGAATGCATGGTCTAGGCAAGCCTGGTTACAGGCAATACACGTATTGATTAGCTTAGACTCATTGCGCATGGCCTTCGCTACAAAATGTGCGTCAGCCAAGAAAGGTCGCGCCATCGATACCATATCAGCATGGCCTTGTGCGAGCACCGATTCTGCAACTTCAGGCGTATTGATACGGTTAGTGGTAATGAGAGGGATAGACACCTCTTTTTTCATGCGTTCGGTTATCCAGGTAAACGCCGCGCGAGGTACGGATGTGGAGATAGTGGGTACCCTTGCTTCGTGCCATCCTATGCCGGTATTAATTAGCGTAGCGCCTGCTTTTTCGATTTCTTTGGCTAAATATACAACCTCGTCCCACTTAGCGCCGCCTTCAACTAAGTCCAGCATAGACAGGCGATAAATAATGATGAAGTTAGTGCCCACTTTCTCGCGCACACCTTTTACTATCTCAATCGCTAGGCGAGCGCGGTTTTCTAAGCTACCACCCCATTCATCATTTCTGTGGTTGGTGCGCTCACAGAAAAACTGATTTATGAGGTAGCCTTCAGAACCCATAATTTCCACGCCGTCATAGCCCGCCTTTTGAGCTAGGCTAGCGCATTTTACGTAGTCTTTAATTGTGCTTCTTACGCCGCGAGAGGATAATTCGCGGGGCTTAAAAGGGGTAATGGGCGACTTCATCGGTGAAGCCGAAACAGCAAGTGGATGATAACCGTAACGGCCTGAATGCAAAATTTGCATGCAAATTTTGCCATCTTCTTTATGCACAGCATCAGTAATGACACGGTGTTTTTTCGCGTGGCGAGAGCGGGTCATTCTGCCAGCGAAGGGCGCTACCCAACCTGAAATGTTCGGGCTAATACCACCTGTTACGATTAGCCCTGCACCGCCTTTTGCTCGCTCAGCGTAAAACGCAGCAAGTTTGTCAAAACCGCCTTTTTCTTCTTCCAGGCCTAAATGCATTGAACCCATAAGGGTGCGGTTGCGAAGTGTGGTAAAGCCCAAATCTAAAGGAGCTAACAGGTTAGGGAAGTAAGGTGAGAGTTGTTCCGAATTGTTGGCAGACTGCGGTGTAGCTGTCTGAGATACGGTCTGAGACGAGGGCGTATTCATAATTGTTCTCTTTTTATTTGCTATGAAGGCAGTTAGTGCATGTCGCTCTTTGCTGCGGCGCAGTGCTCATCTGTCTTTCATGACTTAAGTGCTAATGGTTACACATAATCCGACCACACTAACTTGCCCGACCAGTTGCTTTGATTATTTACCACCACATTCAATTGGTAAAGTGCAGTTACCCTATTTTTAACATAATAAAAAAGCGAGATACCGGGCTAACGGATATCTCGCTTCGTTAATCAGTGCTTTTCATCACAAGCATGAGTGCGTTACAGGTGAGCGCTTACTTACGATGTTGGCATTATTAAAGCAGTGCTCGCCTTATAAATTACTCGTCAACGTACATTTTTTGCTGAAACTTCAGCGTTTGTTTGCTGCTACCTTTTTGAACGTCAATCTCAAACCTAAAGGTTTCCTGATCGCGAAATGGCAGCACGGCAAGGTAATAGATAGCATCACCTTCTTCCACCTTTTTGAAAGTCAGCTTACGCGAGTTACCTAACAGATTCTTAGCCGTACCTGTGACATCTGCCCGTTGCGCTTCACCGGAAACTTTGTCTAACACCGAAATGTTAACCAACGCATTAAACTTACTTCTCACAATGCCGTAGCTAGCCGCCACTTCAGGTGTGAGAAATGGCGTACTCACCACCATATAGTGAACATCCCATTCACCAAGCGTTTGCTTCTGCTCGGCAAATGCGGAAACGCTTAAGCATGACATAGCCATCACAAGAAGTGCGACGTAAGCTTTTTTGATTTGATTTATTCTACCCATGATAGAAACTACCTCTGCCTTCATCTTATTTTCAATTCTTACCCATTACAGCTTGTTTTGCTCTATGAACCAAACTGCAAGACCAATACTTTCCCTAACAGTGTCTTGAACTGACATTAGTTACATAGGGAAAGTGTCTTGGATCAGAAGCTGTAAAAACTGTAATGCAATGATGGCAATAAGCACTGATAAATCTAAACCGCCTAATGGTGGGATGACTTTACGTATTGGCGCTAAAAACGGCTCGGTTAGCTGATACAGTACATAGTCAACCGGAGACTGACCTTGTGACACCCAGCTTAAAATAGCGCGTAGCAGCAGCACCCAGAACATTAATGACAGGGTTTCTTTTATCACGCCAACCACTGACAAAATCGCAATGCCGACTGGGTTTAGACTACCGCCAAACATTAACCCTAGGGTTATTAGCTTAAGCGCGCATACCGCTACCGCTAACACAAAAGTAGCGGTGTCGAACCTGCCGATTGACGGAATAATACGGCGCAACGGCCCCACGATAGGGTGGGTTGCTTTTACTACAAATTGACTGAGTGGATTATAAAAATCTGCCTGAACCATTTGTAACCAAAGGCGCAGGATAACCACCATCAAATAAAGGCTAAATAAGGTATCAACCAAAAATACCGTTGCGTTCATGTTGTGTTTTTCCTAAAACGTTATAGCTGTTTTGCCATTTCTTCAGCACGTGCTACGGCGGCGCGCATCGACTTGCTGACAATATCTTTTAAACCTTCATTAATGAAAGTGTTAACGGCTTCTGCGGTAGTGCCGCCCTTAGACGTAACTTGGGCACGAAGCTCGCTTAATTCAAGGTCTGGGTTGTTACAAACCATTTCGGCTGCGCCTAACATTGCTTGTTGAACCATTAAGCGAGATTGCGCTTTGTCAAAGCCCATGTTCATGGCTTCTTCCTGCATATTTTGTAAGAACAAGAAGAAATAAGCTGGGCTGCTGCCCGCTGCGGCGATAACACCGTTAATACCCTCTTCTTTATCTACCCAAACGGTTTCGCCAACGCTGTTCATTACATCGTCAACGTATTGCCTGTCTGACTCAGAAACCGTGTCGTCGGCATACATCCCAGACATGCCTTTGCCTAACAAGCTCGGGGTGTTTGGCATAATACGAACAACAGGGTATTCACCACCTAGCATTTCTTGCAATCTGGCTACCGGCAGCCCAGCTGCAATGCTCATAAACAACTTGCCCGAAAGGTCATTGTTTTTCTGAAGCTCGCCGCACATTTCGCCCATTATTTGTGGTTTTACCGCAAGCACTATGGCATCAGCGAATTGGCAGGCTTCATCGTTAGATTGTGTGGTGTGAATACCAAACTCGGCCTTCAGGCCGTCTAACTTTGGTGTGGAAGGGTTTGCCGCAAGGATGTTTTCTTTTGCGTACCCAGATTTGATAAGCCCACTGATGATGCTGCGGCTCATGTTACCCGCGCCAATAAATGCTAATTTTTTCTGTTGCATGTAAATCCTATTTGTTGGTTGCGTTTAAGTCTGTGTAGCGAGGCGAAGCGTTATCCGTTGGGTTAGCGCGCTAGTTTCGCTTACCGAAAATAGCGGTACCGATGCGCACCATAGTCGACCCGTGTTGAATCGCTTCTGTCATATCACTACTCATTCCTACGGATAGGGTATCAAAATTGCTCAATGATGTATGGTAGTGGTCGAATAATTCTTTTAGCTTAGACAGTGTGGCGCGCTGTTGTTCTTCACTAGGATCTGCTTTGGGAATGGCCATTAGTCCACGCAAGGTCAGGTGCTTTTGAGAGTTAATAAACTCCACTAGCGCATCTAATTCACTTAGGGCTACCCCTGACTTACTCTCTTCGTCATCAATATTAACCTGAATGCACACGTTTAACGGCGGCATTGAGTCAGGTCGCTGTTCGTTTAAGCGACGAGCAATTTTTTCTCTATCTACAGACTGAACCCAATCAAAATGTTCGGCGACTACCTTGGTTTTATTCGACTGAATTGGGCCAATCATGTGCCACTCTATATCGCTTAAGTGAGAAAGTTCCTGAACCTTTTCAACACCTTCCTGCACGTAATTTTCGCCGAACATACGTTGTCCGGCTTCATACGCTTCCATGATATCTGATACGGGTTTTGTTTTGCTAACCGCTAGCAATTTAACGGAATTTGGTGGACGATGTGCACTGGTAGCGGCTTGGTCTATTCCTTTTCGTGCGGAATCTAGTCTTTCTGCTATTGTTTGCATTATTCACCTTGTTTTGGAGAAGTGGTTGTGGATATTACCGAACTTTTGGCTTTCAGTGTTAAGAATAACGCCTCAGATTTACACTTATCAGCGGGCCTACCACCAATAATTCGTGTTGATGGCGAAATGCGTAAACTGAACGTGCCAGCCCTCGATCACAAGCAAGTACATGGTCTCGTTTATGAGATTATGAATGACATGCAGCGCAAAGAATACGAAGAAAACCTGGAAACCGATTTCTCTTTCGAAGTGAATGGCTTGTCGCGCTTTCGTGTTAACGCGTTTGTGCAAAACCGAGGCGCCGCGGCAGTATTACGTACTATCCCCAGTAAAGTATTAACCTTAGACGACCTTGGCGCGCCTGAAATTTTCAAGGAAATTATAAATCAGCCTACTGGCATTGTACTTGTGACAGGTGCCACCGGCTCGGGTAAAAGTACCACGCTTGCGGCCATGGTCGACCATATCAACACCCACAAGCGTGAACATATTCTTACCATTGAAGACCCTATCGAATTCGTGCACGACAACAAGCTTAGCTTGGTAAACCAGCGGGAAGTACACCGCGATACGCACTCGTTTAATAACGCACTGCGCTCGGCGCTTCGTGAAGACCCAGACGTAATTCTAGTCGGTGAGCTACGTGACTTAGAAACCATACGCCTTGCCATTTCAGCTGCCGAAACCGGCCATTTAGTATTCGGCACTCTTCACACCAACTCTGCACCAAAAACCATTGACCGTATTATCGATGTTTTCCCGGCAGAAGAAAAAGCCATGGTGCGTTCTATGTTGTCGGAATCATTGCGTGCGGTTATTTCACAGACACTGCTTAAGAAAGTAGGCGGGGGCCGAGTTGCGGCTCATGAAATCATGGTGGGGATCCCCGCTATTCGTAACCTTATTCGAGAAGATAAAGTGCCGCAAATGTACTCGGTTATTCAAACGGGTCAGGCTCACGGTATGCAAACTATGGATCAGTGTCTTCAGCGCTTAGTGGCGATGGGGGTTATCACCAAACAAGACGCCGCAGCAAAGTCAGTTGATAAACAGTCGATGAACAGTTTCTAGAGGCCAATATGTTAGATTCACTACTACAAAAAATGGTCGATACCAACGCATCGGATTTATTCGTAACGGCGGGGTTTCCGGTAAGTGCCAAAATTAACGGCAAACTTACGCCAGTGACGGAAAGCGCGACCTCGGAAGAGGCATCGCTGGCGCTGGTTCACGAAGCGATGACTGAAAAACAGCAGAATGAGTTTCACACGACCAAAGAATGTAATTTCGCCATAGTACGAGAGGGCATTGGTCGTTTCCGCTGCTCTGCATTTTGGCAGCGTGACCAAGCGGGCATGGTGATTCGCCGCATCGTTACTCAAATTCCTAAAGCTGATGATTTGGGTCTGCCGCGAGTATTAAAAGAAATTATTATGGCTAAACGCGGTCTTGTTCTATTTGTAGGTGGAACAGGCACGGGTAAGTCCACGTCACTGGCTGCGCTTATTGGGCATAGAAATGAAAATTCGCACGGGCATATACTGACTATTGAAGACCCCATTGAATTTGTGCACGAGCATAAAAACTGTGTTATTACCCAGCGCGAGGTGGGCATAGATACTCAGTCTTTCGACGACGCCCTTAAAAGTTCGCTACGTCAGGCGCCTGATGTCATTCTTATTGGTGAAATTCGTTCAATGGAAACCATGGAATATGCCATGTCGTTTGCTGATACCGGGCATTTGTGTGTGGCTACGCTGCACGCTAACAACGCGAACCAAGCTATTGAACGTATTATGCATTTAGCGCCGAAAGATCAGCACGATAAGTTGCGCTTTGACTTAAGCTTAAACATCCGCGCCATTGTTGCGCAGCAACTAGTACCTACGCCAGACGGCAAGGGTAGGGTTGCGGCAATAGAAATACTGCTTAATTCGCCGCTAGTGCGCGACCTAATACAGCGCAATGAAATAGGCGCGTTAAAAGAAGCAATGAAAAAAGGCAAAGAGCAGGGCATGCAGAGCTTTGATATGGCGCTGTATGATTTGTACAAAGCGGGTAAGATTGATATGGACCAAGCGCTGCACCACGCCGACTCGCCTAATGACCTGCGCTTAATGATCAAGCTTGATACCAGCGACGGTTCTAGCTTAGGTACACTGTCAAATGTATCTATTGATATGGATGACTAATTGCTTTCGCTTTATGCTGAAATCCCTTTAGGGGGAGCTGCATTTGAAACGCTTACTGAAATAAAGCAGTAGAGAGACACGTTTTTCTCGCATGATGAGCAGCCCACGGGCTGCTTTTGTGTTTAACAAGAGGGTAGCCATTGAAAAAACTCTTCACTTCACAAGACGCTTTTGAACTTCAAGCGGTTCGCAGCGAGCTTGACGCTTTATCTATTCCTTATATGGTAAAAAATGAGTTCGCCAGTGGCGCAATCGGAGAGCTGCCTTGGCAAGATTCTCAGCAGGAAGTGTGGCTTGTTGACGATAGCTGGTATGCAAGAGCGTCGAAAGTTATTGAGCCCTTCATTCAGAAATCAAACGATAAGGCAGTATCTAGTGAAGACTGGATTTGTGGTGAGTGCAGTGAACAAAACGGCGCCGCTTTTGATGTATGCTGGCAGTGTGGGGCAGAAAAGAAATAGCAGCAAGAGCCAGCAGCATACAAAGGTCAACAGGCCCTAACAATTATTCGTACTGACTCTCGCTCCAGCTAGCGAATATTACACAGGCCGACACACTATCAACCTTATCTTTAGTCAGTTTTTTATAGCCACCTAACTCAAACAGCATGGCTTTAGCGTCTGTGGTAGTCAGTCGCTCATCACAGGTGTCAACGGCCACTTTAAAACGCCCATGTAGACGGTTTGCAAATTTGCGGGCGCGTTGAGTCATCTCCTGCTCAGTACCATCCATATTAAGCGGTAAACCCACCACCACGATATGCGGTTGCCATTCTTCGTAAAGCTTTTCTATTAACGTCCAGTCAGGAATACCGTCTCGTGCCTTCAGCGCTGCAAGAGGGGAAGCCGTACCGGTAATTTCCTGACCTACCGCCACGCCAATGCTTTTGGTACCAAAATCAAACGCAAGTACCGTACGATTTCCTATATCAGGCATGTCCCGCTCCCGGTGCTAGCTGCCATACATCCACACCGAGTTTATTTACTGTTGCTTGCCATTTCTTGTGCATAGGCGTGTTAAACAGAATTTCTTCGTCAGCTTCGATAGTGAGCCATGCGTTTTCCTGCATTTCCTTCTCAAGCTGACCGGCTGTCCAGCCCGCGTACCCCAAAGCAATCAAAACGTCTTCAGGGCCTTCATCATTGGCGATAGCAGTCAAAATGTCCTTGGAGGTGGTCACCATAACCCCTGGTGCAAGCTTTAAGCTAGATGCCCACTCTCTTTGCGACGAGTGCAGCACAAATCCTCGCTCTTGGCTTACAGGACCGCCAGCCAGCACGATTTGTTCTGCTTTGTCGTCAGACACAGTGAGTTCTTTGTCAGTCTGTTCAAGAAGCTGCTTCACGTTCATGGTGGAGGGTTGATTTACTACAATACCCATAGCACCTTCAGCGTTGTGTTCACAAATATAAATGAGTGAGCGAGAAAAATACGGATCGTCCAAACTAGGCATCGCGACCAGAAAATGATTTTGTAGGCTTTTTAATTCCGTCATAGTTTGTCTTTTATCTACTATCTTTTGCTCTGTGAGGGCCTTTACACTATTGAAGCTAAAGGCGCTCTATCCACTCATATTTGCTTTTTACGATACGAATTGCACTGTGTTACCAATACAACCTTACTTTATTTACTGGCTAAGCGCTTTTCAATGGCGTCAAACAGCGCACCCATTATATTAACATCGTAAGCTGCTTCTATTTCTCTTACGCAAGTTGGGCTAGTAATGTTTATTTCAGTAATTTTGCTGCCAATAACATCAAGTCCTACAAATAAAATGTTATTTTCCTTGAGCGTTGGCGCGATGGCTTCGGCTAGGGCGCGGTCAGAATCTGAGATTGGCTGAGGGCGTCCTGTACCGCCAGCGGCTAGGTTACCTCTGGTTTCCCCTTTTGTAGGCAGTCGCGCTAAGCAATACGGCATGACTTCACCATCAACGATGAGTACGCGCTTATCGCCGTCTTTAATCTCTGGAAGGTACTCTTGTACCATCATGTAGCGCGTGCCTAACTTGGTTAGGGTTTCAATAATAACGCCTAAGTTATTGCCATCAGGCTTCACTCTAAAGATAGACGCGCCACCCATACCGTCTAAAGGTTTGCAAATAATGTCTTGGTGCTTGGCGTGAAACTCACGGATAAGCGCTTGGTTGTTCGTGACTAAGGTATTGGGAATGTGTTCTGGGAAGTACGACGTAAACAGCTTCTCGTTGTAGTCGCGAAGCGCTTGAGGGTTATTTACAACTAGCGCTCCCGCGTCCTGCGCAAGCGACAGCATCTGAGTCGCATACAAAAACTCGCTGTCAAAGGGTGGATCTTTGCGCATGAGTAACACATCAATGTCGCCTAAATGCAAGGTCGACTCGTCTTCAATGGTGTAGAAATCTGTAGCTTGATCCTTGACCGATACGGTTTTACCTAAACCCATAGGCTTACCATTGTCTAAATACAGGTCTTTTAATTCAAAATATACAACCTTTGCACCGCGGCGCTGAGCTTCAAGCATCATCGCAAAGCTTGTATCTTTATGTGGCTTAATGCTCGCGATGGGGTCCATAATTACGCCAACGGTATATTGCATAATGTTTTCACCTTGAATGTTGATAAAATGCCGGCTCAGATGGCCCGGCTGATTGTAAACTTATATGGGGGCACACCTGAATTCTTCAAGTTACTGAGCTAGCACTATGCTGGTTCTAGAGCTGCTTAAAATACTGACTTAGAAGTCGCCGTGCTGAGCTTGAAGAATACTTAGGCTTGTAATCGCTGCTGTCTCGGTGCGCAAAATACGTGGGCCCAAACTTACCGACTGATAGCCGTTTTCGTTTGCCTTATGAATTTCTGTTTCAGATAACCCACCTTCAGGGCCAATAAGCAAACGAAAGCCTTGAACATTATAAGGTTGTCTTGCCAAACTTTGTTCAGCGCCCGGTGCGAGAACTAATCTTGTGGTATTGGTTGAAGACGACAACCATTGATTAAGACTAACCGGGGCGTTGAGCGCGGGAATAATGTTGCGACCGCTTTGTTCACAGGCGCCAATTATAATCTTCTGCCATTGCTGAATTTTCTTTTCCCAGCGCGACTCGTCGAGTTTAACCGTACAGCGTTCAGTGATCACGGGCGTTATTTCTGATACGCCAAGTTCCACGCTTTTTTGTAGCACGGTATCCATTCTATCGCCTTTAGATACCCCTTGACCTAAGTGCAAATGAAGCGGGGATTCTTTCGCTAGCGATAAACAAGCGTCGGCTTCAACCGTCACTTTTTTTCTTTGAACGCTAATAATTTGCGCACTGTATTCATTGCCGTCGCCATTAAAAAGCACAATAGGGCGATTGGGCTTTATGCGCAGTACCGTCGCGATGTGATGACCGGCGTCTTCAGTTAACTCAAACTCTTGTTCTAACGGGATTGGATTGGGGTAATAAACTCTTGGTATACGCATAGCAAATCAGATGTGTAGTTTTAACGCGTATAATACGTGTGTGGATACAGGTTGCAATGCTGTCGACAACATCGCGTAAGTAAATATGCAAAAACTTACGCAAACGACAGCATGCTGCCTATTTAAGAATCACATGACTCACTCTCTAGGCCGCGGAAGGCGAAGAGTTTTTCGAAGTAGATTTCAACACGTTGGATGAAGACTTCGATTGGGCTGCTGGGCGGTAGTCCGCTCTTGCGTACTTAGTATGTTTTCCTTTATCGGTGCGCAGCGAATATAAAAATAAACACAAAACCACCGAAAACAGGGTTATGAGAAGCAACATGCGTTAATCCTTTACGTGACATAGTTTGCTAAAGCTCCTTCATGAAGTTGCTCAACACACACTGATGAGGCGTTGTGAACAGTCAACTTTCATGAGACTTTAGTCTAAAACTTTGAGGCTAAAAAATCATCAAAAAAAATGTCTTATAACTCGGTAACTTCCAAAAAATGGAAAAGAAACACAAAGCGCATTTAAGCTTCGTGATGAAGGATGCGCTTGTTGAGTGACAAGCGTGTGACAAGTGAAGAAAATACGTTCATTTTTTGTTTTTTCATTCTAGCGCCTATGTGCCACCTATACGGCATAGAAACTTGTCGATTTAGAGCTACTAGACCGTCAAACACCCGCCTTGCTTAGATGGTCAACAAACCGCTGCAAAAATGTACAAAAAAGGACAGTGGATCCTAAAGTAAAACAAGTGAATTTCCTCTACTTTTGTATAATGCTAACGCTTTTAAATACCCATGTAGCTTAGACTTTAGAGCAAATTTACTGTGTTTGAGCCCATATTATATTGGTCTTAAATCAAATAGCTGCTACCGTATTTGAGCAATTATCAACTAACCATGACAAGGACCATATTATGGAAGAAAAACTTTCGCTTTTTTCTGCAAGCGATGTTGAAAGGTACATAAACGATTACGCCATCCCGTGGGGGATTAACATTCTGATGGCAATCGCGATTTATGTAATAGGTAGGATCGTAGTTGGATTCATTTTATCTGTATTTAGACGCCTAATGGCCAAGTCTAAATACGACAACATGCTAGTGGACTTCTTGGAAGCTATCCTTAGCGCCATTCTAATGCTGTTTGTTATTGTCGCTTCGCTTGATCAGCTAGGCGTAGATACAACGTCATTAGTTGCTATATTAGGTGCTGCTGGTTTAGCTATTGGTTTGTCATTGCAAGACTCGCTTAAGAACTTTGCAGCTGGCGTAATGCTTCTGGTTTTCAAACCATTTAAAGCGGGTGATTTTGTCGAAGCTGCAGGTACTGCTGGTTCTATTGTTAAGATTGGTATTTTCACCACAACAATGAACACACCAGACAATAAAGAAATTATTGTTCCTAATGGCAACATCTACGGTGGCAACATCACTAACTATTCAGCAAGAGACACGCGTCGTGTAGACATGGTTGTTGGTATTGGTTACGACGCTGACCTTCTTAAAGCGAAAAGAATTCTTGAAGAAATGGTGGCGGCTGATGAGCGTATTCTTGCAGAGCCAGCGCCTAAAATTGCAGTATCTGAACTGGCCGACAGCAGCGTAAACTTTATTGTTCGTCCATGGGTGAATTCTGCCGATTTCTGGGGTGTTAAATTCGACTTCACTGAAAACGTTAAACTGCGTTTTGATGAAGAGGGTATTTCAATTCCATTCCCACAAATGGATGTACATCTTCACAAAGCAGACAGCGAATAATTTCGTTGGTTTCAGACAAAAAACGCTGCATTTCGCAGCGTTTTTTTTACCTAAGATTAAGTGCGACGTAACACGCCGCGATTACGAACATTTTAACTCTCGATGAGCGGGTAATGACCTATGCGAAATGGTATTACTTACTTTTAGCGACAGTTCGGGCGGTAAGCAGTAGCTTGATAGTCTGCATAGGCGTTAGGCATGTTCGCTTGTAAATTATCAATTCTGGTTTGAGGTGCTGGGTGAGTCGACAAAAGTTCCATTGGGCGGTTGCCGCCGCTTGCTGCGTCCATGTTTTGCCACAAGTTTACAGATTGTCTTGGGTCAAACCCAGACTTCGCCATTAGCTGAAGACCAATGACATCGGCTTCAGATTCATGAGTTCGGCTAAAAGGAAGTTGGACACCGACTTGAACACCTAATCCGATCGCAGCCATGATGGGACCCGACTGGGGCACTTCATTCGCGGATAAAACTTGGCCTACCGCCTGACTGCCCATGTTTATCAATGTTGACTGCGACATTCTCTCATTGCCATGCTCTGCAATAACATGACCTACTTCATGGCCAATGACAGCAGCAAGTTGATGCTGGTTTTCTGCAACGTTAAGCAAGCCTGTATAGACACCAATTTTTCCACCGGGTAGTGCAAATGCGTTAACTTGTTCATCGTCGAATACAACGACTTCCCATTGACCATTGAATACCGTGGCTGGTACTTGAGCAGTGATGGCATTTGCAACGCATTCTACGTAAGAATTTTGAACCGCTTTATTCGAAATTTTTAATTCTTCTTTCATGCCCGTGAATGCCTGATCACCCATTTGCGCGAGCTGAGTTTCAGAATAGAGCAACACTTGATTTCTACCCGTAGGAGATGTTGCACAGGCTGTTAAAGTAAGCGCTGCGGCAATAACTGCCGAAGCTGTGAATTTCAATTTCATGGTTAATCCTTTTTTATCACTGAATGTTCTCGCTTCGCTCACTTTTGCGCGCTAAAGCACTATCCCATTCAGTTTATACGTCTATTTGGCAATATTAGTATCAGATAGTGCTTATAAATAAAACTATACCTTTGAAAAAGCGAAGCGTGTTCCGCTGTTAAGCTAAACCGTTTTTCCTTACACGCATTAGGATATTTGAAATATATGCTTACAATTGCATGAACGAAGTGTGATTACTTTGAGCCTACTGCTCCGTGCTGTCCATATTTAAAGCGGCGTGTGTGCCATCATTGTTATAGAAAAGTTACGCGCTTTTGCCTATTTAATATTTGTGTCATAAACTGATTCTAATTTATACATAGAAGTTACATAAAATTTCTGGTGTACTAAGGTTAGGGATCCCTGTTTTCTTCCTTCGCTTTGCGAGAACAAGGTGGAAAAATCCTTGGGTTTCTCGAGCCTCATAACGTACGACAAAAATACAAATAAAAAGGAAATCAAATGGCAGTGCGTAATAAGTTTAAATACGGGTTACTTGCATTTTTAGTATCAGCGGCGCTCACGGGATGTGGCCTTGATGGTGACGACGGTGCGCAGGGCGAAACAGGAGCTCAAGGACCTCAGGGTGAACAAGGTGACCCAGGGACAGACGGAAGTGATGGTACCGATGCGTCAATCGGCATTGCAATGGATATCGTTGGTCGTGCTTTCTTAGGCAATCAAACGGCCGCAGAAATTGTTCAGTACCACGCTGAGACCAATACGATTTACGCGACAAACGGCGAGACGAATACAATAGCAGTTATTGATGCCTCTAGCGTAAACACGGCTACAATGGCTGATCCGATAAACACCACTACGCTAACGCTTACCACTATCGCACTGCCTGCCGATATAAATGGTGTGACTTTAGGTAGCTTAACAAGCATTGCGGTTAGCGGTGACCTTATGGCTGTTGCTGTACCTGCAGACGTTAAAACTGATAACGGTTATGTGTTGTTCTACAACGGGCTAGACAGTTCTGCTCCAGCCTTTTTGGATTCCGTCGAGGTTGGTGCACTACCGGATATGGTCACTTTTACGCCGGATGGTGGCAAAGTGTTGGTAGCGAACGAGGGTGAGCCTTCTGATGACTACACCATTGACCCTGAAGGTTCTGTTAGCGTCATAAATATTCTTGCAAGTGGTGAGCCAGAAGAAACGGGGACGACCGTTGGCTTTACTGCTCTAAACGGTACTGAAGCAGACTTGATGGCGCAGGGAATGATGTTTCCTAACCCAGCAGGACGCACGATTAACGGCACAGCTATTACCTCAACGGTAGCGAAAGATCTGGAACCAGAATACATCACCGCTACTAACGACGTTGCATACGTTAGTCTTCAGGAAAACAATGGCCTTGCGATTATTGACTTGGAAGAGTTAACGGTAGATGTCGTCGGCCTAGGAACTAAGTCTTGGGCTGGACTTAATATTGATATCCAAGAAAATGATGCGGTGAGTTTTGGTCAGTACACAGGTATTTATGGTGTATACCAGCCTGATACCATTGCTAATTTTACGTGGAAGGATGCGACTTTCATTCTTACCGCTAACGAAGGCGATGCCCGTGAGTACTTCTTTGACGCTGCTGATGAGGCGGCATGTACTGCTGCTGGTGGTGTTGATTTTGACGAAGATGATGGCTGTCTAGCTTATACAGACGAAGTTAAAGTAGAAGATCTTACCGCTGCCGCCAACTCTGAATTAGCTATGCTACAGGCGACAGGTGAAGCGGACGACTTACGTGTAACTTCAGCTATGGGTGATGCTGACGGAAACGGTGAGTACGATGCAGCGTACGCTTACGGTGCACGTTCATTCACAATCTGGGATCAAAACGGTTTAGTGGTTTATGACTCGGGTGATGATTTTGAACGTATTTCAGCGTCGGTTCATGGGGCGCAGTTCAACAATGGTGACGATGAAAATGCAAGCGACTCGCGCTCAGAGAATAAAGGTCCAGAGCCAGAAGCGTTAACCGTGGGTCAAGTTGGCGATCGCACTTACGCGTTTATCGGCACAGAGCGCATGGGCGGTATTTTCGTATACGACGTTACTAACCCTTATGACGTTCAATTTGCAGAATATGTAATTAACCGTGACCTAACCGAAGGTTTGACAAGCGATGATGTCATTGGTGACCTAGCGCCAGAAAGCCTGGTTTTTGTTAGCGCTGAAGACAGCCCAAGTGGTGTGCCTCTTCTTGTAGTAGGCAACGAAGTTAGCGGCACAGTAACAGTGTGGCAAATCAACCAGCTGTAAGCTCCCGTATTGATTACATGAAACCCCGCTTTGAAGCGGGGTTTTTTATTGGTAGCTTGCCAGACCTTCCCGAAGGCCGAGTTTAAAGTGTTCTTACTCTTTGTTGTGTCACCTTGATGTAGAGCCACTATACCTGCGAAAACACGCCACGATTACGAACATTTTAAGTCTCGCTGAGTGGGTAATTATCTATGCGGGCTGGTATTAAACGGAGGAATAGAGCTTTCCTTGCGTTCGCAATGGTTACACCGTTTAAGGATTAAGGTAAGCTATAACCCATAAAACGCAGTCGTATTTTTTAAGGTAAATACGATTAGGCTCAATTGCACTGGTATAGATGCGTTTAGGACACAGAGTAACGCAATGCTCAATACCGCCATAGTGCTATCAAATAATAGAGAATGCCTATGTCTCAGCAAGTTGTGATTAGTGGTGTGGGTGTATGGCACCCTAAAGACAGTATAACTAACGAAGAGCTCGTAGATAGCTACAATGCTTACGTAGATGCGTTTAACGAAGAAAATAAAGCGCAAATCGAATCAGGTGATGTAGCAGCAATGCCTTATTCAAGTGCAGAGTTCATCGAAAAAGCATCAGGAATTAAAAGTCGCTACATCTATCAAAAAGAGGGTGCGCTAGACATCACTCGAATGAAGCCTAAGATTGCCCCTCGAGCAGATGACGAACTTTCTCACCAAGCCGAAATTGCCGTCGAAGCGGCCAAGTTAGCTCTGGCATCCGCCAATGTTACGGCCGATGAAATTGATGCTGTGATTGTGTCGTGTGCATACACCCAGCGTGCTTATCCTGCGATTGCAATTGAAGTACAAGAAGCTCTTAATATTGAAGGGTTTGGTTTCGATATGCTAGTTGCTTGTTCTGCAGCAACGTTCGGTATGCATCGCGCCTATGAAATGCTGAGCGCGAAAAATGCGACTCGCGTGTTGGTTATTAACCCTGAGTTGGTCTCACCGCAAATTAACTACGCTGATCGCGACAGTCACTTTATTTTTGGCGATGTGGCTACGGCGACGGTGCTTGAGCTTGCTGAAACCGCCAAAAGTGAGCACGTATACGACGTGCTAAGCACCAAGGCATTGACGAAATTCTCAAACAATATTCGTTCTAATTTTGGCTACATGACACGTGCCGAAGACGTTGATCCGTATGGACCTGATAAGCTGTTCCATCAAGCGGGTCGCAAAGTTTTCAAGGAAGTGTGTCCATTGGCAGCAGCGCATATTGAAGCGCATTTAGCGAGTCACGACATTACGCCAGAAGGCGTCAAGCGTTGGTGGCTTCACCAAGCTAATATCAATATGAACACCTTGATTTGCAAACGCCTGTTAGGTCGCGATGCTGACCGTACCGAAGCGCCAATTGTGTTGGACGAGTATGCCAACACGGCTTCTGCGGGTTCTGTGATTGCGTTTGGTTTAAACCATGAAGACCTGGTTGCCGGTGACGTGGGAGTACTTTGCTCTTTCGGTGCAGGGTATTCAATTGGCTCACTAGTGATCCGTAAACGATAGTTTTTATCATAGCGCGGGCGATGCCTGCGCACCGTACCTAGCTGAAAACGTTATGTGCTGTATATCGAAGGTTTCAGGGACGTTGCATCAATGCGCCTCCCTGTATTTCATCTCCTAAATAATGATAATAAAGGTGAGATAAAAGGATGATTTCAGATGTAGGCTATGGGTTAAATAGTCTGGCGCACTTAGCCCTTTTATTGCTGTTGTTAACGGTACGCAAACCCGGCGTAGCCAAGCATTTATTGGTATTGGCGACCGCAGCCACCTTTTTATGGTCTACAACCTTAATCACTTCGCTATTTGGACCTATCTCGCTAAGCTGGTTACTCAGCGCTGACGTGCTTAAGCAGCTCGCATGGTTACTCTTTTTGGCTGGCTGTATACAGACCAGCTTTAGTAATATCTTCGACGTTCTAAAACGACCTGTAACGTTAATTATTATTGCCCCCGCACTAGCAGCATTGCTAGCCCCTTATCTATTGGTAGTAAATCCCGCGTGGAGCTTTCTTGTACTGATCGTGCTGTCATTAGAAGTGCTTGTTCTTCTGGAAGTTGTATATCGACAGGCGGGGCGTGAGCAGTGGGCGTTTAAACCAATCATTATTTATCTGGGAGCAACCAACCTGTTTGAGTTCGTTACTTATGCAAACGCTACCATGGTAAACCAGGTTGAAATTGGCTACATAGCGGCACGAGGCTATATTTACTTCTTGTTAATGCCCTTACTCGTCATATCGATTCGACGAATTCATCACTGGGGCATTGATATCTTTATCTCGCGGGACGTGGTATTGCACAGCTCTCTACTCTTAGTGGCGGGCGGTTATCTTTTTGTGATGGCTGTTGTCGGCTACGCCATAAATTATATGGGAGGCAACTGGGGAGCGACGGTTCAAATCATATTGGTTGTGATGTCATTCGCATTGCTCGCCACGGTATTCTTGTCCAACGGCTTTCGCACTAAGATAAAAGTATTTATCACTAAACATTTCTTTGCGAATCAGTTCGACTACCGCGTTGAATGGGTGAAATTAACGCAGTGGTTAACACGTGCAGGGGATACCTCATCAGATGTTTACCACGCTGGCCTAACAGGAATGCTTAACGCCATTCAATATGAGTCAGGTCTGCTGTTTAAAGTAACGCAGAATGGCTATGAATGCGTGGCTAAGGCATCACCTATTACAAACACTGCGTCAACAGATAACAATGAATCGTCAACTGATTCGAGAGAAAACAACGCTACCTGTACAACGTTGGAAACGCTTGCAAGTTACAGCGACAAAAATGGCTGGATCATTGATACGGACGCCTACCTCGTCAAACCATTCGATTACGAGGGGTTAAAGCTAGATAGAGATGCACTAAAAGCATGGGGCTACCAACTCTTCGTACCTTTCTTAAAAGAGGGAAAACTGTGGGGATTTGCTGTTCTCGCGTCAGGAGACAATGAAAAAATCACTTTAAATTGGGAAGTGAAAGACTATCTAACCGCCGTATCTGAGCAAGTAGGCACGTACATGCAGCACCACGAGGCGGCTCAAGTGGTAGCAGAAAACGCCCAATTTGCGGCATTCAATCGAATGTCTGCGTTCGTTTTACATGACTTGAAAAATGTACTAGCTCAAGTCGACCTTATTCTTGCCAATGCTCAACAGCATAAACATAACCCTGAATTTATCGAAGACACCTTCGAAACCTTGGAGCATACTAAGGCAAGAATGGAAAAAATGCTCAAGCAGCTGACTGATAAGAAGGCCGTTGAAGAAGGTGTAAACTCAGAATTTTTGATTTCGGAGCTGGCCAAAGATGTGGTCAACAACCGCTGTTCAGGTTTACGTCCGCTACCAACAGTTCATGTGCTAAAAGAAACGGCCGTGACGGTTGATAAGGATAAGGTGGCAAACGTGCTTTATCACCTAATCAGCAACGCTCAGCAGGCAACCGCAGATGACGGAGAAGTCGACGTGGTGATTACTGGAAATTCTGACAACAAAACGCAGTTAGTTTTGATAGAAGATACAGGGTCAGGTATGGATAAAGCGTTTATTGAAGAGCGACTATTCAAGCCATTTGATACCACGAAAGGCAATGCTGGTATGGGGATTGGTGCATATGATGCAAAAACATATATCGAGTCTATCGGTGGCAAACTAACTGTTCAAAGTGAACCTGGACGCGGTAGCTGTTTTACGCTGTATTTTCCGATAGGATAGGGTGTATAACTAAAAAGTGGATATCATCAAATCCACTCCCTTTCGATGGATGAAGTAGAATAATAGGATGATGAAATGACCGATACCATTTTGGTAGTAGATGATGATTTAGGTATCCAAAAGCAACTTAAATGGAGTCTTACCGATTACAACGTTGTTTTTGCGGACGATCACACATCTGCCATAGCCCAGCTCCGTCGTTTTGAACCTAAGGTTGTTACCCTAGATTTAGGGCTTCCGCCAGATCCAGCGAATGCGTCGGAAGGTTTACGTATTCTTCACGATATCATTGCGCTAGCGCCTAGAACCAAAGTTATCGTTGTTACAGGTAATAACGATAAACAACACGCATTAAAAGCAATCGATTTTGGGGCATACGATTTTTATCAGAAGCCTATCGATTCAGATACCATCAAATTATTGGTGCACCGTGCGCTTAACCTGTCTAAGTTAGAGCATGAGAATAGCATTCTTGCCCGCACCCGTTCTGGCATGTCCAGAATAGTGGGTAACAGCGAAGCTATTCAAAAAGTGGTACGTCGCGCTGAGAAAATTGCCAATACCGACATAAGCACTCTGTTACTTGGTGAAAGTGGCACAGGTAAAGAAGTTTTCGCGCGCAGTATTCACGAACACAGCCCTAGAAAAGACAAACCTTTTGTTGCTATTAACTGTGCGTCTATCCCAGAGAACTTACTAGAAAGTGAGTTGTTCGGTTACGAAAAAGGGGCGTTTACTGGCGCGAACAAAACCACCGTCGGCAAGATAGAAACAGCACAAGGCGGAACACTGTTTTTAGATGAGATTGGTGATATGCCCATTGGCCTGCAAGCTAAGATGCTTCGGTTTTTGCAGGAGCGCGTGATCGAGCGCGTTGGTGGGCGCAATGAAATTCCCGTTGATATACGCGTAATTTGTGCAACGCACCGCGATTTACAGGCTATGGTGGCGCAAGAAACATTCAGGGAAGATTTATATTACCGTGTGGGGGAAATGCCGATCATGATCCCTCCTTTACGTGAACGAGACCAAGACATTATTTTACTTGCACGTACGTTCTTGAATATTTATCGCGAAGAATTCAAAGCTAAAGCGAAGAGCTTTTCAGAAACTGCAGTTAACGCCATGCTAGCCCATAAGTGGCCGGGCAACATTCGAGAAATGCAAAACAAGCTAAAGTCGGCGGTTATTATGGCTGAAGGTACGGTAATTCAACCTGACGATTTAGGCTTGATGCCTGTAGATGCCCATGATGAGCCTGAAACATTGAATCTGCGTGAAGTGCGAGAAATTGCTGAAAGTCGAGCTATTCGCAGGGCCTATCAAAAAGCAGATAAGAATATGTCGAAAACGGCAGAATTACTTGGCGTCACTCGTCCCACGTTGTATTCGCTCATTGATAAATACCATATGGAAGACATCAAAAATAGCGACTAGGGTAGACATGACTACCAAACAGGAGAGAAATGTACTTCTCACCTGTTGATATCTGGGCGAACTCGCAGTTCGCCTTTATCCTTGTGTACCCACTTAAAATACAAACTGGCAGTGAGACTCTGCTAAGACGTCATGACCGCTGAAGGTCACCTCAACCGACACTTGGTTAGAGCCACGCTCAACAAAGATAACGCTCCCACAAATGTTACACACGTGGTGGGTTTCGTCATTAGCCTCGTGTAGTTCCGCTAGCGCTGACGGTGCACAGTCAATAACCAGCTGCTCTTTTTCAATTGTAACGCGCAGTTCACTGGTATCTGAATGGCTTAGCGTTTCGTCATCGGCGTCAAGCTCTCCGATATGATCAATTTCATATTGAATTGCTTGGCAGCTGCAGCTTCCTCTGTACATATCTCTATTCCTCTACTGCTAATTCTCGAGGGTCTCCGGCCATTTGATACTTGCCACGTTGTTGAACGATGTGGCAATTCTCGAACCAGGAAAATTAAACTTCGTATCTAGTGGAGTGGGGTATTCCCTTGGAGTTTTAAGCGTTTCGATTACGCCAACCCATCCATTTCTCCCTGATAACTTAGTGGCATACAGCGCGTAATCGATAACAGCGAATGTACGTTTCCACGCGGTATCAAAGTCTTCCTCTCTATCTGGAGGAAGCAGCGAAAAGCCAATGCTACTAGTAATATTGATTGGTTTTTCTAAGCCGATATCAAAAGGGGTGCTTGCGACCATTTCTCGGCAGCGCTCGGCAACCTCAGGGAGCTCTTCACGAGTGGATTGGCGACAAACCACAAGAAACTCCTCGCCTCCCCATCGAATAATTAAATCCGTTTGTCTGAACACCTCTTTGAGGACATTGGCAAACGCTGATAGCACTTTATCGCCGGCAATATGCCCATAGTCGTCGTTGATGCGCTTGAAGTGGTCGATATCAATAAGTAAGCAAAGTAAGTCTTGTTTCGTCTTTCCTGTACTGGGGCTTTGTTTTGCCGAGAACTGGCTGCGCCTTATTTCACCGGGAAGCTGCGATTCGAGGTAGTGCCTATTGTACAAACCCGTTAACGGATCGCGCAGGCTTACCTCTTCTAGCGTTTTATAGGCTCTTTCCAGTTCTTGATTTTTTTCTTGAAGATTGAGTGTTTGCTGTCGTACTTCTCGGCGCAAAATAATCGTTTGCTGACGTTGTTTGTAGCGGCTCCACACTAAAAACGTCAAGAGTAACGCTGCTAATGATATGCTCCAAAAAAGAGTCGTCTGCAGGTTTTCTCGCTCAGCTTGCGCTAACGCCAGCTGCTTGGATTCTTCCAGTTTCTCCAACGTCCTAGATTGCCTCACAAGCTCAATCTCAGCCTGCAGGCCTTCAATGGCAGACTTGTTTTCTGAATCAAGTAGTACTTCACGCAGCTGCTGCATAACAGATTGAATATCTAAGGCTTTTTTGAATTCGCCTAGTGATACAAAGGCGCTTAGCTGTAACGAAAGAAAACTAAGCTGTCCTCTAAGGTCTCTATTTTTTCTCGCGTCAATGGTACCCGTGCGGGCCTCTTCCAAGGCTAATTCGAAACTCTGCTCTTTCATATAGGCTTGCGCTAAAGCGAGTCTGCCTTCTTTGACCAGTTTTGCCTGACCCGATGAATCGGCAAATTGCATGGCTTCTTGCAATAACTCTCGCCCTTTAGCCGTATCGCCGTTTTCAACCAATGCTCTTCCCAATAGCATTTTTGCTTCGGCTATGGCCCCTACATCAGAGGTGGATAGCAGGAGTTCAAGACCTTCGTTAATTGCTCTTATCGCTTGGTCTACAGAGCCTGTTTTGAGAGACAGGGCACCAATACGAGTTTTGATTACACCAAGTAATCGGGTCTCCTGTGTTTCCTCGATACTGTCGAAAGCGTCTTGGTAGTAGGTATGAGCCAACGTAGCTTGGTTGAGCAAACTGTATATCTCACCGATGCGCAGCAACGTAACACTCATTTCATTGGCCATGTTTTTTTCACGAAAATAACGTAGCGCTTGCTTTAACGGCTCCAAAGCGGTTTCAATTTCGCCTTGTTCTTGTTGAATTATGCCTAGCTCAAGGTTCAATTTAGCCTTAAGTAATTCATTACGCTCAATTTGAGCAATAGACATAGCGCGACGCACATAAGTCAGTGCAATGGCATAATTTGAGAGGTGTCTTTCTGAGGTGGCTAGTTGTAATAGCGTTGACGCCATTTTGTTTAATTCACCATCTGTGGTGTAGCGCTCTAAGGCGGCATTAAAAATGGCTTTTGACACCTCAAAACGCGATGCGTTTTGAAGTAAGAGTCCGAGAGCAGAAAATGTATCAGCAGACATTTGTTGCTGTTGTAGCGCTTGCTCTAAAAGCAACAGTGCCTTGCTATCGGCGTCAGTATATTGCTTGGCATTTAAAAGGTTCTCGACATCAGCAATCTCGGTATTGAAAAGCTCGAACGCTTCTACCGGTTTAACCTGTGCGCCATGCACAGCAATTAGCAGGGCACACACCAGCACGCGCACTGTGCTAAATCCTTCACGGCCCATTCGATTGTATCTCCTATACGCTGTCAGAACATGCTGTCGGTGAGTATCCCAGTAGGCTAACGCCAAGGCAACATTATTATTGTGAAGGATAAAACGAATGAAATACGTATTTGGATTTATACTTTAGTCTAATTTATGCTGTTATTTTCAATCCACTCTCGAATCAGTGCAGACTTGGCTTTACCTGTCTTTTGGGCAATGTTTGCAAGTTTTTCAATACATTGCGGTGTTAACGTAAAGGTAGCATGTCGCATACCTTCTGATTTTGCAGGCTTTCTTATCGGCACGACGCGGTCTGTACGAACGTCTTTTAAATCGTTTTTTGCCGCCGATGGTTGCTTTTTATCCACTTTACCTTGGGCATAAAGCAGCGCATCGTCGATAAAATCTTCTACAGTTCGTAGATTGGGCTTAGCTAACGGCTTCGACTTTTTGAGGTTGAGTAAACTCATAAGCATCCTCCACTTTGCCAGCTAGTAGCTCTTCAAACAAGGTTCTTATTTCTGTGGCCGCTTTACCTTCTGGTTCACTCTCAATAACTGACTGCCCTGACTCTTCTGAATCGTCATACATGTTTCTACTAAAAGTAACAGAGTTAAGGACGGGAATACCAAATGAGCGACACACTTCTTTTGCCTCTAGAATACGGTTTGCCAGGCTAGGTAGAGAAGGGCACTGTGTGATAACGAACGCGGCGTTCATTTTCGGGTTAACCATTTTACAGGTAGATAAAATATCTTCCATGTGAGGTACCGTTTTGAGATCGCGACGTTTGGGTCTAAGTGGAATCAGTATATGGTCAGCAACCGCCATTGACGAGCGAAGCGCTAGGTTATCTTGTCCACCACAGTCTATTACAACGTAATCGTAATACTGACGCAGGCTAAGTAATTCGTTACGTATTTTACCGTATAACTGAACACAGTTAATTTCAGCGAGACGAGGGTTAGCTTTACGCTCTTGGATCCAGTCTGAGGTCGTTCGCTGCGGGTCACAGTCGACCATTAACACCTTGGCACCTTTTTCAGTGCGAAGATACACTGCAATGTTTTGCGCCAGGCAGCTCTTTCCGCTACCGCCTTTTTCTCCACCAACCAAAATAATCATGGTGATAACCCTCGAATATCGCTTATGTTAAAATACTGAGCGTTACGGTGAGTCGTGAATGGTGTCACGACCGTACCTAACCTCCACTCAAAGCATAGGCAGGCTATCAGCTAGGTTCAGCATCAAAATCGATATTAACGAATGTAAGACAATACCTATTGATTTGTGCAAAAACTCATTCTAGTCTTCTTACTTTATAATTGAGATTACCGATAAGAGGTTGTTATGTCAGAAAGTCGCTTCACTTCCAAAGAAGGCCAAAAAGTACCTAGCGTTTCATTTCCGTGCAGAGAGGGTGAGACGTGGGTAACGAAAACGACAGATGAATTATTTTCTGGCAAAAATGTTGTGGTCTTCTCACTTCCAGGTGCTTTTACACCAACCTGTTCTTCTACCCACTTGCCTCGCTATAACGCTTTAGCGAAAAAGTTTGCGAAACACGGCATTGATGAGATTGTTTGTGTATCGGTAAACGATACTTTCGTTATGAATGCATGGGCCGCAGATCAAGAAGCCGCTAACATAACCGTTATTCCCGACGGTAACGGAGAATTTACCGATGGCATGGGTATGCTAGTCGATAAAGCGGATTTGGGTTTCGGCAAAAGAAGTTGGCGTTACTCGATGCTAGTGAAAGATGGCGTGGTAGACAAAATGTTTATTGAACCTGATGTAGCTGGCGACCCGTTTGAGGTGTCGGATGCAGATACCATGCTGGCTTACATTGCGCCAGAGGAGCAAACTAACGCACCTGTTTCTATTATCACAAAACCGGGTTGTCCTTTCTGTGCTAAAGCGAAAAAACTGCTTGATGAAAAAGGCTACGAGTACGAAGAAATCGTGTTGGGCAAAGATGCATCACTAACCAGCTTAACGGCGATTAGCGGTCGTGAAACTGTGCCGCAGGTCTTTATCGGTGGTAAACATATCGGTGGTTCTGACGATCTAGAGGTTTACTTTAGCTAACGTAATATACGTATTAATCGTCACAAGAAACGGGAGCATGGTAAACTGCTCCCGTTTTTTATTAATTATCCGTAGCGGAGAATAATAGTGTCATCGAAGTTTTTTGTAAAAATGCTCATAGGTATTGTTGCGCTTTTAGGTGTAAATATGGCTATAGCCGCAAATTTATCTATACCCGATACGAGCGAAATGAAAAGCAGAAGTTTTTCAGACCTTCAAAATCAGTTCAAAGCATTTTACGAAAAAGAGTGGGGCCAAACCCAGCCGTGTAGAGAAACGGCACTCAATCGTTTTTCGGTATGCAGCAACGTATTGCGCAATGAAGGCAATTCGCCTTTCATGCTGACCAACAAATCAAGCAGCAAGGTGGCAGTGCTTATCCACGGCTTAAGCGACTCACCTTTCTTCATGCGTGAAATCGCCAACATCTTATTTGAACAGGGTTTTACTGTGGTCGTGCCGCTTTTGCCTGGGCATGGTAAACGAGATGCCGATGATGACATGTCTGACTGGGATTTAGCTGAGCGCTGGCAGGAGCATGTTGATGAAGTCATTAAATTGGCTGATAGCATGGGTGATACTTTGCTTGTAGGTGGCTTCTCTACAGGTGGTGCGCTGGCGGTTGAACATTATCAGGATAGTGCAGGAAACGAAGTAAATAATATTGATGGTCTTATGCTATTTTCTGGCGCGCTGGCGCTGTCTGATAATGCTGAAAGTATGTCTCGAATTTGGGGCATTAAACTTTTAGCCAGAATTATTGATGGAACCTATCAAACTCATGGCCCCAACCCTTATAAGTATCCAAATGTGGCAGGTTTAGCAGGGTTGGAATTGATGGATTTAATAAACATCATTCGGGACAAAGTCGAGGAAGGACAGCAAATTGAAGTGCCGCTATTTGCCGCTCATTCTCAAGCTGATGTAACCACGCCAATTCGCGGCATAGAGCAGTTAATGGACGCAAGTAAAGGTCCGAATACCTTTTTCGTTATCGATGAATCGTACGGGTTGTGCCATGCAGATTTAGTTGTGAATACAAGCTTGCTCAATAAAATGAATTTCAACGCAAGCATGGTTAATCAGCAAGAAGAGTGTGCGGTACCTAAAGCAAACCCGCTATTTTCAACCATGGGCCTTATGTTGCGAGATTACCTGTCTCAGTTTGAATAAGTTACTGGGGCCTGTTGACCTCTGGTGTATAACAAAGGTCAACAGGCCCTAGCTTAGCGACATTAACGGCTAGCTTTACTGCTTGGTTACATCACGCTATTATTTCGTTGCACAATAGACAGCAATATTTTGAGTACAGTATTTGAGAAAGTTTCGGATTGGTTTAACGCGCAAACGGTATAGGTCGGCGAATGCAAGTTCGTTTATCCTTACACTGTTCTTAATGATGGCCCTCGTGTCGTCAGGTAGCGCTGTATCTATCGAACATTCATACGAACATGCCCATTCAATGTCGGTGATGACACCGCAGTCGGATGCTGCTCATGCTAACCATCAGGTTCGAATGCCTGAGTCTGCTAATACACATTGTCAGCACCAGGAATTGTCATCACAACATGCGGATTTAAGTGCTAAAAACAGCAAGAGCAAACCCGCTCGGTTCGACGGCGTCCAAGTTAGCGATGCAGGCGTGAAAAGCGTGAAAGCATCGCAGGTGAGCGACATGCCTTGCTGCAAAGATGAATGTAATTGCCCAGCCGATCACTGTTTTAATCTTAGCGCGAGTGCGCTTATTCAGCCCACCGTTGAAACCGAAATATCGGTAGCCAGAATGGCTGCCACTGCACCTATACTGGGGCAGCGCTCATCTCCTCACTTCGGGCAGTTTCGCCCACCTAAGACACTTTTCACAGCATAGATCTATCTCGCGGATTTATTTCGCAGCAGAGACGTTTTTATGTCACGACGTCGTCTAGTCATTTTGAGATGTCTCTAATCTTTTATCTATGTAACGCGTGGTAAGCCTTTTTGCTAATCCCCTTTGTCGAATTTAGCGAAGAGCAGGGCAACGTCAACACGCCTTACACCTGAAAAGTGATGTTATACATGAGCAACTATTCGGTACCCAAAAAAGTGAACGAAAGCGCTAACAGACCTTGTAAAGTAAGCGCTTTGTTCGCCTTAATTTTTGTGCTTTCTTCTTTTTTGATGGCTAATAAGCCTGTTGTCGCGCAGACCCTAAGCCTGGAACAAGCGCTGCAGTTAGCTATTCAATACGACCCTTTGCTTAAAGGGAATGCGCATCGAAAGGATCGCTTTAATGCAGAAGCTGAAGCGTCATCATATTGGGCAAATCCTCAGGTTTCAGCTTCTGTACAAAACTTGCCTACCGACGGCTTCGCATTTGACCAAGAGCCTATGACGCAATTTAAAGTTGGTTTGAAGCAGCAGTTACCGCGAGGCGATGAAAACCTCTACAGCCAGCAAAAGTATCAGGTTATGGCTGATCAAATGTCGGTAGAGAGCCAAGCGAGAAAGGCGTGGCTTAAACGTGAGGTTACCCTTACCTGGTTAGATTGGGTCTATGCAACACGTCGCATTGGATTATTGGACAAAGAGAAATCATTGCTTACACAGCTACTCGATTTTACTGACTCCAGATACAGCCAAGGCGTTGGTGCAGCGGCGCAACAAGACATACTGCAAGTGCGCTTGGCATTGTTGTCACTAGACGACAAATATGTGCAGGCCTACCAGCAAAAAAATGAAGCGAGATCGGCACTTTCAAAATGGTTTGGTGCGCCGCTAGATGACTCTGTAAGCGCACCGCTGGCTCAATCAACGCCTTCTTATCCAACGCGTATCGAGCTCGATGCTATCTTAAACGACAGCAACCTCAGCCTTTCTTCGTTCTTAACGGTTATTGAGAACAGTGAGCCTTTTTCAATACTACAGCATCATCCTGAGGCTATGCTGCTTCAAATTCAGACCCAGATAGAAGCGCAAAATGTGAACATAGCGCGAGAGCAAACTAAGTCTCAGTGGGCATTTGAAGCAAGTTATGGATACAGACAAGATGCGCAAAATGGCGCAAGCCGAGCTGATTTTGTGTCATTGGGTGTTCAAGTAGACCTTCCGTTTTTCAATAAATCTCGTCAAGACGCTTCAATAGCCGCAGCGGCTTCCAAAATGAGTGCGTCTGAAACGGACTTCCGCTTGAAAGTGAACGAGCTTGCCGCGAATGCAGAGGTGCTTAAATCACGCTTGTCAGCGCTAAGTGAGCGCAAAGCGCTTTATGAAACGGCGTTAATTGGAGAAACACAGCAACTTTCTGAAGCTGAGCTAACAGCTTACACCACAGACACAGGTGATATCGGTGATGTTGTCAATGCCAACCTCAAGCAAGTACAAGTGCAGGATGATTTACTCAAAATCGACATCGAGCGCGCCAGAACACTGGCGTCACTTGCTTACTTGTACCTGCCCACTCACGCCCATTTTTCGAATAAAGAGTAGTTAATATGACATCTTCAACTCACCCTGCGCCAGATACAAAGAGCACGCTAATAAAAGGTTTGCTAGTAGGTCTGCTATTTGGCGGCCTGATAGCGTTCGGCTTGGCCTCACTATTGTTGTCTGATTCATCAAAACACGGAAATAGTGAAAGTGCCCACAGCGGAGTCAGTGCCCACAGCGATAAAAGTGCCCACAGCGACGAAACTGATAATAAAGCCCCTTTATATTGGGTAGCGCCTATGGATGACAGCTATCGCCGTGACAAACCGGGAAAGTCACCGATGGGAATGGACTTGGTGCCGGTATACGCCAATGACGACGTAACATCTGCGAAAAGTAATGAGCGTACGCCTGGTACCGTAATGATTCCGCCAAATGTACAGCACAATATAGGTGTTAAAGTCGCGCCCGTTACCATTGGAGCACTTCAACAGACCGTAACGGCGGTGGGTAACGTTGCCTACGATGAAGATAGTATTGTGCACATCCACCCTAGAGTATCAGGTTGGGTCGACAGGCTTTTCATTAAATCCCAAGGTGAGCAAGTTGAAAAAGAACAGGCACTTTATACCCTATACTCGCCAGAATTAGTTAGCGCACAAGAAGAATACGTTTTAGCCCTTAAGCGAGGAGACGCACGTTTAATTGATGGCGCAGCCGAGCGCCTAAGAACTCTGGGGCTATCAAAGAGCGTTATTGAAGCATTGCAAAAAACTAGACGAGTAACACAAACCGTCACATTTAACGCGCCGCAAAGCGGTGTGGTAGAAGCGCTGAATATCAGGGAAGGATTTTACGTTCAGCCCGGGACAACCTTGATGAGCATCGCACAGCTAGATACGGTGTGGGTGATTGCTGAGGTACCTGAAAAATACGCGCAAATCATAGCGCCTCATAATAGCGCTGTGGTTACCCTCGACGAAATGGACCATGCTAAATGGGAAAGCCACGTAGAGTATATTTATCCGTCTTTGTCAGAAACAACCCGAACCTTGAAAGTGCGCATACCGCTGAACAATAACAACCACATGTTAAAGCCCAATATGTTTACCCACGTTGGAATAAAGCCTACTCAACGCAAGGCGGCATTACTGGTTCCTCGCAGTGCCGTTATTCGCACGGCTGAGGGCGCAAAAGTGGTACTCAGTGATGGCGATGGCAACTTTAAGTCGGTACGCGTAACACTGGGGCAAAGCGATAGTACACATTTTGAAGTCGTTGAAGGCTTGCTGCCAGAGGATGATGTTGTGGTATCAGCACAATTTTTGATTGATTCAGAGTCGTCGAAAAGCAGTGACTTTGAGCGAATGAAAGCGCCCGATCACCAGGCCACGACAACAGGTACTATTGAGGCAATTGAATTGCCAGCTGACACCGAAACGAATGGCGCTGCGAATAACGCAAAGTTAGTAATCGCTCGCGGGCCGATTGAAAAATGGGGGCGGGGACCTGCGACAATGTCATTTGCGGTATCAAAGCATATTGACTTATCTCAGTTTAGTGAAGGTGACAACATCATGTTCACCTTTGTGACTGGCGAAGAATTCACGGTTATTGATATGCGAAAGCGTAGTGAAAATGCGGTGGACAAGGGCATGGTGCATGACTCAGGTCACAGCAATCATAAACATGATGCAGGCAACCTGAAGGGCGATGAAAACCAAAGCGATGCTCACAAGTCGGCAGAACAAAAATCGATAAATCATAAGGAGCATATGCACCATGATTGAATCGGTAATTCGCTGGTCGGTAAACAATAGAATACTGGTATTGCTGAGCGCTATTATGCTCAGTATTGCTGGTGTCTGGGCGGTGAAAAACACCCCCGTCGATGCTATCCCTGATTTATCTGATGTCCAAGTTATAGTGAAAGTAAACTATCCCGGTCAGTCGCCGCAAGTGGTGGAAGATCAGGTGACGTTTCCACTCACCTCTGCGCTAATGTCAGTGCCTGGCGCACAGACGGTGCGAGGGTATTCATTCTTCGGCGATGCCTACGTATATATTATCTTTGATGACGATACAGACATGTACTGGGCTCGAAGCCGCGTTCTGGAATACTTAAGCCAGGCGTCTTCGCAACTTCCAGAAGGCGTGACACCCCAGCTAGGTCCAGATGCGACAGGGGTAGGTTGGGTTTACATTTATGCGTTGGAGAACGATGCTAGTCAGCCAAATGCGCTAGATGCTGGTGAGTTAAGGGCGTTGCAAGACTGGTTCTTGAAGTTTGAGCTTCAGTCAGTTGAAGGCGTATCTGAAGTGGCGTCTGTTGGAGGGATGGTTAAACAATACCAAGTTATTGTCGACCCTGAAAAATTACGTGCCTACAACATTCAGCCATCCATGATAGACATTGCCCTTAAACGGGGTAACCGTGCGTCAGGCGCTTCGGTTATTGAAATGGCCGAGGCAGAGTACATGGTTAGCGCGCAAAGCTACATTCAGGGCATTGAGGACATACTGGCGTTGCCCACAGGTGTTATCAAGGACGGCGTTAGCATAACGATTAACGATGTAGCACAAGTGGTAGAAAGCCCGTTGATGCGCCGCGGTATTGCTGAACTAAACGGGAATGGCGAAACCGTGGGTGGCATTATAGTGATGCGCTATGGCGAAAACGCAAAAGCCACTATCAATGCGGTCAAAGCTAAGCTGGATTCATTAAAAGCGAGCTTGCCGAAAGGTGTGAATATCGTCCCCGTTTACGACCGCTCCACCCTTATTGATAAGTCCGTCGATACCCTCACCGATAAGCTAGTTGAGGAATTGCTGGTTGTTGGTTTGGTATGCGCTATCTTCTTGTTTCACATACGTTCATCTATGGTTGCGCTAATCAGTTTGCCTATTGGTATTCTCGCCGCGTTTATCGTAATGAAGCTGCAGGGACTTAATGCCAACATCATGTCTTTAGGTGGCATTGCTATCGCTATTGGTGCAATGGTGGATGGCGCTATTGTTGTGGTTGAAAATTTACACAAGCACATTCATCAGCATGCTGTTTCATCAAGTCAGGGAGCCTCAGCAAGTCAAA
The DNA here is from genome assembly GCF_003201515.1 of Alteromonas sp. I10. Taxonomy (NCBI): domain Bacteria; kingdom Pseudomonadati; phylum Pseudomonadota; class Gammaproteobacteria; order Alteromonadales; family Alteromonadaceae; genus Alteromonas; species Alteromonas sp. I10. Next base: position 344,008 of record NZ_QJJN01000002.1, read on the forward strand.
GGGCTTCAGCAAGTCAGGTTGGGTCAGGGAGCGCCCAGTCGCGAACATCTATACCAACCTTTGCGCCAACATCTGCAAAGCTTTCGGCAGCCAAACGTTGGGAACTGGTGATAAAGTCGACCACAGAAGTTGGCCCAGCTTTATTCTTTGCGCTCCTAATTATAACCGTATCCTTTATTCCTGTTTTTGCATTAGAAGCACAAGAAGGGCGTCTTTTTGCGCCTCTTGCCTTTACCAAAACCTATGCTATGGCAGCAGCTGCGGCGCTGGCAATTACTTTAGTTCCTGTGCTGGCGGGTTATTTCGTACGCGGAAAAATACGATCTGAAGCCCAGAACCCGGTAAATCGAGCTTTAGAACGTGTGTATCAGCCATTGCTAACGCGGCTGCTTAACTACCCACTGCTCACCTTGGCGGGGGCATTTTGCTTATTGCTTTCCATGTACTGGCCGTTAAGCCAACTAGGTAGCGAATTTATGCCCGAACTGGACGAAGGCGATTTGATGTATATGCCTACTACCTACCCGGGTATTTCAGTGGGTAAAGCCAGAGAGCTTTTACAGCAGACGGACAAGCTTATTGCAACCTTACCCGAGGTTGAAACGGTATTCGGGAAAATTGGACGCGCAGATACGGCCACAGACCCTGCACCATTGACGATGATTGAAACCTTCATTCAGCTTAAACCGAAAGCCCAGTGGAGGGCGGGCATGACCACTGAAAAGCTCAAAGAAGAGCTTAACGCTCTGGTGCAATTTCCTGGGCTGACCAATGCGTGGGTAATGCCAATTAAAACCCGTATCGACATGTTGGCAACCGGGATAAAAACCCCTGTTGGGATCAAGATTGCGGGGCCTGACCTTGCGGGCATTGAAGCCATCGGAAAGGATATAGAGACACTGCTTAAAGACCTGCCCAACACAGCATCAGTTTACGCTGAGCGGGTGGTAGGTGGCCGTTATGTTTATATCGATATCGACAGGCACTTGGCGGCGCGTTATGGCATGACCATAGACGATGTTCACAGTATTGTAGGCTCGGCAGTGGGCGGCAAAGTGGTTACGCAGTCAGTGGAAGGGCGTGAGCGTTTTCCTATTGCCATGCGTTTTTTACAGCACTACCGCGATACGCCTGAATCTTTAGCATCCATGCCTTTCGTCACGCCAAGCGATGTTCACATTACCCTTGGCGATGTGGCGACCGTGCGTATTGACGACGGGCCGGCGGGGATTAAAAGCGAAAATGCCCGATTAAATGGATGGGTATACATTGATATCTCGTCAGACTCGGCCACAGGTATTGACTTAGGGGGCTATGTAGATAGCGCGAAACGCCATTTGTCAGAGCACCTTGATTTACCCACTGGATACTCCATCACGTGGGCGGGGCAGTTTGCTTATCTTGAGCGCGCGAAAGCAAAACTGTCGCTGGTTATACCGCTAACGATAGCCATTATCTGCCTTTTGCTTTATCTGGCATTTAAACGCCTTCGCGATGTGGCACTCATACTTGCTACCTTACCGTTGGCGCTGGTGGGCAGTGTATGGTTGCTTTACCTTCTTAACTTCAATCTGTCGGTGGCGGTAGGTGTTGGGTTTATTGCCTTAGCAGGTGTAGCGGTAGAGATAGGCGTTATCATGCTGGTCTATCTAAACCAATATGTATCAGAAGCACTCACTAGCCACGCAACAGAAAATGGCAACAATAAAAAAGATGAGCTTGTGAAAAAGGCTATTGTCCATGCCGCCTCGGCAAGACTTCGCCCAGTTATGATGACATCGCTTTCTATTATTGTTGGCTTGTTGCCTGTGCTTTATGCCACTGGAACTGGTAGTGAGGTGATGCAGCGCATTGCGGCGCCTATGGTAGGTGGTATGGCGAGTGCACTGGTATTAACGCTGTTGGTATTGCCAAGCGCGTTTTACTTAATTGTGTCACGCAAAAAATAATAGAGTTGAAAGTGTAGTAGAGTAGATAAAGCAAGGGGAAGCGATAACACGCTTCCCTACGCTTTATTTTTAAAGCATTGCGCGATTAGTGCGCTGCCGCCTGATCTTTCGCATAACCTTCCGCATGCTCTTTCGCATATTCCTCAACTTGTTGCCATACGTGCAAAAGGTTTCCGCTCAATATCTTTTCAATGTCGCTACGGCTATATCCTCTATCCAACAATCCTTGTACTAGGTTTGGAAAACTCGCCACGTCTTTAAGGCCAATAGGTAATGAGTCACCTACACCGTCATAGTCTGAACCAATGCCTACATGATCAACGCCAATCAGTTTTACCACGTGATCGATATGGTCAAGCACTTCATCAAGGGTTGAATAAGGGTATGGCACTTCTTTGCGATAATCCTCTTCAAAGTTCTCTAGCTTAGGGCTGTCTTCGCCTTCTTTTTCAACCAAGGCTTTGCGCGCTGCAGTAAGGCCACTACGCCACTTGCCAGCTTCTTTAGATACAAAACTAGAACCAAAGTTAATCATAATCACACCGCCATTTTCGCCGAGTTTTTTGATCATCTCGTCGTCCATGTTGCGCTCAAAACCGGGGGTAAAGCGGCGCAGTGAAGAATGTGATGCTATGACCGGCACCTTTGTTAACTCAATAACCTGATAAAAGGCGTCGTCAGACACATGGGAAATATCTAGCATGATGCCAATGTTGTTCATCTCGCCCACTAAAGTTTTGCCAAACGGGCTAAGGCCTTTCCATTTTCTACGCAGGTCATACGAAGAGTCAGAAATGTGGTTGGCTTGACTATGAGCGAGGGTAATGTAGCGAATGCCCCGCTCGTAAAAAGCCGATAGATTCGCCAAATCACCTTGAATAGGAGAACCATTTTCCATGCCCATTGGCAGTGAAATTAACCCTTTTTCAAACTGGGCTTTTACGTCAGAAGGGCTTTTAGCAATGGCAAATTTATCAGGTGCGCGGGCAACAATGGCTTCTACTGAATCGATGAGCTCATGGGCAAGCTGCGTAGATTCTGGAGAGTTGTCTAAACTAGCAGGCACGTAAATACTCATAAAAGGGGCGTTCAAACCACCAGATACTGCACGAGGGTAGTCGAAGTCGCCGTCCTGCGTGGCTTTAGTGACATCAACCCACTTTTCCTTTACGCGATAAGGAACGTCAATGTGACCATCTACTATAATGGTTTCTTTCGCGATGTTGATAGCTTTTTCAGATGCTGAATAAGTAGAAGTCTCAGCAAGTACAGAGTGTGAAGCAAAAAGCGCAGAGATAATTAATGCGCAAGATGAAAGTGGGAAGCGCCCCTTCATAGAAAATCCTTATTTTGTTTATCATCGCTTGGATTAGTAGAGACTAAAGGATAATGCATATCGCGACAATAGGCTTTCATTAGCCGAGCATTTACTACTGATTGTTCTCATTAATCTCTAAATTACCCATAATTGCTCATTTTTAGAGCGCTTGTGCTTGTTTACTTCAAGTTTACATTGCAATAAAAATTTAAAACTTGTTATGGTGAAGACTGCGTGACTTCATTGCGCGAATACGGGATACTCCCAAGCGCTCCGCCAATTATCGATGACTACTATGCATCAGCGCGGCCGACGTAATTTTTTAGTGGCACCCGCTCTTCTCACATAATCAAGCCGGGGCCACAGCTAACAAGTATGAGAAATAAATATGGCTATTAATTTTGTACCGCTAGATAAAGAAAAGCATAAAGACCTAAAGGTTGCGGTAAATACATCTTTCAGCTTTGCGAAAGGTACACACCTTGCAGCAGCATCAATCCGTGAGTTTGCTCAACTAGCAGCCACTATGCCGCTAGTATTTATCGAAGACAATAACACCCAGCGTCACCATGTTGTGACTATGCTTGGTATGGAACAAGGTCAAAACCTTTTCCTAACTGGCGACAGCTGGAAAGGCCCTCACGTGCCAATGAATATTCTTCGCTACCCGTTCGACGTACGTCCAGACGGCGACAAGCTTGGTGTTTTCATTGACGAAAACTCTGATCTTATTTCTGACGAAGGCCAGCCTTTGTTTACTGAAGCCGGTGAAGCCAGTGAATTCCTTGATAGCCGTCAGAAGTTTTTGGCAGACCTTGCGAACAGCGAGATGCTAACTCAGCGTTTTGTTGCTAAAGTTGTGGAATTAGACCTTCTTGACCCAATTCAAATTCGTCTTACTTACCAAGACGGTAAGCAGCGCAACGTTACTGGCATGATGAGCATCAACGAGAAGAAGCTTCTTGAGCTACCTGAAGAGCAGGTGCTTGAACTACATAAGCAAGGCTTCCTAGGCGCTATCTATGCAGTTATGATGTCTGTTGGCCAGCTTAACCGCCTTGTTGAGCTTTCTAATGACACCGCGAACCCAATTCGCAGCATGCAACTTTCAGCAGTAAAAGCTGACGCTGAAGCGGCACCAAACGCTTAATTGCTTCTCAATTCTAAATATTAAAAACCCGCTTAACGGCGGGTTTTTTTGTGTCTTTTGTACTTGTTCAGACTTCGTCATGTTTCGTTCAGAAACCGTTAAGTTTTAATGTCTTATCTTACATCTCGTTCCCAACACATTTTTTAAGGACAAAAGACATGAACACTAACACTAATAAGTTAAAAACTACGCTAACTGTACTATCACTTATCACGGCTTCAGTATTTACAGTCTCAGCAGCCCATGCAGCTACACAAAACGAAGTACAGGTAACTGCTGTCGATTTTGAAGGGTTAGATGACAACCTCTACGGTGCAAGATATGTGCGCTACCTTGAAGAAGTTAGCGGAAACAGCGGCGCTTACCTTATCAACCCTTATCTTCAGCGTGTATCTAGTTTATCTGGTGGTTACGCCAATTTAGATGGTATTGACGTATTTAATTTAGGCAGTACTTTTTACCTAGACGATACGTGGATGCTTGCCATAGAAGGCGCTCACAGTAAATTTGACGACGAATTCGGTGACGAAGATTATACCAATATTGACCTAAAGGTAGGATTTAACTTATCCCGTCAATGGCAAATTGGTGCAGGTGTCATCTATCAGCGTGCCACTTACGACTTTAATAATGGTACGGAAAGTAACAGCGAAAGTGAAAATGAGACTTCACCACTTGTATTTACACGCTATACCACGGTAGGGAATGGGGGAACAGGCTGGGACTTTACCGCTCAGTACGTAGCAGACGATGTTGACGTTTTATCGGGCAGCGCCAGATACTTCTTCACTCCAGGTTTAAGCGTTCAGGGAAGCTATAGCTATACCAATGCACCAGATGGTTTCGATAATGTAAAAACCGCAGGTGTTGCGCTTGATTACTGGGTAAATGAGCAATTTTCAGTGTCAGCTAGCTATGAAACAGATATTGATAGCGATGTAGATAGCGACGTGGCTTCGCTTACCGCATCCTATCGTTTCTAAGTTAGGGCACCTTGATTATCGCTATGCGTTAGCACGCGTTGATGTAAATGCAGTGAGTTAGCACTAGTCGTGTTAACTCACTCGTTTTTTAACGTGCTGATGAGGCGCAGCTGTTTGAATTACGACTCAGCATACGTGCAATACCGCTGAAAACAGCGTTAAACATAATCGTGAGATCTCGCCGCTTATTTACAGTCAAAAACAGCAGTTCATCGATTAATTACACCTTTATTTTTTCTCACCTGAATATTTTTTAATCTTTTTTACACGCCTAATCATACACTTCCTAAAAACACTGTATATCCAAACAGTTTAAACCCAGTGTTTATGCGGCCTTCACGCCTTTTTTCTACTTGACAGTGGGGATCATTGATACCTAAACTGTATCTCAGTGGGTAAATGTGGCGAATTGTGGATCAAATCATCATCACTTTGCAGATTAGTACTCAAAAAACAAGAAAACCAAGAGCAAATAATAAAAGGCTAGGGGAATGTTCCGCGGCGCTAACGCAATCAATCTGGATACAAAAGGCAGACTGGCTATACCGACGAAGTATCGTCAGTCGCTGCTGGATGATTGTCAGGGACAACTGGTCTGCACAGTCGATACACAACAAAGTTGTTTGCTACTTTACCCACTTCCCGAATGGGAAGAGATTGAGCTTAAACTCTCTAAACTTTCAAGCATGATCCCAGCTGAGCGTCGCTTGCAGCGATTGCTACTAGGTTATGCTTCAGAAGGTGAGATGGATAAAAGCGGGCGCATTCTTGTTCCTACTCCACTGCGAAGTTTCGCAAAACTCTCAAAAGAAGTCATGTTAGTTGGTCAGTTAAACAAATTCGAAATTTGGGATGCCGATATTTGGGCACAACAAGTTGAAGCTGATATAGACACCGAACGCAAAGGCGAATTTGAACTTACCGAACGATTACAGGACTTTTCTCTATGACGCAGCCTAGCGAATTTAAACATATTTCAGTATTGCTTGATGAATGCATTGAAGCCCTAGCGATCAAACCGAACGGTATCTACATCGACGCCACTTTCGGCCGTGGGGGGCACTCAGCACATATTTTGGATGCATTGGGCGAACACGGGCGACTCATCGCCTTTGACCGTGACCCGCAAGCAATCAAAGCGGCAGAACGTTTCGCCGATGATAAGCGTTTTAGCATTATCCACTCACCGTTTGGTGATATGGCAGAAGAAATCGAAGCGCTGGGACTAACCGGTAAGATTGACGGTGTGCTTATGGATTTGGGGGTGTCTTCACCTCAGCTAGATGATGCCGAGCGTGGTTTTAGCTTCCTTCGTGACGGCCCGCTGGATATGCGTATGGACACCTCACGTGGACAAAGTGCTGCAGACTGGTTGGCTAACGCCGAAGAACAAGACATTACGCAGGTTATTAAAGAGTTTGGCGAAGAGAAGTTCGGCAAACGCATAGCCCATGCCATTGTAAACACGCGCAAAGAAACACCCATCACGCGCACAGCTCAGCTAGCCAAAATTATCGACGAAGCGGTTCCTGTAAAGGATAAGTTTAAACATCCGGCAACCCGTGCATTCCAAGGTATTCGCATTTATATCAATGCGGAACTTGAGCAACTTCGTGTTGGCCTTAAAGCCGCGACACAGGTGTTGGCGAAAGAAGGACGTCTTGCCGTTATTTCGTTTCACTCTCTTGAAGACCGTTTAGTAAAACGCTTCATTAAGGATCAAAGTAAAGGGAAATCAGTACCGCACAACTTACCGATTACTCAGGCTGAAATAGATGCAGATAAAGTGTTAAAAGCCTTGGGCAAAGCGATAAAACCTTCAGAACAGGAGATTGCGAACAACGTTCGCTCTCGCAGTTCGGTATTACGTGTGGCAGAAAAGTTATGACCAAAGCCGCGCCAGACAAGGCCAGCACTAATTTTAAATTACTGCTAATAATTGTTTCAGATTTGACCCGCAACAAGTTGCGGGTTTTGTTGTATTTAATGGTTATCACAAGTGCCATGGCAGTGACAATAAGCAGTCATCACAACAGACAGCAGGTCATTGCCCTTGAAGACCTTATGCAAGAGAAAGATGAGCTTGATGTCGAGTGGCGTAACCTCGTGCTTGAGCAACGCGCGTTGACCGAGCATAACCGCATAGAAAACCTGGTTGAAAAACAGTTAGAAATGTACCGCCCAACCGCAGACGATGAAGTAGTGGTGAAGTTAAAATGAGTACAACAGCACTTTCTCGCCAACGTAAAAAAACCGGTGCAAAACAAAATGTCACGCCAAGCTTAGTGCACTGGCGCTTTGTCGTTGTGCTTGTTGTTATTATGCTAGTTTTCAGCGTGCTCGCCGCCCGTGCAGCCTATATTCAAGTTATTGAGCCAGACGAGCTAATTCAACAGGGCGACAACCGCACACTAAGAACCCGTGACATGCCAACCTATCGCGGGCTCATTACCGATAGAAATGGTGTTGAGCTGGCGGTGAGTGTGCCTGTTCGGGCCATCTACGCAGACCCTAAGGTTATCCATGAAAACAACGGCTTCGAGGAAGAGCGCCGTTGGGAAGCGCTGGCAGATGTACTGCGCCAAGACGTCAATGAACTCAAAGAAAAAGTGGCAAACCCCAAACGCCGCTTTGTTTACTTGCAGCGTCAGGTGTCGCCTGCCATGGCAGAGTACGTTGATAAACTGGACATTCCAGGCATTTATCTTCGCCGTGAAAGCCGCCGCTACTATCCTACAGGTGAAGTTTCAGCGCAGTTAATCGGCGTAACCGATGTTGATGATACAGGCGTTGAAGGCTTGGAGCGCATGTATAACGAGTGGCTAACGGGCACGCCGGGTTCTCGTAAAATACGCCGCGATGCGAAAGGCCGTCAGGTAGAAATCTTGGAAACAAAGTCTGGCGAAAAAGCCGGCGACCTGCAGCTGACTATTGATCAGCGTATTCAGGCACTTGCTTATAAAGAAATTAAAGAAGCCATGATTTATTACCAATCAAGCTCGGCTTCCGCCATTGTCATCGATGTAAAAAGCGGTGATGTGTTAGCCATGGTGAATGCACCGTCGTTCAATCCGAATGACAGAAGCGATATTTCTGCGCACAGAATGCGTAACAGGGTTATTACCGATGCGTTCGAACCAGGCTCGGCGCTAAAACCGCTGGCCGTCCTTACTGCATTAGAGTTCGGTGAAGTGGAGCCTGAAGACTCAGTAAACACTCATCCAGGATGGATGCGATTAGGCGGCAGCCTAGTAAAAGATTCGCGCAATTACGGCGAGCTAACGCTAGAAGAAATTATTCAGCATTCCTCAAATATGGGGACGTCGAAGCTGGCGCTTTCTGTGCCTAAACAGTTCCTGCTGGATACCTATTACAATATGGGCTTAATGAGCGATACCGGGCTTAATATGGCGGGTGAGAGTAGCGGTATCTTTCATGAGCGCAGCCGCTGGTCTGAATTTGAGCTAGCCACGCTGTCATTTGGATACGGCATTTCGGTTACCACTGCACAGTTGGGGCGTCTTTACGCAACGTTGGCGAACGGCGGTATTAAAACACCGCTTAATGTCATCAAGTCGCCAGAGCAACCTTCATGGCAGGCTCAATCTGAGCGGGTGATCAGCGAAGAAAACGCTAACGCTATTGTTCAAATGATGGAAAGCGTAACCCAGCGTGGCGGCACAGCAACAAAAGCGTCGGTACCAGGTTATCGCGTTGCTGGGAAAACAGGAACAAGCCGAAAAGCGGTGGCCGGCGGGTACGGCGAAGAGTACGTCAACATTTTCGCCGGTATCGCACCTGTGTCTGACCCCAGGCTAGTAACTATTGTATTGATCAACGAACCTGGCGGTGATTTGTATCACGCGGGGGATACCGCTGCACCTGTCTTTTCATCAATTATGGGTGGCGCACTGCACATGTTAAACGTTACGCCCGATGACAAGCAGGTTACATCTAGCCGCTTATTGAAAGGAGGTCAAAGTGGTAGTTAGTGCCTTTATTCAAAGTATAAAAGCTTTATTGGCGAAATTTGGTGTAGACGCCCCAGATATCCGCATTGAAGGTTTAACGCTAGACAGCCGAGAAGTGAATACACGCTTAGCGTTCTTGGCAATTAAGGGCCACGAACGCGATGGTCGAGATTTTATACCCCAGGCAATAAGTTTAGGGGCCCGTGTAATTCTGGCGCAAACTGAAGACAGTAGTGCCCATGGTCAGATGGAAATGCGTGACCACAGCGTCATTATCTCGCTGTATGAATTACCACAAATGCTCTCTGCATTAGCTGCTGCATTTTACGACTACCCTGCTCAGAAAATGACGACGGTAGCAGTGACAGGGACAAACGGAAAAACCTCTACAGTTCAATTGCTTACCCAGCTTAAGGATGCGTTAGGTACACGTAGTGCAAGCATCGGAACTCTAGGGAGCAGTGTGTTTGAAGGCGATGAAACCCAGTGGTCGAACACGCCGGCAGCAAACACTACGCCCGATGCCATACGTATGCAGTATTTGTTGGCAGACTTTGTGCAAAGTGAAGTGCGCCATACGGCCTTCGAAGCAAGTTCTCACGCATTGGTTCAAGGTCGGCTTGGTACAGTAAAAACCGATATCGCTGTTTTCACCAACCTTACTCGAGATCATCTCGATTACCACGGCACCATGGAAGAGTACGGCAAAGCCAAGCGCTTGCTGCTTCAGCAGCCAGGTTTAAAGGCTGTGGTATTAAACGCTAATGATGATGAAAGTAAGAAGTGGGATGGTGCAGCAGATAAGTCGATTACACGCATCTGGACAGGTATAGACGAAAGTGGTCAGGATGGAAGCGGTGAAAGTGAGTACTTGCGAGAGCATAACAATCCTCAAAGTCGCCATTGTTTCGCCACAAATGCTTCTTATCATGCAGGTGGATGTAGCTTTGAACTGGTGAGTTCGTGGGGAAGCGCTGCTATTTCGCTGCCACTATTCGGAAAGTTCAATATCAGTAATGTATTGAGTGCTATAGGTACGTTACTCGCTGAAGGTGAGCGTTTTGATGACGTGGTTAACGCGGTAAATGCAATCACGTCTGTACCCGGGCGAATGGAAGTTTTCCCTGTAACGGGTGCGGCGAACCTAGTGGTGGACTACGCGCATACGCCAGACGCTCTGGAGAAAGTGCTGTTAAGCGCCAAATTCCATACAACGGGCAAAGTGTGGTGTGTGTTTGGCTGCGGCGGGGACAGAGACAAAGGCAAGCGACCGTTAATGGGGCAGGCTGCCGAGGTTGGTGCTGACGCTATTGTGATCACCACAGATAACAGTCGCAGTGAAAGCCCTGAATCTATCGCCGAGGATATCATTGCGGGTTTGAAAAACCGTGAGCTGGCAGTGTCTATTCCCGATCGCGAGCAAGCTATTCGTCATTGCCTTGAGCATGCGCATGAAAGCGACATCATCATCGTGGCCGGAAAAGGCCATGAAGATTACCAAATTATCGGTGACAAAAAGACTAACTATAACGAACGTGCAGTTGTGGCGCGACTGCAACAGGAGTACAGCAAATGATAACAACAACGCTGTCATGGATAGCCGAAAAGGTTAATGGAAAATTATTGAAAGGCGCTGCTGACGTTGAAGTGTCTGCAGTAAGTACCGATACCCGCACCCTAGAAGATGGCGCAGTTTACTTGGCCTTGAAAGGTCCGAATTTTAACGGCCATGATTTTATTTCAACGGCGGAGAAAGCGGGAGCAAGTGCGGTTATTGCCAGTGAAGACGTAGCAACCTCGTTACCTGTCATCATGGTTGAAGATACCAAAGAAGCACTTGGTCTATTAGGTTCGGCAGTAAAAGCTTATGTGGCGCCCAAAACGATTGCGATTACCGGAAGCAGTGGCAAAACCACCGTAAAGGAAATGTGTGCCGCTATTTTGGAGCGAAGAGGCAATGTATTAGCCACAAACGGTAACTTCAATAATGATATCGGTGTGCCGCTAACCCTTCTACGCCTTGAACCTCAGCATGAATATGCAGTGATGGAGTTAGGCGCAAATCACATTGGTGAAATCGCCTATACCACGAACCTTGTTAAGCCGGACGTCGCGACTATCGTAAACGCCGCCGCTTCTCATCTAGAAGGCTTTGGAAGTTTGCTAGGTGTAGCGCGTGCCAAAAGTGAAATTTTTAAAGGCTTAGGCAGTGACGGCGTGGCGGTAGTCAATGTTGATAGCCAGTTTTCTGAATTTTGGCAAGGCAAACTTAAACAGACCAAAACGCTAACGTTTTCGCCCCAGCAGAAAAACGATGCTGATTTTAGAGCAGAAGATATCACTATAGGGCTAGATGGGTGCGCCGCATTCCACTTGGTTTGCCCGCAAGGAGATATGTCTATTCAGCTTACTATTCCTGGCGTTCACAACGTAGGGAATGCCCTTGTCGCTGCGGCATTAACGCTGCAAGTTGGCGCCACACTAGAAAACGTGCGCGACGGCTTACTTGCCATGAAGCAAGTTAGCGGCCGCTTGAATGTAAAGCAGCTTACCGAACAGGTTCGCCTGTTAGATGACACCTACAACGCCAACGTGGCGTCTGTAAATGCGGCAATTGATACGCTAAGTAGCTTTTCAGGTATCCGCGTTCTTGTTCTAGGCGACATGAAAGAGTTGGGTGAAAAAGCGCGTTTTTACCACGAGCAGGTGGGGGAATACGCTAAACAAAAAGGAATTAATTACCTGTATACCATGGGTGTTTTGAGTCAATCAGCCAGTGCTGTGTTTAATGAAAATGGTGGCCATTTCAGCGATGTTGAAAGTTTGTTGGCCGCAATGGAGAGTGATTTGTTAGTGCAGCAGCGCGATATTTCAATTTTAGTTAAAGGTTCACGCAGTTCCAGAATGGAACGTGTGGTAGAGGCGGTAGAGGCCTCTGCGCTGGGAAAGCACGATAGCCGTCGGGAGCGAATAGCATGTTAATTTGGCTAGCCGACTGGCTGACACAATTCGATTCAGGGTTTAACGTATTTTCATACCTTACCCTTCGTGCAATTTTAAGCACGCTGACCGCATTACTTATTGCCATTCTTATTGGCCCTAAGATGATTCGTTATTTGCAGCGTATGCAAATTGGTCAAACTGTACGAGACGATGGCCCGCAAAGCCATTTGTCAAAATCAGGCACACCCACTATGGGCGGGTTACTTATACTCGCAGCAATTGTAGTAAGCGGCCTGCTTTGGGCTGACCTGACTAACCGTTATGTGTTGGTAACCCTTACCGTGGTTGTGGCCTACGGTATTATTGGGTTTGTTGACGACTACAGAAAAGTGATCCGCAAAGATTCGAAGGGGCTTATCGCTCGTTGGAAATATTTCTGGCAATCTGTGGTTGCGTTAGGCGTCGCATTCTATCTATACAGCAGTGCAACAATAAGCGCTGAAACCTCACTACTGGTGCCTTTCTTCAAAGAAGTGTTCCCGCAGTTAGGTGCGTTCTTCATCATTATTACCTACTTTGCCATTGTAGGCACAAGTAACGCGGTAAACCTTACCGATGGATTGGATGGACTTGCCATTGTGCCCACTATATTGGTGGCAGGCGCATTTGCCATTTTCGCCTATGTGACAGGTAATGCGAACTTTGCTGAATACCTGAATATTCCTCATATTCCGCTTACCAGCGAACTGGTGATTGTGTGTACTGCCATGGTCGGTGCAGGCTTAGGCTTTTTATGGTTTAACACGTATCCGGCACAAGTATTTATGGGTGACGTTGGCTCACTAGCGCTAGGCGGCACACTAGGTGTGTTAGCTGTATTAGTGCGCCAAGAACTCGTGTTAATCATCATGGGTGGTGTTTTTGTTATGGAAACCCTGTCGGTCATCCTTCAGGTAGGTTCTTACAAATTGCGTGGCCAGCGTATTTTTCGTATGGCGCCTATTCACCATCACTATGAATTGAAGGGCTGGCCAGAGCCGCGCGTAATAGTGCGTTTTTGGATCATTTCAATCATTTTGGTGTTGGTGGGTCTTGCTACCCTCAAACTTAGATAAGCGCTAAAGAGATAAATCGTAATGTCGTATAACGTACGTGAGCATAGTTATGTAGTCGGTGGCCTAGGTGTTACAGGTCAGGCTTGCGTGCGCTTTTTGTTGCAAAAGCAGGCAAAGGTTAAAGCATTTGATACCCGTGCTAATTTTACTCTAGTTACCGACCCTGATTCTGATATTGATACTGACATGCAAGCGTTTATGGCAGAGAAGGTCACTTGCACTGCTCTAAGCGAAGATTACTTTGATGGTGTAGACACCTTGGTGTTAAGCCCGGGGCTTGCTCTGAATATTGAACAAGTGGCTTTAGCGCAAAAGTGTGGTGTTGAGGTGATCGGCGACGTGGAATTGTTTGCCCGATTAAATGCCTCCACGAGTGATGCTACGCCAGCTAAGCGCGTAGTAGGTATAACCGGCTCTAACGGTAAAACCACGGTTACTTTATTAGTGAACCATCTGCTCAAAAGCTGCGGCGTAAAAAGTATTGAAGCGGGTAACGTAGGTCGCCCTGTGCTTGAAGCGCTTCAAAGTGATGCAGATGTAGTGGTGATGGAGTTATCAAGTTTTCAACTTGAAACAACGTCTAGCTTGGTGCTCGAAGCTGCTACTGTCCTTAATATTTCCGATGATCACCTAGACCGTCACGGTACCCTTGAAGCCTATATCGATGCCAAGCATCGCATTTTTGAAAACGCGAAATCTGCGGTTGTGTGGCGAGACGGTGAGTTTGTAGCACCTTACGAGCAGCTTATTACCGTTGCTAAGGGGATTGCTGCATCAAATGCAGTATCTGATGGCGAATCTAATGCCGCGTCTAATGAAGAGTCGCTAGCGTCAAAAAATATCGTTGAATATGGACTGGGAGAGTCGACCACAGGGTTTGCGATTGCGTCTTTTGACGGTGACGATAGTGCTCGTGACGATGAACAAAGTCTACATATAACGTTTAAAGACGAAAAGCTTATTGCCCTTAGCGATATTCATTTGGCGGGCATGCACAACGTACTAAACATCATGGCTGCATTGGGTATCTGCCTTCAGCTAGGTGTTTCGCCAGCGCTCGCGGTTAAACATCTACACAGTTTTAAAGCTGCGCCACATCGTTGTGTGGAAATAGCCCGTGTAAACGACATCCGATATATCGACGACTCCAAAGCAACCAACATTGGCGCCACTGTAGCTGCCCTTGAAGGGTTAGCCCCGACTATACAAGGGAAGCTCATTCTTATTGCAGGTGGTGACGCTAAAGGCGCTGATATAGCCAGCCTCTCGCCTTATCTAACTAAATATGTATCGCACGTGTTTGCTTTGGGCAAAGATGCACACCTGTTTGAAAAGAGTTTTGCGCATACAACTCGTGTGGCAACGATGAAAGACGCCGTAAAAGCAGCAACAAGACTTGCTGCCCCTGGTGATGTTGTGCTGCTTTCGCCTGCGTGTGCAAGTTTAGATATGTTTAAGAACTATATGCATCGCGGTGACGTGTTTAAACAAGATGTACACGACCTACTTAATCTACACAGTAAGAACGACGACGCTGTGGAGGCCACATCATGATTGCTGCCTCTACCAAACTTAGCGCGTTATTTGCCGCGAAGCATGACGGACAACCTTCGGCAACGCATCCCTATGACGTGACGCTTATCTTAATTGCGCTCGCGCTAATGAGTATTGGCATTATTATCGTCACCTCGGCGTCGATGCCGGTGGCCGATAGGCTGCACGACAACCCCTTCTATTTTGCTATTCGCCACGGTATTTACATTGTTGGGGCGATCGTTGCCGCTATGGTAGTGCTGAATTTGCCCATGCAGTTTTGGCGCATGACCAATCCCTATCTTCTGCTCGCGGCCATCGCGCTATTGCTAGCAGTTCTGGTAGTGGGAAGAACTGTAAACGGGAGTACCCGCTGGTTGGCGATTGGGCCTATAACCATTCAAGCTGCCGAGCCTGCTAAGCTCTTTTTCTTTGCCTATTTGGCTGGTTATCTGGTTCGCCGCTACGAAGAAGTGACCGAAAATCTAAAAGGATTTATTAAACCCCTTGTCGTGTTCTTTGCGTTAGCGATGCTATTACTGTTACAGCCAGACTTAGGTACCGTCGTTGTGATGTTTGCAACCACGATTGGCTTGCTGTTTTTAGCTGGTGCACGACTTTGGCAGTTCTTCGCACTGGTGTTTGCAGGCATATTGGCGGTTGTAGCGCTTATCGTGTTTGAAGAATACCGAATGAAACGGGTTACGTCCTTTTTAGACCCTTGGGCTGATCCGTTTGGCGCTGGTTATCAGCTAACCCAGTCTTTGATGGCCTATGGCCGCGGTAACTGGTTTGGGCAAGGCCTAGGCAATAGTTTGCAAAAACTGGAATTCTTACCCGAAGCACACACTGACTTCGTTATGGCCATCCTAGCGGAAGAGCTAGGTTTCGTTGGTGTGCTTGCCGTACTCGGCCTTATTTTGTGGATGGTGTTGCGTGCACTGAGCATTGGAAATAAGGCACTTGAAAAAGGGCGAGCGTTTGATGGTTACATGGCTTACAGCATAGGCATCTGGTTCAGTTTCCAAACGGCGGTAAATATTGGTGCAAGCGCAGGTATTCTGCCAACAAAAGGGTTAACACTGCCGTTAGTTAGCTACGGCGGCTCGTCACTTATCATCATGTCAGTAGCAGTAGCCATATTACTTCGTATCGATTTTGAATTACGGGTTGATGGCGTACAGGCGATTGGCCGGGGCGACAGCAAATCCGGTAAGAGCAAGGCCCGCCGTAAAAAGCCTATTCCTACAAGCGCGTCGCAAACTAAAGCGTCACAAGCTGAAGGTGAGGCAAGTGTAGAGAGCGGGGCCGATGAAGCGGATTTTTCTACAGCGACGGTTGAAGCTAAACCTAGCGCCAAAACATCAAGTACAGAAGACGAAGGAAAAGCTGGCATTAAAGCTATACTCGCGCGGGTAGCGCAGGAGGCTGATAATGGCTAAGCGTTGCTTAATTATGGCTGGCGGTACAGGCGGGCATGTTTTCCCAGGCCTTGCAGTGGCAAACGCGCTTCGAAAGGAAGGTTGGGACATTCATTGGCTAGGCACCGCCGAGCGGATGGAAGCGCAAGTTGTGCCTAAGCACGACATACCTATTCACTTTATTCCGGTAAAAGGGCTTCGTGGCAAAGGTGTTACGGCACGTCTTCAAGGTGCTGTTGCGTTAGTTAAAAGCTTATTTTCTGCAAGGCGAATTATAAAGCGCCTTCAACCTGATATCGTTGTTGGATTTGGCGGTTACGCTAGCGGCCCTGGTGGGGTTGCTGCAAAGAGCTTAGGTATTCCCGTTATTGTGCATGAACAAAATGCAGCGGCAGGCATGACCAATAAGCTTCTTAGTAAATTCGCAAGTCGCGTGCTTCTGGGCTTTGACGATGCCAAAGAACAATTTTCAGGTGGCGCTACTAAGGTGCATACTGTGGGCAATCCTGTTCGAGATGAAATTTGGCAGGTGAAGCCCAAATCTGTAGACATTGACGCAGACGCTCGTGAAAACACCACAGGGCATAAACGAGGCCTTAATTTACTTGTTGTAGGCGGCAGTTTAGGCGCACAAATTCTCAATGAAACCGTGCCGGAGACTTGCGGGGTGCTAGAAGGTTTATCAATCAAACACCAATGTGGAAAAGGCAACAGTGAAGGTGTCATTAAAGCCTACACGTCGGTGGGCGCAGATATGTCGAAAATCGATGTCAGTGACTTTATTGATGACATGGCCGCAGCTTATGAATGGGCGGACTTTGTTGTCTGTAGAGCCGGTGCGCTTACGGTAAGTGAAGTTGCAGCTGCCGGACGCGCGGCGATTTTCGTACCGCTACCTTTTGCGGTAGACGATCACCAAACAAAAAATGCGCAGTCATTAGTAAAGCAAAATGCGGCATTAATGATCGCTCAATCAGTTTTGAAAGAAAATTTAGGGCAGGCGGTGCGTCAGTGGTTACAACACCCTGAAGGCTGCTTAAAGATGGGTGCTGTAGCGAAAACATGTGCAAGCACTCATGCCACGGAAAATGTAGTAAGCCACGTTAAAAGCGTGGTAGGAGTAGGGGACTAATGGTTTTTAAAACCCCATTTGAAAGCCCGCAAATGCGCAGGGTTAAAAATATATTCTTTATTGGTATCGGCGGTGCCGGTATGGGGGGTATTGCCGAAGTATTACTGAACGAAGGTTATGTTATTGCTGGCTCTGACATTCAAGAAGGGCCAATGACACAGCGGCTAAGCGAATTAGGTGCTGATGTGAAAATAGGCCACCGTGCGGAAAATGTTGAAGGCATGGACGTTATTGTGGTGTCTAGCGCCATCAACGAGCAAAACCCAGAGATTATCGTGGCTCGTGAAAAGCGCATTCCGATTATTCGCCGTGCAGAAATGCTGGCAGAATTGATGCGATTCCGCCACGGTATTGCGGTGGCGGGTACCCACGGCAAAACGACTACAACCAGTTTGATTTCAACGATTTTCGCAGAAGCGGAGTATGATCCTACGTTTGTTATCGGTGGTTTGCTTAACAGCGCTGGTACGAATGCGCGACTAGGCAAAAGCCGTTATCTAATCGCAGAGGCTGACGAGAGCGATGCGTCCTTCCTTCATTTGCAGCCGATGGTTTCTGTGGTGACCAATATTGAAGCCGACCATATGGATACTTATGGTGGCGACTTCTCAAAGGTGAAAGATACCTTTGTTGATTTCTTGTCGAACCTACCCTTTTATGGGCAGGCCATCGTATGCGGTGATGATGCAAATATTCAAGAGATTCGCCCTCGTATAGGCCGAAGTATTCTTACCTACGGTTTTGAATCTCACAATGACTATCGCGCAGAAAATGTTTCACTGTCATTCGGTAAAGCGAATTTTACGGTTATACGCCCAGAACGCGAACCGCTAGATATTACGCTGAACCTCACCGGTAACCACAACGTGCTTAATGCCCTTGCTGCTATCGCTGTAGCAACGGATGAAGGTGTAGATGACGACGCTATCATTCGCGCGCTAGCCAGCTTTGGCGGCATAGGCCGTCGTTTCGAGCAGCTAGGTACGTTTACTACCAGTAAGGGCGAGGTGTGTTTAGTCGATGACTATGGTCACCACCCAACGGAAGTAAGGGCGACTATCGCTGCGGCTCGTGCAAACTGGCCTGATAAGCGCTTGGTTATGGTTTACCAGCCACATCGCTTTACGCGCACCCGCGACCTTTACGAAGACTTTGTTGAGGTACTGTCGAGCGTTGATGCACTGTTGCTTCTGGATGTATATGCTGCCAGTGAACAACCTATTGAAGGTGCTGACAGTAAAGCGTTGTGTCGCTCCATTCGTCAGCGCGGTCAAATAGAGCCTGTGTACGTAGGTGACAAAGACGCCTTACCAGCTATTTTGGCGAATATCATGCAAGATGGCGACATCGTTATGACCCAAGGGGCGGGCAACATCGGACAAATTGCTAAGCTCTTAGCTCGTCACGCGCTAGAGCCGATCACACTTGCAAAGGAAGGGGAATAAGATGTTTACACCTTCAGTAAGTATTCACTCACAGAAAACCCACTCGCCGAACGAGTATGGCAAAGTAGCTGTGCTGCTCGGCGGTGACTCTGCTGAACGGGAAGTATCACTTAATTCGGGCAATGCGGTGTTAAATGCATTGTTACGACAAGGCGTAGATGCGTTTGCGTTTGACCCAGCAGAGCGACCTCTGACCGACCTTATCGATCTCAACGTCGATAGAGCGCTCATTATGCTGCACGGTCGCGGTGGTGAAGATGGCTCTATGCAAGGAGCCCTTCAGTTCCTAAAAATCCCCTACACGGGAAGCCGAGTTTTAGGTTCTGCGCTGGCAATGGACAAAATTCATACTAAGCAAGTGTGGCAAAGTTTAGGCTTACCCACTGCAAAATATGAAATTGCTGATAAAAGGCACTTTGAAGCTGGTAAGTGCAGCGCTATAATGGATAAATTGGGGAATGAAGTCATGGTAAAACCGGCCAGAGAAGGGTCGAGTATTGGCATGGCGAGAGTGACAAGCGCTAAACAGCTCGAAACTGCCATTCAGGACGCCTTTAAATACGATAATCAAGTCCTGTTAGAGCAGTATATAGATGGCCCCGAATTCACTGTTTCTGTATTGCAGGGACAGGCGTTGCCGTCTATTCGCATGTCTACTCCACATACATTCTATGATTATGCGGCGAAATATCAGGATAATACAACAGAATACTATTGCCCAAGCGGCTTGTCTGAAGAGCAAGAAGCGCAGCTAGCAAAGCTAGCATCCCGTGCTTTTGATGCTATTTCTGGCAGCGGCTGGGGTAGAATTGACGTTATGCAGGACAACCAAAGGCAGTTTTATTTGCTAGAGGCGAACACAGTGCCTGGCATGACAGAAAAAAGTTTGGTGCCTAAGGCAGCCAAAGTTGCAGGATTAACTTTTGATGAACTGGTATTAAGTATTCTTTCTACCAGTTTTGATGACGTTGCAAACAAGGCGTAAACGTGGCTGATACCAACACTAATCAAGGTAAGCCCGCTTCTGCAAAGAGCGGCAAAAGTAAAACGGCAGTGTGGGGCGGCGTCGCTTTCTTACTGTTTGTTATTGCTGGATTAGTGTTTGGTGGGCTTAAAGCAAACCAGTATTTGCAGGATGAACAGCAAATGCCGGTACAGGTTATCGATTTTTCTGGTGATTATCAGCACATCGATATTACCAAGCTAGAGCGGTTAATACGCAAGGCGCAGCCTGGAAGCTTTTTCGCGCTTGACGTCAACGAAGTATTTGAGCTTGTTGAAGCGCAGCCTTGGGTTTATCGCGCGTCAGTAAGAAAGAAGTGGCCAAATACGTTAAAAATTTATTTAGTTGAGCAGCAGCCGGTTGCGCAATGGAATGAAGATTTGTTGTTAAACCCTTATGGCGATACGTTTAACGACGAAGGCGTGAAGTTAGACTTACCGCGCCTTTACGGCCCGGGTGGCAGCGAAAAAACCGCCCTTGAAGGCTACAACGCCATGCACGCGTTGATAGCGACGACGGATATGACATTAGACGAGCTGTCCTTAAGCGAGCGATTTGCATGGCAAGTGCAGTTGAAAAACGGCATTAAATTGAATTTAGGACGTCAGGAGTTTATCGATAGGCTACAACGCTTTATTGATGTTTATCCACTTCTGGCGCAACAAGAGAAGGCGGTGAAATACGTCGACCTTCGCTATGACACGGGCGTAGCAGTCGGATGGAAAGACGACAGCGCCACAGATGAAGAGAGTTAAGGAAACCATGTCAAAACCTGCTGAACGCAATTTGATTGTAGGACTAGATATCGGCACCAGCCAAGTAAAAGCTGTTGTGGGTGAATTACTAGAAGATGATCAAATCAGTATTGTTGGCGTGGGCACCCATGCATCGAAAGGCATGGATAAGGGCGGCGTTAACGATTTGAACCTGGTGGTGAAATCGGTCCAGCGTGCAGTAAACGAGATGGAGCTAATGGCAGATTGCCGTGTGTCTTCAGTTTTTATGTCTATCTCGGGACGACACGTTAAGTGCCAAAATGAAAATGGCATGGTACCGATTAACAATCAGGAAGTAACACAAGAAGACGTAGATAACGTTATTCATGCAGCGCGCAGTGTGCCAATTGCAGCGGAACGTCGTCTACTACACGTGTTACCACAAGAATTTACTATTGATGTGCAGGAAGGGATTAAGAACCCTATTGGCATGTCGGGAGTAAGAATGGAAGCGGATGCTCACATTATTACCTGTGCCGACGATATGGCGAAAAACATGGTGAAATGTGTTGAGCGTTGTGAACTTAATGCCGATCAGCTGATCTTTTCAGCGTTGGCATCAAGCTATGCGGTACTGACTGACGACGAGCGCGAGCTTGGCGTGTGTGTGGTTGATATCGGCGGTGGTACTATGGATATGGTTATCTACACCGATGGCGCTATTCGCCACACGGCGGTAATACCGGTTGCGGGTAATCAAATTACCAGCGACATCGCTAAAATATTTAGAACACCTATTAGCAATGCAGAAGAAATTAAGGTGAATTACGCCTGTGCATTGAAGGATATGGTGAGTATGGAAGACAGCATTGAAGTGCCTAGTGTGGGCGGACGCCCAGCTAGAGTGATGTCTCGTCATACGTTAGCTGAGGTGATTGAACCTCGCTATCAAGAGCTTTTTGAGCTGGTACATGATGAAATTCGTGCCAGCGGTCTGGAAGAGCAAATCGCTGCAGGCCTTGTGCTTACAGGCGGTACCGCTAAGATGGAAGGTGCCGTGGAATTTGCCGAAGAACTTTTCCAGATGCCCGTGCGCGTGGGCAAACCCATCAACGTAAAAGGCTTGTCCGAATATGTTGATGACGCTGGATTTGCGACAGTCGTAGGACTGCTGCAATATGGCAAAGTACAATCTGACAATAAGAAGTCCAGTACGCAGAAGACCGGTGAAAGCTTATTTCATCGAGTGCAAAGCTGGTTTAAAGGTGAATTTTAATTTTATTTTGGGGGCGCTATAGCTACGGCATCAAGGCTAGCAGGAAGCAATTAGCCTAAGGGAATGACCTGGCGTAGTGTTTAAAAGACGTACAACCGGAGAGTAAGTATGTTCGAATTAATGGATAGTCACGGCGAAGAAGCCGTAATCAAAGTCATCGGTGTCGGTGGCGGCGGCGGCAATGCCGTTGAGCACATGGTGTCTCAAAGCATTGAAGGCGTAGAATTTATTGCAGTTAACACCGATGCACAGGTGCTTCGCAGCTCAAGTGCAGACGTTACACTTCAAATTGGCTCAAGTGTAACAAAAGGGTTAGGTGCGGGTGCTGATCCGAACATTGGTCGAGAAGCAGCACAAGAAGACAGAGAAACCATTCGTCAGGCGCTAGACGGTGCAGACATGGTTTTCATTACTGCCGGTATGGGCGGTGGTACAGGAACGGGCGCAGCGCCAGAAGTGGCAAAGATTGCTCGCGAAATGGGCATCCTTACGGTAGCGGTAGTTACTAAGCCATTCCCATTTGAAGGTAAAAAACGCACCTCGTTTGCGGAACAGGGCATTGTTGAGTTGTCTAACAACGTTGACTCGCTAATTACCATTCCTAATGAAAAGTTGTTAAAAGTAATGGGGCCAGGCACGCCGCTTCTTCAAGCGTTTAGCGCTGCAAATGACGTATTACGCGGTGCAGTTCAAGGTATTGCTGAACTGATTACCCGTCCTGGTCTAATCAACGTTGACTTCGCAGACGTACGTACCGTTATGTCTGAGATGGGTAAAGCGATGATGGGTAGTGGCGCTGCAAGCGGTCCAGACCGTGCTGAAGAAGCTGCTGAAGCCGCGATTGCCAGCCCGCTTCTTGAAGATATCGATTTGTCAGGCGCGCGCGGTATTCTTGTGAATATCACTGCGGGTCCAGATTTCGCCATCGACGAGTTTGAGACTGTTGGTAACGCCGTTAAAGCGTTTGCCTCAGAGAACGCCACAGTGGTTGTGGGTACAGTGATCGATATGGAAATGACAGACGAGCTTCGCGTAACGGTTGTTGCAACCGGTATTGGCGCAGAGCGCAAGCCTGACATTTCGCTAGTAAGCTCTGAAGGCTCTCGTCTAACACAGCCTGCAAAAGAATACGGTAACACGCAATCAAGTGAACCACGTTCTGCAGTAGGCGGTACAGAGGGCAATCAGGCGCTGAAGGCCGACGACAGTGCACAGCCAGAAAATGATTTGGAATATTTAGATATTCCTGCATTTCTTCGTAAGCAGGCAGACTAATTTAGCTGCCTGAAACGGAAGGGAATTATTTCGCGTTTGTGATGTCTCACCTAGTAAGGTGTATTTACACAACGTGAAAAATTTCGCGTGGATAGGTTGATTAAATACGTATTCTGACAGAGTTAAATCCGTCAGAACGGGTGTTTTTTGACATGTGAGTAATAACTCACTATAATTCGCGCCCGCTTTTTTTAATAGGTAAAAGCTTAAGCAGATGATTAGACAACGTACAATCAAGCAATCGGTACAAGAGACCGGAATTGGGCTTCATAAAGGGGAAAAGGTCACAATGACTCTCCGACCTGCGCCAGCAAACACGGGTATCGTGTTTAGGCGTGTTGACCTTGAACCACATGTTGACATACCCTCGCGTGCGAACGCGGTAGGTAATACCATGCTGTGTACGTGCCTAAATAACGAAGACGGTGTGACTATCCAAACGGTAGAGCACTTAGCGTCTGCGCTTGCAGGTTTAGGTATCGACAATATTATTGTTGAAGTAGACAGTAACGAGCTGCCAATTATGGACGGAAGTGCTAGCCCGTTCGTATTCTTGCTTCAATCTGCCGGTATCGAAGAGCTAAACGCGCCTAAGCAATTTATTCGTATTAAAAAGCCAGTTCGTGTAGAAGATGGCGATAAGTGGGCCGAATTAGTGCCTTATGACGGTTTCCGCGTTGATTTCCAAATTGACTTTGATCATCCTGTGATCAGTCAAACTCGTCAGCATATGGTGATGGATTTTGATTCATGCTCATATGTAAGCGAAGTTAGCCGTGCACGAACTTTTGGTTTTATGCGCGACTTAGAGTACATGAATGCTAACAACCTAGCGTTGGGTGGCAGCATGGAAAACGCAGTAGCGTTGGACGAATTCCGCGTACTCAACCCTGAAGGGTTGCGCTACGACGATGAGTTCTTAAAGCATAAGATTTTGGATGCTATCGGTGACTTATACCTTGGCGGCCATAGTCTAATTGGTGAATTGCGTGCGTACAAAACAGGCCATGGTCTGAATAACAAGCTATTAAATGCAGTACTTGCGCAAAAAGAGTGTTGGGAGTTCGTAACCTATGACTCGCAGGAAACAGCACCAATTCGTTATGCTCAGCCCGCATTAGCGTAAGAATTTTAAAAAGCCGCCTTACGGGCGGCTTTTTTTCGTATGGCAATTACTGAAATAAATGATACAGTAGCCGAATAATTAATATAAATTTCACCCATGTGACATAAAAACGATAGGTCGAAGGTTGTCGCCTTTGGCTAAAAACACATTCATCGTGGTATGAAGTGGTATGAAAGGAGTGGCGTGAAACAGCAATTTTCTTCGTGGTATGAAACTAACAATTACACTCGCTGGTAAAAATAAACGCTATAGGCACAGTATTAGTGTCCGTACGCTTGTGAGCGCAACCGTGCTCTCGTCTATTTTTATGCTAGTGTCGAGCCGTTCAACAGAATCGGTATCAGAAGATATTGCACGAGTTCGTTTGGCACAGACTGAAGTCAACGAACGACAAAAAGACGTTGAAGCGTTAAAACAGCAAACAACGGTCAAATTACAAGCTTTGCTTTCTCACGTCGCAGAGTTATCTGCGCAGGCTACATTGCTGGACGAGAAAGGTAAGCAAATCGCAACAGAATTAGGTATGTCAGCGGCTGACCTGGACGCTTTCGTACCGGTATCGATACCGGATAACCTTCAAGACGATCCCATCCTTCACGAAATAGCCAAACTAGAGCAATCACTCGATTTGAAGTCTCAACAGTTGTCTATGCTTGAAAGTTTGGTCAGGGGTCACCATATCCACGAACAGAGCCAATTATCTGGTCGTCCGATAGAGTCAGGGTGGTTGTCTTCTTATTATGGTATGCGGGCCGACCCGTTTACCGGCGAACCAACTATGCACAAAGGGCTAGATTTCGCTGGTAAGGCAGGGGAAAACGTAGTGGCAACTGCCGCAGGTATTGTGACCTGGGCTGGTGATCGCTACGGCTATGGCCAACTTGTAGAAATTGATCACGGTGATGGTTTTGTTACCCGCTATGGGCATAACGACACCCTTACTGTCTCAATAGGCGACGTGGTAACCAAAGGGGAACCTATCGCTAAAATGGGCAATACGGGGCGCTCAACTGGCGTTCATGTTCACTACGAAGTAATAAGAAACGGAAAACAAGTCGATCCTCTGCCTTTTGTCTACAAAAAGTAGCATAGGTAGCAGCCAGGTAATTCTCGTAGACGGTGCCTTTATTAATTAAAAGTCATCTAAAACGAAGAAGCATAATTTTAGAACATCGCAAAGCACAACGTGGTTACCGTTGTGTTTTATACGTTTAATTTAGCTGTGCACATTGTGCGGCGCCTCGACAAGTAGTGGAATAATAAAGCTAATGTTTTCAAGCATCCTTCGAAAAGTATTCGGTAGTAGAAACGACCGACTATTAAAAAAATTACGCAAAAACGTAGATGCCATCAATGCACTGGAAGCAGAATTTGAAAAGCTTTCCGATGAGGCGCTAAAGGCTAAGACAGACGAATTTAAAGCGCGTATTGAAAAGGGTGAAACCCTTGACGATATTCTTGTAGAAGCCTTCGCTACTGTGCGTGAAGCAAGTAAACGCGTATACGGCATGCGTCACTTCGACGTTCAGATGCTAGGTGGTCAAGTACTTCACCAAGGTAAAATTTCAGAAATGCGCACGGGTGAAGGTAAGACGCTAACTGCTACCTTGCCAACTTACCTTAATGCTTTGTCTGGCAAAGGGGTTCACGTTGTTACTGTGAATGATTACCTTGCTCGTCGTGATGCTGAGTGGAGTAACCAGTTATTTACTTACCTAGGTATGCGTGTGGGCTGTAACGTGCCTGGTATGTCGCCGCAGCAAAAGCGTGAAGCTTATCAAGCTGACGTAACCTATGGTACGAACAACGAATTTGGTTTTGACTACCTTCGTGACAATATGGCATTTAGCCCACAAGACCGCGTACAGCGCCCGCTTAACTATGCGGTAGTGGATGAGGTTGACTCAATTCTTATCGACGAAGCCCGTACACCACTTATTATTTCTGGTCAGGCCGAAGATAGCTCAGAGCTGTATCGCCGCATCAACACCATTATTCCTAAACTTGTTCAGCAAGAAAAAGAGGATGAAGAAGGCCAAGAGGGCGATGGTGACTACACGATTGACCTTAAGGCAAAACAAATTCATCTTACCGAGCGCGGTCAAATTCACGTTGAGGAAATTCTTCAACAAGAGGGCATGCTGCCTGAAGGCGAGTCGCTGTTTGCTGCAGGTAATATTTCCCTGCTTCATCATATTAACGCTGCGCTTCGTGCACACAAGTTGTTTGCTAAAGACGTAGACTACATCGTTAAAGAAGACCAAATCGTTATTGTTGACGAGCATACGGGTCGTACGATGGAAGGCCGTCGCTGGTCTGAAGGTCTGCACCAAGCTGTAGAAGCGAAAGAAGGGGTTCGTATTCAAAACGAAAACCAAACCCTTGCGTCAATTACCTTCCAGAATTACTTCCGCTTGTATAACAAGCTTGCGGGTATGACAGGTACAGCAGATACAGAAGCCTTCGAATTTAACCATATTTACGGCTTAGAAACGGTAGTTATTCCGACAAACCGTCCTATGCAGCGTAAAGATATGGCTGACCTCATCTACCTAACGGCAGAAGAAAAATACGAAGCCATTGTTGAAGACATTAAAGAGTGCGTTAAACGCGGTCAACCTACGCTTGTGGGTACTGTGTCTATCGAGAATTCAGAACTCATTTCTCGCATTCTTAAGAAGTCGAAAATTCCTCATAAAGTGCTTAACGCTAAGTTCCACGAACACGAAGCAGATATCGTCGCTCAGGCTGGTAAGCCAGGCGCGGTTACGATTGCGACTAACATGGCAGGTCGTGGTACCGATATCGTGTTAGGTGGTAACTGGCAGGCAGAAGTAGAGAAGATTGAAAATCCAACTGAAGCGCAAATCGAGAAGATCAAAGCTGAATGGAAAGAAAGCCATGACGCTGTGCTTGCCTCAGGTGGTTTACACATTATTGGTACAGAGCGTCACGAGTCTCGCCGTATTGATAACCAGCTTCGCGGTCGTTCGGGCCGTCAGGGTGACCCGGGTTCAAGCCGTTTTTACCTTTCATTAGACGACGCACTTATGCGTATCTTTGCCTCTGAAAAAATGGGCAACATGATGAAGCGTTTAGGTATGGAGCGTGGTGAAGCCATTGAGCATCCGTGGGTAACTCGCGCCATCGAGAATGCACAGCGCAAAGTAGAAGGTCGTAACTTCGACATTCGTAAGCAGTTGCTTGAATACGATGATGTGGCCAACGACCAGCGTAAAGTCATCTACGAGCAGCGCAATGAGCTTCTTGATGAAGGCGATATTAGCGAGACTATCGCGGCTATTCGTGAAGACGTTATTTCAAGTGTTGTCGATGAGTACATTCCGCCACAGTCTCTTGAAGAAATGTGGGATGTAAGCGGACTTGAAGAGCGCATGCGTGCCGATTTCGCCGTAGACTTGCCAATCAAGACCTGGCTTGAAAATGACGACAAACTTTACGAAGAGAAGCTTCGCGAGCGCATTCTTGGCGAAGTCGTTGATGCTTATAAGCAGAAAGAAGCGGTAGTGGGCGAGCAGGTACTGCGCCAGTTTGAAAAAGCGGTAATGCTTCAAAACCTAGACAGCCATTGGAAAGAGCATTTGGCGGCAATGGATCACCTGCGCCAAGGTATTCATTTACGCGGCTATGCGCAGAAAAATCCTAAGCAAGAATACAAGCGTGAGTCGTTTGCTTTGTTCTCACAAATGTTAGAAGCGCTTAAAGTTGAAGTGATCACTATTCTTGCGCGTGTAAAAGTACAAGCTGAAGAAGACGTGCAAAAAGTAGAAGAACAACGTCGTCAAGCTGACGATGTGCCAAAGAACTTCGAGCACGAAGAAGCGAACGCAACGCCAGAAGAGGCAAGTGACAAAGTACGTACGCAAGTTCGCGAAGGTGCGAAAGTGGGCCGTAATGACCCATGTCCTTGTGGCTCTGGTAAAAAGTATAAGCAGTGTCACGGCAAGCTTAAGTAATGAAAGTAGTACATGTTGCTGTGGGCGTTATCGCCCGCGGCGATGAAATATTCATTACTCTTCGCCCTGACAATGTTCATCAGGGCGGAAAATGGGAATTTCCCGGCGGCAAAGTAGAAGACGGTGAGACCGTTCTACAGGCGCTGAAGCGAGAGCTTGCTGAAGAAATTGGGATTATTGTGAACCGCAGCGAGCCTGTGATTGTGATCACCCATGATTACGGCGACAAGCAAGTTAAACTAGATGTTCATCGCGTGTGTGATTTTACCGGCGAGCCGCACGGCAAAGAAGGCCAACAGTCGCGGTGGGTCAAGGTAACGTCACTAAACGCCTCTGACTTTCCTGAAGCAAACGTTCCCATAATTAACGCTTTACAATAGTTCTGCGTTATCCACCGTACAAAGTGAAGCGGCGTTCAGCCGCTTTTTTCTTATACCTAAGTATAAGTTGCTAATTCCTCGGTAATTTTTTTAAAAATTAATCTCAATCCTCATAAGCGCATTAGACTATTGTACTTTGACAAAGTCGCTAGCATCATCTTTCTAGAACACACGTATATAAGTTTTTGATTTTATATTGATATGTAAAAAAGTGTCATTTATGACATTTGCGCCATTTTGCCGTTGAATTATGTTTCTACGGAAACAACGTACCCCTCTTCATACAAACGTATTTCGTTTAATACATTAATGCGCCCGGTTCTCAACGATATTTGAATAGTGTTTTTACAGCCATTCACATATCGAGGTTACTTATGGCGCTCAAAAAATCTACCGAACAAACAGTCGCACCAGCAGTGCGAGTTGATGCAAAGATGCGTAAAGAAGCGGAAGAGGAGCGCCGCAAAGCAAGAACACTCGCGAGGCAGCAGCAAGCCGCAGAGCGCGTTGCTTCCGCCACGACTGAATTAGCAAGTGGTATAAATCAGGCCTCAAGCGCAACCGATCAGTTATCCACTGCAGTTAACGAAATAGCGGCGGGCGCTGAAGAATCGAGCAGTGCCAGCCAAGAAAGCTTAGCGGCTATCACACAGATTTCAGGTGGCCTTGTTGCACAGCTTGAACTGGCAGGCTCGACAATGGACAAAACCAACGAGCTTCAAACCTATCTTGAACGCGTTGTCGGTGATTTAAGCACCATGATGACCAGCGTTAAAACCGCATCTGAGCATCAATCACGCTCTGTAGTAATGATGAGCGAGTTAGAGCAACAAGCATCAAACATCGGCGAAGCTGTCAAACAAGTGACCCGCATTGCCGATCAGACGAACTTGCTAGCGCTTAACGCTGCTATTGAAGCGGGACGGGCTGGTAAGCACGGAAAGGGATTTGCTGTAGTCGCCGATACGGTTCGCGCGCTCGCAGAAGTGTCAGACAAAAGTGCTGCAGATATAGCTAAGCAGATAGAGCGTATTCAACAGCAATCTAACAGTGTCTCTGATGCCGTTAAATCATCATCGCAAGCGGCGCTTGAGGAGGTGACCAAAGGCCAAGCGGTTACCGAGCAACTTATCACCATAAAATCAGACATGCAGAGCATTGCTGACGGTGCGGGTGAACTACAGGCACAAGTCAAATCGATGGATGCAGCGGCTAAAGAAATTCAAACTGGTTCAGAAGCAATATCGTGTGCTGCCGACGAGCAGTCAACCGCTGCTCAGGAAGTGTCGTCTAATGTTTCTGAGCAGAGCGTGGCCTTGTCTCAAGCTGAACAGGCTGCGCAGTCATTAGAAATAATTACTGAAGAGCTGAAAAACAGTACAGACATTAACAAGAGTGCAGAAGAAGTGGCGTCTTCTGCAGAAGAGTTGTCAGCAACCCTCGAAGAAATCAATCGCTCATCAAGTGAAATAATGACGGCGTTGACTCAAGTGAATAACGGTTCGCAGCAGGCAGCAAGCTCTGTCGACCAAGCCGTCGGAAATATCGACCTGTTAAGAGAAGGTGTTGATAAAGCCTCTGCGCAGTGTGATGTAGCGTTAGAGAAAGGCAATGCTATTACTGGATTACTTAAAGAAAACCGTGCGCTGATTGAGGGAATGGTTAGCGGCATAAATCTGGCCCTTGAAACTAGCAAAGAAAATGTGAGTGCTATCAGTGAGATGGAAGTCATGACGCGCCAAATAGACAAGGTTATCGACACTATTACCACGGTATCAGTGAAAACCAGCATGTTGGCAGTAAACGGCGCAGTAGAAGCGGCGCGAGCAGGTGAGTATGGCAAAGGTTTTGCGGTCGTGTCTGCAGATATTCAAAGCCTAGCAGATGAAGCTGCTGAAAATGTAGAGCAGATAAAAGACCTCATCAAAGCCATTCAAGACCAGACAATGAGCGTAAAAACAGACTTAACTAATGTTGCTGAAAGTGCATCTAGAGAGGTCATGAAAGCGAAGCAAACTACGCAAGATGTCGAGCAAATTGCGACTGATATCGACGAAGTTGTGCAATATAACCAGGCAATGAAAGAGCGGGGTGAAGAAATTGCCGCGGGTGTTACACAGGCCCAGCGGGGACTAGAGCAAATTGCGACGGCAAATGAGCAAGCGAGCAGTAACTGTCAGCAGGCACTTAACGCAGCAGACCAGCAAAGTAAAGGCATGGAAGTGTTGGCCAAGTCCATTGAAGAAATTGCTTCAGTGGCTGACGAAATGCAAAACGGCTAATCCAAAGCGCTTGTGTCTAATAGAGGAGCTTGCCTTATGAGTAACGAAAATACGAATAACGAGACCGCAAACGAAACTGAGCCAATGTCAGGTGGTGAACAACAGTTCGTGTCCTTCATGGTCAACGAGGAGCGTTTCACTTTTCCTATGCTTGCGGTGGGCGAAATCATTCGCGTACCGACTATGGTGTCTGTCCCCCTTGGTCCCGCACAAATGATTGGCTTAGCAAACTTACGTGGGAACGTGTTGCCCGTGTATGACTTAAGCACAATCTTACTTGGAGCGAAGTCACAAGAGAGTGACGTGACCCGCGTAGTTGTAGTGGAGTCTGAGCTTGGTAGCGTAGGATTTCTGGTAGACAGAGTACTGCGCGTCTACAGTGTTAGCAGCGATGCTGTTATCGATAAAACCTCAATGACGGATTCTATCGCCTACGACTATATGCAGGGCATCATTAAACAAAGCGACCAGCCTGTAGAGCAAATCCTTGATGTTTCTGCGCTTGCAAAAGCACAGGCAGTCATCAAGCAAGATGGCAATACTATGCAGCTGTCGGGAATGCAGCATATTGATAACGATGCGCCTGAAGACTCTCAAGAGGACGAGAATTTACAGCAGTTAGTGTGCTTCTCGCTAGAGGAACAAGAGTTCGCATTTCACCTTCAAGATGTAGAAGAAATTGTACGTGTTCCCGCAGAGATATCGCAACTTCCGGATAGTGCACCTTCTGTTTTGGGGCTGGTCAATCTGCGCGGCCGCATCATTCCCATTGTCGACTTGTCGAACTCCATTGGCATGATGCGCACTGAAATTAACGAAGCATCGCGCATTGTAGTAACGCAAAACAGCGAGTTTGGTAGCGTTGGCTTTGTGGTAGCCAAAGTCAGTAATGTGGTGTCTATTTCTGAAGCTGAACTGGAATCTGTTCCTTCGGTATGTAATGACGGCGCGGAATCGGGGCTGCTTGAAGCGGTCTACCGCAGCGATGGCGGCAAACGTCTGGTGTCTATTATCAACCTTTCTAACATCTACAGCCGTGCGCTGATGAGCGCTTTAACCAGTCTTGATGCCGATATTCAGCAGGAGTCTCAAATGAATGATGGCAACGATTTAGCAATTGATGAAGATGACTGCGAGCAATACGTCATCTTTTGGATTAATGGGCAAGAATACGGTGTAAGCATTGACGATACGCAAGAGATTACGCGAGTACCTGAAAAGCTTGAAAGTGTGCCGAGTACGCCAGATTACCTGAAAGGCATTGTTAACCTTCGCGGTACGGTGTTGCCGGTTATCGACTTGCGCAGCCGCTTAGGTATGCCGTGTAGCGAAACGTCAGAACGTCAGCGCATCGTTGTTCTTACTAAAGATAAACAGCGTACCGGGTTCATCGTTGATGGTGTTGCCGAAGTGAAGACCGTCGTTAGACAGACTATTGAAGAAGCGCCTTCTCTTTCTGAGATGCAATCTGAGTTCTTAAACCGCCTGATTAAGCTGAATGATGAAAAACGCATTATTCAAATTATCGAGCCCAAAGTTTTGCTCGATGACAATGCGGTATCTAGAGCTCAAGAGCAATGCTAGCTAGTATTTGAGGTTATTTATGACAGTAAAAGTACTTATCGTCGACGATTCCGCGTTAATGCGAAAGCTGTTCACGCAACTCTTCGAGAAAGAGGGTTTTATTGTTCAAGTAGCACGTAACGGCGAAGAAGCGCTAACTAAAGCTGTAGAGTTCGAGCCAGACTGTATAACACTGGACATTAATATGCCGGTAATGGATGGCATGACGTGTCTGGCGATGCTCAAGAAACTTTATTCTTGTCCTATTATCATGGTGTCTTCGCTCACGCAAAAGGGGGCCACCATTACCCTAGAGGCACTCGCGCTGGGCGCAAGTGACTTTGTGTTAAAAACGGGGGGCACTGTTTCGCGGGATATTTCAGATTTAGAGGCGCCTTTAATAAACAAAATTCACGCCCTAGCCAAAACTGGCAAACCACAGCGCCCTACAATTAAACCGCCCCCAGTCGTGACTCAAAAAGTTGTTCGCCACAAAACGAGCGTACCCTTTGAAGTCGTGCTGGTAGGCGTTTCCACTGGTGGTCCCAAAAAGCTTGAACACCTGGTAGCTAACTTAAGCCCCGCATTTCCGGTTCCTATCGTTATTTCACAGCACATGCCAGCCTCTTTCACCAGTGCGCTGGCTAAGCGCTTGGACGGAATCAGTCCGCTCAACGTGGTTGAGGTGAATGCGAAGATGCCCATAAAGGCTGGCAATGTTTATCTTGCAAAAGGGGATGCTGATCTTGCCTTCTCAAAAATCGGCGGTGAAGTATCAGCGCGCCCTGTGCCATCAAGCCCAAGTTTTCTGTGGCATCCAAGTGTGGATCGTATGGTAGACAGCGCACTTAACTGCTACAAGCCACTTTCTATGCTGTGCGTACAGCTGACCGGAATGGGGTGTGATGGTGTTGCTGCTATGAGCAAAGCGTTTAAAGAAGGTGCGACAACGATCGCAGAGAGTGAGGCGACCTCAGTTGTCTTTGGTATGCCAAAAGAGCTTATTGAAGCGGGTTGCGCTAGCTTCGTACTAGATAGTCCCAAAGTCGCATCTAAATTGAATGCGCTTTGTCGTTAAGAGGAGAAGTAATTATGGGTCTCAAGAAGAAAGTAGAACCTATTGCCGATGTTTCCGATGACTTTGAGGAAAAGCGCGAACACCCTCGAACGAAAGAGCAACTCATTAGCGACCTAAACTCGAGCGACAGTGATGTGCGCCGTTGGGCAGTAAGAGATTTGAGTGGCCAAAAGGATGCGCACGACGCCTTTATATATCGATTGCCACAAGAAGATGACCCAACAGTGATCGAGGCCTTATTTAGCGCGCTCGAGCATGATATGACTCAAAGTCATGCCTCGCAGGTTATTACCATGCTTAAAAGCGAACACGTGCAATTGCGAAATGGGGCTATTGAGCTTATGCAGCAAAACCCTGATATTTTTGCTGCGAATGTCAATTTACTCATGCACGACGAGGACCCTGACACCCGTATTTTCTGCGTAGACATTATAGGTGCGGTTGCTCACATAGATGCAGTGAACTGGCTGCACCAATTCGCTCTAAATGACGACAATGAAAACGTTGTGGGTACTGCACTGGACAAACTGGCTGAAATTGCTGATGTGTCTACTTTGGATATTTTGCAAACTGTTGAAAGCCGATTTCCGAATCATAACTACATTCAGTTTGTTATTTCACTAATTCGTAATCAAGTGAGAAACGCCGATGAATAGTGTAGCACTAGACAAAATAGGTGCTGCCGATTTCGAACGGTTTCGCTCTATGTTTTACCGAAAAACCGGGATCCACTTCGAAGACTCGAAGCGCTATTTTGTAGACAAACGTCTCCATGAACGCATGAAGGCTACAGGTCATACGAGCTTTAAAGGTTACTTCACTTACATGCGATTCCAAGCGTCAGGTGAAGAATTTCAAAACCTCGTGAATTCAATGACTGTCAATGAAACGTATTTCTTTCGCGAAGAATATCAATTTGAAGCGATGACAAGAGAAATAATGGATGAGTTAGACGGTTATCGTCCTGCCGGAGAAGATTTGCGCATTTGGTCAGTACCCTCGAGTACGGGCGAAGAGCCTTACTCAATAGCGATATATCTTATCGAGTATTGGAAAGGGTTGGCGCACAGAGATGTAGAGCTCATCTCTTCTGATATTGACAGCAACGTGCTGGCATCAGCAAAAAAAGGGCTTTATTCCAAGCGCTCTGTTCAGAACATTCCGCTCCCGTTGGTGAAGAAGTATTTCAAAGAAATCAATGGGCAATTCCAGCTTAGTGATGACATACGTGAGTCCGTATCCTTTACGCTCGCGAATATTTTATCCGCAAATAATATGAAGCAGTTTAGGCATTTTGACCTCATTTTTTGCCGAAACTTGCTCATTTATTTTGATGATGAATCGCGTAAGAAGGCGGCGCAGGTACTCTTTGATGCGATGAAACCAGGTGGATACATTTTTTTAGGGCACAGCGAATCTATGAGCCGTATTTCGTCTATGTTTAAAGTACGCAAATTCGGTGATGTGATTGCTTACCAGAAGCCACTTACAGGAGGGGCATAACATGAAAACAGTAATGATTGTTGATGATGCCTCTACGGTAAGAATGTTCCACAAAATGCTGGTGACTTCGCCAGACAGAATTATCGAAGAGGCGGAGAATGGTGTAGAAGCGCTTGAGAAAGCTATAGGTACAAATGTGGACTTGTTTCTTGTTGATGTGAACATGCCAAAGATGGACGGTTATAGGCTATGTAAGGAAATACGGCTCAATGAGGCACTACGTGCGGTCCCCATTATCATGATAAGCACCGAGTCGGCTAATCAAGATGCCGAACGAGCCTATCAATGTGGGGCAAACTATTACATGACGAAGCCTGTGGATGCAGACACGTTGAAGTCAGTAGTAAGTGCAGTGATTGGGGGGGGAAGCCAATGAGTGAATTACTTGATGTGTTTATTGGCGAGTCCCGCGAGAATTTAGAGTCGGCGAGCCAAGAGCTTTTAGAAATTCAGTCGTCGGGCCCAGCTTCTGAGCGTGTGGACAAAATTTTTCGCGACCTGCACACCATTAAAGGTTCTTCTGATTTATTCGATATTAAACCTTTAACTCGCTTGGCTCACGCAGCAGAGGATTTGCTTGATAGTGTAAGGTCTAACGAGGTTACCTACAGCGATGATATAGGCGAATTGTTGCTTGAAGCCTTAGACCAAATTTCAATATGGTTCGACGAGCTCGAAGTAGGTTCTCAGAATGTAGAGCAATGGAAACCAATATCGACACAGCTTAGTGCTCAATTAAGACACTTTATCGACCCGACAGCATCGAGTGACATCGATGAAAGCAGCGCCACCGTTAACAACGAAAGCCCAATAGCTGACCCGAAAACGCTAAGCGAAGAGCACATAGCACTGATTGCCAGTTTTGGTAGAAACGCTGACTTAGATCTACTTTGTAAAGCGACTGGCTCAGACTGCTATTTCATTCACTACACGCCCGACGAAGGCTGCTTCTTTCGCGGAGAAGACCCAATAAATGTCACCGTAGCCTTACCTGGAATAAAGGCGTTTAATATTGAAATGCCCGAATTAGGCGAAGATGCAGATATCTATAACTGTTTTACTTCAATCAAAGCGCTTGGCGTTGCCAGCGAAGCTGAAATTAAACAGCATATGGCGTATTACGAGGGGCAGTACTCTTGCGTTAGTTTTTCCACTCAAGCCTTAAAAGCTGCATGCACCGGTAAAATTCGAAAGTGCGTCGAGACTATCGACGACGAAACCTTAAACAGTGCCCTGAATGACACAGACATAGACCAAGTGCATGCTAGCGCTGGACTACTGCTTGCCTCACTGAACTTTGACGACAGCGAAGATGATAGCGCTAATAGGGCTGTGCTGAGCCTGCTATCTTCAATCGACGATTTGAGTTTTCTTAATAACGAGATTCGAGAGGATGGATGTTCAAGTAAAGACACTAATACGAATACGTCTCCTGAAGTCGGTAATAGTTCGGCAAACGAAGCAGGAGACTCGAAGAGAGATGCGTCTAAGCCAAAAACCTTAGCGTTGCATGAACGAGCGATGCTAACACAACAGCTCACACTACTAAATTCGGATAACTATAAATCTGAGTTCATGTTTCCTTCTATCGCAGGGCTGGTGGGTAATATTCTGGGCGCTGAGTTTGAAAATGAGGACGCGCTGGCGGTTGCCATTAGTAATGCGTTAGATGAGGAAACAATTCAAGCGCAAGCACATGACGAGCAAGTACAACAAACGTCGAATGACGCGACAGCTGAGGCTACACAGCCAGCTAATACACAGTCAGCTAACGCACAAGAAACGACAGAAGACACAGCTGCTCCTGTAAAAGCTGAACGCCAAGCGGTGAAAATGCTCAAGGTCGACCAGTCAAAAATAGATTACTTAATGGACATTGTTGGCGAGCTAACCGTTGCCAAAAATTCTCTGCCTTATCTTGCAAAGCAGGCAGAAGAAGAGGGAGGCAGTAGAAAGCTCAGTAAGCAAATCAAAGCCCATTTTTCCATTGTTAACCGATTAACAGAATCGCTCCAAAGTGCAGTGCTTCAGATTCGTATGGTGCCTGTTTCCCACGTATTTCAACGCTACCCTCGCTTAGTGCGGGATTTAGCCAGAAAGCTCGATAAAAAAATCGAGTTGTGTATGCAGGGAGAAGATACCGAGTTTGACAAAAATTTAATTGAGTCCTTATCTGAACCGCTTATTCACTTGCTAAGAAATAGCATAGATCACGGCATAGAGTCTCCTGCAGAGCGACTTGCAGCAGGAAAACCTGAAGTAGGTCGCATCGACCTCATCGCAACGCCGCTTGATGATAGCGTAATCATAGAGATTCGCGATGATGGTAAAGGCATTGACCCTCAAAAAATAAAACTTTTGGCATTTCAAAAAGGGGTTATCAGCGAAACGCAGCTTGAAAACTTGGATGATAATGAAGCGCTACAATTAATCTTTGCCGCTGGTTTTTCAACGTCTGAGCAAGTGTCAGATTTATCTGGGCGCGGCGTTGGAATGGATGCGGTAAAAACGATGGTTAGTCAGGCCGGCGGCACAATCGAAATGCAAAGCGAAGTGGGAGTAGGAAGTACTTTCAAACTCTTGCTGCCCCAAACCATGTCAGTGAACCGAGTAATGATGTTCGAAGTGAATGATCAAATGTTTGGCGTTGGAATGGATGCCGTCGTTGAGACTGTCAAAGTGCCCACTGCCGATATCCAGCGTATTCGCAACGAACACGTACTGGTTATCCGCGAAAAGCTCATACCTCTTTGTGACTTGCGTGAAGCGTTAGGGTTCGAAGCAGCCGAAGAAAGGGAAGAGCATTCAATTCTTGTGGTATCAACGCCTCAGGGAGAGTTTGGATTAATCATTGATAAGTTTCACGAAGGGATTGACGTCATTCAAAAACCGCTTGAAGGCGTGTTGGCCGGGTACGCTCACTTTTCGGGAACGGCGCTGCTTGGCGACGGGCGTGTGTTATTGATTATCAACGTTCAAGAGGTATTAGCAAAATGCCTATAACCTACAAAAAGAAAGTCGCGGTCATGACCGGGCACTGTGAAATAGAAGAAGCTGAAGCGCTCTTTGCTTGGTTGAATGAAGAGACTTCCCGACAAGTTAATTTAAAAGCCTTAGGTAGCGCACATACCGCTGTGTATCAGGTATTGCTAGCGAAAAAGCCAAAAGTGAGCGTGTGGCCTGAAGCTGATGCACTATATTGGCTGACTGAAATGATCCAAAACAAGCAGAGTAAAGTGTGGTTCGAATGAGAGTGATCACGGTAGCTAATCGCAAAGGCGGTACGGCGAAAACCACTACGGTGGTAAATCTTGCTTATGGCTTCGCACAAGCGAATAAACGGGTCATTGTGTTGGATCTTGATAATCAAGGCCATGTTATGCATGGCTTAAAAGCACTAGGGTGCGTTCAACAAAGCGATATAACTGAACTGCCTCTCAACACCTTCTTTACCTCTATTGTGAAGTGCGCTGACAACATATATGCCACCGATGTTGATACTTGTAATGCGAATACAAATGAAGAAATCACGCTAGATGTATTGCGTAACTGGTGCGACTCGGAAGCGGTAACGAAACATTTCGATATTGTTCTTATTGATACACCGCCAACATTGAGCCCGCAGCTTATGGCTGCGCTATCGGCAGCGACCGACATTATTATTCCAGCAACACCCCTTCCACTGGCAAGTGACGGTGTTCAGAAACTGCTCAATGCCTGCAGAAATGCAATGGCAGAGCGAAAGTTTAGAGCAACCAAACTCACTATTTTACCCGTCATGGTAGAACAAAATCTAAAATTGCACAGACAGGAGTTAAGTAACTGGTACGGGCGCTATGGACGAAGCAAAGTGCTTAATCCCATTAGAAAGAGCATCAAACTCGCCGAGGCATTTGCAGAGAATAAGCCTGTATTTGCCTATGCTCCTAACAGTCGTGGCGCACATGACTATACTGAATTATGTAAACAATTAATTGGCTAACACGAGAGGTAATGCAATGAGCGCAATACACTTAGTAGATGACTCGGCCACCATGTTAATGAGCATGGAAATGTTATTAAAACGAGCGGGCTATACGGTCACAAAATCAGAGAGTGCGGAAGCGGCTATGACAGCCCTTGAATCAATCAGTCCTAAACTAATTATCACAGACTTAAACATGCCAGGTATGAACGGCATAGAGCTTATTAAAACGTTGAAACAGCAGTCTAAGTTCAGGTTCACCCCTATGTTGATGTTAACCACTGAATCACAACAGAGTCGTCGCGAAGAAGCGAAAGCGGCGGGCGCGACAGGTTGGCTTGTTAAGCCTGTTGAGCCAGAGCAGTTATTAGGTGTAGTAAAGCAGTTGGTGCCAACTGCATAAGGTTAGATTATGAAAGTACTTGAAAAAACAAAGCAGTATTATGAGTTGGTACTCGCTGAGAAGTTTAAAGTGCTTAAGGATAAGACGAATAAAGTTCAGGACTCACTTTTACTTTGGAGCGGTTTGGTAGGTGTGTCTATATTGAGCATGGCAATTTCGTTGAATATATCGCCACAGCTATTAAATGGGCAAGCAGGTACCGTTGCCACAATACTGGGTTTCTTGAGTTTTATTACATGGTATTCGCATAGGCAAACAAGCGTATTCAAAGCCAGTCTTAATAAACAGGAGAGTTACTTACAAGAAACCTCTGAGCAACTCAACGAAACACATGCTCAAGTCAGTGAATATGTAGCCATCCTCAAAGGCCAAATGGACGGCATAAGCGCTATCACAGAAGATGCATCGATGGAACTGATGAAGGCGCTGTACGAAATTGAAAGTAGCATTCAAGACAGTATAGATAACGTTGAGTTAGGGCAGAAGAACGCGCTTAGCTGCAAAGAAAAAAGCGCCGATGAGTTTGAGCTAGCTGCAAAGCGCTTATCGAGTATTAAAGCCATGATAAGCACCCAGCGGGAACAGCAAATCGCAGATACAGAAGCGATTCAAGGGGTAATGCGTGAAGTTGAGAACCTCAAAGAACTTACCGAACTGGTTAAAAATATTGCTTCACAAACCAACTTATTAGCGTTAAATGCGGCTATCGAGGCAGCTAGAGCTGGAGAATACGGAAGGGGATTTGCGGTAGTAGCAGAACAAGTACGTATATTGTCTTCCCAGTCTTCAGAAGCGGCTGAAAAAATAGAATCAGGTATAAAGTCCGCTCTTGATGCCGCACACCACCAGGGAGAGAAAATGCTTAATTCAACGCGTGCTAACGACACGTGTGAACTATTGACGGGATTTTCTGAATCGTTAGAAAACATTACGAGCCACTATCGGGTATTAGAAGAACTTAATCCCAAAATGCTGGCATGTTTTTCACAAAGCGCGACGGAAGTGGCGTCTAAAGTGAGTGGTGCAATAGCCAAGATTCAATTCCAAGATATTATTCGCCAGCGCACCGAACACGTGAAGTTAGAGCAAGATGCCATTGTTAGCTTGTTCGGACAATTCTCGTCTTACATCAATAATCGCGAACATTTTGACGAGTCTTTTAATTTAAGCACGAAAGAAATGTTTGAAAAATACGTTATGGAAGATCAGCGTAAAATCCACTTTGACATCAATGAATCTTCACCAGAAGAGAAAAATGAGTTTGAAGAGGCGCGAGAGCCAAAAATAGAACTCTTTTAGCTAAGGGCCCATCAGGGCCCAATAGCCTTTCTGACTGTGCTTTTGTTATTCTTTTGCTGGTAAGTCAAATAACAAGATAACTTACGCTTAAAGCATTATTCGTTCAGCGGTGGCAAATGCCACATCCAGTTTGAAATAAGCGGCTTCATTAATAAAGTGCGGGTAGGTTTCAGTTTCGTTTTCCCACACGATATCTTTGCCGTCAAACGTCCGAAATACAGGTGCCCCAGGTATGAGAGGTTTGAAATCGTTATCTTGCAGTGAATGATGGATCATGGCGGTACGTTTTCCATTAGCATCTAACGGAAAAGACACGTTATCGCCTAAACGAAAAGCTTCACAGGCAGGCAAAGCGTCAGTACTGATTTGCCTTTTATTATACGCGGCACAAAAATCCAATATTGCTTCAGCCATGGTTTGTGTTAGAAGGTAAACATCTTCTCTTAACACGCCCTGTGGCTGCCCACCCACTTCTATCATTACACCTTTCTTACCAGTGGTGCACAGGTAACCATGTTCAAGGTAGGGCTTTTCGTCTTCTACCAAAATGTTGGCTTCTGGCATTTGCTGCTTTACGTATCGCGCCAGCTGAATATGAAATTCATCCGCTTCCAAAATGATAAGCGTAGCACCCATTTCGCTGGTGGTGTTGTGAATATCAATCACAAAATCTGTGTTCGAATCACCCTTAGGCCCTAACTGTTGGTTAAGAGCCTTAGCAAGCTCAGCTTCTTTCGCAGAATTGTTACTCGATAAACGTTCAAAGGTAAACTGACGGTTTAAGTCTTCATCTACGAAACGAACGTTTGCCGCAATGGCCGCTTCATTGGCGATGCTTAACGAAACATTTAGCTCATTAAATCGCGAAGGTAGCCCAAACTGTTGCCAGTTTCGAATAAGCTGAATACCACTGGTTTCATTTCCATGAGTACCACCAACAAGCGCGATAGAATTAAACATTCATGTTCCTTTTTGTATAGGTTGAGGATGAGGAAGGCTGCACAGCGATCTATTGAGTAATATTGTGATGAATTAATACGTTCGCTATTTGCGCATCTACCCACGACTTGGAAATCAAGTAAACCGATACTACACCACTGCGCTTTGTACGAGAATACGTCTTAGTGGAATTTACCTAAATACTGGTGTTTGCCAAATTGTGGGGAAAGACAGCGCGTATTAGTGCTTAAAGAAGTCATCTGATTGCTGTGCTAGCATAGCCTCTATCTCTTCAACATCGATATGCTTGGGCGTTGCGTCTTCTGCAGGCTTGC
The DNA here is from genome assembly GCF_003201515.1 of Alteromonas sp. I10. Taxonomy (NCBI): domain Bacteria; kingdom Pseudomonadati; phylum Pseudomonadota; class Gammaproteobacteria; order Alteromonadales; family Alteromonadaceae; genus Alteromonas; species Alteromonas sp. I10. Next base: position 386,087 of record NZ_QJJN01000002.1, read on the forward strand.
CGGCTATTTTTCTGTCTTCAGCGGCCCATTCACCTAAATCGATAAGTTGGCATTTTTTACTGCAAAAAGGGCGATATTCGCTTGTTGGTGCCCAAACAACCTGCTTGGCACAAATAGGACATTTCACTTCCATTATTTACTCCAGTGAAATACGTCTAAACGGCGAAGTTTGCGATTTGCTTATACTACCGCAGACGGGAAACAATAAATTAAAGACTCTGGCCTGCTGATCTTTGCGGTACACCACACGTCAGCAGGTCTTAAGTTTAACAGGCAGCTAAACGAAACTGAATACTGCTTTCCACTGCGCCAGATTGGCCCTCTTGAGGAGAAAATAGCATGAAGCGGAGTGCGTAACGGTATTTGTTGCCGCTAAGCGTAGGGTAATACCCTTCATCAACGCTACATTTAACGCGAATTAACTCGTTTTTATCTTCTGCAGCGCCTTGGTAAAAACCGTTGTCAGCAACCACATTGACAAATTGACCTCGTTCGCGAATGAACGACAGGCTAACAGCAATAGCATCATCGAGTAAGGCTAACGTTTCAAGCCATTGCGCTATTTCAGCGAGGCGTTGTTCAAGGGGTTGTTGTAACCAAAAATGAAGATTGGGCAAATCGAAGCTACACGCGCCACCTGGAATGGCAAAGCGCTGCCTGATTGCGCTTAGCAGTTTATCTTCTTTCAAAGCACTACCAAAACGGCGGTCTGTTTTTAGCTTTTGTTTTAGGGTAAGCACGGTTTTTAGCGCTTGTTCTAAGGCGGTGCTGTCAATTTTCGGGTGCTTAGACCAATACACCAAGTTCTTTTCATGGGCTTCGAGGTCTTTGGTAAGATCGGAGCGAAGATCCAGTCTTTCAATGAGATCAAGTAATTCGAAAAGCTGTTCAAAGAACACAAGCTGCAGATGAGTATGTTCTGATTTAGCCGTAATTTTAAGTTGTCCAAGCAGCTGCTCAACACGTAAATAGTTACGTACTTTTTCCTTTAGTGGAAATTCGAAAACAGCGTGACCCATGGAACCCCTTAAAACACATAGACTTAGAGAAATGTCGCTAAAAATTTAGCTGAACAGTGAAAGGCAACAAGCCTAAAGCATCAAAGCGTTTAAGCCAAGTATACTTGTTCGCCAAATCTTTACTTTGACGTTAATTGGTCAAAAAAGTTTCAAAAATCAATCCGTAAGGCTGTAACGCCCTGCTTTTAGGTGGTGAATTTAGTTATTAGGGATGTGTTTTTGCGTTAACTTCGTCTATCAACTTCACGCTTTAGATAGCAAAAGTAAGTGTTCATGCAAGGCCGAAACTTGCGAAGAGAGGGCGTTTAGGCTGGTGCTATTGTCTAATACATGGTCTGCAGCGCTCAGCCGTTCTTTACGGCTAGCTTGTGACGCCATAATACTTTTTATCGTTGCTTCAGAGCTACCATCTCGCTTTAAGGCGCGTTCAAGCTGAAGCACTTCAGGGCAGTCAACCACTACTACGTGGTTACACATTTCAGTAAGCTTGTTTTCAACCAATAGTGGAACAGACAAGATGCAATAGGGGGAAGTCGATTCCATGATTAGCTGTTGCATGCGAGAACGAATAAGCGGGTGGAGAAGGCCGTTCAGCCAGTTTTTTTCATCTGGGTTAGCAAAAACCTTCTCTCGAAGTGCGGCGCGATCAAGGCCACCGTCTTCAAGCAAAATATGCTCGCCAAAATGCTCAGCTATTTGAAGTAACCCTTGTGAGCCCACGGCAACCACATCTCTTGCGACCTCATCGGCATCCACGATGTCTATGCCTAACGACGCAAAAATATCAGTGGCAGCAGATTTACCGCTACCTATCCCGCCAGTAAGGCCTACTACAAAGGGAGTCTGCTTATTCATAATGTCGGCACCTTCTAACTAAAGTACGTAATCAAGATAGGTGGTAATAATGGCATCTTTAAAAAGCAGTGTCAGCCAACCCGCCACTGCGAGATAGGGACCAAAAGGAATTGCCAACGACTTACCTTTGTTTTGAATCACCATTATGAGTATGCCTGCAATTGCACCCACAAACGAAGAGAGCAAAATAATAATGGGCAAACCTTGCCAGCCCGTATAAGCGCCAAGTGCGGCGAGCAGCTTGAAATCGCCATAGCCCATGCCTTCTTTGCCAGTGGCAAGTTTAAATAGCCAATAAACAGACCATAAACTTAAATAACCCGCCGCTGCGCCAATAATAGCGTCGGTGGTGCCTACAAAAATGTGTTGCGTGCTCAACAGTAACCCCAACCACAGTAGAGGCAGTGTCAACTGGTCAGGTAATAGCATCTTATCTAAGTCAATAAACAGCAGAGCAACGAGTATGTAGGTAAACAATACGGCCCATAGTGCTTGCGATGTGACACCAAATTGATAGGCCGCAAACGTACAGGCTAAAGCAGTAAACAATTCAACCAGCGGGTATCGAACTGATATTCCAACTTTGCATTTAGCGCATTTACCTTTAAGGAACAGGTAGCTAATAACAGGAACATTTTCCCATGCGCGAATCTTGTGGCCGCAGCTAGGGCATGTGCTGTCTGGTTTTACAAGGTTAAATACTTCTTCTGACGCTGATGAGTTTTTATCGTGAGGTGTCGGCTCACCCTCGCTAAAATAGCTTTGGTACTCTTGCTGCCAGCTGCGTTCCATCATAATAGGCAAGCGGTAAATCACCACATTCAAGAAACTGCCAACCATTAAGCTTACAAAAAAGACTAGGGAATAGAATACAGCAGGGTAAAGCTGACTAAGCGTAATTATCGCGTCCATGGTATGTGGTTCTTATAATTGTTGATTTTCGTTCTTTTGGTGCTGAGCCACGTTATACCACGTTACCCATCTGGAATATAGGGAGGTACATAGCCACAATTAAGCCGCCGATTACCACGCCAAGTACGGCCATGATCATTGGTTCTAGTAGGCTAGTTAAACCGTCTACCATATCATCTACTTCAGCTTCATATATGGTGGCAATTTTGCTGAGCATTTCATCAACCGCGCCCGACTCCTCACCAATGGCAATCATCTGCGTCACCATGTCAGGGAATACTTGTGTAGCGCGCATTGCAACATGCATTGGCATACCGCCCGCCACTTCTTTACGCATGTATAAAATGGCTTCGCGGTATACTGCGTTGCCCGAAGCACCTGCGGCAGATTCTAGTGCGCCAATAAGCGGCACACCTGCTGCAAAGGTCGTGGCTAAGGTTCGGGTAAATCGCGCAATACTGGCTTTTTTTAGAATTTCTCCGATAACGGGAATTTTTAAAATGTTGCGGTCTACCGTGTCACGTAGCTTCTGGCTTCGCTTATAGGTGCGCATAAACATAAATCCAGCACCACCAATACCTATGGCGATAAAAATACCGTAGTCTTGGACAAACCGTGAAATAGCCAATACGAACTGGGTGAAGGCAGGGAGTTCTGCGCCAAAGCTGCTGAAAATCTCTTCAAACTGCGGCACAACAAATATAAGAAGGATGGTCGTAACAATAAAAGCAACAACCAAAACGGCGATAGGGTAAAACATCGCTTTTTTGATTTTTGATTTTAGTGCTTCGGCCTTTTCTTTGTAGGTTGCAATGCGGTCATAAATGGTTTCAAGTGCGCCCGACTGCTCACCGGTATAAACCAAGTCGCAATATAAATCGTCAAAATATAGGGGGTGTTTTCTAAGGGCCGATGAGAGCGGGTTACCAGATTTAACCTCATCGGTAATTTCGCCTAAAAGTTTCCGCATCGATGGGTTTGCATGTCCCTGAGCAATCATATCCAAGGACTGAATAAGGGTAACCCCAGCGGCAAGCATGGTGGCGATTTGACGAGAAATGACAGAAATGTCGGCTGGTGTGATTTTTTTCGCACCACCGAAGAGCGGTTTGGATAATTTTTTAACTTTATTTGCAGAAATGCCTTGGCGTCGCAACAGGTTTTTAGCTTCTGAAATGGTCGCAGCTGTTATTTCGCCTTTTTTTGATTGCCCATGACGGTCTTTACCCTGCCATGTGAATGTAGATGCTGCTTTTGCCATTTGCATTTGCCTCAAGAAATTATCACTTTAATATCAAAAAAGCCCAGTATCATACTGGGCTTTTCGGATTTCTTTGGTGATTAGCAAAGCGTTGCTGGAACACAAGCTGATGACCATATGATTCGGTTGTTGTCTAAGTTAGGAGTAAGAGTGTATGTGCCCGCTCCAGTTAGACCTAAATCGCCGTGTTGCGTAGCAGTAATTACACCGTTAGCAGTAGCAACGCCAACAACGTCAACACCAGCACCAGCCGCTGAAGCTGCGATATCTGCTGGGATACCATTCGCACCACCATCACACGCCGCGATGTCATTTGTTGAAGCGTAGCAGATTTCTACCGCAGTTTTTGCAGCAGCAGTTGCGTTAGAAACCTCTGTAAACTTCGCTTTTTGCGTGTAGTTTTGGTAAGCAGGAAGTGCGATTGCTGCAAGGATACCGATGATTGCAACAACAATCATTAGTTCGATTAGGGTGAAACCTTTTTGGTTTTTAGTATTCATGTTCATCATGGTTTTTCTCCGGGACGTGTATAACACGTAAAGTTTAAATCTAATTCAAATTGACGTTTATACCCGAGTCGTCCATTTAACGCCCCTGGTACTTGATACTCAGTATAGAATTTTATTTGTTACTGACAAGTATAGGCAAATATACCTATGTCTAGCTTTTTCAGTATGACACGGTTCGCCGCGCCTTGGCAGGCTTTATCACTTGAACTTTCGTATAAAAGTTAATGACTTAAGTGCGTATGTCTATCTATACACAAAAAGCATTATCGAGAAATGACTGAACAGAATGACGAGTAATCGTATTGTAAATTATACATCTACTCGGTGATTTAAAATCACTGTGTAACCTCAACCATTAAGGTCTCAGCATTTAAAGCCACAGTATAGGGAAGTGATAATTGCGATAACGTAAATTTCACTGAAACACTGTATCTTTATAATAAAACACGTGCAACAAAGAAGCCGCGTTATAAAGGTGGAAGTACAAGGGGATAAGCAACACATTCGCTTACCTAATGTTAAATCCACCTTTACAGCTTTTAATTTGGCTCTTTATCTTTCTTGCTCTGCTATGACAAATTAATGCGCAAAGACAAATCAATGGCCTGAACGTGCTTGGTTAAAGCTCCAGATGAAATGTAATCTACGCCTAACTTAGCGAGAGACGCCAGTCGTTCATCAGTAATGTTTCCTGATACTTCCAGTTTACATTGACCTTTGTTGAGCGCTACTGCCTGTTGGATCTGTTCGTTAGAAAAATTATCCAGCATGACAATGTCGGCACCTGCACTAAGGGCTTGTTCAAGCTCGGTTAAGTTCTCTACTTCTACTTCAACAGGCTTGCCCGGCATCATTGTTTTCGCTCGGCTTACGGCTTTCTCTATGTTTCCGCAAGAAAATATGTGATTTTCTTTAATTAAGAATGCATCGAACAAACCCACACGATGGTTTTGACCACCACCACAACGCACCGCGTATTTCTGTGCGTGCCGCAAACCTGGCAACGTTTTGCGGGTATCGAGAATTTTGGTGTTGGAGCCATCTAAATACTTAGCGTAAAAGGCAGTAACAGTGGCGGTTGCTGACAGGGTTTGTAGGAAGTTAAGCGCCGTACGTTCTGCCGTCAATATCGCGCGAGCAGAGCCTTCCAAACTAACCAGCACGGTGTTGGCATCAACTTTGTCACCATCTTTTACATGCCACGTTAGCGACACCGACTCGTCGATTAGTGCAAATGCTTGGTTTGCCCATGCGATTCCACAAACCACGCAAGGCTCTCGCGTAATAATAGTGGCTTTTGCATTAACACTTTCATCTATCAGGTTCGCCGTAATGTCGTTTGCAGCATTTAATTCGCCGCCAAGATCTTCAATAAGCGCGTTCGATACTTGCTCTCGAATCGCTTGCATGTCTGGTGATGTCATCTTCATCGCTATGATCTATGCTATCTGTGTATTTAAAGGGTACGCAATATTAACCATTCTCCGCGCTGAGTAAACTCTAATTGGCGAAGAACACTCATTCCCAGCAATATATGGTCATCTTGCATACCGGGGTTTAAGTTTGCTTTTACATCGCGCACCACGATTTCACCAATGCGCAAAGTTTCAATGGTCGATTCGGCGACTCTTACAACGCCGTTAGCTGTGCTGGCTAACCCTTCTCGACCCGCTTTGAGTTGAAGCTTGTTAGCCAAATGAGCGGGAACGGCCACGTCAGTGGCACCCGTATCAACAAGAAATACGACTTCCTCACCATTAATATAACCTGTTGTCACATAGTGACCTTGGCGATTTTGCTTAAGTCGGACTTCGGTTTGTGAACCAATACGCTCTGATGTTGGTTCGCTATTTGGGTTAATTTGTTTTTCTAAAAGATCTGAGAAAATAAAAACCAGTAGACCAAAACCGCAAATCCAAGCAAGCGCAACCATCCATTTACCCGTTGACGCTGTCGGGTCTTGTTGTTCATTCATGCTTCTACCTTTCTTATAATAGTGGTGCACCGCTTTTCGTATCGCTAAATACTCGGCGTAATTTCTTAGGCAAAGGGCTAACGTGCTGATTAGCTTATTAGAATGCAATGTATAACCCTATACACTTATATCCATATACAATGTAGGCTATAACGCAGAAAATCAATTATCGAAGCAAATACTATGGTGCTTTATAACGAAGCAAAGTACACAGCAAGTCCGCATTATGATGCTCGTCCTGACAGCACAGACGTTAGCCTGTTAGTGATACACAATATTTCACTACCTCCTTCACAGTTTGGTACGCCGGGCATTCGCCAATTGTTTACCGGAACCCTTAATCCTGATGAACATCCTTTTTATAGAGAAATTGCTGGGCTACGGGTCTCTGCTCATTGTGTAATTTATCGAACGGGTGAAATAGAACAATTTGTACCTTTTGAGCAGCGGGCATGGCACGCGGGCCTGTCTTCATTTCAAGGCCGCAGCCGCTGTAACGACTATGCTATAGGTATTGAACTTGAAGGCACTGATACGTTGCCTTACACCGATGCACAGTACCAAGCCCTTGGCGAACTCACTGATTTTATTACGAGATACTATCCTCGGATCACTTTAGGGCGTATCGTAGGCCATAATGATATAGCACCAGGGCGAAAAACTGACCCTGGTGCAGCTTTCGATTGGGCAAGATATAGAATGCGCGTTGCTGGGTTTAAATAATTTAATTAATCCGCACTGCAGAAAAAAGGAAACTCAATACCTATGATGTTAATGAGCTTGCTATTAGTACTCAGCCTCGAGCGGTTGATAACAAAAACACCTAATTGGCATATTGAAAAGTATGCCGCTCAATATCGTGCTTTTCTTCAAGATAAAGGGTTGATTAAGTTTCAAGAAGGAAATGAAGATGAGGAGGGGACTAAAAAGGTCTCATCCACAGCACTTTATTTCTTTCTTTTACTTCCCGCTGTAGTGCTGGGAGCAATTGAATACTGGGTACTTGGCGCATTTCTTACGTTTATAGAGCAAAGCATAATTTTGTTCATCTGTATTGGCTGCCCTGCATTGCGAGCCGTCTACAAGAGTTTTTTGAATGCTGCTGACCGAGGTGACCTTCAGGCGTGCAGTATGTACACCGACCAATTAGGGCATTGTGCAAGTCAATCAGACAGTGACGGAAGTGCGGGTACAGAAGGCAAAACTTTTGGCCAACACCTTACCTGGCTTAACTATCAACACTATGCCGCTGTGATGCTGTGGTTTATTGCTTTTGGTGCACCTGGCGCGCTGTTTTATAGCTTGAGTCGAAGCACAACCGAGGCATTGTGTGATGCAAATCACCCTTTAAAAGCCGCTGCGGGAAGATTAATGTTTGCGCTCGATTATATTCCTGTTCGCGTTACCGCTTTTGGCATGTTGATGATGGGACACTTCTCACGAGCGTTGCCTGAGTGGATTAAGTATGCACTTCAGTTCGATGTACCTGCATACGATGTGCTTACACAAATTTCTTCGAAAGCCGAGATTCTAACGCCTGATGAACAGCAGTTGCAGGCTGAAAATGCAGCAATAGAACCGAAGGTGCTTGTAAAGTTAGCAAAACGTAATGTTATTTTTCTTCTTGTAATAACATCAGCACTCACGCTTGTAGGCAGTCTTGCATAGTCATTATTTTTAACATTTACTAGCCCACTTGGCTTAGAAGGGCGTTTGGTCTATTTATTAATTGTATGTAGATCAGGCGCTTTGCCCCTATTACTGCATTCTCCCTTCCTCATCAGACCAGTTTGCGGTTACTGATTTTTCTTAACAAATTCAACAATAAAGCTTAACACCCAGCAAAAGGTAAATGCTTTGCTATGCTTGTGAGTATTTACCTCGAAATCGATCTGCCTTAAACTAGATAGGTAAAATGGTATTACCAATTGTGTTTGTGATTAAATATTCCACGATTATTTTTTACATTCACCGCTCTTATAACGTCGCTATTGTTATAGAGCAAGGCTTAAATAGAAGGATACGTAGCGCGCATGCGGCAGCAGCGAAAAAAACTCTCTGATGTGATTACCGAGCAACTCGAGTCAATGATACTCGACGGTACGTTATTGGCTGGTCAGAAATTACCGCCAGAGAGAGAGCTTGCGCTTGAATTTGATGTATCGCGCCCTTCGCTTAGGGAAGCCATTGGTAATTTACAGGCACGTGGGTTGGTAGAACGTAAGCAAGGCGGCGGTACGTTTGTTAATCGCAACCTTAATTCTGCCATGACAGACCCCCTAATGGACTTAGTTAGCCAGCGTCCTGAAACTCAATTTGATTTGCTTGAATTTCGTCATGCGCTTGAAGGGATGGCGGCGTACTATGCGGCACTTCGTGGTCAACCTGAAGATTACAACGCATTGAAGCAAGCGCTGAACGACGTACCTACGCCTAAAGCGCACGAAAGCAAGCGTGCCCAAGCTGAGGCGCTAGGACAGTTTTATATCATTATGGCAAGAGCATCACACAATATGGTGTTGTTGCACGTAATGAGCACCATGCAAAGCATGCTGGTGGACAATATTGAACGAAACTTTGACATGCTGGCAGCGCACCCTGAAGCGGTGGAAGACATTGCTAAGCAGCGTCGTGAAATTGTAGAAGCCATTGCTTCTCGCGACCCTGAAGCTGCGCGTCAGGCATGTAATACGCATTTGGCGTTTATTGAAAAAACGCTATTAACCATTAATCAACGCGATACCCGCGTACAGCGCGCATTGCGACGATTAGAGATTTAGTTACTAGTCTGACTTTTCATAAGATAAGGGCTAGATAGCTATTCATTCGCAGAGGCCGGTCAGGTTTTTCCTGTGCCACTGCAAAAGCAGGTGAGCCAGATTGGGTCACTGTGAGTACAACGTAATTTAGTTTTCCTTCTTTTAGCGCCTTTAAGAGTAGAGGCAATGCTAAGGGAGGATTTTCTATATAAGCAAAAAATAGGATGGCACCATGTCTGATATGATGCACCAAGATGTAGATCCTCAAGAAACTAAAGAGTGGATTGATGCGCTTGAGTCGGTTTTAGAAGAGGAAGGCGTAGAACGCGCCCACTATTTACTCGAAAAACTTATTGATAAAGCTCGTCGCAGCGGAGCGCATCTACCGTATGACGCAACTACTGCCTACATCAATACTATCCCAGCAGCGCAAGAGCCAAAAATGCCTGGTGACTTGACCATCGAAGCGCGCATCCGTGCGGCGATTCGTTGGAACGCATTGATGATTGTATTGCGTGCATCTAAGAAAGACCTAGAGCTTGGTGGTCACATTGGTAGCTTCGCATCATCGGCTATGCTTTACGATGTTGGCTTTAACCACTTCTTCAAAGCGCCTAACGAAAATCAAGGCGGCGACTTTATTTTCGCCCAGGGCCATATTTCTCCAGGTATTTATGCGCGCTCATATATGGAAGGCAACTTAACTGAAGAACAGTTAAACAACTTCCGTCAAGAGTGTGCTGGCGATGGTCTGTCGTCTTACCCACACCCTCACTTGATGAAAGACTACTGGCAGTTCCCAACCGTATCTATGGGTCTTGGTCCACTTCAAGCTATCTACACAGCGCGCTTCCTTAAGTACCTAACTAACCGTGGTATTAAAGACTGTTCAGGTCAGCGTGTTTACTGCTACATGGGTGACGGTGAGTGTGATGAGCCAGAGAGCTTGGGTGCAATTGGTCTTGCTTCTCGTGAAGGCCTAGACAACCTAACGTTTGTTATCAACTGTAACCTTCAGCGTCTAGACGGCCCGGTACGTGGTAACGGCAAAATTATCCAAGAACTTGAAGGTACGTTCCGCGGCGCTGGCTGGGAAGTAGTGAAAGTTATTTGGGGTAGCTACTGGGATGAGCTATTAGCTCGTGATAAATCTGGCAAGCTAATTCAGCTTATGGGTGAAACAGTAGACGGTGAATACCAGAACTGTAAAGCCAAAGGCGGCAAGTACACCCGTGAAAACTTCTTCAACAAGTATCCTGAAACAGCGGCACTTGTTGCGAACATGTCTGACGACGACATCTGGCGCTTGAACCGTGGTGGTCACGATCCAGTTAAAGTATTCGCGGCTTACCAAAAAGCCATTGATACGAAAGGTCGTCCAACGGTAATCCTTGCTAAAACGGTTAAAGGTTTCGGTCTAGGTGCATCAGGCGAAGCACAAAACGTAGCGCACAACGTTAAGAAAATGGACGTTGATTCAATCAAAGCGTTCCGCGATCGTTTCAATATTCCTGTAGCAGACGAGAAAATTGCTGACCTGCCATACTTCAAGTTCGACGAAGACAGCGAAGAAATGAAGTACCTTCGCGAGCGTCGTGAAGCTCTAGGCGGTTACTTGCCTTCTCGCCGTGAACAGGCTGAAGAACAGCTTGAAATTCCTGAGCTAAGTGCATTCGACGCCATCTTAAAAGGTTCAGGTGACCGTCAAGTATCGTCAACCATGACGTTTGTACGTGTACTTAACGCGCTATTGAAAGATAAGAAAATTGGTAAGCGTATTGTGCCAATTATTCCTGATGAAGCCCGTACATTCGGTATGGAAGGCTTATTCCGTCAGGTAGGTATTTACGCTAATGAAGGCCAGAAATACGTACCTCAAGATGCCGACCAAGTCGCTTACTATCGCGAAGATAAGAAAGGTCAGGTATTACAAGAAGGTATTAACGAGCTAGGTGCAATGGCATCGTGGGTTGCGTCGGGTACGTCTTACTCAACGTGTAACGCTACCACTATTCCGTTCTACATCTACTACTCGATGTTTGGTTTCCAACGTGTTGGTGACTTGGCGTGGGCAGCAGGCGATAGCCAAGCACGTGGTTTCCTTTTAGGCGCAACTGCGGGTAGAACCACACTTAACGGTGAAGGTCTACAGCACCAAGACGGCCACTCACATGTGCAAGCGAACCTAATTCCTAACTGTATTACTTACGACCCAACGTATGGCTACGAAGTCGCAGTTATCGTTCAAGACGGTCTACGTCGCATGTACGGTAATAACGAGAATATTTTCTATTACCTAACATTGATGAACGAAAACTATCAACACCCAGAAATGCCTGAAGGCGATGATATTGCTGAGCAAATCATCAAAGGCATTTACAAGCTAGAGCGCGTTGAAAATGACAAGTCTAAGCTGAATGTTCAGTTGATGGGCTCAGGCACTATCTTGAACGAAGTACGTAAAGCGGCACAGATTCTTTGTGACGACTACAACGTATCTTCTGACGTTTACTCAGTGACCTCGTTCAACGAGCTAGCGCGTGAAGGTCAAGACGTAGCACGCTGGAACATGCTAAACCCAGAAGCTGAGCAAAAAGTACCTTACATTGGTCAGGTAATTACGAAAGACGCAGGTCCTGCGATTTCTGCCACTGACTATGTGAAGAACTACTCAGACCAAGTACGTGCGTTCATCGAAACTGAATACCGTTGCCTAGGTACAGACGGTTTCGGTCGAAGCGATAGCCGTGAAAACTTGCGTACTCACTTTGAAGTTAATGCGTCATACATTGTGGTGGCATCACTTTACGAATTGGCTCAGCGCGGTGACGTTGAGAAGAAAGTGGTAGCAGAAGCCATTAAGCGTTTTGAAATTAACGCTGAAAAACTTAACCCACTTTACGCGTAAGCCAGATAAGGTATTTTACATATGTCAGATATTCAAAAGATTATCGTACCCGACGTAGGCGGTGACGAAGTTGAAGTTATCGAGCTATGTGTTGCCGTAGGCGACAACATTGAGGCTGATGAAGGCGTTGTTACTGTTGAAAGTGACAAGGCGTCAATGGACATCCCAGCACCGTTTGAAGGTGAGATTGTTAGCCTGTCTGTATCAGTAGGCGATAAAATCAAAGAAGGCGATGTGATTGGTGAAATGAAAGTTGCCAATGGTGACAGTGCCGATGAAGGCGCGTCTGAAGAAAACGCTTCAGATGAATCTTCTAAAGAAGATGCACCTAAGCAAGAAGCACCAAAAGACGAAAGCAAGTCAGAAGCAGCGCCAGCTGCGTCTGGCAGCAGCGAAGTGATTGAAGTTGCAGTTCCGGATATCGGTTCTGACGACGAAGTAGACGTAATCGACGTATTGGTCTCAGTGGGCGACACCATCGAAAAAGAAGATGGGCTAATTACTCTTGAAACCGATAAAGCAACCATGGATGTTCCTTCAACACACGCAGGTACGGTGAAAGAAGTATTCATCAGTACTGGTGATAAAGTGAAAGAAGGCACAGTTGTTATTAAGCTTGAAGTAGCGGGTTCAGGCTCGTCTTCAAGTGAATCGGCGTCTAGCGATGCTTCTTCTGAAGCATCTGCACCGGCTGCGCAGGAAAGTTCAAAGCAAGAATCAGCGCCAGCGGCGTCTGCCGGTAGCGAGACTATCGAAGTTGCTGTACCAGACATTGGTGAAGACGGTGAAGTTGACGTTATCGATGTACTTGTATCGGTTGGCGACACCGTTGAAAAAGAAGACGGTCTTATCACGCTAGAAACTGATAAAGCGACCATGGATGTGCCTTCAACACATGCAGGTACGATCAAAGAAGTCTTTATCAAAGCGGGCGACAAAGTTAAGCAAGGCACCTTGGTTGTTAAGCTTGAGACCAGCGGTGGTTCGTCTTCAAGTGCAGCTGAAAAGCCTGCTGAAGCGCCTAAGCAAGAAGAGACTCAACAAGCGTCACAGCAGGAAGCCTCGCAAGGTCGCTCTCCTGTGCCTCCAGCGCCAGAAGCCAAGAATACAGGTAAAGCACATGCTTCTCCTTCGGTTCGCCGTATTGCTCGTGAGTTTGGTGTAGACCTTACTCAAGTTAACGGCTCTGGTCCTAAAAACCGTATCTTGAAAGAAGACGTTCAAGCCTATGTGAAAGCTGAGCTTGCGAAACCTCGCACAGCAGCAGCTTCAGGCAGTGCGCCTGTGGGCGACAACGTACTTCAAATCGTTCCGGTTAAGCCTGTTGATCACAGCAAGTTTGGCGAGATTGAAGAACAAAAGCTTTCTCGAATTCAAAAGATCTCTGGACCGTTCTTACACCGTAACTGGGCGACTATCCCGCACGTTACGCAGTTCGACGAAGCAGATATCACTGAAGTTGAAGAATTCCGTAAAGAGCAAAACGCTCACCACGCGAAAATTAAGTCTGGTCTTAAGATCACACCACTAGTATTCGTTATGAAAGCGGTAGCGAAAGCGCTTGAGAAATACGAAGTATTCAACTCATCACTGTCTGACGACGGCGAGAGCTTAATCATTAAGAAGTTTATCAACATTGGTATTGCGGTTGAAACACCGGGAGGCCTTGTTGTGCCTGTTATTCGTGACGTGAATAAGAAAGGTATTGAGCAGCTGTCTCAAGAGCTTATTGAAACATCTAAGAAAGCCCGTGAAGGCAAGCTTAAAGCGGCTGACATGCAGGGTGGAACGTTCACTATCTCTAGTCTAGGTGGTATTGGTGGCACGGCGTTTACGCCTATTGTAAATGCACCAGAAGTCGCCATATTAGGTGTGTCTAAGTCTGAGATGAAGCCTAAGTGGAATGGTAAAGAGTTTGAGCCGCGCTTAATGGTGCCGCTAAGCCTGTCATACGACCACCGAGTCATCGATGGTGCGGTAGGTGCAAGATTCTCTACTGAGGTTGCTGCAAACCTAACTGACTTACGCAGAATCATACTTTAAATAAAAGGTCGAAAAAGTTTACAATATCAGTAACATTTTCGACGATTTTATAAGCCCATTTGGTGGCATTTAGGTTATGCTATTACACAAAAGTAATAGCATGACCCTACAAGAACAGGATTGAGGTTCACAATGAGCGAAATTAAAACGCAATTGGTGGTACTGGGCGGCGGCCCTGGCGGTTATTCAGCAGCATTCCGTGCGGCTGACTTAGGTATTGAAACAGTTATCGTAGACTCACGCGACACGCTTGGTGGTGTTTGTCTTAACGTTGGCTGTATCCCTTCAAAAGCCCTTCTTCACGTTGCTAAAGTGATGAAAGAAGCGAAGCACCTTGCTAGTCACGGTGTATCGTTTGGCGAGCCTACCATCGATTTAGATAAAATCCGCGAATACAAAGACGGCGTTGTTAAGCAATTGACAAATGGCCTTAGCGGTATGTCTAAAATGCGTAAAACCAAGCATGTACAAGGCTTCGGTAAATTTACAGGCGCAAACACCCTAGAAGTAAAAAATGGTGACGACGTTACTACTATTACTTTCGAAAAAGCGATTATCGCTGCGGGTTCTGAGCCAGTAAGCCTACCGTTCATCCCAGAAGATGATCGTGTAATCGACTCAACTGGCGCACTGGAAATGAAAGACATTCCAGAGAAAATGCTAGTACTAGGCGGTGGTATCATCGGTCTAGAAATGGGTACTGTGTACGAAGCACTTGGCTCGAACATTGATGTAGTTGAATTCTTAGATCAGCTAATTCCAGCCGCTGACAAAGACATCATGAAAGTGTTCATGAAAGACTACAAAGACAAGTTTAACATCATGCTTGAAACCAAAGTGACTGCGGTTGAAGCAAAAGACGATGGCTTGTACGTAACATTTGAAGGTAAGAACGCACCTGCTGAGCCAGTGCGCTACGACAAAGTACTTGTTGCTGTTGGTCGTAAGCCAAACGGTAAGCTAGTTGGCGCAGATGCAGCTGGCGTAAACGTTGACGAGCGTGGCTTCATCAACGTTGATAAGCAAATGCGTACTAACGTTGACCACATCTTCGCAATCGGTGACCTTGTAGGTCAGCCAATGCTTGCGCACAAAGCGGT
This sequence comes from Alteromonas sp. I10, assembly GCF_003201515.1. Classification (NCBI taxonomy): domain Bacteria; kingdom Pseudomonadati; phylum Pseudomonadota; class Gammaproteobacteria; order Alteromonadales; family Alteromonadaceae; genus Alteromonas; species Alteromonas sp. I10. The sequence continues at coordinate 401,428 of NZ_QJJN01000002.1, forward strand.
TCACGAAGGTCACGTTGCTGCAGAAGTTATTGCTGGACAGAAGCATTACTTCGACCCACGTGCTATTCCTTCAGTAGCGTACACTGAGCCAGAAGTTGCTTGGGTTGGTCTAACTGAAAAAGAAGCGAAAGAGCAGGGCGTAAGCTATGAAACAGCAACGTTCCCATGGGCTGCTTCAGGCCGTGCAATTGCATCTGATGCAACTAACGGTATGACTAAGATGATTTTCGAAAAAGAAACGGGCCGCGTAATCGGTGGTGCTATGGTAGGTACCAACGCGGGCGAAATGCTTGGCGAAATCGGCCTAGCTATTGAGATGGGTGCTGACGCTGAAGACGTAGCATTGACTATCCACGCTCACCCAACGCTTAACGAATCAATTGGTCTTGCGTCTGAAATCTTCGAAGGAAGTATTACTGACCTGCCAAACCCGAAAGCAAAGAAAAAGAAGTAAATTAGCTTCTTTGTTCGAACTACGAAAAAACCGCTCTTTGAGCGGTTTTTTTATTAGGGCTTTGAATGATTTAGAACCACTTTACCTGCGATAGCACAACGCAATGACGAACATGTTAAGTCTCGCCGAGTGTGTAGTTATCTAAGCAGGCTAGTGTTAAGCTGTTTCTTTTCCAACCGCTACGGTGTCGCGTTCTTCGTCCATTTCATCGTTGCTGGGCGTTTTCAAATGCGCTGGCGTGAATTCTTCACAGTCCATATTGCGCTGGTCCATAAAGCGCTTAACCGTTTCGGCGCAATAGGCTTTTCTACAGCATTGAGAGAGCAGCATTTCATGACGTTGTACACGTTCGCGAATAAATCTAACTACGAGTCCTCTAAGCCACTGTAAGCCCGCGTCTTGATCCTGACGTTTGTGCCACATCACAGACAGCGGAGAGCTGACAATTTCTATTGGCGTTTCAAATACTGCCAATTCGCCTGAGAAAATCTCTTTTTCCATTACCAAAGACGGTGCTACACAAATAAGGTTGCTCTCTTTTAGTAACGGTGTAGCGTTATAAAACTGGTTTACTGACATTGCCACGCGGCGTTTAAGGCCTAAATTCGCTAGTACCTGATCTGTAGGGCCAGTCACATCGCCTGTAACAGAAACCAGAAGATGATCAGCCGCGACAAAGTCTTCTAAGGTCAATTGAGATTTTGCTAATGGATGATCGGGGCGCATTACCACAACCCAGCTTGGGTCGAGAACATGTTCGGCACGAATAACAGAGCCAGGCTCCTGATATTTAGAGAAAGTGAGCTCTGCTTCAGCATCTTTGAGTATTTTATCGGTTTCCATGTCGTAATTAGGAATGGCATGGATGTTAATACCAGGCGCTTCATTCTCAATAACTTTGCGTAGCGGCCCCCACACCATAGAAACGATGCTGTCAGTTGCAGCTATACGAAAAGTACGCTTAGCCGTTGCAGGGTTAAAGTCAGTTGGGTTAACGGCGACTTCGAGCTCGCCTAAAGGGCCCTGAATCTGACTCCATAAATTTTTAGCAAATGAGGTAGGTTGAATACCGCGGCCGTCTTTAACGAACAGTTCATCTTTCCAAGCTGTGCGCATACGAGAAAGTGCGTTAGATACCGCAGGTTGCGTCATCGACAGCCTGTCAGCTGCGCGGGTAATTGCACCCTCGGTCATGATGGCATCAAAAATCATCAATAAATTTAAATCATGTGGACGCATGGTTGTCTCCGGTGTCTATTGCGGACAATCTACTTTCATCTATTGAACAATGAAAAAAGCTGCCGTTTACTTCGTTTTTGGCTATGTAATTTAACTGACATAGTTTAGTTATAGGTTATAGCTAAAAGCATTTATTTTCCAAATGAATGCGACGAGCGACACTGGTACACTGTATCGCTGTAACCGTTGATTTCCCTAAGCTCTCGCTTTTTATACGGTTATTCTCATTTTCTCTGCGAAACCACTCTTCTAAATCTTTAAAAGCGGTTGTCTCTGTCAGCCCGATCTTCAATATATAACATCATGTGATGTGTTGCATATAAAAAGATAATTATTTTTATTGTTGGTGGCGATGCATAATGCACAGCATCAAACTTTAGTTTAATTTTTAAGAGAATCTTGCAATGAAAACTTTTACCCGTTTATTGGCAATAGTAAGCCTAACTGCGCTTGTCGCTGCATGCGGTGGTGACGAGCAGGATCCAAGTCAATCAATGAGCGCTGGCGCAAATGCTGGTGTTCCTGTTGATGTGGCAACGGTAGTGTCTCAGCGTTTAACCGAGTGGGATAATTTTACAGGTCGTTTAGAGTCTCCGCAAATTGTTGCGCTTCGCCCTCGCGTGTCGGGCTATATTGACTTTGTTGCATTTGACGAAGGCGAATATGTCGAACAAGGACAAACCCTATTCTTAATTGATAACCGCACGTTTAAAGCAGAAGTTGATCGATTGACTGCACAGCTTGAAGAAGCCAAAAGTCGCGTTCAGTTGGCTGAGCAAAACTATAGCCGTGCTTTTAAACTTCGTAAAACCCAGGCGGTTTCTGAAGAAGTTCTTGATGCCCGTTTAGCTGAGAAAAACCAAGCGCTTGCGAGCTTAAACCAAACGCAAGCCGCACTTGAAGTAGCGCGCCTAAATCGAGGCTTTGCTCGTGTTGAAGCACCTATTTCTGGACGTATTTCTCGCGCAAACATCACTGAAGGTAACTTTGTTACCGCAGGACAAACAGAGTTGACTCGCATCGTATCAACCGACCGTTTATATGCGTATTTCGATATTGATGAGCAGACCTACCTAAACTATCTAACCGATAAATCAGCGGCTTCAACAGCAGTGAGCGAGCAGCCAGTAGCGATGCGCCTTGCTAACGAGTCTGATTATAACCACTGGGGTCAAATTGATTTCATCGACAACCAGGTTAACGGTAGCACCGGCACACTTCGCGTTCGCGCCGTATTTAATAACGAAGAAGGTCGTTTAATTCCGGGATTATTTGCACACTTAAAATTGGCAGGTGACACCGATGAACAGGGCATTCTTATTAAAGAAAAAGCTATCGGCACAGATCTTAATAATAAGTTTGTACTGGTTGTAAACGACGAAAGTAAAGTGGAATACCGTGCGGTTAAGCTAGGCGACAAAGTGGGCAGCATGCGCATCATCACAAGCGGCTTGAATGTAAACGACACCATTGTGGTTGATGGCTTACAGCGCGTTCGCCCTGGTGCCCAAGTTGCCGCTAACGAAGTGCCTATGGGTGATGAAGATGCTTTGGCAAACTTATCTAGCTGGCAGTCACGTGTTGATAATGCAACACAAGTAACCCAAAACATGGCGCAGTATGAGGATGTTTTATCTGGTGGTTCATTTGCCACAGGTACAGCAACAGCAGGTCTTAAGTAATGAACATTTCGCAGTTTTTCATTAGCCGCCCGATTTTTGCGGGCGTGCTTTCCCTACTTATTTTTATAGGTGGTGCAATTGCTGTCTGGCAACTACCTATCACTGAATACCCAGAAGTAGTGCCGCCTACCGTGGTGGTAACTGCGAATTATCCCGGTGCAAACCCAGAAGTTATCGCCGAAACAGTTGCAACGCCGCTAGAGCAAGAAATTAACGGTGTTGAAAACATGCTGTATATGTCATCACAGGCAACCAGTGATGGCCGTATGACACTAACAATTACGTTTGCCATTGGTACGGATCCAGATGAAGCCACAACGCTGGTACAAAACCGTGTAAATCGCGCGACACCGCGTTTACCTCAAGAAGTACAGCGTTTAGGTGTGGTAACTGAAAAATCGTCACCAGATTTAACCATGGTAGTGCACCTGACGTCGCCTGATAATCGTTATGACATGCTTTATCTTTCAAACTATGCTGATCAGTTTGTTAAAGACGAGCTAGCGCGAATCAATGGCGTTGGGCAAGTGCGTCTGTTCGGTGCTGGTGAATTCAGCATGCGAGTATGGTTAGACCCTAACAAACTGGCTGCGCTCCAGTTAAACCCTGGCGATGTGGCAGCCGCTATTGCCGACCAAAACCAGCAAGCGGCGGCAGGTAGCCTAGGCGCACAGCCTACGGGTACCAGCGAATTTCAGCTGCTTATCAATGTGCGCGGCCGTTTAAAAGATGAAGCCGAATTTGAAAATATTATTGTTAAGTCGGGTGAGAATGGTGAAATAACCCGTCTTAAAGACGTTGCGCGTATCGAACTAGGTTCAGAGTTTTATGCACTGCGTTCACTTATTAACAATAACCCTGCGGCAGCGGTGCCGGTTTTCCAAGCACCAGGCTCTAATGCAATCCAAATTTCAGATGACGTTCGCGCTCGTATGGCGGAACTGTCTAAGGCGTTCCCTGAAGGCCTTGAATACGAAATTGCCTACGACCCTACCGTATTTGTTCGCGGTTCGATTGAAGCGGTAATTAGTACACTTCTTGAAGCTGTATTGTTAGTTGTACTTGTTGTTGTACTGTTCTTACAAACATGGCGTGCGTCTATTATCCCACTCGTTGCAGTACCTATTTCACTTGTGGGAACGTTCGCCTTTATGCAGCTAATGGGCTTCTCGCTGAATGCACTGTCGCTGTTTGGTCTTGTGTTGGCAATCGGTATTGTAGTAGACGACGCTATCGTTGTTGTCGAAAACGTAGAGCGTAATATTTCTGAAGGCAAAGCGCCGTTTGAAGCCACCGTACAGGCAATGAAAGAAGTAACCGGTCCTATTATTGCCACAACCTTGGTACTTGCTGCGGTATTCGTACCTACTGCTTTCATGAGCGGTCTTACTGGGCAGTTCTATAAGCAGTTTGCGCTAACAATTACTATCTCTACGGTAATTTCTGCAATTAACTCGTTAACGCTTAGCCCTGCATTATCTTCATTGCTGTTAAAACCTCACGGTAAAGCGAATGACTGGTTAACCCGTTTAATGGATAAAGTGTTTGGCCGCTTTGTATTTTCACCGTTTAACCGTTTCTTTGACCGTAACTCAAAGCGCTACACTGGTGCTGTGGGTGGGCTTATCCGCAAGAGCAGTATCATCATGGTGCTTTACGCGGGTCTGTTAGGGCTCACTTACTTCCAGTTTGCCAATACACCAACAGGCTATGTTCCGCCGCAAGATAAGCAGTATTTGGTCGCCTTTGCTCAACTGCCTAATGCAGCAAGCTTAGACAGAACTGAAGAAGTGATCCGTGAAATGTCTCGTATTGCTATGGAACACCCTGGTGTTGAAGATGCAATTGCATTCCCTGGCTTGAATATTAACGGGTTTACCAATAGTCCAAGCTCAGGCGTGTTGTTTGCAACGCTGACTGACTTTGATAAAAGAACGACGCCTGATCTATCTGGTGGCGCTATTGCTGCACAGCTTAACCAGAACTTTGGGTCTATAAAAGGTGCCTTTGTGGCAATATTCCCGCCGCCACCAGTAATGGGGTTAGGCACGATTGGTGGTTTCCGTTTACAGGTCGAAGACAGAGGGAACCTAGGCTTTGAAGAACTTGAGCGCGTCACGCAAGAAGTGATTGGCAAAGCGTGGGCACACCCAGCGCTTACCGATGCATTTACCAGCTTCACTGTTGCTGTACCTCAGCTCGATGTGGATGTAGACCGTGAAAAAGCGGTAAGCCAAGGTGTAAACATCGATACCTTGTTTACCACCATGCAGGGCTACTTAGGTTCGTTATACGTGAACGACTTCAACTTGTTCGGTAGAACTTACCAAGTAAATGTACAAGCTGATGCCCAATACCGTCAGGATATTGAGAACATTACGCAGTTTAAAGTGCGTAATGCACAAGGTGAGATGATCCCGCTTGGCTCATTCTTGAACATTGAGCACAGTGCAGGCCCTGACCGTGTTATGCACTATAACGGATACGTCACCGCTGAAATAAACGGTGCAGCAGCGCCAGGCTATTCGTCCGACCAGGCGAAGGCAGCTATTGAAAAAATACTGGCTGAAACGTTACCACTTGGCATGACTTACGAGTGGACTGAGATCACCTATCAGCAAATATTAGCGGGTAATGCATCAGCGTTTGTATTTCCATTGGTAGTGCTTTTAGTGTTCTTGGTACTGGCCGCGCAATACGAAAGCCTGCGTTTGCCACTGGCAATCATATTGATTGTTCCCATGACCTTGCTGAGCGCGCTTATTGGTGTGCAAGTTTATGGCGGCGACAACAATATTTTTACCCAAATAGGTTTGATTGTACTGGTTGGCCTTGCAACGAAGAACGCCATTCTTATTGTCGAGTTTGCAAAAGAGCTACAAGACAAGGGGATGGACGCGCTTTCAGCCATTAAAGAAGCAAGTCGCTTACGTCTTCGTCCAATACTAATGACGTCCATTGCTTTCATCATGGGTGTACTGCCAATGGCGGTATCAACCGGTGCCGGCTCTGAAATGCGTCAGGCCATGGGTGTGGCAGTATTCTCAGGAATGATTGGTGTTACCGTATTTGGACTTATCTTAACTCCGGTATTTTATTACCTGATACAGCGTAAAGGTTAACTCTCCCGTCTACCCAAGCGTTGCCCTCTTAAGGGGCTCTTTAGGCCACTCATTTGAGTGGCCTTTTTTTGCCACCATTGGTCAGCTTTTATCTCGTTTTGTGAAACCGAAAAGCTTATATTCGCTTGTATCCTGTTGAAAACAGAAAGAATGGAGATTCGAATGAAAATAGGTGCGGCGATAGTAATGGCGATGGGCATGGTGGTTGCCGTGTCTTTGCTTGGTGTTCAGGTATCTTCTGCCATGAACGATATGCAAACATGGGATAGAGTAGTAACCGTAAAAGGATTGTCAGAGCGAGAATACATTGCTGATCAGGTTATTTGGCCTATTCAATTTGTCGACGCGGGCAATGACTTACCTCAACTGTATGAACATATTGAAAAGAATAGCCTTCAGGTGGCTAGCTTTTTAGAAGAGAAGGGCATTTCAGCAGAAAGCATTACTATTGGAAAGCCTGAAATAAATGACAAATTGGCGCAACAATACGGAAGTAGTGAAAAAGCGCCATTTCGCTACAGTGCCATTCAAACCGTTACTGTCTTTTCCAATGATGTTGAAAAGGTGCGAGCGCTTATGCAGCAAATTGGGGAGTTAATTAAAACTGGTATTGTATTATCAGACCAAAGCTACCGCGCTCAGCCCGACTATGTATTTACCCGCTTAAACGAAGTAAAGCCGGAAATGATTGAAGAAGCTACGCTCAATGCGAGAGAGGTTGCGGAAAAATTTGCCAAAGATTCAAAAAGTACGTTGGGCAAAATTAAGCGCGCTAACCAAGGGCAGTTCAGTATTTCTAGTCGCGATAGTCATCATCCACATATAAAGAAAGTGCGCGTGGTTTCTACTGTCGAATACACACTTATCGACTAGCGCATCAGGCTTTCGAACATGGTATAGCAGTCAACAGGCCGTATTTCGTGCTATGCTTTGTCATATCGAAAAGGCCTGCGAGTCGAATTGCTTAATATTAAAAGCAGCGTGGCTTAGAAGATTGGAATGCCTTACTGCTAATGTCTAGTGGCTAGATGTTGGAGTATGCGTTTTAATTTATATTGATAAAGCTAAAGCGTGGCCACTGTTGCTTGCTTGAAAATGCAGCCCAAGTGGTATTCGTTTCACCTTTTGAAGGTTATGCCACTGACATGACGGAACAAAAATCACAATCCCAACAGCTGGAGTTTTTTGAAATTCCAAGCCCATGCATTGGTGTGTGTGAGTCAGGTCCAAGGGGTTTCTGTAAAGGGTGCTATCGAAGTCGCGACGAGCGCCTGTACTGGCTTAAGGTTGATGATGCAACTAAACGTAAAATAATCAGCGCCTGTGCTCGGCGCAAAAAAGCGGTGCTGACGCGCGCTCGCAAGCAACAGCAAAAAGAGCTGGGGGAATCAATTGGGCAGTTCACGCTGTTTGATGATCCGCCAAGTTCAGAATAAGCGGCCTTGAGTTTGTAAAGAGTAGACTGAGAGTTTCTAGATGTCGTTAGATAAGTATGTTTCGTATGCCGCGAAATCATTTACGTTACCGGATATATGCGTGCGCCTGCGTTCAACATTAGACGATCCCCGTTCCAGCGCCGAGGATATTGGCGAGCTTATAAGTGCTGATCCTTCTCTTACAGCGAAGGTACTAAGGCTGGCGAATAGCTCGCTGTTTCGGTTTCCTTCTCAAGTAGAATCTGTTGCCAAAGCAATTAGTGTGATTGGAGGCGAAGCCCTGTATAACTTGGTAATTGCAGAAACAGCCAGCACAGCATTTAAACGCTTTGATACTAAGTTAATAAATTTAGGCAAACATTGGTATGCATCAGTGTATTGCGGCATGGTGGCCAAAAGTCTTGCGATGAGACTTAACGTGCGCGGAGCAGAACGCTTCTTTGTAATGGGTATATTGCAAAACTTAAGTGAGCTGGTCGTGGCCAAGAAAGAAACTAAACGCTACCAGTCATACCTGAATGCTGAGACGAACGCGTTGCCTCACGTTAACCAGTTGGAGCATTTCGGTTTTACGTTTGCTCAATGCAGCGGTATCATACTAGAAAATTGGTGCTTACCTATTGGGTTGTACTATCCGGTAACGTTCATGAATGATGAAGCTAAACATAAATCTGATGTAGATATCTGCGTCCTGTGTTTAGCAAATCGAATTACGGTAAGTCAGTTAAATAAAGAAAGTTACGCTGACATTGAACTTTTTACCCCTGAGATAGCCAATACAGTAAGTCTCAACATGGAAGTGATAAGCAATTCAATTGAATACGCCGAACAAGAAACGGCAAAAATTGTGTCGCTTATTCACTGAGCTTTCGGTGCAACAACTCCGTTACTTTACTGATAATTAGCAAAATGTAGTAAAGCTCATCCAGAGGATTGGTATAACAAGCGTCGTACTAAGACGTAATCTAAAAACTATAAAGCTCAACGTAAATCAGATTATGTTCAAAAAAATCTTCCGGCCAAGCATTGTTGTTGGCATTGTTTGTTGCTGCGTGTGTGTGCACGCAAGCGCGAGGGATCTTATACAAACCCTCTATCACGCAGACTTCACGCCCGACACCGATGACGAAATTCCTCGTTTTACGCTAGACGGTGAACTAGGTGTACTTGTTAACACTGGGAATACCTCTGCTGCCAGTGTGAAAGCTGCGGTCAATGCGGACCATGAAACCGAAAATTGGAGCAGTATCTACTTCGCCGAGTTGCTCTATAAAGAAAGTGGCACGCCAACAACAGAGCGAGACATCAGCGCCCAACGCTTTTTCACCAGCGCGCAGTTCGACTATAAACTCATGAATCCTGGTCGCCGTCTTTTTATGTACGGTGATTACGAAGACGATCAATTTACCGGATACGATCACCGTGCTTCGCTTGCAGCGGGCTGGTCTCAGCGCCTTTGGCGCAGTGAAGACAGTGAGTTTCGCTATAGCATTGGTCCTGGCTATAGCTTTATTGAAGCTGAGGAAGATAATGAAAGCGTGGTTAACGATGGCATCATTGTAAGAGCGTCCGCCGAATACAAGTACCACTGGAGTTCAGGTGCTAAGCTAAGGCAGTTTGTTAGCACTGAGGCGGGTGAAGAAAATATGAAATCGCGGTCAGAAACTTCGCTTTCAGCCAACGTATTCGGTTCACTGGCGATGAAGTTATCCTTCATACTAAACCATGAAACAGACACCGCCGAAGATGTTGCAGCCTTAAGTACAGAGACCTCTGTGGCGCTGGTCTATCAGTTTTTTTAGTCAATTAGTGTAAATTAACGGGTTATCTTTGGCTTTTTACCGTGTTCGCATTGACTGAGAGCTTTGAAAATGTACACTGCGCACCATTGTTTGTAGTGCTTGCCGCCTCGCGGCACTGTCTAGCAGATCTCTTTAAAAACTCGTGTTGTACCGCCTTGCAGTTCAAAAGGTATCGAGTACAACGAATGGACCGATAATCAATAGGATTGTTCAATGAAAAAGCAAGTGCTTGCATCTTTAATTGCAATTTCTCTTTCTCCAGCCGCTTTTGCTCAAGACGATGAAGTTAAGCCTTTTACAATGGAAGGTGAGCTAGGTTTTATCTCAACAACTGGTAACACTGAAACCACGTCAATTACTGCAGGTATAGTAGCGCACCAAGAGCTAGAAAATTGGAGTAACGACTACGCCCTTGAAGGCCTTTATAAAAGAGAAACTACTCAAGACGCCTCTGGCGAAGAAGTAGAGCGTACTTCTGCGCAAAGTTTCTTCGGTTCTGCACAAGGTAACTATAAACTAGAAAATCCAGATAACCGCTTGTTCGGCTTTGCTTCGTACGAAGACAACCGTTTTAGCAACTTTAACTACCAGTCTACTGTTGCTGCGGGTTGGAACCAAAAAGTTCTTGAGAACAAGCGTCACACCCTTGAATACTCAATCGGTCCTGGTTACTCATTCATCGAAACTCAGGATGGTGAAAACCTAGATAGCATGATTGTTCGTGCGTCATCAGCTTATTCTTGGAAAATTTCTGATACCGCCAAATTTACGCAAACAGTAAGTACCGAAGTGGGTTCTGACAACACGAAATCACGTGCTGAGTCTGCACTTACAGCTACAATCAGCGGTAACCTTTCAATGCGTCTTTCTTTCAAGCTTGACCACAACACCAATGTTGAAGACGACGTTGAAAAACTAGACACAGAAACAGCAGTTAGCTTAGTTTACAACTTCTTCTAAGCCTACCTTAGTTGCTCAGCGCACCGAAGTAGGACTGGGCACTTCAACGCATTGAAGTAAAATCACAGGCATAAAAAAACGCTGCACATTGTGCAGCGTTTTTATTTAGTCTTAAAACAACTCTTCTTAGTGAAGAATACGTGTCTTAATTGTGCCATCAATTTGCTGAAGCTCTGCAAGTGCTTCATAACCACGGTCTTCTTTAACATCAACTACTACATAACCAATTTCTGCGTTAGTTTGTAGGTACTGGGCTTCGATGTTGATGCCTTTTTCTGCAAACGCTTGGTTAATCTGAGTAAGAATACCTGGCTGGTTTTTGTGTACGTGAAGTAGGCGTGAACGACCAGTATGCTCTGGCAGTGACACTTCAGGGAAGTTAACGGCTGACAGCGTTGAACCGTTGTCGCTGTACTTCGCGAGTTTACCCGCTACTTCAATACCAATATTTTCTTGCGCTTCTTGCGTGCTGCCGCCCACATGCGGGGTCAGAATGACATTATCGAACGCGCGAAGCGGCGACTCGAATTCTTCAGTATTAGATTTAGGCTCAACCGGGAATACATCAATAGCAGCGCCGTTTAGTTGGCCGCTTTCCAATGCCTTCGCAAGCGCATCGATATCTACCACAGTACCGCGAGACGCGTTAATCAAAATGCTGCCTTTCTTCATTTGAGACAGCTCTTTTTCACCAATCATATCTTGAGTTTGTGGTGTTTCAGGAACGTGAAGTGAAACAACGTCAGAGGTATTAAGCAGCTTTTCAAGCGATTTGACTTGGGCAGAATTACCTAGCACAAGCTTGTCTTCGATATCGAAAAACTGAACGCGCATACCTAGGTGTTCAGCAAGAATACTCAGCTGTGTGCCTATATGACCATAACCAATGATACCAAGTGTCTTACCACGGGCTTCATATGAGCCGACTGCCGTTTTTTCCCACTCACCGCGGTGAGCCTTGGCATTTTTACTCGGCACCTGGCGAAGTAAAAGGATAATTTGGCCAAGTACAAGTTCTGCAACCGAACGAGTGTTAGAAAATGGCGCGTTAAACACGGGAATGCCGCGGCGTTGGGTGGCTTCAAGATCAACTTGGTTGGTGCCAATACAGAAACAACCGATAGCCACAAGCTTTTGTGCTGCTTCAACTACCTTCTCTGTAATTTGAGTGCGCGAGCGAATACCAACAAAGTGGGCGTCTTTAATTTTCTCAATTAACTCGTCTTCAGGAAGAGAGGTCTTGAGAAATTCAATGTTGCTATACCCATTGCTTTTTAGTGTCTCCAAAGCACTTTGGTGAACACCTTCCAACAACAAAATTCGGATCTTATCCTTCTCTAATGAAACTTTGCTCATGAACTCGCTATCTCTCACTGATGTAATTTTGGTTTGCTTGCACCGCCAATCCAAGACTCTCAGAAACCTGCCAGTATGAAACACAAAGCTGTGTTTAACCTGCGCTGCAACGACATCGCTTTGCAACTCTGAAAGCCTTGCTTGGGCGTTATTGCTACCAAGCTTTTATAATCACGTTGATTGCTTTCGTTATTAAGGAATTGGCCTTAACTAACGTAAAAGTTGAGACGCTTAGTGAACTTCTTTTAAGGACATCTAGACGTCTAAACGGAAATTAACAGAAAACGCGTTAAGTTGAAAGTAGTATTTTGTATAGCTTTTCACCGCACTATACGTCTTACTCAGTTATCACTTAAAGGTTTCAACACCACTATCTGTAGCACTTAGCACTATGTCCGCGCCTCGTAGTGCGAAAATGCCGTTCGTTACCACGCCAGGAATATTATTTATTTTTTGTTCTAGCTCACGAGGATTCAGAATCTCAAGGTTGTGAACATCTAAAATAACGTTGCCGTTATCGGTGACAACACCTTGTCTATATTCAGGATCGCCACCAAGCTTTACTAGCTCTCGTGCTACGAAAGAACGAGCCATGGGAATAACTTCAACGGGAAGGGGGAACGAGCCCAACACAGGAACGCGCTTGCTTTCATCAACAATACACACAAACGTGGTCGCCGCACCGGCTACAATTTTCTCGCGAGTGAGTGCTGCGCCTCCGCCTTTAATCATATGCTTGTGTTCGGTCACTTCATCGGCACCGTCGATATAAACCGATAGGTTGCTGACTTCGTTTAACTCGAATACCTCAATGCCTAAGGCTTTTAAACGCTCGGTAGAGGCTTCTGAACTTGATACTGCACCTTCAATTTTGTGCCTAATTTTACCGAGTTCTTCAATAAAAAAATTTACGGTAGAACCTGTACCCACACCGACAATGCTGTCTGCTTCAACATATTCGATGGCTGCTTTGGCTACGGCTTGTTTTTTTGCGTTCTGATCCATGGTCATTCTCCGACTTATTGTGTTCGCAAGTGTAACTTATAAGCGCACGTGAACCCACAAGTTCGTATGTTCAATTTATTATAATGACTATCACGGTTTAGTGAATTGCAGTGTGCGCGAGGGCGTCACGATGGCATCAAGGGGGACATCCCATGGTGCAACGGGCAGAGCATCTACTTCTTGAATGTCGTGGGCAATACCTACTAACTTGGGCGCTTTACTACCCGAAAATGAATGTGAATCTGGCGCGCGTTGGGTAAAACTCAAAGTTCGGTCGTAGTAGCCGCCCCCCATACCCAGGCGATTGCCGTTTACATCAAACCCTACAAGCGGCATAAGAATAACGTCGCATTGCCTAACAGGAACGACGTTTTCACACGACAATACTGGCTCTTCAATGTTGTACTTATTCTTCACCAATTGAGAGTGCTGGGTATAAGACAAAAATAACAAATGTCCTTTACATACGGGGTGTAATACAGGTAGAGCGAATTTTTTATCATGTGAAGACTGCCAAATAGACTCGATAAAATAGGTTAAATTGACCTCGCCATCGTTAACCAAATATCCGGCTATGGTCGTGCTGTTATCAAGAAAGGGCAGTGTACGTAGTCGTGAAGCAATACGCTTAGCGGCGTCCGTATGTTGCTGGTTAGTTAACCCTCGGCGTGCCTCGCGAAGCTTTTTTCTAAGCTGAGCGCGGGCCTGTATGTCTTCATTAGAAACGCTTGTTTGTATGGTTTGCGACGGCGCAATCTGCGTTGGTTTCATTGCTAAAGCTGGTGCTGAAGCCGTTTCCGTTGAATTAACCTTGTTAGACGCCAACGATCTAGAAGTACCGCTTCCTGAAGATGAGGGGGACATGGTAGAGGAGTTCTCCTGTCTTACAATTGAGTTAGCTTATACTACCACGGCTGTTAAAAAAGGTTTGTTGGGCTAGGTAAAGATGACTCAGGTAAAATCACTTTGGTAAAACTACTTAGACAAAACCATTTAGATAAAGCTACTTAGATAAAACGAATAGAATCATTGGTCTGGATGCCCTAAATAGTGATTGAGCACACGCACCAATTCACTACTATCTATGGGTTTAGTGAGTACGTCATCAAGACCTTGTTCTCGCAAATATTCAGGCTGGGTAATGACGTCGGCCGTCAATGCAACAATGGGCAAGTTTGGCTTAAATCCCTTTATTTTCGCTGTTGCTTCATCGCCTTGAATACCTGGCAAATTAAGATCCATAAGAACTAAGTCGACGGGATTAGACTTGGCGTATTCAACGCCTTCCTCGCCAGTGCTTACCACAGAAAGCGACACGCCTAGTTTTTCAAACAAGGTTTGAATAACCACTTGGTTTATATAGTGGTCTTCAACTACCAATACATTTACTGAGTTATCTATGTTTACTTGGGCAATAAAGCTACGCGGTTGTGCCTCAACGAACTGGTTTGCGCTTAGGGCGTCGGCAGGTAAGGTCACACTTATTCGGGTACCGTGATTCAACTTACTGCTAACTCTAATAGACCCGTCCATGAGCTCGACAAGGCGCTTCGATATATTCAAGCCTAAGCCGGTTCCACTTATCTGACGGGCGTTTTCCATTCGCTCGAAAGGTGTAAAAAGCCGCTTTTGATCGTCATCGCTCATACCAATGCCTTGATCAATGACATTAAATATTACCTTGCCGCTTTTGTATTTTACCTGCGCTTTTACTGACTTGCCGTGATTAGTGAACTTAATCGCATTCGACAGCAAGTTAAGCGCAACTTGACCAAATTTGGTGTCATCGAAAAACAACGAGTCGGGCACAGCGTCATCAATACTGGTGCTAAATACAATACCACTGTCTTCAGCGCGGATCTTAGTAAGCGAAAATAAGTGGGTGAAAAAGTCTTTGGTATTCACCGCGCGTGGCATCACACGCATTTTCCCCGCTTCTATCTGCTTTATATCTAAAACAGAATTTACTATTTCTAAAAGCCTTTCACCGCTTTGGCTTACATGAGAAAGCGGGGTGGTAAATGACGAGGGTAAATTTAACTTTTGGGCTTCGCCTTCAAGCAACTGACTAAACGTATTTATAGCATTAAGCGGTGTTCTAATTTCGTGGCTTACGTAAGAAAGAAAGTCAGACTTGAATTGACTGGTGCGCTCAAGCTCTCGGTTTTTCCGCTTTAACTCTAAATGTGCTACTACCGATTTACTTAAAGTTTGGAGCGAGGCTTTTTGTGTTTCGGTTAGCTTGCGTGGTTTGCTATCAATGGCGCACAGCGTGCCAATTGCATGACCAGACGGGGTAATTAATGGTGCGCCGGCGTAAAACCGAATATCAGGCGCGCCAGTCACCAGCGGGTTATCGTGAAACCGGGGGTCTAACGTAGCGTTAGGTATTTCAAACACATCGCTTTGCAAAATAGCATGTGAGCAAAACGCGATGTCTCGTGATGTTTCTTCTGCGTCTAAACCTACTCTTGATTTAAACCATTGGCGATTTGGATCAATGAGGCTGATAAGCGCAATAGGGGTTTCACAAATTTGAGAGGCCAGGGCTGTAAGGTCATCAAAGAGTTGTTCAGCTTCAGTATCAAGTACGTCGTAGCTGAGCAGTTCGGCAAGACGTTCATCTTCATTCTTAGGGAGGGGCGCCGCTTTCATAACCGTTGAGTTTAAACCTAGCTGTAAATAAAAAAGGGATTGTGTATTAACAATCCCTTAAACATATCATAGAGCGTAGGTGTCTATGAATAGTTGTTCCAGCTTTTTGTGGTCAACTTTAGTCGCTACCTTTATGGTATTTGCTTCATTCCATAGTGGGCTAGGTGTTGTACCTTTAGGCGCAACCACGGTTTGCCCTCTATCTAGTGTCCCTGTTCCAACGCGCACATGACCTTCAGTCAGCTCAAATAGCTCTGGGTGGCGAAGGTGGGCAATCGGGAATGCATCGTGGAAGAAACACACGCGATCTTCACGGTTTTGCGAGTAGAAATCCATGTAGAACTGAGCGCTTTCTTTCACAAAACCACCAAGGGTATTGTTTTTCTCTTCAAGCTTTTCAACAAAGGCTGGTGAGAACGGAGTGAAGTTTGTCACGTCCAAACCAAACATGGTCAGCTCCCAGTCTGCTGCGAAAACGATTTCTGCTGCATGTGCATCGTTCCAAATGTTCGCTTCAGCTACCGGCGTAACGTTACCTGGTACAAATGCTGCACCACCCATTATGCTAACGCCTTTTACCAACTTAGGAAGCTCTGGCTCAAGACGAAGTGCAAGGGCCAAGTTACCTAGTGGGCCAATAGCAACAATGGTGATTTCACCAGGGTATTTACGTGCCATATCAACGATAAACTGCGCAGAGCTGCGTGGGTCAAGCTCGGTTTTAGGCGCTTCAGGTTTGATATGACCGAAGCCGTGCTCACCGTGTACGAAGTGTGCGTACGTTGACTCTGGGCCAACCCATGGCATGCCAACACCTTTGGTTACAGGAATATCTTTACCTGCAATTTCGCAAAGTGTCAGTGCGTTTTGCGCTGCCATTGTTACTGGAACGTTACCGTAAACGGTCGTTAAGCCAAGTACTTCAATGTCTGGAGACTGAAAGGCGAAAAAGATCGCCATTGCATCATCAATCCCCGGATCCGTATCTAATATGATCTTATGTGCCATCAATTTATCTCAGTGCGTCTTGCTAGTTGGCGTGTTTCGCTAAGAAACGATCCACTTCTTTTTGTGTTGGAATACTCTGCGCTGCGCCCTCGCGTGTTACGGCAATGGCTGAAGCTGCACACCCGCGACGCAATGCTTGTTTAGCATCGGTGTGGTTGCTGTATGCAGACAGGAAATAACCGATAAAGGTGTCACCGGCTGCGGTGGTATCTACCGCGTCTACAGAGAATGCTTTTACTTCTACAACATCGTTTTTGCGCAGCATCATTACACCCGCTTTACCCAGTGTAATAATAACTTCGCTGTGTGACCACTGCTCTTTGAACACTGTCACAATATCTTCAAGTTCTTCTTTACCGGTAATCGCAGCAGCTTCGGTTTCATTTACAATAAGTAAATCTACACAGTCTAACGGAAGCTGTTTAACCGACTCGCTCATAGGCGCTGGGTTAAAGGCTACTTTAAGCTGCTTTTCTTTCGCTTGGCGAAGTACTTCTTCAATGCTGCTTGTTTCATTTTGGGTTAGTACCCAATCTGAAGGACGCGTATCGTCTAACGCTTGCATTACGGTTTTTGCGGTAATGGTTTGGTTAGCACCACCAAATAATACAATGGCGTTTTCACCGCTAGGCGTGACTTGGATAATCGCGTGACCTGAAGGAACTTCTGAGCACTTTACGCCACGACAATCAACACCCTTCTTAATAAGAGCTTGTTTAAATGAGGCGTCGTTTTCGTGAATGCTGCCGACGTGTCTTACGTCTGCACCTGCTTGCGCTAAAGCAATAGACTGGTTTGCACCCTTACCACCTAATAAGGTTTGATAATGGGTAGAGGCCAACGTCTCACCAGGTTGTACAAAGTGATCTACCTGATAAACGTGGTCAATATTTATAGAGCCAAAATTTATTATTGCCATTTCTTCTTCCGTCGAAAGAGGGCGCTTCCCAGAATGCCGCTGTCCATGTTTCGCCCGTGAACCGAAAAGTTCAGGGCGGAAGTATCACAATTGCCGTAGGCTTCTCGATACGCGTCGAGCTTGCACAATAGCAGCTGTTTCAACTTCCTTGGTTTAAAGCATCGGCCAGGGACATGAATGAACTAGCAAACATCCCAGGAAACATTGTTGTTGTATTAACGCAACAGGGTATAACAAACGCGAGATCCAGTGAAGAGGATCACCTAAAGCGCTTTATAACTATTTTGCGTGGTGATTATAAAAGCGGTAAAAAAAATATTACTTTTCTTGACCAATTGGTCAGCAATTATACACGCATATAAGAGAAGCTCAATAATAACCAATCAGCTATTCAGGCATTAAAGGCTAATGAACGTTGTCACGCTGTTGCTAAAGGAATTCCGTATCCAACACGAGCGATCTTAGATGAAATCTGACGATGTTGCTAGCCGTCCGGCAACGAATTTAGCGAAATAGCCGCAAATTAGACATCGTTTGAACAGTGAGTAAACAACGTTTAAGTACCGCTGTGTAAAGTGTGTACGACATAGTGTTATTAGACCTTGAATGTACTTTTGCTGTTTGTTCAAAGTTAGAGCAGTGGCAGGGCAAAAGGAGGCGTTGCACATTGATTTTTGCTAGTATTAACTCCATCAAGAGATGACAGTGACGTAAGTCGCCGCCAAAATAGACGGTAATTAAACGCTTTATAAAAGTGGCGCCTGTATCTCAAACTATTCAAAACAAAAGAGAACAATTCGTGGAAAAACAGCTCGATTACGATAGCGTAAGTAATAAATTGTCTCAGCAAGGCGTAATTGTTGATGCTGCAGAAGTGCATGGCATCCTGTGCGGTATGCTTTGCGGAGGCATGTCGCTTACCGACCAAAAATGGCTAGAAGCGTTAAGTGAAACCATTAATCAGGGTGATGCGTTTAGCGACCCTACCCAGCACCTTTTAAATAGCCTTTTCAATCAAACCTGTCAGCAGCTTCTTGAGCCTGAATTCGCGCTCAATTTGTTACTTCCTGATGATCAAGCGCCTATCAACGATCGCGGGGCTGCACTAATAAACTGGGTGCAAGGTTTCATGCTTGGGTTTGGTCTACACCAGCAAGACCTTATGCAATGTTCTGACGACGTAAAAGAAGCACTTGAAGACTTTTCAGATATTTCACGTATGGAAGAGCCAATGGACGCGGACGAAGAGTCTGAAAAGGCGCTGTTAGAGGTTGAAGAATACGTGAAAATTTCAGCAATTTTATGCTTCAGCGAGCTGGGCCAATCACTTCTAGATGATCAACAAGACACGCCATCCGTACACTAGTAATTAACTGAAGATATTAAAAGTGGCCGTAAGTCGCCATTCGTTTTAACGAGATTTTTTAGGGTTTTCTCTTTTATGATTAGTGCGCAAGAGTTTATCGCTAGGCAAGACCGACTGCTTGCACAGTGCGAGCCGAATAGTGTGTGTATTGTGCCTGCAGCAGGTATGGTAACCCGAAGTCGCGATACCGAATATACGTTCAGGCAAGATAGCGACTTTTGGTATCTGACTGGATTTGAAGAGCCTAATGCTTGGTTGATATTGTCTAACCACCCTCGTTACGGTGAAAGTTATCGTGCAATGGTGGTACAAGAGAAAGATAAGAGTGCAGAGATTTGGCACGGCAAACGGTTAGGAGCCGAAGCTGCACTTGCCCGATTTAGTCTAGATGAAGCGTTTGAGTTGCAAGAACTTGAAGAAGCGCTGTTAGCGTCAATTCAAGGTCAAGACAACGTGTACTTTTCGTTGGGTCACAAGAAAGACAATGACCTGTTATTTTCTGAAGCGCTAAACATCTTGCGTGATGCGCCTAAAGAATCACTGGCACCAAGGGCGATTCACGACTTACAGCCTATTTTACACGAAATGCGTTTATTCAAATCAGCGTGTGAAGTGGCCATGATGAAAGCGGCGGGTGAGATAAGCGCACGTGCGCACAAGCGAGCTATGCAGTTCGCCGCGCCTGGTTGTTACGAGTACCAGCTAGAAGCTGAAATTCACCATGAATTTGCGATGGCGGGAGCCCGTTCACCTGCTTATAGCACTATTGTTGGAAGCGGCGACAATGCGTGTATTTTGCATTACACGCAAAATAACGCGCAGGTAAATGACGGTGACTTGATCTTGATCGATGCAGGTGCTGAATATCAAGGTTATGCTGCGGATATCACGCGAACGTTTCCTGCAAATGGAAAGTTCACGCATGCTCAGCGCGAAATTTACACCGTTGTATTAAAAGCGCAAAAAAGCGTGCTAGATATGTTAGCGCCCGGCGTTACCCTGTCACAAGCCATGTTACATAGCGTAGAAATTATTACTCAAGGTTTAGTTGACCTTGGCGTTCTTGAAGGTAGTGTGGCAGAAAACCTTGAAAATGAAACGTGGCGTCAGTTTTACATGCATGGTTTAGGGCACTATTTAGGTCTAGATGTGCATGATGTAGGCAACTACAAAATTGACGGTGAAGACCGTCCGTTAAAGCCTGGCATGGTGATCACTGTTGAGCCCGGCATTTACATTAGCCAAGACAGCAACGTGCCGGAAAAATACAAAGGCATTGGTGTAAGAATTGAAGATGATGTGGTGATTACTGCGACGGGTGTCGATATTCTTACTGCAGATGTGCCAAAAGACATTGATGAGATTGAAGCACTTATGGCTGAAAGCTGAGCCTAGTTGTCAAAATTTGCTAGGTTTACCAAGGTTTGAAAAACTGCGATAAGTGTGAAATACGGAATTTTGGTTTAAGTTACCGGTTTAAGTTACCGGTTTAAACTACCAGTTTAAATTACGCTAAAAACTAGCCTTTAATATAAAGAAAAAAATCTCAGAATTAACGCTTTTAATAATTAGAGCCTCTGGACGACAGGAATATAAAAACAGTGGAATCGGCAGCAGCGGTTGATGTAGTAATTATTGGTGGTGGTATTGTCGGTACTGTATTAGCCAAAGCACTCGCAGAGAAAGTATTTCCTGCAAACAGCTCTGGCTTATCTGTCACCCTAATTGATGCGGCTGACCCAGAGCAAACCAGTAAAAGCTTAGTCGACTTTAACCCTTTTACCGACACCCGAGTGATTGCCTTGGCAAGACGTACTGTTGAAGAACTGTCTCACATGGGGCTAAACCTTGATGATATAGCTAAGCAGCACAACGGTGAGTTACCTCCTCAAATTAAGCATATAGAGGTTAGCGACAAAGGGCACTTGGGGCTTTTAAACCTTCAAAGCAGTGACTACCACATTGACGCGTTCGGCCAGGTGGTGAGCTTAAGCGCACTAACGCGATTGGCGGCAGGTGCAGCCTCAAGCTACCAATATATCGCACCTGCCAAGGTAACGAACGTAAAGCAGCAGTGCAATTTTGTAGAGGTGCAGCTAGATAATGGGCAATCGCTTACCACAAAGTTGCTGGTACTGGCCGATGGCGGTCGCTCAGGATTAGCTGACCAGGTTGGCATTTCAAAAACAGTCAATGATTATCATCAAACGGCCATTGTCTTTAACGTTCACACTCAGCTCCCTCATGAAAACAGAGCTTACGAGCGTTTCACCCAAAATGGCCCGTTAGCGTTCCTGCCTTTCGACAGTGAAATCGATGATATCAAGGCTAGTGGAAACGGCTTTTCAGTTGTATGGACTGTAGATACTGACGCCGCAAAGTCGTTAATGGCATTAAATCAACGCGCATTTATCAAGGCCCTACAGGAAGCATTTGGCTATCGACAGGGCAAAGTACTGAGAGTCAGTGAGTTGGCAAGTTACCCGTTAGCGCTTACTAAGGCGCAGCAAGTTGCTAGTCATCGCACCGTGGTGGTAGGCAATGCGGCACAGGCGCTACATCCTATTGCAGGGCAAGGCTTCAATCTAGGCTTACGCGACTTAAGTACTTTAGTGTCTGTGCTGCAAGCGTCAGCGGAAAAGCACGGCGAGCAGGATTCATACGAAGAGAAAAACGATACAATCGCATCCGCTAATTTCGATGCAGGTGCTTTTAGTATTACTCAGCATTACGCCAATTCGCGTAAGAATGACAGGGATAACACGATAGCCCTGACAGATACGCTAGTTCGCACCTTTTCAAACCAGTATTTTCCAACGGTAATTGGGCGCAATGTGTCGTTATTGGCATTAAGCATGATGCCCCAGGCGAAAAAAGCGTTTGTTAAACACACGACGGGCTATGGCGAAACACCACTAAGAAAAAGAGATAACAATGCAGCATGTTGATATAGCGATAGTGGGCGGCGGAATTGTAGGGCTAACCCTTGCAGCGGCGCTTAAACACAGTGAATTGAGCATAGCAATAGTCGATAAAGCGGTGTGTTATCAGACTCTGGATGAGAAGCCTACGGCGAGAGTGAGTGCCATAAACCAGGCCAATATTAAAGCGCTTCAACAGTTTGATGTGTGGTCGCATTTGCAGCGAGACCGCGCCAACCCTTACACCGACATGCATGTGTGGGACAAAGACAGTTTTGGCGACATTCACTTTTCATGCGATGAAATGGGCAGTGATGCGCTTGGCGTGATTGTAGAGAATCAAGCTTTAGTCAATGCACTGTCTAAATCTGTGGAAGCGCAGCCTAACGTGGAGATGATTACCGCGGGTATTGATAGAGTATTAGCTGGCCCAAACCAATCCATGCTGATGCTTGATAATGATGACGTGCTAAGCTGCAGGTTGTTAGTAGGCGCCGATGGCGCAAATTCGTTTGTGAGAAAGCAGGCTGGCTTGCCTATTACTTTTAAAGACTACGAGCATACGGCGATTGTCGCTAATATCAAAACGGTAGAGCCGCATAGTAATGTGGCGAGACAAGCGTTCACACCCACGGGACCGCTCGCGCTACTGCCTATGTCTGAGCCAAATGTATGTTCTATTGTATGGTCGCAAACGCCAGAGCAAGCGAACTTATTAATGGCATTGGATGACGCTGCGTTCTGTAATGCGTTAACTGCGGCTAGTAATAGCGTTCTTGGCACTATTTCGCTTGAAACCAAGCGCGCCGCTTTCCCGTTGACCATGCGTTATGCACGCCAGTGGGCGAAAGACGGTGTGGTGCTGGTAGGCGATGCAGCGCATACCATTCACCCGCTTGCAGGGCAGGGCGCTAACTTGGGAATGCAAGATGCGCTCGCATTGGCTGAAACCCTAAACAGCTTAAAGGCGTCGGGCAAAGACATAGGTTTGTACAAGCACTTACGCAGCTACGAACGAAGCCGTAAAACAGAAGCCACGAAAATGATTGCCGCAATGGACGGCTTTAAATTCTTATTCGACGGCGACGACCCCCTCAAAAAGTTGGTCAGAGGAATTGGTCTTTCAGCCACAGACAAATTCAGTACCATTAAAAACGCCTTCGTCAGCCACGCCATGGGCCTATAAATCCAAAAAAATGGGGTCAGAGTACATTTAAATAATGGGGTCAGAGTACTTTTTCGCCACCCCCGAATAGTGGGGGCAGAGTACATTATTGGCTTTCCCTATTACAAAACCGAATAAATGTACTCTGACCCCATTATTGAAGCTTGGAAGTGTAATTTTTCACACATCATAGAAAACAGGCGGCAAAGCTTTCTAATTATCTATCTCGCTCCAAAAACAAAGAAATGTACTCTGACCCCATTCTTGTGGTTTAGTCGTTTCGGCGTTGAGATAGTCAGCGGTACAGGATACTCTTCGGTATCCTTTTTTATTTGTACCAATGGCTTATGTTTACTTATCTTTGCAAACCTAATCGCGCCTTTTCCTTTGTCTGCGCCGCTTCCGTACTTACTTCTACTTTAATGACTAGTTCGGCGAATGCCGACGCAGTGGTTTCCACTTTAGCCTCGGTTGAATCGTCGGCGACAACAAAAAGCAAAAAGATGACGCTGAGTAATGCCTCTATCGATTTGGACGTATATCGTCAGCACGTTAAAACACTGGCAAGCGATGAGTTTGAAGGGCGAGGGCCATTGTCGAAAGGGGAAGAGAAAACAGTCGATTACTTGGTAACCCAGTACAAGAAGCTAGGGCTAAAGCCAGCCTTTGGCGATAGCTATACTCAAGCTGTGCCTTTAGCCAAAATAACGCCTAAGAACATTTCATCGCTAAAAATAGGCGGGCTTGATTTTAGCGCAGGCAGCGAGTTTACAGCCCGTACTCAGCGCATTGTTAATGACTACTCACTTGCTAATAGTGATGTGGTTTTTGTGGGTTATGGCATTAATGCCCCAGAGTACAATTGGAATGATTACGCCGGCCTTGATGTAAAAGGAAAAACCGTTGTAATGCTGGTAAACGACCCGGGTTTCGCTTCTAAAGATCCAGAGCTTTTTCAGGGCAACGCAATGACCTATTACGGTCGCTGGACATATAAGTACGAAGAAGCAGCCAGGCAGGGGGCAGAAGCGATTTTCATTATTCATGAAACCATGCCAGCGGGTTACGGGTGGGGCGTAGTCGAAAACTCTAATTCCAATACCAAATTCAGTTTAGTCGACGACAACAACAATGCTTCACAAGTCGGTGTAATGGGTTGGCTTCATTTAAATGCCGCAAGACAGCTATTTGAAAAAGTGGGTATGGATTATGGCGAGCTTAAAGACAAAGCTTCAAAGCCAGGATTTATGCCCATCGCGCTAAACACAAAAGCATCATTGGGTTTCACCAATACTATTGAGCGTGCCGAGTCGCAAAATGTTGCAGGCATTTTAGAAGGTACAGATAAGCCAGAAGAATGGGTAATGCTTCACGCTCACTGGGACCACCTAGGCAAAGTTGAGAAAAATGGCCAAACCACTATTTACAATGGTGCGGTAGACAACGCGTCAGGCGTAGCAGGTGTGCTTACGTTAGCAGATGCGCTTTCAAAACGCGAAGAGGGCTTTGCGCGTACACTAATGTTTAGTGCTTTTACCGCAGAGGAAACAGGGCTACTCGGTGCCGATTATTTTGCAAATAACCCGCCGGTACCAACATCGAACATGGTGGCTTTTTTAAACATCGACGGCATGAATGTAAACGATGATGTTGATTACATTTTGCAGTACGGCGAAGGTTATTTATCTATTGAAGACGATTTAGCAACAGCTGCCGCGCTACAAGGGCGAAACGTCAAAATGGATCCGAGACCTCAAAATGGACTGTTCTTCCGCTCAGATCACTTCGCGCTTGCTAAGCAGGGCGTGCCTTCAATTTTGTTCATGAGCTTAGGCGATACCGACCCTAGCTTCATCGCCAAACGCTATCATAAAGCAGATGATGACTACCTTCCAAGCTGGACATTAGGTGGTGTGCAACAAGACCTCTCACTTATCGGCTCTATGCTGAACTATTACGCCCAAGGCGATGTGTGGCCATACTGGAAACGTGACTCTGATTTTAAAGACAAGCGCACACAGGCAATGGAAGTGAAAAAGGCAAAGTAATTCACGCTTAACTGTAGGTAGCGATATAACAAGGTAAAGCGACGCTAATGAGTTGGATTTTATTTACGTTGGGCGCGGTTGTTATGCAAACCGTGCGCAATGCGCTGCAGAGCAAATTGAGCGGCGCAGTTAGCACCTCTGGGGTGACGCTCTCTCGCTTTATTTTGGCTCCGCCAATAGCCCTCGTCTATTTACTCATTCTCTACAGCAGTAGCGCCAGTCAGGTGCCTGAGTTCTCAGGCTCTTTTATTATAGTGATACTGTGTGCTTCGCTACTTCAAATAGCGGCCACTTCTTTAATGGTGATTTTGTTCAAGCAGAAGAATTTTGCCATTGGCGCAGGTCTAGCGAAGAGTGAGGCCTTGGTGGCCGGCGTTGTAGGCATGCTCTTTTTCGGAAGTTATTTAACGCCCCTTGGGTGGGCGGGCATAGTAATAGGCGCAATAGCAGTATTTGCGTTAAGCAGCGGCAATCGGCTCCATGGCATTAGTGTGAAAACCATGGTCATAGGTCTTGCTTGCGGTACCTGTTTTGCGCTGACATCACTGTTGGTGCGCGAGGCAAGTCATATGCTAAATGTTCAGCATACGGTGGCTGCTGCTTGGGTGTTGTTATGGGTACTGTGTGTACAAACGATAAGTTTAAGTGGTTATATTGCGCTAACTAAACCCTTCGTGTTCAGACAGCTAACCAACGCTAAAAAGCAGGTGCTAGCGATTAGCACGGTAAGCTGTTTGGGCTCAATTTGTTGGTTCACCGCTATGGCATTGCAACATGTGGCGCTAGTAAAAACGCTTGGGCAGTTAGAGGTGTTACTTACCTTGATAATTTCACATTACTGGCTAAAAAATGCAGTCACAAAACGCGAAATTGCTGGCTTACTTCTTATTGGGCTTGCCGCCATCTTCGTTATGTGGGCATAAAGTGCTAGTAATAGTAAACACTGAAGTTTTTAGTACAAAATCAATTGAATGTTATTTTCATAAAACAAAAAAGTGCTAAACAACCTTAATTAAAACGACAGGAAGGGAACATGGATAAGCGACATTTCTTGAAATTAGCGGGCGCTAGCTTTGCGCTTGCTCCTGTGGCTTCTATGGCTGCAATTAATCAAACCAATGCAACAGACATTAACGGTTTAAGCGGGCTAAGTGATATCACCGCAAATGCGAAGCCGATTACCGTAGAAGAACGCAAAGCGCGTATTGAAAAAGCGCAGTCGCTTATGAAAGCCCAAGACATTGCGGCAATTCTGGTCGAGCCTGGCGCTGCAATGGATTATTTTTCAGGGATTAATTGGTGGCGTAGTGAGCGCTTGACCGCGCTGGTTATCCCTCAAAAAGGTGACATGGCGGTGGTAACGCCATTTTTCGAAAAGCCAAGTGTGCTTGAGT
This sequence comes from Alteromonas sp. I10, assembly GCF_003201515.1. NCBI lineage: Bacteria > Pseudomonadati > Pseudomonadota > Gammaproteobacteria > Alteromonadales > Alteromonadaceae > Alteromonas > Alteromonas sp. I10. The sequence continues at coordinate 427,960 of NZ_QJJN01000002.1, forward strand.
CGTTAGCTATAGGCGATGATGTAAGAGTGTGGCAAGAGCATGAAAGCCCGTTTGATGTCGTAGCCAATATTTTAAAATCGCGCGGTATAACAAGCGGCAATATTGGCTTTGAAAGCAGCGTACGCTACTTTGTAGTTACTGGAGTCAGCCGAGCGCTGCCAAACATTAATATCGTTCCCGCCGAGCCAATTACCCTTGGCTGTCGCATGTATAAAACTGCGGGTGAACTGGCACTTATGCATAAGGCCAATGAAGTTACTTTACGTGCTTACGAGTTTGTTTTTAGCAACCTAAAGCTTGGCATGAGTCAGCAGGATGTAAAAAGTTTGATGAACACCGCACAGCAGCGCTTAGGCGGCAGCGGTACATGGTGTTTGGCGCTGTTTAACGATGCAAGTGCTTATCCTCATGGCACAAACGCAGCACAAACTATCAAAGAAGGCTCGGTGATCTTGCTAGACAGCGGTTGCAGCGTGCACGGTTACCAAAGCGACATAAGCCGTACTTTGGTATTTGGCAAAGCGTCTCAGAAAGTTCAGGACGTATGGCATACAGTAAGGGAAGGGCAGAACGTAGCATTTGCCGCAGCTAAAATTGGTGAGCCAGCAGGCAAAGTGGACGACGCAGTGCGTCAATACTATGCTAGCAAGGGGTACAGCAAAGACTATGCATTGCCTGGGCTAAGTCACAGAACAGGTCACGGTATCGGCATGGAAGGACACGAGAGTGTTAACTTCGTGCGTGGTGAAAATACGCCACTTAGAAAAGGCATGTGCTTTTCTAATGAGCCAGGTATCTATATTCCGGGTGAATTTGGTGTGCGCTTAGAAGACTGTTTGTACATGACAGAAACAGGCCCCGCATACTTTACCGAACCGCCAGAAAGTTTGGCGAAACCGCTGGGTAAATTACTGAATTTAAAAAGTTAAATAAGAAGTTAATAAACCTGTCTCTCAAAATTTTTATTAGCTGTTACACTTAAAATTATTACCTAAGTGAATGATGGATAAACTATGCCTGAAAGAAAATTTAGATTGGTTACGCGAAGTGATTTCGATGGACTGGTATGTGCAGTTTTATTGAAAGATTTAGACTTAATTGACGATATTTTGTTTGTTCATCCTAAAGACATGCAAGACGGTAAAATTGATATTACCGAGAATGATATCACCACTAACCTGCCTTACGTTGCGGGTTGCCATATTGCCTTCGACCATCACTTAAGTGAAACAGTGCGTAACTCAGGCGATATTGATAATCACATCATTGACCCGAAAGCGCCGTCGGCGGCGCGCGTTGTTTACGACTATTACGGTGGTGCAGATAAATTTCCTAATATCTCGGTAGATATGATGGACGCGGTAGATAAAGGAGACTCTGCACAGTTTAGCGAAGAAGAAATCCTTGAGCCCACAGATTGGGTGCTCATGAATTTCATTATGGATGCGCGAACTGGGCTTGGTCGTTTCAGAGATTTCAAAATCTCTAACTATCAGCTAATGATGAAGCTAATAGATGCGTGCAAAGACCACAGCATTGAAGAAATACTGCAAATGGAAGACGTGGCCGAGCGCGTGAGTTTGTATCACGAGCACAATGAAGTGGCGAAGGCGCAAATTGCCAAGTGTTCTACTGTATACGACAACCTAGTAGTGCTTGATTTAACCGACCAAGAAACCATTTACGCGACAAACCGGTTTGTTATTTATGCCATGTACCCCGACTGCAATATCTCTATTCACAAGATGTGGGGGCTGAAAAAGCAAAACGTGGTATTTGCTATTGGTAGATCCATTACTAATCGTAGCTCAAAAACCAATGTGGGAGAGTTGTGCTTGAAGTATGGCGGCGGTGGTCACATGAACGCAGGTACATGTCAGGTTGAAACCAGCAAAGCCGAAACTGTACTCGGCGAGCTTATCGAAACCATCACGAGTGATGGCTAAAGCTAATTGAATAAGAACGGTGGGGCAGAAAAAGTACTCTGACCCCATTTTTTTATTGGGTTAGCCTCACTTTAAAGAATTCGGCAAGAGTTTTACTGATCACGGGGTGCTGTGTATCTTGATTGAACAGGCAAATATTCACTTTGCCTAATTTGGGCAGGTGCGGGTGGTTTAGCGCTACTAGGTTTGCTGGTAAGCTTGATTTTGCTAGAGCTGTCACGCCTAGCCCCTGTTGAATGGCAGCAACCAGCCCGCCTAAATCTGCATTGGTGTAGCTGATTTTCCATGCAAAGGTTTGCTGCTTTAACTGTTCAATAACGCGGCTTCGATACATACAACCGTCGGGAGCAAGCACCAAAGGAATATTGTTGCCAACCAATGGATGAGCCGTGTCGCCAACCCAAACTACGTCATCTTCTAATACTACTTCGCCTTCTGTCTGCTCGCCCGGATTCACCAACGCCAAAATCAAATCGAAATGATCGCGCTGCGACGGGTGAAGCAAATCACGGCTTAAGGCCGAGGTCACTTCAAGTGATACATCGGGATAGCGCTTAGAAAACTCGCCAATTAGGCCCGGCAATAATGTAGAAGCAAATTCATTGGGAATGCCAAGACGCAAGCGACCGCTTAGCGGAGCAGGGGTTAAGCTGCGAAAGATGTTATCGTTAAGCTCTAGCAGTTCTTTCGCTTTTGGATACAGCCAATTGCCGTCGGCGCTAGGTACATGCCGTTGCCCTACTTTGGTAAATAGCTTGCGGTCTAACTGCGACTCTAGCTTTTTTATTTGTAGGCTTATTGCCGGTTGAGAACGGCCTAAAAAGTCGCCCGCTTTAGCGTAGCCACCAAGCTCAATAACGCTAACGAAGGTGCGTAAGGTATCAAGGGAAAGCTGCTTCATAGTTAATTACACTTTCTAATGAATTTGCCTGCTTTTATTATATTTTTAAATGTAAGCGGGCGAAAGGCGTAATTTTGTATGTTTGTGCGTTCTAACCAAGTTAGGGTTGCCTTACTCGATGCGCTCCCTCTACCGATTGCTGCATAGTTCGAAGTGCAAGGGTGTTGGGGTGCGCAAGTGGCGTTGTGTTTTGAGTAAAGCGCTTCATTCCCGCAAAAATGCAGTACCACGAAGGTCGCAAATAAACCAATTTGTTATCTACTTCATTAAGCGCTTGTTCAAAGCTGGCGCCTTTGTCCCACGCATTTAGCAAATAAGAAAGGGTATCCGGCACCTTTAAGTCTTCGCGACAGGCAACCCAGTAGGCGGAATCGTCGCGCGTATTTAAATAGTAATGAGCAGCAATGTAATCCCGAATACCGTCGAACATTCGGTTTATCTCAGAATTATAGCGTACCTCTCTTCGCGGATTGTTACTTTGCCAGCAATCGATAAAGTGATGCAGTGCGTACTGCACCAGCATAAGTGCGGTGGCTTCCAATGGTTCAATAAAGCCCTGAGACAACCCTATGCATAAACAATTACCTTTCCAGTGTTCTTCTAGTCTGCCTACGGTCATTTTCAAATGTCGGGCTTGCTGATGGAATTGGTCTGGTTCTAATGCAAGTCTAAGTTCTTCTTCTGCTTGGGCTTCAGTGCAAAACTGTGAACTGTACACATAGCCGTTGCCTGTGCGACTAGTTAGGGGAATGTGCCACTGCCAACCGTGACCAAGCGCAATAGAGCGAGTTTGTAATGCAGTTTCTGGTGATGCTGTTGCGTCGCTGGCAATGGCTACGGCAGCATCGTTAAATAAGGTGTCGGCATAGCTTGTAAACCTTCTAGACAGGGCTTGTTTGCCAAGAAGCCCACGAAACCCCGAGCAATCAATAAAAAAGTCTGCGCTTAATGTATTTCCGTCATCCAGTTTTAGCGAGTTAATAGTGTGCTCATGACATTCTACATTTGCCACAGTGCCTATTTGATGAGACACCCCTTTGTTTAGCGCGTATTCTTTTAAGAAGTCACCCAACAGCCCTGCATCAAAATGATAGGCGTAATCAATATTTGCAGAACTACAAATGGCGTCGGGCGTAATGCCTTTTTCTACCATGTGCGCAGCAGTAAAGTAGTGCGACGGGTTAATGTCGTGCGAAGCGCCTTTTCTGTATTCATTTACCGCGCTGAAGTACATATCCGCGGTGGGAATATCTAAAGAAGAGAAGAATGGGTGAAAATAGCTGTCTGAATCGGTGAAAGCGGGGCGCGTTGTTTTTGATTCAGCCGTTGTAGTCCAACGCTCAAAGCTAATGCCCATCTTATACGTGGCGCTGCATTTCAGCATCCACTCACTTTCATTTATTCCGAGGAACTCAAAAAAGTGGCGCAGATAAGGCGTTGAACCTTCGCCTACGCCAACGGTGCTGATAACCGCTGACTCAAGAAGTGTTATTTTAGGGGCGCAGGCAGGTACATTACTTTTATTGGCCATCAACTCGGCGGTTCTTGCTAAGTAGCTCGCCGTCATCCAGCCTGCTGTTCCGCCACCCACAATCACGATTTCTTGAGGTAATTTGTTCATTACTGTTTCTCGGTTGACGCGCGCACTACCAGTTCAGGGATGAAAGTATGGTTAAGGTTGTCATGGGCGGCTTTGGCTTTTTTAGCTCGTAAATACTGAATTAACGACGCCGCAGCATGCTGCGCTATCTCATTCGTTGGCTGAGATGCCGTAGTTAACGGCGGAAAAGTCTGTCGGGAAAAGGGGCTGTTCTCAAACCCAGCGATTGCGAGTTCTTGAGGAACATCTACCCCCTTCATTCGTGCACCAAACAACGTACCCGCTGCAATCTCATCGTTACACGCAAATACAGCGGTAGGATGCGGCGACATGGCAAGCAGCGTTTCAGAGCTTTTTACCCCAGTTTCAAATGAATAGGTGCCCTTGATAATTAACGACTCATCAATTGCAATACCCGCTTTTTCTAACGCCGCTTTGTAGCCGTTCAAACGCTCAATGGTGGATTTGTGAATTTCTTCACCGGCAATAAACGCAATGTTTTTGTGACCCTGGCTGATAAGGTGCTCAGTAATATCGTATGCCGCTTTGAAGTCGTTCACCAACACGTAGGGGAGGGGCGATGGAAATAGGCCATCTCCAGATAAAATACGCACATAACTTATTTGGTTTTGATCAAGTTCCGATAATACCTCGGGCATTTCTGATAGCGGAGGTGAAAGGATAAGGCCAGCCAATTGAGCAGTGTCTACCATGTCCACCAGTTCTTTCGCTATGTTTTTAGAGCTTGCATCGCACGGGTGAATTAACAATTCGAAATTGTTTTTGCGACACACATCCAATATGCCTTTTTGCATATCGATTATGTAGTAAGCGTTGGGGTTGTCGTATACGTAACCGAGTACCGATGCTCCCTTACTTGCTAAGTCTCGTGCTGCCTTATTCGGCGTGTATTTTAAGGCCTTTATCGCCTCTTCAACACGTTGCAAGGTGTCGGGTTTTACCGTGCCTTCCTTGTTAATTACGCGCGAAACGGTCTTTATCGAAACCCCCGCCATTTCGGCAACACTTTTGATGGTAGCAGCCAAATTCGATCTCACTCTAAAAATTGGTTTAATTTTCAACAATTAAGAAGCTTGTATTACTTTTTTGTTAAAAAATTAATTGCAGCCTTACATTGTGTCATGTAAGTTAACATTCAATGACAGCGTTGTCATCAAAAAGCTGTACCCCACAACAACGCCTGTCATTTTATTATTTCAATAAATGACAGCGTTGTCATTTTTGGCTGAGAGAAGGTAAATACAATGTTCAAAAACCAACAACATAAACTAACAAGAAGTGTTCGCCTCGCCATAGCTATGGGCGCATTAACAAGTATTTCAGCACCTATTGCGGTAGCACAGGAAGCAGGTGAAACTGAAATCATCGAAGTCACAGGGATCCGCGGAAGCCAAAAGGCCAACATCAATGCCAAGCGTTTTTCTAACGCCATTGTTGACGCTATCACTGCAGAAGACATTGGTAAGTTCCCCGACAAAAACGTGGCTGAAACACTAGCCCGTGTTCCGGGTATTACCATCGACCGCGATTTTGGTGAAGGGCAGGGCGTAACTATACGCGGCGTTCAGCCAGACCAAAACTTGACCCTAGTGAACGGTCAAGCCGTGGGAACCGGTCAGTGGTTTGTGTTATCAGACGCAACCCGTAATTTTAACTTCGAAATTTTAGCGTCGGAAATGATTGCGGGTTTAGAAGTGTACAAGTCGTCTCAGGCAGATATTGATGAAGGCGCATTGGGCGGAACGGTAATTCTAAAAACACGTAAGCCGTTCGACCTTGACGCTAATTCTGGGCAAATCTCGGTAGAAGGCCAGTATGGTGATATCGCCGATTCACTCGACCCAACGCTATCTGGTTTGTACAGCTGGAAAAACGATGACGAAACCTTTGGTATTCTTTTCTCAGGCTCTTATCAAGAAAGAACGGTAGAGCGTGAAACTAACGAAGACTTCGGCTGGTTCGGCCCTAGCATCCCTCGTATCGACCCACTTATTGAAGCACCTGTTGGCGCTTCACAAAAAGGCGCTATTCCATGGGGAATGGGCTCAGCGTTGTTTAAGCAAGACCGTGAGCGCGTTGGTTTTGATGTAACTGCTCAATGGGCACCTACCGACGACTTCGACGTGTCTGTCCACTATCTATCGTCAACGCTTAAAGCTGACAACGTAAACTCTAACTTGATTGGTATTCCGTTTCGCGGTGTGGCGTACACAGGTACAGACACCAGCCCGGGTACGGTGAGCAGCGACAACGTAGTAGAGTCGCTTAGCATGATGGGTGTAGATAACCGCCCTGAGTGGGCGCGCTTTATGGCGTATGACAACATCTTCCGCGATGGTTCTGAAATGTCTACCGAAATTGTAGATATTGAGGGGCACTACCTAATGGGTGATGGCAAGTTGCACTTCCAGTTAGGTACAACTACCGGTGAAGGCGAAAACCGAGATTTCTTTACTGAATTTTGGGCTAGCGCAAACGACCCGCGTGCAGCCATCGATTTTTACAACCCAGGTGGCGACAACCCGTATATCGATTTTACAACGGCAAGCCCATGGCTAGCTAACCCAACGGATGAAATGTGGTTGGGAGGAATATTCGACCAGCTAAATGCAACGGAAGATAAAGAAAACTATATCCAATTTGATTACGAGCATTCAGTAGACTGGGGTGCAGTAACCGAAATCAAAACGGGTATTAAGCGTCGCGATCGTAGCTTTGCGCAATCTCGTTACAGAACTGACTTGGCCAACTTAGCGCCGGTGGGTGAAGGTAGCCTTGGCCCAGCGTCATCGTTTTGGAATGGCGACATGATTAACGTGTCTCACGACAACACCAACGGTGTGGCTGCCAGCTATTTCTTCCCTGACAAAGACAGCATGTACAACGCGCTATATAGCGTAGCCGAATGTGCAGATGACACTACTATACTTTGCCGCCGTACCGATGAATTCTTAGATGAATCTTCATTTGAGATAGAAGAAGATATTACTGCACTTTACGCCATGGCGAAATTTAGTGGCGATGGTTTCAGAGGTAATGTGGGTATGCGTTACGTTGAAACCGATTCAACTTCGAACGGTTACGATCTAACAACAGGCGAAGCGGTAGCGTTTGACGGTGGTTACAACGAATGGCTGCCAAGCATCAACTTGTCGTACGACTTATCTGAAGATGTGTTACTACGTATGGCGGCAGCACGCGTGCTTACACGTCCAGCACCGTTTCAGTTAGCACCTGCGGTAAACTTAACGCCTGAAACTAGCTCTGGCTCTGCTGGTAACCCGCAGCTTAACCCGCTAACTGCTAACCAATTTGAAGTGGGTGCAGAATGGTACTTTAGCGAATCATCGGTAGCCGCGGTAACGGTGTTCAAGAAAGATATTAACGACTTTATCTTTACCAAAACCGTATCTCGTGAAATTGATGGTCAGCAAATCAATCAGCTAAGAACGCCAGAGAATGGTGGTTCAACCTCTATCGACGGTATCGAAATGCAAATTCAGCATGTGTTCGACAACGGTTTCGGTGGCTACGCTAACTACACCTACACTGATGTGGCCGACGCACAAGTAGATGAAGCGGTTGCCGTTACAGACGATGACGGCAACATCATTGGTGCTACTATCGCAACGCGCTCAGTAAGCTTTCCGAACACGTCAAAAGACTCGTTTAACGTAGGTGTGTTCTACGAAACTGATCTTTACAGCGCGCGCTTAAACTACAACTACCGCTCTGAGTACTTTATTGCCCAAGCTGAAATTGGCGATCAGTACCGCGACGAACAGTCACAGCTTGATGCGCAGGTAAGCTGGAACGTGACAGAAACCATTACACTCAAAGCTGAAGCCCTTAACCTTACCGACGAAATCTGGGAGAACTACTATGTTCGAAGCAGTGACGGTAAGCGACTTGGTGGAACGCAAAGTGCCAATGGACGCCGTTTCTTCATTGGCGCTAGCATGAAGTTCTAGTTGCTAGTATGTGAAGATAGTTCGTGTGTTCACTATCTTCACTTAGCATAGGGTAGGGCGTTTGCTTTACCCTTGTTTTACTCTGAAATTGTGATTTAAGGATGTGCGACGTGATCCGCAATTCGACGAATTTTGTCAAAGCGTGCTTGAGCTTATCGTTACTGCTAGTGGGTAGCGCTTCGGCAATGGCTGAAACGCCTTCGCTACAGCAAGCCAGCTTGAATGCGCTAGGAGAAAGCCTCGATATACATTACGAAGTATTAAGTAATGTGGACGATAGTTTGTGCCGGGTACATATTCCAAAAGGCGACTGCTTTTCGTCAGAGCTTACGATAGCAACCATGGCAACCCCCATTGAAGCCTCTACGTCGCTTTACTTTAGTCATATTGCGCCTATTCGCGGGTATGACTCAAAAAATGCAATTCGCATTGAGCATATAAACGGTGACCTGCACCGCCTGACGTTCGAAGATAAGGTGAGCGCAAGTGATCAAATTAAGGTAACGCTATCTGCGCCCTTTTGGCACGCCTCTCGCTCGGACGCAATGCCGAACTATTATTTAACTTACCCTGCTTTATCACCGGTGATTGTTGCCTCCACAACCCGTGTGAAAGAGCCGGGAAGCAATTTACTCATCAATCAACACACTGGCTTGTGGAACAAACAAGCCCAGTACAAACGTACTGAAAACGACAATACACCGCTTATGGACAGCGCGTATTTATACAATAAGGGCGATTCAGCGCTAATTTTAGGTGATGCCCAGAACCGTGTTATTCCCAACGTAGGTCGAAGAGATGATTCGGGTAAATTTGTTGCTGCCGCGGGCATTAATATAGATAAGTCTGATCAAGACATGCTTGCTCCAGCCATTGAGCAAATGGCCTATTTTGGCCTCACTAACCAGAAAACAGGCTTACCGCTTAAGGTTATTATTCGCAGCGCTAACAATGCGAACGCCCTTGCAAATGAACCCGCAACGACAGGCACAAAAGAAGGTTATGCGCTTAGCGTAACAGAGCAAAGCGCTACGATAATTGCCAACGATAACATTGGTGCTAACTACGGTCTGTTAACGCTAATGCAAGTATTTGATGCGCAGCAAGGCCGCTTTCCTATCACTGAAATTGCAGACTCGCCACGATTCGAATTTCGCGGAATGCACTTAGATATTGCTCGCCACTTTCCAGGAAAGGCAGCGATTGAATCTGTTGTTCGCCAAATGTTCACCTACAAGCTCAATAAGCTACACCTTCACCTAAGTGATGACGAGGGCTGGAGATTAGCTATCGATGCTTTGCCCGAGCTTACCGAAATTGGTGCGTTTCGATGCCACGATTTGTCTGAAACACAGTGCTTGCTGCCTCAGCTAGGAAGCGGGCCTTTTAAAAGTGCTACAGGTAACGGCTTTCTTACGCAGCAAGATTACATTGATATTTTAACAATGGCGCACGCGCGCGGTATTGAAGTTATTCCGTCGCTTGATATGCCTGGCCATGCCCGCGCAGCAATTGTTGCTATGAATGCGCGCTACAAGCGGCTTATGGCAGAGGGTAACTCAGATGCTGCACATGAATTCTTATTGGTAGATAAAGAAGATAAAACCCAATATGAAAGCGTTCAATTCTATTCAGATAACACCATAAATCCCTGTTTAGATAGTAGCTATCATTTTATCGAAACCGTACTTACTTCTGTGAAATCACTGCATGAAAAGGCCAACGTTCCGTTGACGCACTTCCATGTTGGCGCCGATGAAACCGCCGGTGCTTGGGTGAAATCCCCTGTATGCGCTGCGAAAGGTCAAAAGGCAGATGAAATACTGCCGGCTTTTGTTACCGAAGTGCAGAAAATTGCGCAAAAGCACAATATAGCAATTGGTGGCTGGAGCGATGGCATGGAAAAAGCCGTAAATACACTGGATAACAGCAGCGCGTATACCAACGTTTGGCATTTGCTTGCTGCGGGTGGAGAGAAAACAGTATCGCATTTTGCGAAGGAAAATATTCCGGTAGTACTTTCGTTTCCAGACGTGCTTTATTTCGACTTTCCTTACCAAAGTAATCCTTATGAGCCTGGCTATTACTGGGGTTCACGGGCAACCGATACCGAAAAAGTATTTTCGTTTATGCCCGAACAGCTGCCGCTTCATGCCGAGTTATGGACCGACCGTATGGGCCACAGTTACAGCAGTTCTGCTGAGGCCGACACATCATCAGTAATCGGTATTCAGGGGCAGCTGTGGTCAGAAGTCACCGTGAATCAAGATGCCGTGGAATATATGGTGTTTCCCCGACTATTGGCCTTGGCTGAACGCGCTTGGCACTACGCACCATGGCAACAAAACGCGAAAGCACTTCATGAAAAAGGCGGTTTAGTAAACCGGCAGGTAAGCGACTGGCAAGCGTTTGAGTTAGCGTTATTTAACCGCCATGCACCCGCGCTAGTGCTGCAGGGAGTGAATGTGCGTGTACCTACGCCAGCAGCGGTAATTAACAATGGTAAGTTACATATGAAGCCAGTGTCTGGTCTTACGATGGAGTACTTAACTTCAGATAATAAGTGGGAAACCTTTACTGCTCCTGTTGAAGTGAAGGGGAACGTCACTGTTCGCGCTAGAATTGCGGGAACACAGCAAATGAGTCGACAGGTGCAGCTGTAAGTGCCTGTTTTTATTGGTTAAAATGACAGTGTTGTCATATTTTTACCAAGTGTATCTATGCATTTATCTATACTGAGATGTTTAAATGAGCTCTGATTTATTTTTTATTGGCATAGACGGTGGTGGCACCAAGTGCCGAGCACGATTAGAAGACGTTGACGGAAATGTCTTAGGTGAGGGCGTAAGTGGCCCTGCCAATATTATGCGCGATAGCGATTTAGCTAAAGCGTCGATAGTAGATGCGATTAATATCGCTATTTCGAATGCAGGGAACGCCAACACATCTAAGCAAATTTCGCTGTCGCAGTGCGTGGTAGGCGCCGGTCTAGCTGGCGCAAACATTGAGTCTGCGAAGCAACAGTTTGAACAATGGCAGCACCCGTTTCATTCGCTACACGTGTTAAGCGATTTACACGCCGCATGCGTTGGAGCACATAACGGAAACCCGGGAGCTGCGATAATTATTGGTACGGGTTCATCGGGCACTATGTGGCAAGATGAATCTTTTCAAGATGTTGGTGGGCACGGGTTTCCTATCGGCGACAAAGCCAGTGGGGCTTGGCTAGGCTTAAAGGCCGTGCAGCACACGCTATTGTGTTTAGATGAGTTGGAAGAAAAGGATGAACTTGCAGCAGAAGTGTGTAACGCCCTGCAATCATCATGTACCCAAGAAATCGTAGCGAAATGTGCGGAATTTAACACCCATCACTATGCCGCCTTGGTAGAACGTATGCTGCCTTTGCTATACACAAAACAAAAGAAGGTTACTGCACTTTTTGAAGAAGGTGCCCTTTACATCGAGCGTATGGCAAAGCGACTTCTTGCTAATCACAACCATTGTTTAGCCATGATAGGTGGGCTTAGCAATGTTTATTCAGCCTATTTTTCAGAATCCATCAAAGCGCGTTTAGTACCCTGCAAAGCAACGCCGCAGCAAGGTGCTATTTATCATGCAAAAGCCGCGTTTAATCACAAAGAAGGTGAGAAATGAGTTTATCTATAATGGCAAAAGAAGCCAGAGAGTTTCCGTCAGTTATTGCACAGCAGTTAGATAAGAATGATGAAGCGATAAGTCAGTTAGCGGGTAGATTACAGCAACTAAACCCTAACTTAATTTATATTATTGGTCGCGGTTCGTCAGATCATGCCGGCGTGTTTGGAAAGTATCTATTTGAAACAGAAATGGGTATTCCAGTGTGCAGTGCCGCCCTTTCAATAGCAGGCATATTCAAACGCCAATTGAATTTGAAGGGGGCGGTAGCTTTTATTATCTCTCAATCTGGTCGCAGCCCAGACATACTAAAGCAAACCGAGTCGGCCAAAAACGGCGGGGCATTTACGGTTGCCTTCGTGAATGATGAAACATCGCCATTAGCCGAGCTGGCTGATGCCGTTATTCCTTTATCTGCCGGGGAAGAAAAGGCGGTTGCGGCTACTAAAAGCTTTTTAGCAACGCTGTCGGCGCTTCTTCATTTATGTGCCCGTTGGAGCGAAAATACCTCGCTATTTAATGCGCTAAAAGCCGTGCCTTCGCAGCTAGAAACAGTGATCAATGCGCCGTCTCAGCTAACAAAAGCCCATCTAGAAAATACGCGAAACACCATTGTTTTAGGGCGTGGCTTTGGCTATGCGGTTGGGCGAGAAGTTGCGCTTAAGCTAAAAGAAGTATTGGGTATACACGCCGAAGCATTTAGCAGTGCAGAGTTCATCCATGGCCCAGTGACGTTAGTTGAGAAAAAGTTGAAGCTTATTTCGTTAAATATAGAAGATGAGAGCGCACCTTTTCATCAAAACATGGTGCAAGATGTTAGATCCCGTGGCGGTGAGTGTATAGATCTGCAAGGGGGAGTAACGTCTTCACACCCAAGGCTGGACGCACTTTTACTAATGCAACGCTTCTATCTGGATATAGAGAAAATTGCCGTTGAATTAGGTTTGAACCCAGATACGCCACCCGGATTAAACAAGGTAACGAAAACCCAATGAAGACCATTATTCTGGCTGAAAAGGTGCTGATGAACGGTGCCTGGCAGCATAATCAGGTGCTAAGCATTGAAAAGGGTGTGATAGCTGACATTGCACCTCTTTCTTACTTTAAAAAAGACGCAACGGCGACAATCAACGAGCGCATACGCGGTGCAGTTATTCCAGGCTACATCGACACGCAGGTAAATGGTGGTGGGGGCGCAATGTTTAATCATGCTCCTACGCTTGAAAGCATAAACGTGATGGCCGAAGCGCACTTGAAATACGGCACCACCACATTGTTCCCAACGCTCATTACCGACGATATAGACACCATTGAGCAAGCGGCAGATGCAGTAAGCGAGGCCATTGCACAGGCGCATCCCAGCGTTGAGGGGGTTCATTTTGAAGGGCCGCACCTTTCTGTTGAGAAAAAAGGTGTGCACTTGCCACGCTATATTCGCGCACTTTCAGATCGTGAACTGGCAACCTATACCCGAAGAGATATTGGACAAGTCCTTATCACCGTTGCGCCTGAAAACGTGCCTTGCGACATCATCCGCGATTTGGTGGGGCAAGGAGTTATTGTTGCTTTAGGGCATTCAAACGCACCTTTTGAAACCGTGCAAAATGCATTAGACGCTGGGGCATCAGGCTTTACCCACCTTTATAACGCCATGTCGCCACTGACTTCCAGAGAACCTGGAATGGTGGGGGCGGCGCTACTTAACAACAGCGTGTGCGGGATAATTGTGGACCATCATCACATTCACCCGAAAGCGGTAGAGTTGGCTTATAAGGTGAAAGGGCCGCATCAATTAATGCTAGTGACTGACGCCATGGCCCACGTGGGCGCAAGCGACGATACCATCGCGTTCTTCGATACTCATATCACGCGCCAAGGTAACAAGTTAACCACGCCCGACGGGACGTTAGCCGGTAGCTGTTTAGATATGCACGGCGCAGTAACGAACAGCATTAACGACATCAATATCGCATTAGAACATGCCAGTACCATGGCAAGCGCAACGCCAGCACGCTTCACCAAAATACATGATAGGGTAGGTGAAATAGAGGTAGGAAAGCGCGCTAACTTTTTAGTGATAAACAACGACAATACTCTGTTAGAAGTGTGGCAGAACGGAAGTAAACGCCTTTGCGCTAACTAACAACATAATAATAAATAAGAGATCTTTGCTATGACAACACAAGCTCAGTCGCAAGTACCCAACGCAACAGGAATGGGGCGCTTTGTACCTATTCTAAGTATCGGTTTACTGTTTTTCATTTTCGGCTTCATTACATGGTTAAACGGGGCATTAATTCCGTTTTTGCAAATGGTGTGCGAGCTAACAGAAATGCAAGCGTTGCTTATCGCCTTTTGTTTTTACATCGCTTATGTCGTCATGGCGCTACCTATGGCAAAGATCCTCGAAAAAACAGGCTACCAGAAGGGCATGAGCCTAGGGCTTAGCATTATCGCTGTGGGATGTTTGTTGTTTGTACCTGCCGCGCTGAGCGCCATGTTCCCCGTGTTTTTGCTGGCACAATTTGTGGTAGGTAGCGGTTTGACCATACTTCAAACAGCATCAAACCCGTTCATTGTTCGCCTAGGTAACGAAGAAAGCGCTGCCGCTCGCATTGCCTTTATGGGCCTGCTTAATAAAGCGGCTGGCGTGCTGGCTCCTATTGTTTTTACTAGTCTAGTGTTAAGTGGTTTGCCTGACGTAAATCAAGAGTCGTTAAACGCCATGCCACAAGACGTAAAAGCCACGCTAATTAATGATATGTCTGTCTCACTTATTCAGCCTTACGTTGCAATGGCCATCGCATTGGGCGTACTGGCTCTGGTATTTATGCGCCTTGCATTGCCAGCCATTAATGATGAGCAAGCAGAAGGCGAAACTGCGGAAGCATCGCTTTCCTCAAATAAAGATAAAAAGATCCTGCATTTCCCACACTTAATATTGGGCGCAATAAGCCTGTTCTTCTACGTTGGGGTAGAAGTTATTGCTGGCGACACCATTGGGTTGTATGGCTCTTCAATTGGCGTAGAAAACGCGACCACGCTTACGTCATTTACCATGATTGCTATGGTTATTGGATACGCAGTAGGCCTTATTTGTATTCCTCGATTTATTTCTCAGCAAACGGCGCTACTAAGCTCTGCGGTATTGGGCGTAGTTTTTACCACATGCATTCTAATGAGCTCAAACACTGATACTGGGATCTCTGAAGTGTTGTGGGGATGGACGGGTGTGCAATCGCTTCCTTTCTTACCTAACAGCGTGACCTGTATTGCGCTTCTTGGCTTGGCAAATGCCATGGTGTGGCCTGCAATTTGGCCGCTGGCGCTAAATAATTTAGGTAAATACACTGCACAAGGTTCGGCACTACTTATTATGGGTATTGCAGGTGGGGCTATTTTGCCCATGGTTTACGGCGCAGCTAGTGAGCTAGTAGGTGGTCAAAGTGCCTACGCGATTATGCTGCCTTGCTACTGCTTTATTGCTTACTACGCCGTATCGGGCTGTAATAAACAACGCTGGTAAATACCAGTGTTATGCCGTGTGGCTCTCGGTTTAATTGTTTAAAGAAATGCGCTTTTAAGCGCATTTTTTTGTTGGTCGGTGTAGCTGCATTAATGCTGCTGCCGGATTAAATTCGGTGCTGTCTCGGTTGAAGAGACAGGTAGCTGGGGTAGTTTGTCGAATTCTGGTTAACCCCTAACTTATAATGAATATTTGCATTTCTGATGTTCACCGCATAATACATTTGCTTTTTAAATGTATTGATAAAAATTTCCAATTTGTTGCATAAACGTTAGCTCACTATACTCAACTTCGTTTTCTACCTTTCAATTCAAAAAGAGTAAGTGGAATGTCTAATACCACCGCCCTACACGCAAAGCACCTAGAAGCCGGTGCGAAAATGGTCGATTTCTTCGGCTGGGATATGCCAATTAACTATGGTTCACAAATTGAAGAGCATCACGCTGTGCGTCAAGACGCCGGTATGTTTGATGTGTCTCACATGACCATTGTTGACGTAAAAGGCGCGCAAGCCAAAGCGTATCTTCAGTACCTTTTAGCCAACGACGTGGCAAAACTAAAAGACAAAGGCAAAGCGCTATACAGCGGCATGCTTAACGAAGAAGGCGGTGTTGTAGACGACCTTATCGTTTATCACTTCGACGAAACTAACTATCGTTTAGTGGTTAACTCAGCAACGCGCGAAAAAGACATGAACTGGTTAATGAGCAAAGCAGAAGGCTTTGACGTAACCATCACCGAGCGCCCTGAATTTGCCATGATTGCCGTACAAGGCCCTAACGCAAAAGAAAAAGCCGCCACTTTGTTCAGCGCAGCGCAAAAAGAAGCGGTAGCGGGCATGAAGCCATTCTTTGGTGTACAAGCAGAAGACTTATTTATTGCTACCACAGGTTATACCGGTGAAGCAGGCTACGAAATTATGGTGCCAGCTGAGCAAGCGGAAAGCTTCTGGCAAGCACTGCTAGACGCGGGCGTTAAGCCATGCGGCCTAGGTGCGCGTGACACCCTTCGCCTTGAAGCAGGCATGAACCTGTACGGCCAAGATATGGATGAAACCGTATCGCCATTAGCCGCCAACATGGGCTGGACAATTACATGGGAACCGGCTGATCGTGACTTCGTAGGGCGTAAAGCACTAGAAGCGCAGCGCGAAGCGGGTACCGACAAGCTAGTAGGCTTGGTGATGACTGAAAAAGGCGTGCTGCGTCACGGTCTTAAAGTGAAAACAGAAAGCGGCGAAGGCGTTATCACTTCAGGTACGTTCTCTCCAACACTAGGTCACTCGATTGCGATGGCACGAGTACCAAGTGATGTTGGTGAAACAGTAGAAGTGGAAATGCGCAAAAAGTGGGTTACAGTAAAAGTGGTTAAGCCCTCCTTTGTTCGCAATGGAAAAAGTGTTTTATAAGTTAACAGAGAATAACAGGAACGATTATGAGCAACATCCCAACTGATTTACGCTATGCCGCTACGCACGAATGGGTTCGCCCTGAAGGTGACGGTGTTTTCACTGTAGGTATTTCTGAGCACGCACAAGGCTTACTTGGCGACATGGTTTTCGTTGATTTGCCAGATGTTGGCGACGCAGTAAGCACTGGCGACGACGTATGTGTTGCTGAATCGGTAAAAGCAGCGTCTGACGTTTACGCGCCAATTTCAGGTGAAATTGTAGCGATTAACGAAGACCTAGAAGATTCACCAGAATTAGTTAACTCTGACCCATACGGCGACGGTTGGCTATTCAAAATTAAAGCTGACGATGCGGCAGAAGTAGAAGGTCTACTAGACGCTGAAGGCTACGAAAACAGCATCGACGAAGAGTAATTCGTTACGCAGTTTTAAAAGAACCATAATTTGAAAAGGGGCATGAAGATAATTCAGCCCCTTTTTAACTTAAAGATTTAACGCGCCCTTGCGGCAACCATTACGAGTGCTTAACAACGTTATGTCGAATACTTCCCCTACATTGGCTCAACTAGAGCAAAAAGATACTTTTATCCGCCGTCACATTGGCCCGGGTAAAGGCGAAATTGAAGAAATGCTGTCTGCTATTGGTGCAAGCTCACTACACGATTTAATTGAGCAAACTGTACCGGCAGGTATTGCGCTACCAGAGCCACTAAAATGTGGTGAAGGGGCGACAGAAGTTGAAGCATTAAGTGAACTTAAAGCCGTTGCGCAAAAGAACAAAATTAACCGTTCTTTCATTGGTATGGGTTACTACGATACGCACGTACCAAACGTTATTCTTCGCAATGTACTAGAAAACCCAGGTTGGTACACAGCGTACACGCCTTACCAGCCAGAAATTGCCCAAGGTCGTTTGGAAGCCATTCTTAACTTCCAACAAGTAACCATTGACCTAACTGGCCTAGAGCTAGCATCGGCGTCATTACTTGATGAAGGTACTGCGGCAGCAGAAGCCATGGGCCTTGCTAAGCGTGTGTCTAAGAACAAAAAAGCGAATGCGTTCTTTATTGCTAACGACGTTCACCCGCAAACGGTTGACGTGGTAGAAACTCGCGCTGAAATGTTCGGTTTTGAAATCATCAAAGGTGCGGCAGAAGAAGCAGCAGAACACGACGTATTCGGTGCGCTACTTCAATATCCAACTTCTACAGGCGAAGTGAAAGACATCAGCGACATCATTGCTGCAGTACAAGCGAAAAAAGGGATTGTGGCAGTAGCCGCTGACCTTATGAGCTTAGTAATGCTTAAGTCGCCTGGCGAGCTAGGTGCAGACGTTGCACTTGGTAGTGCACAGCGCTTTGGTGTACCTATGGGCTACGGTGGCCCACACGCGGCATTCTTTGCTACACGCGACAGCTACAAGCGTTCACTGCCTGGCCGTATTATTGGTGTAAGTAAAGACACTCGTGGTCGCCCAGCACTTCGTATGGCGCTACAAACTCGTGAACAACACATTCGCCGCGAAAAAGCGAACTCGAACATCTGTACAGCGCAGGTGCTGTTAGCCAACATGGCAAGCTTCTACGCGGTGTACCACGGCCCTCAAGGCCTTAAAACTATTGCTGAGCGCATTCACCGCTTCGCCGACATTCTTGCTACTGGTTTGAATCAGAAAGGTGTAGCTCTAAAGCACAGCACGTACTTCGACACGCTAACCGTAATGGTAGACAACAAGGAAGACGTACTAGCAAAAGCCTACGCAAAAGGCATGAACCTACGTGCTGACCTTGAAGGTGCGGTAGGTGTGTCGCTAGACGAAACTACCACACGTGAAGACATTGTTGCGCTATTCGACGTACTTCTTGGTGAAGAGCACGGCTTAACAGTGGAAGGTCTGGATGCAGAAGTAACCACGCAAGACGTAAAATCTATTCCTGAAGGTTTAGTACGTACTAGCGACTTCTTAACACACGAAGTGTTTAACAAGTATCACTCTGAAACAGAGATGCTTCGTTACATCAAGAGCCTTGAAAACAAAGACTTGGCGCTTAACCACTCAATGATTTCATTGGGCTCGTGCACCATGAAGCTAAACGCAACGGCTGAAATGATCCCAGTAACATGGGCTGAATTCGGTCAACTTCACCCGTTTGCGCCACTAGACCAAGCAGCGGGCTATCAAGAAATGATTGCCGAGCTTAGCGAGTGGTTAATTAACGTAACAGGTTACGACGCACTTTCAATGCAGCCTAACTCAGGTGCGCAAGGTGAATACGCGGGCTTATTGGCTATTCAGCGTTACCACGAAAGCCGTGGCGAAGGTCACAGAAACGTGTGCTTAATTCCAAGCTCTGCCCACGGTACTAACCCTGCGTCTGCGCAAATGGTTAGCCTTAAAGTGGTAGTAGTAGCTTGTGATAGCAAAGGTAACGTAGACCTTAACGACCTTCGCAAAAAAGCGGAAGAAGTGGGCGACAACCTATCCTGCGCCATGATCACATACCCGTCTACCCACGGTGTATATGAAGAAACCGTGCGCGAGATTTGTGACATTGTTCACCAATACGGCGGTCAGGTTTACATGGATGGCGCGAACATGAACGCGCAGGTGGGCATTACGTCGCCTGGCTTCATTGGTTCAGACGTGTCGCACCTTAACCTACACAAAACCTTCTGTATTCCACACGGTGGTGGTGGCCCAGGTATGGGACCAATTGGTGTTAAATCGCACCTTGCGCCATTCCTTCCAAACCACACGGTTGTTAACGTAGAAACGGCAGGCAAAGACTGTGGTGCGGTATCTGCAGCGCCATGGGGCAGTGCATCAATTCTGCCTATTAGCTACATGTACATCAAAATGATGGGTAGCGCTGGTCTTCGCCGTGCAACCGAAGTAGCTATTCTTAACGCTAACTATGTGGCTAGGAAGTTAGAAGGGCACTTCCCAGTGCTTTACAAAGGCAACAACGGTCGCGTAGCGCACGAATGTATTATTGACCTTCGCCCGCTTAAAGAAGCAAGCGGTGTAACCGAGCTAGACATTGCGAAGCGCCTAAACGACTACGGTTTCCACGCGCCAACCATGAGCTTCCCAGTAGCGGGTACGCTTATGATTGAGCCAACCGAGTCGGAAGCGAAGTACGAACTAGACCGTTTCATCAACGCTATGGTTAGCATTCGCCAAGAAATTGCGAAAGTAGAAAGCGGCGAGTGGGATGCGACTGACAACCCGCTACACAATGCACCGCACACACTAGCTGACATCTGTGACAGCGACTGGAACCGCAGCTACGACCGCATGCTAGCGGCGTACCCAGCTCCAGAAGTACACAGAAACAAGTTCTGGCCAACAGTTAACCGTATTGATGACGTTTATGGCGACCGTAACCTGATCTGTTCTTGCCCTAGTATTGAGAGCTATGTTGAGGAGTAGGGTGGTTTAGCAGCGTTGCTGCTAGAGCTTTATTGATTTGAAAGGCGAACCGGTTGGTTCGCCTTTTTTGTTTCAAGTTTTAGTGTTTAGAAGTCCGTTATTAGACAATAAGCGGATGTCTAAGTCTTCAATATGAAACACCAGATTTGTGCCATTAGCGGACATTTTGCACATTGCAAGACCTAACTCCGTGACTCATTAAATAGACTGAATTACGTTTTGTCGCATATCAAAAGCGTCCAATTCGGATATAATAGCTTCGTTCAACTTTCCCAACCATCTCGTCGAGTAATATTCAATCTTGTCAAAATATCTTAGAAATCAAATTCAAAATTTCTTCTAGAAACTCCTCTTCTCTGACTCTGAATACTTCCAAACGCCCATATCCCGTATAAAAATGCTTATCACTAATATTTCTGCTAGTATTTATCTTGGAGTAGTTGGTTTCCTAGGATGACGTCAGGAAAGAGTTAATTCAGAAAGCTAGGGATGGCAACCATGTTGGTGTACTTTTATACAGCACTATCAATTATCGTATTTTATTCCTTCTGTCAGCAACAAATATATTCATATAGCAATGCACTTTTCGAAAAAGACAAACCTCAGGTTATTTATAAGCGTCGCTGTGGTTGGTTATATTTTTCGGTTTTGGTAAGTTTTGTCTTTGCATTTTCATGGTCTGACGAATTACTTAAGAGCCTATTTGAAGTGTTTTCTATAGGACAAGTTAGTGCTTCTGAACAAACATCTGAGGTTTTTTCTATTGACTCCTTGTTAGGGGTTCCACCCGAACAAAGGTGCATTTTGCTCGCACTATTGCTTTTTACATTCAAATCACACCCTATATTCCAACGGATAGAAAAACCTTTTCTTGACTCAGTTACTGATGCTTTGGGCGGTAAAGAAGAATTTGACAGGTTACAGAAACGGATCCTTGATAGCTATCAGTACTATAGAGCCGATATCAATGCAAGCAAAGCTATTCAAGATCAAGTTAACAATCACCTCAAGGATTTTGAGTATGACCCAAGCAATGCACTGGAAAAGAAAATAAGAGGCGCAATCGTACATCTTGTCACGACAAAGCATCATCGAACATTCAGCAAAGATGACAAAATCTCGGCATTTGTGACAGAAGCTTGCTTGCTATTTTCGAGAAAAAAGGAAAATGATCGTAACCACTCAATTGCCAGAACGGACGCTATGTCAACTCAATTGAGCAAGTCAGAGTCAAAATCTAAGCTGGCAGAATTAGATGAGGAGCATCGTAAAGAGCTTGATTCGATTGAAAGTGAACTCAGCATGCTCGTTTGGCGTTCTCTTGTTTCTACTCTAAAAAAAATGACCACCTCAATTAGCAATATGTCTCAGCTTTCACGTCAGCTCAGTAAAATCCATATTCGATTGCCTAAGGAGAATACTATAGGTAGTGGTTTTGGTTGGAAAGCTTTCGCACTTTCTATTCCAGTAGTGCTGATATCTACCGGACTCTATATTTCTTTCCTTAGCCCATATTCGAGTAACGCAGAGTTTATGAGTAAGGGGCTAGAGCAGTATTCTCGTTGGTCAGTCTATTGGCTACTAATGATATTGATAGGAATTTTTATTGGATTCATTGCTACTCGTTTTCAGCTAAAAGTTAGAGAAAACACGGAGGAGTCATTTTACAAAAAGTTAGTTATTTATTCCTGCCTTAGTATGGTCATCTACTATGTCAGTGAAAACCTACTAAAATCAAATGCGCTAGAATTTCCCGAACCCACGTTTGCCCCCTATGTTTTATATGCCCATTTGTTCTTTTGTGTTTCATTCGCTTTTCTCACATATGGTGCATCTGATTTTAATAGTAAGAAAGAGTTATCAATGTTCAGCAAGTTCACTGTTAGAAGGCGCACTCTGACCAATCTAGCAGTGTTACTGGTAGCTGCCACCGTTCCAACAATTTTGTTTTTACTTACGCTAAAAACTGAATCTACGGCCTATCACTCTTTGTTATACCTGTTGTTTATGCTTGTAAATTCTATGTGCCTTACCCAAATTTTGTACCATTGCGCATACAAGTCAGCTAAAAGGCGGTTGCACAATATAGAGCGTGATTTCGACCGATTGAAAATCGAAGGGCGTCGCTTGGATGCAAAAATCACGTTGCCTGATGGAAAAGTATACGAAGGAAAGCTAATTGATTTCTCAGAAGAAGGATGCTGCATTGACCTTGAAAATGAACTGGATGATAAAATGACGGTAACTTTGATGATCCGTGAAGTTGAATTACCTTCAAAGTCAATTTGGCATGCTGAGCGAGGTACTTTTCACAAACACTACAAATCCGGTTTTCGACACACAGATGTCCAATCTGCCACTGTTTTTATGGAGCGGTTGCGCGAGTTGGGCTATGACAAATTGATCGTAGACCCATGATCGCCGACCGAATTCTGATAAATCGTCAGAGTTAGCTAGTCATTAATACAAACTAACGAAATCTTACATCCAGCAATTCGGGATTGAGGTGAATATTTGACTAGTCGACTAACACAAAACTTTCACTGCAAATGCCACGGTGTGTATTTCTCATGAGCAGGATTGGTATATTTCGATAAGAAAGATGATGAACATGCAAGTGCTCTAGCGATCATTGCTTGTTTAAAAGGTCTATCGGACTCCTTTCTTGCACTCCCATGAATTCTAATATCCAAGTTGATGTCCGCTCCTCGCTCATTACTGTCGTTTGGTATTTTACATCTTAACGACCGCTTCACGTACATAGCAGCCGTTTGCCTTCGAATATGTTAACGGCGGCAACTGACACAAAAAGGATTAGGGGCATGTATCAGTTCACTCCCGATAATCTATTCTTTCCTAACACCCCGAATATTCCCATCCATCACAACCGTATTAACCAGTCCATTTTCTTCATCCATCTCAAAACGAACACTACTCCCGTTCTTAGCAAAGAATCGTCCGCCACCCTCATGAAAATATTCTTCGTTTTCAACATAGGGTAAGGCGTTAAGCACAAAACCATTGGCTGTTTTTTCTAGCACCACATCAACATTCACAGGGTTAGTTACCACGTAGGTTCCAATGTATTTACTTAATTCCTTTTGGCTTATGGGTACTAACTTCCTAACCTCAGCTTCCGAGTAGCCTACGTTTAACGCTTCTTTTAAGCGTATTTCTAGTTCAGTTATTAACTGCCTACCGTTGTTGCCGTTCGTCATAATGGCGTAGCCGTTGCCGGTATCTAGTTCAAGGTATAGCTGCGACATAAACCCAGCATCTGCGCCACCGTGACCAAAGCCTAAAATTTCACCGTTATCATCCATATTGATGAAAAAGCCTATTCCTACATTAGGTGCTTCATTGGTTGGTGTATTGTTGGTTAGCATTTCTTGTGCCGTGGCTTGCGATATCCAGTCGGTTTTCTGCCCTAAATACGCACTGCGTACGCCGCTTGCCAATTTCAACATGTCTGATGGCGTGCTCCACATACCTGCTGCTGCAAGCGTAGCGTAAGTATGCGCGCCACCCTTAATTGGCGCACCGTCTCCGTCATACGGTGTAGCCATATTGTTTGATAAGTTGGTCGATATGGGTTGTTCGAAGCCAGAACGCGTCATGCCTAAAGGTTTAAACATAAGCCGTTGTGACATAGTTGGCAGGGGCTCGTTAGCTACGTCCTGCAAGGTAAGCTGAGCAAGCGTAGTGCCGCCACCGGAATAACGCATTTGCGTGCCAGGTTGAATATCAACAACAACGGCATCGGTATTAGCTGGAAATGCACCTTCTAGCACTTGCTGCAAGTTAGGTACTGGTTCGCCCGCTGCGTAACCAGGAAAACCATGTACTGTGGTACCCGCCGTGTGGCTTAACAATCTGCGTAAAGAAACAACGTCTTGCCCAGTCCATTCATGTTCAGGCAACTGCCAGCTGGTGAGTAAGGTATTAACATCTGCATCTAAATCTAGCGGGTTATCTTCGCGGTACTTCATCAATACTGCTGCAAATGCGGGTTTAGAAATACTTCCGGCTTGGAACACTGTGTTTTCATCAACAGCCAATTCAGAAGTCAAATCTTTAACGCCGCTTTGCATGGTCCAAGCTAGTTGTCCATTTCTCATTAACGCGACAGACACACCAGGTACATCATAATGCGCTTGTCTTTGCTCCAAAGATTGGTAATCAACCTCTTGCCCTTCAATTCGAATGCGTTCAGTAAGCCCAGATTTTAAAAGGTTGGCTTCTTTTGATTCTGCTGCAGCAGAGGGAGAGGCGGACAGGGTTTCAGGCTCTGTACAACCCAATAACGAAGCTAAACAAAACGAAAGTGTTAAAGAGGAAAAGAGCTTGATTGATGTCATTATGTGTATTCCATTACGAGTGAACGTACCAGAGTACGTTCCTACTATTATTCGGTCAATGCTGACGATTTTCTAGTTCAGGCACTTGATAGCTAGTCGCCTGTACCTTCCGCAATCTTCTGTCGTAAGTTTGCCAGCCGCGTTTTAAAAGCACCATTTTCAACATTTTCTTTATAGCTCATTGCTAGCGCTTTCTCTCGCATTTCAAGTGCCATGGCTAAATCGCCGTTAGCTTCATAACCGTCTGCCAAGCTGTCGTAGGCATCAGATTTGTTAGGGAAGCGAGCTATATTTTTCTTAAAAATTGCAATGGCAGAGTCAAAGTCTTGTTTGTTTAGCGCCGCATAACCCGCGTGGTTTACGGCTTTATATTCTGGCTTTGCTTCAAAAGCGTATTTTGCAGAAAGGTCTTTATAGTATTGCTCTACCGCAGGAATACCTTCTTGTATTATCGCACCTGTTGGGCGTAACGAATTTAGCTGCTTTTGAAGCGCCAAGCTCATACCTGCAAGAGCAGTCGTATTGTGGCTTTCAGATGTATCTAGTTCGGTATCAAAGGTAAGCCCTTTTCGTTCGCTGCTATTTAGCAGTTCAGCGTAACGTTCGTATGCGCTTAGCATGTTTCCACCTTCGTTACCCATATTTATGTATAGATATTTGTTAAGGTCGCTATCTGACGCAAAGAACTCTTTTGCCTCTGGAAATATTACTTCTTCATGCCACCACAAACTTGGGCTGAATGCGAAGTAAGCTTGAAACAGTTCAGGCCGCTCTTGCAGTGCGTACAAGGTAAAAAGTGCGCTTAATGAATGCCCAGAAACAATCGCGTAGTTATTAGTGCGATAGTTTGCCTTTACGTATGGCTTTAGCTCTTTTTCTAGAAAGTCTAAAAAGTTGTCGGCACCACCAGATATTCCCCACTGGTTGTAGCTTTCATCATAGGTAGGTGTGAAGTCTCGCGTGCGCTCGGTGTTGGTAATACCGATAACAATCATTTCCTGCGCCATTCCAGACTGATTTAGCAGATCAAGCGTGCCTACGGTATGGGCAAAATTACGCTGTCCATCTAGCAAATATAAAACTGGGTAGGTGGTGTCTTTGTAGCGGGAATAGTTATTAGGTAAGTGAATAAGCAGTTCTCGCGACTCATTCAAAACTTCTGACTTTATTGTTGTAACTACGGCCTCGCCACGTACTTTGGCGTTTACGTGAAAGCTAAGGCTTAGGGTAAATACGGCGCCGATAAAAACGCAGGCAAGCTTTTGATACATTTGAAATTCCCTTTCCCGCTATCAGGCGCGAGTTTCTTTTAATAATTGAATTTACCTAAGCTGTCATAGTCACTCAAACTTGTCAAAAAATAACCAAGTCATTAATTGGCAAGCATTAACTTTTCAATAGATTGCTCGATGATAGTTCGCAAGTTTTGTTTGTCCTGAGCGGGCAAATAGCGCGTATGAGCATTAATAAACTCAGGTGTTAAATAGATGCGTTTTATTGCAGCGTTTATACGCTTTATGTGCTCTGCACCCTGAGGAGTATTGGGGCAGATAACGTGGCCTGATACATAGTCAGGGTTATCTGCAATAGAGTAACTGCGTACTTTAATAGGCATGTTCTCTCCAAAACTTCTGTATAAAGTTGCTGGAAAAATGAGTGCAAAATCAGACTTTCCTTTTGAAAACATTTCCATAAAGCGAGAGTAATAAATATTATTTGCTATACGAAGAATTTGCTCTCGATTAACTTGCTTTAGATCGTCGTCTATCCTTTCACCGAATGAGTATTCTTCTGGTAACACAATAAAAGAGTCTGGAAAGGCTTCTAATACGCGAGATATGCTCAGTATTCGGCCTTTTTCATCTAAAAATTCCTTTTCTATTGGTGGCAGTGAAGCCAGTTGGTAAAAACGCTGTGTCTGGAAAAAGCTAAGCGGTAGTGAGTAAAGGTGATTTTTTTCGCGTTCAGGTGCTTTTATTTTATTAAGTACGCAAATGTTTTCGCCATGCTGCATATACGCAAAAGAACGCACAAGTGGAACATGAAGCACGGGATCTGTATACCCTATTTCATCAACTAGCATTTGTACCGTATCGACAGAAGTAGAATAGGGATTGCCTTGCAGATTTACCCTTTCAGTAAGAAATGCATTGTCTGCGTGAAACGCCAAAACATTATTCTGCTCATTGCTGTCACTCGAACTTGCATGAGCAAATTTCACTAATGTTATTAAAATGAATAGTCCAACCCTGAACAACTTTTTACTCCTTGGCAAAACCTCAACGCTCGTCACTTTGTCTCGTGTTAAACGTACTTTTATTTTGTGACTCTATTAGGAAAGGTAACAGCGTTTAATTTACGTAGTTTTTAAGCGCGGCTTCTACGATTTGATCAATTTACCATCTTTTTAATGTGTTTTTATGAATATTAGAAAGGTTTTGACGCGCGACTAACGAGAAATTTAGCCTTGTGTAATTAAATTCTGTAAAGGGAGTAAAAAAGCCGCAATCAGCAACGTGATGCGGCTTTCCGAGCTGGGCTGACTAGGCAGCCTTATAGAGCAATTGCGTAAAAGGGGTTAGCTAGAACGACCCTCACTCATAGCTGCCTGTTCAAATACCTTAACTCTAGACATATGATCACCTCCTTATCTTCGTTGCTAAAACTTCTTGGAAAATAACATAGGCGGTATTTTAGTAAAGTGTCGCTGCATTAAAGAAAGTTTAAGAAAAGCGCGCACAACTCAAAAACACGAATAGCGAAACCAAGTCGATAATATAAACCTGTTTAATTAAATCTACGTAACCAATGCTAACTGAAACCCTTTGCGCCGCCCGTTTACGTGCAATTAACGTCTTAACGTGCAATCAGCAGTACGCAAACCCTCGAAAAGGCTAGAACTTAATGCAAACAACAAGCACGCACAAAACCAGCAAGAGTCGGAAAGCCGCACTATTGGTTACGCTTTTTGCCACCTCTTTTTTTACCTTTGCTCAGTCGAACACATCTGAACAAATTGAAATGAAGGGCAGTAAGGGCACTACTGTAACGGGTAATGTTCAGGCGTCCTTCGATAGCCCCTGGGCCATGACATTTTTGCCAGACGTGTATGGACTCCTCCTCTTTTGCAAGTAATTTGTTCGATAACTTTGGGTATGATTGCCAACGTGTATCCGGTTTCTTAATGATGCATTTTCTTTTACTGCATCGAACCTCTATGGGCTATTCGCACACTTGCTCCTGAACGGACACACGAGCTTAAAGGCTCTTCGTCCGGGTAAGGTTTTTCAAGTGTCGGTCTAACCTGTTAGCCATCTCACATCTTACTTTGCAATTGGGATGAAAACTTTTCGTATTTCTTAATTCGTTTAAGCTTAAGCGCTTGCTATCAACTCTGGGTCATAACTTTCGTTTGTATTTACCATAGCCCAAGCTGCACGCGCTGTTTTATTAGCTAACGCTACAGTTACCGTATTAACGTGCTTGTATGCGCAGAGCTTTTCAATCCATTTACTTAAATTATCATCATGCCGATTAGCATGCCGGATGACTGACCGTGCACCATGAACAAGTAGTTTTCTTAAGTAACCATCGCCTCGCTTACTGATGCCAAGTAACCTAGGCTTGCCGCCGGTACTGTGTTGCCTCGGCGTTAAACCAATAGAAGCAGCAAAATCCCTACCTTTACGGTATCCTTTCGCATCACCAATAGCGCAAGACAATGCGCTGGCACACAGGATACCAATACCCCGTAACTGAAGTAGCGAACGTGCGACAGGGTCATTTTTGACTTCTTTCTCAATAAGCGTGTCGAGCGTATCGACTCGCTCTTGGAGCTGCCTTAAGTCATCAAACAAATCACGTAGCAACAAGCGAAAAAGCGCCGACAAACCATTTTCTGCATCTTCCAGCCACAGGGGGATGGCTTCTCTCAGTTTGTTGATACCCACTGGCGCAACTAGCCCATATTCGCTTACCAGTCCTCGTATCTGATTTGCTTTGGATGCTTTTTGAACCATCAACTTGTCCCTGATACGGTGTATAGATTGTATGTCTTGTTGCTTACTTGATTTCACACTTACAAAGCGCATGTTCGGCCGACTCATAGCCTCACATATTGCCTCTGCATCAATCGCATCATTCTTATTACTTTTTACGTAAGGCTTAACAAATTGCGCATGAATGATTTTGACTTTAAAACCTCGTTTTTGTAATTCTCGCCCCCAATAGTGAGATGAACCACAGGCTTCCATTGCAATTTCAGTCCCTTTAGGGACCTTGTTCTCAATAGCATCCAACCACTTTGTTCGACAGTATTTTCCTTTCCACTGCCGTTCACCAAACCTATCCACCGCGTGCACATGAAAAACGGACTTTGCAATATCAACACCGACTCGAGTAATCTGGCCCATGGGCTTCTCCTAATTTGAATGCTGGTAACTCACCATCACCATATTGACCAAAAAAAGGACAACAATTCAAGTTGAGGAGGAGTCCATCCCATTGGGCACAGCTTGGTAACGGAAAAAGCTGGCACTCTATGGCTGCTTGATGAAAACCAGCAGAAGCGTTTTGCTGTTAGTAATGTGCCAAGTGTTACTGCGCGCGGGCAAGGCGGTTTAGGTGATGTCATTATTCACCCTGACTTTGCGTCAAATAACACTATTTATATTTCGTACATTGAACGAGATGAAAAAGACGATGCGTTCAGCGGTGCGGTGATAGAGCGAGCCACGCTTACCTTATCTGATAGTGGCGCGAAGCTGACTGATAGAGAGCTAATTTGGCGTCAGTCGCCGAAGGTGACGGGGAATGGGCATTACTCTCACCGCATGGCGTTTTCACCTGATGGCCATTTATTTATCACCTCGGGTGAGCGCCAGAAATTCACGCCAGCACAAAACATGGCGATGAACTTAGGTAAGGTGCTGCGCTTAAACGACGACGGTAGCGTGCCTGAAGATAATCCGTTTTATGGTCAAGGCAACGTAACAGAACAAATCTGGACGTTAGGTCACCGCAATCCGCTAGGCATCGATTTTGATGAGAAAGGTAATTTATGGGCTCATGAAATGGGGCCGCGCCATGGTGACGAACTTAATATTATTGAACGAGGTCGCAACTATGGTTACCCAGCGGTGTCGCAGGGCGACCATTACTCAGGCGTGAAAATACCTAACCACGAAGACTACCCCATCTTTAAGTCGCCTGAATTGGCGTGGGTGCCTGCCATTAGTCCTGCCGGTTTTATCATTTACAAAGGCGATAAGTTTAGTGACTGGAAGGGAAATGGTTTTATAGGCGGTTTGTCTTCAAAAGCGCTGGTTCGAGTTGCATTTAATAAAGACGATGAAGGCAACTGGAAGGTGGAAGAAGCAGAGCGCTACGAATGGGGTAAGCGAGTACGCGAGGTTGAGCAAGACAGTAAGGGCAATATCTATGTGCTTGAAGATAAAGAAGGCGGAAGGCTGATAAAGCTCAATTCGTTGAATGATGAGTAGAGTTTTAAAACTGCGTAAAGAGGAACAGTGGTTGCTTGAACACGGTTTTTTTTGTGTTTTGAAATTGCCGGTAAGCGAACATTAAATTAACCCAAACCGCATACAGAGCATTACAAATCTATATGCCGATATGATACGTTGCGAACTATAGCCAGCGCGGCTTAACTGATAAAAACCTTAGGAACTCTATGACTCAATCGACTCAGAACTTTAACTTTGAACGTTGTGAAGATGAACCTATACATATTCCCGAAAGTGTCCAAAGTTATGGTTTTCTCATCGCGTTCAACTACGAAGATTTAGAGGTTTCGATTGTTAGTGAGAACTGCAACACGATATTTGCCGACGAGATCATAGGTAAAGGTTTTTTAGATATACTCTCTTCTGATACAGATGAGCGCGCCTTCCTAGAAGAAACGTTTGATAGAGTTTCTAAGAGTAAGATAAGACTGCCTGTTAAACTGCATCTTAAAGCTTCGCTTTTAAAGGAAGGTGCGGCAATAGATTATTTAGCCGTAGTCTATGATTCAGGTTGTCACTATGTGGTTGAGCTTGAGCCCGCAACTGAATTTAGAGACACCTATAGTGCAGAGCAATTTGTTAAGCTCTATTCAATGTCTATCGCCCCACGCTTCAAAGAAATGACATCGTTGAGAGAGATGGCTCAAGAGATGGTATCAACCATCAGGTATCTGACTAACATGGACAGGGTAGTGCTTTATAAATTTAATAAGGACTACTCGGGGAAGGTAATAGCGGAAGCCAAGTCTGAAGACATGGAATCTTATCAAGACTTGTACTTTCCCGCGTCGGATATACCAAAACAAGCCAGAGAGCTGTACAAGACGAATTGGGTGAGGCTTACTCCCGACACAGAGTTACCTGCATCTAGGTTGATTCCGTCTGTCGAAGAATCGGGAAGGGAGCGACTAGACCTCACTCGTTCGTTGTTGCGCACATTTTCACCTATTCATCTTCAATACATCAGAAATCAAGGTTTACGTGCTTCATTTTCCATTTCGTTAGTAACGGATGGAGAGTTGTATGGGCTTATTTCCTGCCACCATCGCGAGGCTTGTTATATTCCACAAAATGTACGACTGCAATGTGAGAATTTAAGTCAACTGTTCAGCTGGCATTTGTTAGCGAAAGAAGAAGAAATTGCGAAACGCAAAAAGCATGTTACTGATAAAGCGGTTGATGCGATGTTGGATAGAATCGGTCCAGCAAATCCTATTAGCCGTGTAGTCAAGAGCGGTGAACGCGCTTTTTTAGACGCGCTTAATAGCTCAGGGTTTGTTTATTATTCACAGTACGAGACTATTACCCTCGGTTCTACTTTACCGGTAGAAGTCATCAAAGACATTTTTTCTAAAGCAAGTAGTGAAGGCGGCTTTCCTTACACTAACGATTCCCTTTATCACGATTACCCTGAAGCCAGAGAACATGGTATTGCGGGTATTATGATCATCCCACTGTTTGAAAAGAAGCAGTATTTTACTGCTTGGTTCAGGAAGGAAACCCATCGAAATCAAAAGTGGATAGGCGCTAAAGATGAGAAATCGGAAGATGCACCAAAAGCAGAGCGTCTTAAGCCCCGTTCATCTTTCACTATTCATACCCGTACAATTAAAGGGCGCTCAACAGCGTTTGATAAGACGGACGTCGACACCGCAAACCGGTTAAATAGAATGTTTCTTGTTTACGCGCTTGATGTGCAAGAGCGCATGCATATAAGTATTCAAGAGCTTGAAAAACAAGATAATTACAGGAATGAATTTCTCGCTACTTTGGCCCATGAACTTCGAAATCCGTTAGGGCCTATAATGTCTGGGGCAAGTATTCTAGAAACGGTTGATGATGAAAAAACGCGAAAAAGAGTGACAGCTATCATTAATCGTCAAGCTGAATATATGTCTAAACTTATCAATGATTTGATGGACGTGTCTCGCATCACGCGAGGGAAAGTTAAACTTGAATTTGAAAGATTGAAAATTCAAGACGTGCTTTCAGACTCTCTTGAAATTGTTGAGCAACAAGTAAAAGCGAAGAAGCATGATATAACGGTAAACTGTCTTGAAGAAGATGTGACAGTATACGGAGATAAAGCACGTTTAAGCCAAATCTTTTCTAATATCATTCACAATGCAACTAAGTATACGAAAGAATCAGGAAAGATAGTCGTAGAGATCAGAAAAGACGGGGTCATGATTGTTGTTGCTGTTAAAGATAATGGCATGGGAATACCCGAGGATAGGCTAAAAGATGTTTTCAATATGTTTACCCAAATTGAAGCGCACTCTACTCACACTAAAGGCGGTCTTGGTATAGGGTTAACTTTAGTGAGTAAGCTTGTTGCGTTACATCATGGTGAAGTGTCTGTGATGAGCGAAGGTGTTGATCGAGGAAGTACCTTTGAAGTCAGGTTGCCTATTTCTAAAACAGCCTACGAGCAATCTGAAAATCAAAAACTGGACCCTGTTATACAAAGCAGAAGTAAAGTCATGTTCGTTGACGACAATGCTGATCTCATTGACGCTTATTGTCTGCTGGCAGAGTCTATGGGTGTGACTGCCTTAGGCATTACTTCTCCGAAAGAAGCTGTTGATGCATTTAAAACCTTTAAACCTCACTCTGTATTTCTTGATATCGGCATGCCAGACATAGACGGCTATCAGTTAGTAAAAATGCTAAAAGCCTTGCCGGAATCAGAAAATGTTAAGTTTTATTCTCAAAGCGGGTGGGGCTCAGAGAAATATGTAGAGGACTCCCAAGCGGCAGGCTTCGATCAGCATTTCGTGAAGCCCTTGTCAAAAGACACAATTCAGTCGGTACTAAGTTAAAACCTCTTTTAAGAGGTTGAAGCTTACCGACTGAATGACTCAAATGCTGTGAAACGCGTTATAATGCCGGACAAACGTAATTAGGAATAAATATGAAAGTCTGTGGTGTAGATTTAAAAGGTAATGAAGCAATTGTTAGTTTGGTGTCGCTGGCTGACGGCTTGTTTCATTTGCCAGATTGCCGTACGCGCCGTTTAACGCTTGCCGATACCAGTGCAAAAGGGCTTAAGAGCTTCCAAAGTACCTTTGCTAAACTTGTAGAAGACTACAAAATTGATGCAGTGATAATTCGTCAGCGTCAAAGCAAAGGTAAATTTGCAGGTAGTGCAATTGGCTTCAAGCTAGAGGCTGCCATTGAATTGATTGAAGGGCTTCAAGTTGTAGTATTTAGCCCAACGGATATTAAAGAATCACTACGTAGAAATCCGCTTGCAGTGCCATTTTCTGACACGGGTTTAAAACAGTTTCAAGAAACCGCTTTTACAACGGCGTACGCGTGGCTTATGAAAAATGAGTATGCCTCGCAAGAGTCAGACGAGTAATAATCGGGAGCGGTTGGCTCAATGTTTATACTACTGTGCCTGCATTTATTGTGCGGGCGCTAGTTATCTTCATTGTCAATTTCCGAGATTGATTTTTAGATGGAATATGGCAGACTTTAATTAGACATAGTTATCAAAAGAACACGGAATGTCACAAGTCGTTTTTTCTCCAAAGCTGTCACCGCAGCTTAACTACACTACTCTGCTCTTATCTGTTTTCTCAATTTTCTTTGTTGCTAGGCTTATATTTCTTCTGGATATCGATGAAGACAAGCTATCCATCCCGGTTTTAGATTTTATAAACCTCTTCGCCAATCTAGAGTTTTTTGCTCTAGCTCGATTGCCTGAATTTTGGAATTTCAGTGATTTAACGTTTAGTAACCTATTAGCAAATTTACACACTACAGCAAACGTATACGCTGCCATTTCTTTAAGCATTTTCCTTATTGGGTTAATGATTTTTCACCGTAACATGACGCAATTGCCATTTCGCTATTGTGGATTAATGTTGCTTGTTATGGGGTGGATGCATCTTCTAGCAGCAAAGCTCGTGTTGCTCTCATCATTACCTATATTACTTACAGGGCCTGTTTTAGCTGTGGGGTTAATCTCTGTCGTCTATTTTAGTATTCCTTGTTTTTTCATTGAAATTATTTATTTACTTAAGCGAAAGGGACATCAGTGAAAAAGCTATCTTTCTTGGCTGTCTTGTTTTCTTCCTCTGCAGTAGAAGCAGTGTCAGATGCCGTCATTGAGTATCAAGAAGTCGCGGCTAATACCATCATGCTTTCTATTGTATTGGCATTAAACCTATTGTTTTTCTTTTCACTTTTAACGATAGCCGGAATTTTGAGTAAAAAGCGAGTATCAGCTTTAAAAGCGGCTGAAACGTCTGCGAATCTTGATCCGCTTACTGCATTACTTAATCGCAGAGGTTTTGAAGCTGCAATGAGTATAAAAGACGATGCCAGTGGCTTTCTTCTCATTGTAGATATCGACGACTTTAAGAAGATTAACGATACTTATGGACACTCTTATGGAGATAAAGTCCTTCAGGAAGTTTCCACACGTTTATCAAGTGTAGTTAGAAGCGGAGATGTTCTCGCTAGATTAGGAGGAGAAGAGTTCGTAATTTTTGTGTGCTCTGAAGATAAAATAGAAAAGTTAGCTGATAGGCTGGTAAAAAGCGTTTCTAGCGAATCTTTTTATTTAGATAATGGTGTGAATATCCAAGTTACAGTAAGCGTTGGAGTTGCACCAATTAACGATTTTTACGCACAGTATGAATCTGCTTATCAAAAGGCGGATAGTTCTCTTTATGAAGCTAAAAAACAAGGAAAAAATCAGTTCGCGGTTTCATTGTCTCATTGTGTAAGCCCACAATGATGACTAACGTTCATAGTGCGAGAATAAATGAACGTTCTTTGCGTCCTTCCTTTAAATTACCTATTTCTTAACTTTTGCTCTTAATTCTAATAAAGCGTTGTATAGCACTTCTAATTGATTACTGAATTTATCTGCTGTTTTGTGCTCGTTACGTTTTATGGTTAATTCTATTGAACTTGCCAATTCCGCAAGCGTATAAGCGCCGATGTACCGAAGAGCAGTTGTGAAAATATGCGCATTTCGCGCAATAGAAGGGAAATCACGATTATCTATGGCTTGTTTAAGCGCGTTAAGCTCATCTTCTAGCTCCAGAAAATCGTTTAGTAGGTCATCATAAAGTTTATCATCACCCATTACCGCCTGTAATGCTTTAGGCTTGTCTATGGATGTCAATGATGATGCCTCTATTCTCGCCTCGCCGGTAACTTCAGTGGTCGCCGTCGACTTTCCTTTATTTAGCACTTCAACAAGCACGTCAAAGAAGCGATTTGGGTCAACCGGTTTGTTGATGTGGCCGTCCATGCCCGCTGCCAGGCTCTTGTCAATGTCTTGCTGCATGGCGTGAGCCGTCATGGCAATAATCGGCAAAGTTAATTTCAGCTCATCTCTGATTTTTCTAGCTGCTGTTAACCCGTCCATAACGGGCATTTGGATATCCATCAACACCACGTCATAGCTGTTATCTTCACGTAAGGCTTTTATGGCTTCAAAGCCGTTGCTAACCATTTCAATAGTAGCGTGGGTGTCGTTTAACAGGCCAAGGGTTACTTTTTGATTCAGCGTATTGTCTTCTGCGAAAAGGATCTTCGTTCCTCGCAGATTAGGCACAGGCGCAGCATCTGTTGGTAGGGTTCTTGTGTTCACGTTTAAGCAAAGCTCTTGTAGCTTATCTACAAGCTCACTGGTGCTAAAAGGCTTTTTAATGAAGGTTCGAATACCTAGTTGGTTAGCCTGCTCTCGCATATGAGGCGACTCGAATGCATACAGCATTATCACCTTCGGTGGCTTAATTGAAAACTCCTGCTTCATGATGGCTGCAACTTCCAATCCATCAATGTCAGGCATATTCCAATCTAAAATAAGTACGTCGTAAGGCGCACTGTTTCCCACAGCAGCACGCATTTTGGCTACGGCTTCTTTACCGCCGGTCGCAACATCTGCTCTAATGTTAGCTATCGATAGCGACTCGATAATAGCGTCGCGCGACACGCCAATGTCATCAGCAATAAGCACCTTAAGTAACGAAAGTTGCTTAGACGGCGATACAATTTGTTGGGAAGCATCCTGTTTAACGGTTACGGTAAAATGAAAGCTTGCGCCTTTTCCAAGTTGGCTCTCAACCCAGATCTCTCCGCCCATTAATGTGACTAACTGCTTACATATTGCTAAGCCTAGGCCGGTGCCGCCGTATCGGCGAGATATAGACTCATCACCTTGGTTAAATGGTTGAAATAGCAAAGCCTTTTGCGTGCTGTTTAGCCCAATTCCTGTGTCTTTAACTTCAAATTCAAGCTGAATGTCTTCTATATTATGCGTGCACCTAACGCTTACCGAAATCAGTCCATCCTCGGTAAACTTAAGAGCGTTGCTAACTAAATTGCTGAGAACTTGCTGTATGCGTAACGGGTCGCCGATAAGGTTTAACGGTACGTCACGTGATATATGCTGAATAAGCTCTATGTGCTTTTCCTCAGCGCGCCCTAGATGCAGTCTAATGGTTTGGTTTACTAGCGCGTCTAAATTGAATTGCGTCGATTCAATATTAAGCTTGCCCGCTTCTATTTTCGAGAAGTCGAGTATGTCGTTAATTATACTTAGTAGGGTTTGCGACGCGCCTTCTATCTGAATAAGGTTCGTTTGTTGATCTTTATCTTCTGCAGCCCGCTGCGAAAGCTTGGTCAGGCCGATAATGGCGTTAAGCGGCGTGCGAATTTCGTGACTCATGCGTGCAAGAAAGTCAGATTTTGCTTTTGTTGCTTTCTGAAGGTCTTGAGTAAGTGCATCGAGCGCCTTACGCTGTTGGCGAGTTCTAAGCCATAGGCCAACGACTAAGCCTAATGAAAGGATCACGAAACCGATGAAATACAGCTGAAACGTGTTTTGCTTTTTCTGTATAAGGTTACGCTGCTCTTTTAACTGGTTGTCTTTCTCTAGAAGCTTGATGGTTTCTTCTTTTTCGGAAATAGAAAGCCGTACGCGGTTAAGGGCTAACAATCTTGACTGCTGTTCATTAAAACTCTCTTCATAAGTTTTCGTGTATAGCTTTGAATATTCTAATGCGGCTTCAAAATTGTTGGTTGATTCAAGGAGTGAAATGAGCTTTTCCAACATGCTTAGCACCACTGACTTGTCGTTTTTTATGGCGTCTTTTTTTAATCCACCTTCAAGTTCGCTAATAGCCAAGTCTATTTGATTGCGTTTAATGTAGATGTCGACCAAGCGCAGTAGTCTAGACCCTTCGTTGTATTTAAAACCAACTTTGCGATCTGATTCCGCAGCGCGGTTCAACATGGTTAGCGCTTCAGTTAAATTGCCTTGGGCGATATGTAGCTCAGCCATTTTGGTATGAACAATGCCAATAAAGGGGTAGTGCACCTCTTTGAACAATTCTTCTGCTAGCAGAAGGCTTATTTTAGCGTCTTGATAGTCGCCCAGTTCCGTTTGCGCGTAACCTTGGAAAAAGTAAGCAATGGCTTTGTTTTCTTTATCATTTAAACGCTGAGCTGCGGCGAGGAAGTTTTGACCTAGCTGCAACATCATTTCGTAGTTTTGCAGCGACATGTACACATTGCCCATAGCGCTATATACAAGCAAGGCGTTATCGCTATTTACTTCAATGAAAGCAGCAAGGGATTTGTTGAGCGCTTCGAGTGCACGAGCATGCTCACCTGACAAGTCCAAAATAAGCCCTTCTAAGCGAAAAGACTCTGCCAGCGCCATGGTGTTGCCGCCTTTTTTTGCAAGCTTGCGGGCTTCCAACAGAGTTTCGTACCCCGCAACAAGGTCTTGCTCAAGAATGTGCTTATAAGCTCTTAGGTTGAATAAGCGGGCTTGCTGAAAAGCGTTTGGGTGGGCGTCGAAGA
Source organism: Alteromonas sp. I10 (assembly GCF_003201515.1). NCBI lineage: Bacteria > Pseudomonadati > Pseudomonadota > Gammaproteobacteria > Alteromonadales > Alteromonadaceae > Alteromonas > Alteromonas sp. I10. Next base: position 466,135 of record NZ_QJJN01000002.1, read on the forward strand.
AATAGCCTAGCTCGGTGAATGTGGTTTCTACAGACTCATCATTGTTTTGAATACGCTGTTTCAGTTCGTCTAGCGTAGTGACTGATGATGTGGTGTTAAGTGGTTCTTTTAAAAGCGCAAAAGTAGGAAGCGCCATCGTAAAACAAACGATAGCGAAGATGCATTTCAAACGGCGCTTCACTTTCTACTTCAGCTAGCTTAAAAAGATAACGACTAGTAGCTAATTACGCGGGTAGCCTTGCTTGTATCATCAAAGCGTTTGGCTACTTCGTCCCAGTCTTGGTCTTTAATTAGCTGAAGATCTTCACCAGATAAACCGTACTTTTCTGCAGTGCCCACAGGGTCCTTTTTATACGCATCCATTAGTTTGCTGTTGCTGTCTAGCTCAACCAAGAAATCTACAATTGTTTTCTTTGCCATGTCGTTTTTTCCTTTTAGTTTACTTTTGGAGATCTAAAGTCAATAACTTGCTGCTCAGTTAAACCTAGCTTTGCCAAACGATCCTGACGGTATGCTGGCATGCCAAGTGAGGGTACAACTAGGGTCGAAATTAATGTTGGCTTGGCGAACTGTAATTCGCGAAGCAACACTTTTTGTATTTTTGGCTCGCAAAGGGGCAGGGTGGCTGCCTCGTAAATAATCAGCTCGTGATCTTCTGGGTAGTGCTCGGCCAGAATGTCAGCCAGCATGGCAAGCCCAGATTCACTGTGATTAGCATCTAACACGCTTAGCGTTGCTTCTCCGGCTAAACCTATTTGCCAGATGATTTGCGTCATGTGAGGATCAATGCGGTAATCGCGAAACAAAAATTGAGTTGCTTCATAAGACTGACAGCCAAAGCGAGAGGGATCTATTCCCAAATCCGCAATTAAGCAGTCTTCTGCAGACACGCCGGGGAGCATTTGCGCATCTAGGCCAAGTTCCCGCACTCTGCGAATAGCCTCATGAGAAGGCGTAACAAATACGCCTGGGTGACCATAAAAAGCCACACATACTTTTTTACCTTCAACAACTGACTGCACGATGCGGTCGGCCATTTGGTCATAGGTGACAGCGCGAGATTTCCCTTCTTGATAAAGATCGTCTAAAGACACACTGTTCGGGTTTATGTTGGTGACCACGTGTTCACCAATTTTGTTCATGATCCCCATGTACACAATGTCAGCATTTTCGATGTGGCTTTTGGTCGCTATCGTCATTTGACCCGCAACACTGATTCCAGTGCCAACTACAACTAGCGATCCCTTAGGAGTATGTTCTTGTCCCTGAATTAGCGTCATATTTTCCTTTACCACTTGCTAATTGTGATTCACTCAACACTATAAATTAGATTTAGGGTATTTGCTACGTTCACTGATTTATAGCATCTACCATTGCTTTCACATCAGCGTATCGGCAGTTTTCACAAGAACCAAAGCCCTTCACTTGTCTCACTTTAAATCGAGTGAACAAAGGCATGGTCATGCCAGTTAGAAAACGACAGCAAATAGATGATGTGATTGGGCCATCAAATTTTCCGCTCAAATGGGCTCTTAGTGCTGCTATGGCCTCTGATATTTGGTCTGGGTTCGGTGTGGGAATTGGGTTTGAATAGCCGAGCTTAGCCACATTTCCCTGACATACACTGCAGTGCCCGCATTCATTGGGCGCTTGGGAATCGTCAAAATACGCCGATAAGTTATAGCTTAAGCAAGTATTGAGTTCGAAGAAGCCTACCAGCGCGGCGATACGTTCTATTTCTTTGCGCTCGTTTTCAGCGAAATAGTGAGCCAGATTATTAGCTAAGTCGGCATTTTGCAGTTTTTCGTAGTCCACGCGGTATACGTCAGTTATTAAGCGCGAGGCAAGCTCAATATGATTGTGTTCATGTAAATACTCTAGTGCGGCAACCACTCTTGCACGCTCTGCGCCGTAATGCTGATAAATACTGTCGAAATCTACAATGCCCCACACCTTTTTCATATTTGAATGAGTGAATACGGCGTCTAGAAAGCGAGCCCGTTCTTCTGAGAAAAGGCCGAGTATGGTGGTTTTCTCTGAAATAAAGCGAAATTTATATTCAGCAAAATAGGCATACAAAGGGCGAATAACGTTGGCAAGTTCAAGCTGTACCAGCAGGGTTTTAAGCGGAAGCTGTCGTATGTTGCAGGCACTCGATAAGCTATTTATTTGCGTTTCCCACTGGTAAACATTGTTTTCGCCGTTAATAGGTGAATCATTTTGCGCCGCTGAATTTATGTGAGCAGGGACCTGTGAGCTAATATCATCAATTACGCGTTGAATGGCGCTCTTATCTGGTGTGTCGCCGTAAACGAAGTTCTCTATGGTGACTAAACCGTCAAGGTTTGCTAATACCGTGCAGTTTGCCGCTTTACCGTCTCGTCCACCCCGGCCAATTTCTTGGCTGTAGTTTTCAATAGACTTTGGTAAGTCGTAATGAACAACAAAGCGAATATCCGACTTATCAATGCCCATGCCAAATGCAATGGTAGCCACAACAACTTGAAGCTTATTGTGCATAAAATCTTGCTGGATACCTTGTCTTACATCACTGTCGAGACCAGCGTGATAAGCCTTTGCAGCAAACCCATGTTGCTGTAAGAACCGGGCTACTTCTTCTGCGCTATTTTGAAGCGTGACATAAACAATACCCGCGCCTTGCTGTTTTTGAATTTCTTCAAGTAAGGCTTGGTTTTTATATGGTTCATGTACAGGGCGAACATGCAAATTCAAGTTGGGTCGATAAAACCCTGTTTGGATAATATTAGCTGGCGCAATATCAAAGCGCGCTGCCATATCTTCTTTTACTTTTTTAGTGGCAGTAGCTGTGAGCAGAAGTACTAACGGAATATTAAGCTCTTTCTGATACGCGGGGAGTTTTAAGTAGTCAGGGCGAAAGTTGTGTCCCCACTCAGAGATACAGTGTGCTTCATCGACAACTAGCATACTTACTTGAACAGACTCAATGAACTGCCTAAAGCGTTCGTTCTTAAAGCGCTCCACCGACACCATCAGAATTTTACACTGGCCTGACCGCACGTCGTTCATCACTTGCTTGTTCTGCTCGGGCGTTAGCGTAGAGTCGATACTCGCTGCTGTAATGCCTTTGCTATGAAGAAACTCCAGCTGGTCTTTCATCAGCGCTAACAGTGGCGACACAACCAAGGTCAAGTGTGGCAATTGCGTAGCAACAAACTGATAGCACAATGATTTGCCCGAGCCAGTGGGAAAAATCGCTAACGTTGAATTTCCACCAAGCAGTGATTCCACTGCCTCCTTCTGTCCCTCGCGAAACGCCGAAAAACCAAACAGCTGCTGCAAAATATTGGGGTCAGAGTACATTAATAAGCTCCCAAGTCGCGATATAAAAAATGGGGTCAGAGTACATTAACTTATTTCCAAACAGTTTGTGGTTAAGTGTTCGCAGGTTTGAGCTAGTTGAACCATCGCGACATTTATTAAAAATAAAGGGGTCAGAGTACATTAAGCTATTTCCGAGCAATCAGCGGTTAACTGCTCACTGGTTTGCGGTGGCCTACCCAACGCTTCGTGTTTTAAGCGGTGCCCAGTCAAGCTTTCAATTTGTTGTTTAAATGTATCGCTTCCCAGTACTAGTCCTCTTCGAGTACCGCTTTGAATTTTATCAATGTCAGTTTGAGGCAGTTCATCATCGAACAGAACGCGGTAAGCGGCAAGACGCTGGTTTTCTGAAGCTCCTAAATTTAGGTATACAGGATGAGGACTGTGCAGTGACGAAGGTGTGCCTAACGCATTTATTCTGTAGCTTGACCATTTATATTCAACCGGCTTTTCGACCATGTTCGCTCTTACAGGGTTCAGCTCGATATATCTATAAACCGTGAGAAGATATTCGTCGTTAGAGACCAGACTGGAATGAAACCTTCCTTCCCACAACGTTCCAGAGCGCTCATATTTGTGGTTAAAGTACCTCACATACATGCGGCCAAGCGCTTGCATCATTTTGCTTACGCCAAGGTTATCAAGCTTAGGAGTGCAAAGTAAATGAACATGATTGGTCATCAATACCCAAGCATGTATGTCTACATCAAATTTTGCAGAGAACTTTTTAAGCCAGCTAATATAAGCGATGTAGTCGTTTTCACACTTAAAGCATATTGAGCGATTGTTACCTCTTTGGATGACGTGTTGAGGATAGCCTGCGGGAGCCAAACGAGGTTTCCTTGCCATAATTTCACCAAATTCCTTTCTATATTCTCTCTAATAAAATGAGTGAACTGAGTAAAGGCTACAACCCTGTACCTATCAAAACTGGTCTAACGGGCAAGCTGGAAGAATGAAATGAATGGCTTGTTTGGCTCTCCTAAATTAGAAAATGTACTCTGACCCCATTATTCATATCCCCAGGAGGCGCTTGGCGTTGCTATAGGATTTTCGAGATCAAAATCTACCTGTACTTCGCGGTCAGGGCGAATTAGTCGATAGCTAAAGCGGCTAGGGTAGATCATCATTTGCCAGACGTTATCCGTTGATGCTGCAATTCCCGATTCTATAAATAACGCTTTTGAATATACATCTGCAGGAAACGACTGCACTTGGGGGAACCCTTCATCTACTGTGTGGCCGCCATACATGGTTGAAGAATGAAAGCTGCCATCTTCATTTCTATGGTCGTGCTTCAGCATAAGACCCGCGCCGGTTTTCGTTAGAATCCAAGTGCGAGATGCATCGTCTCCCACGTGAAAAGGAATTTGAATTTCAGAATCTGTACACTTTCGTACGTGCATAACAAGCTTCGCATTACCGAACGTATTACCCGCATTGTCTTTGCTAACTTTGCCCTGAAATGCTTTACCGCAGTGGGCCTTTATCGCATTAAAAAATGCATCGTGAGTAGGAATCGAGACCAACGGTGCCTCTTTAGCAAGCGCAGCATTGCTTATTACAGCAAGCCCAAGTAAGACATACGCACAATACTTTTTCATTTCTTAATTCATCATAGCAAGTTGATACAGGCTTAGCAGTGTAACCCATCTGAGTAATGGGGTCAGAGTACTTTATTGATAAAGCTCATGGCGTGAAGTGTGATTAGGAGAGCGGCGGTATCACTTGGTGTAGCCGTTGGGTTGCTAAGCAGAAACACTCGGAAAAAATGTACTCTGACCCCATTTTTTTATGAGGGGGCAGTTCAATACTTGAAGTAATGGGGTCAGAGTACTTTATTGATAAAGCTCATGGCGTGATGTGTGATTAGGAGAGCGGCGGTACCACTTGGTGTAGCCGTTGGGTTGCTTCGCGGAAAAACTCGCAAAAAATGTACTCTGACCCCATTTTTTCTGAAGGGGCAGTTCAAAACTTGAAGTAATGGGATCAGAGTACTTTTTTGATAAAGGCTGTGGCGTATTGTGCAATAGAGAGTGGCGGTATCAGTTGGTGTAGCTGTTGGGTTGCTACTCGTAAACACTCGCAAAAAATGTACTCTGCCCCCATTTTTCTGAGGGGGCAGTTCAATACTTGAAGTAATGGGGTCAGAGTACTTTATTGATAACGCACATGGCGTGATGTGCGATTAGAAGAGAGACGGTATTACTTGGTGTAGCCATTAGGTTGCTTCGCGGAAAAACTCGCAAAAATGTACTCTGACCCCATTAATTTTGAGGGGGGGCTATCTGGGGGAGCAGGGAAATGTGCTCTGACCCCATTTTTTGGGGTGTATAAGTGGTCGAAACGCATATGTATTCGCAATATAAATATTGCTGATAGTTGCGGCGTGTTAGCTTAGCAATACATTCAGCGTTTAATTTTCAGGGCAAAATAATCACATGAATAAATCAAAACAACTGTTTACGCTAATTACCTCAGAAGGTGAACTTCAGGTATCGTTAAAAGAAGTTGATGTTCCAGAGCCGAAGCCGCACGAAGTGATTGTGCGTATGGAAGCATCTCCTATTAACCCGTCAGATATGTGGCCTATGTTTGGTCCAGCAAGCCTAGATAAAGCGACCTTCGATACAGATAAAAGTGCGTTGGTTGCGCCGGTGCATAAGCCTTTGTTAAATCGTATTAAGTCGCGTTTAGACCAGACTCTGCCTATCGGAAACGAAGGTGCAGGTACGGTTGTTAAGGCGGGTGATAGCCCGGAGGCACAAGCTTTAATGGGCAAAACCGTATCTATTCTTACTGGTGCAGCGTATACCGAGTATGCCTGTGTGCCTATGCAGGCATGTTTGCCTCATCTAGAAAGCACAACGCCACAACAAGCAGCGTCGTCATTCGTTAACCCACTGACCGCGCTAGGTATGGTTGAAACCATGCGTATGGAAGGCCACAAAGCGCTAGTACACACCGCAGCGGCATCGAACCTTGGGCAAATGCTGAATAAGATTTGTTTAGAGCAGGGCGTAGAGCTTGTAAATATTGTTCGCAGTCAAAAACAGGTGGATATGCTTAAAGAGATCGGCGCGAAAATAGTGCTCGACTCAAGTAGTGAGAATTTTAAAGCCGAACTTTATCAAGCCATCGACAGCACGGGCGCAACACTAGCGTTTGACGCCATTGGCGGTGGTGAGCTAGTTAGCGATATCCTCACTATGATGGAAGCGTCGGGCAGTAAAGATGCAAAAGGCTTTAACACTTACGGCTCTGACAGCAATAAACAAGTGTATATCTACGGCGGCTTAGATTTCTCGCCTACTACTTTGAATCGCGCTTACGGCATGACGTGGAGCATCGGTGGTTGGCTATTAATGCGTTTCTTAGGCAAGCTTGATAAGAAGCGTGTAGGCGAGCTTTACCAAAAAGTTGCTACGGAAATTAATACTACCTTTGCGTCGTCCTACACCAAAGAACTGAGTCTTGAGGAGGCATTACAGCCTGAGAATGTGGCGCTTTATAACGCTAAAAAGACCGGTGAAAAATACCTGATTGTGCCAAACAAGGGCTAATCAGCGCAGCGTTTAAATACGGCATTTTCAGCTAAACTTTGATTAATAAAAGGGTCTGTTGATCTTTGATGTACAAACTTCGGTTTAAAGTACATCAAAGGGCTACAGGCCTTTTTTGTATTCGTTATCATCCAGCTGCAAAGAAGCTTAAAATGATGCGAAGTAACCAGTAACCGATATAAAAGGTATTTGAGACAGCATGCCTGAAGGCCCAGAGATTCGTCGCGCTGCAGATAAAGTTGAAGCGGTGATAAAAGATATCCCCCTAGAGAAAGTAGAGTTTGGATTAGCTCAGCTAAAACCCTATGTTAAACAGCTAGAAGGCGAAAAAGTCTTGCGCATGGAAACCCGCGGCAAGGCGCTAATTACCCATTTTAGCAATGGGCTCTCTATGTATTCACACAATCAACTCTATGGCGTGTGGCATACCTGTAAACGCAACGAAATACCGGGTACTACCCGCCAGCTAAGGGTAGGGCTTCATACCGAAACACACAGTGCTATTTTATATAGTGCGTCTGACATTAGCATTTGGCCAACACAAACTATTCATGAACACCCTTTTTTACAAAGAGTTGGACCCGATGTACTCAACAATTCGGTGTCAGAAGAGTTGGTATTAGAACGTTTACGTTCAAAAGCTTTTTATAACCGCGCACTAAGCGGTTTATATCTGGACCAACGCTTTTTGGCAGGTCTGGGCAACTATCTTCGCAGCGAAATATTGTTTGCAGCAGGTGTTCACCCCACACTTAAACCCTCTCAGTTAGGTGATGAGCAGCTACGCAGCTTGGCACATCACACCTTAGCAATATGCAAACGCAGCTATGAAACCGGTGGCTATACCGTGTACACAGAACTACGCGAAGTGCTTGAAGCAAAAGGCGTTAACTTTGAAGGTACGCGGTTTATGGTGTTCGACAGGGAAGAGCAGCCTTGTAGAGTCTGCGCCACTCCAATAAAACGCCAAACGTATAACGGGCGACGTCTTTATTGGTGTAGCCAGTGCCAGGCGAAGTGAACCACATCCCCGTTTTTTGATGATCAAATAATAATCTGTTTGACTTGTCTCCAATTACGATTAATTATGTCCGTAACTGGTTACGGAGTTTTGTGAAGTGAAGTCATTTAATGAATTGGGGCATATTGCATTAGGTACTGCCTTACGTCAGTTAGCCGCGCAGGTGTCAAAGGATGCGGAAAATACTTATGCGAAATTTGGGTTTGCGATAGAGCCAAAGTGGTTTCCAGTATTTTACGTGCTCGCGTCAAAAGGTGCTGATTCCGTCGTGAATATCGCTAAAGAGATAAATCATTCTCACGTGTCGGTGAGTAAAATCGTAAAAGAAATGAAAGCACGCGACCTAATTGAAAGTTATAAATCGAGCGACGATTCGCGGGTTACGCTGGTGGCGCTAAACGATAAAGCGAAAGCGATGGTGCCCAAAATGGAAAAGCAATGCGATGCCATAGACGCTGCTATGCGCGAACTCAAGGAAGAAACGGGTATCGATTTATGGGAAGCGGTGAGTGTAGTTGAACGGCACCTTCGATATCGCCCAATTAGTGCAAGAGTGGACGGTGACTCGCCTGATATTAAGGTAGTCGATTATGCGCCAAAGTATCGCGAGGCATTTAAATCGCTCAATGTTGAATGGATAAGTAAATATTGGGAATTGGAAGAGCCCGACTTTAAAGCGCTCGACGACCCTGAAGGCTACATTTTGAATCAGTCGGGTGTGATATTGATCGCGTTAGATAAGGGCGAACCCATAGGCTGCTGTGCACTTATTAAACAAGCTGACGATATGTTTGAACTTGCCAAAATGGCGGTGTCTCCCAAAGCTCAAGGCAAAGGGGTAGGGCTGCTGTTAGGTAAAAGTATTGTCGAAAGAGCGAAACTGATGGGTTTAAAGCGGCTTTATTTAGAGAGCAATTCGGTACTTAAGCCCGCAATACGTTTGTACGAAAAGATAGGGTTTAAGCACATTAAGGGGGCGTCATCGCCTTATGCGAGATGTGATGTGCAGATGGAGCTTTATTTAAATAAGTAATTGTTACCGTGAAGTGCAGCGATAAGTAAAGCCACACAACACCACGGTCACTGTCTTGGTTTAACTGGAGGTTCGATACTGTTGCCAAAACGGATAACTCTCAGCTTTCAATGTAAAATGATAAAAAGCTGAGACGCATTCAGTCCATTCTTGCCAAAAGACGAGTGTGCGCCTTGTTAACCGCACACTCACATTTTCACTTAAATATTCACTCAAAAGCTATCGGGCTGAAAGTATTATTACTTTCTTTGTGAGTAATAATGCTGCTCTCTGCCTTCGTTTACCATTTTTACATCGGCGCAGTATTCAGAGACCGGCCTTATCAGTAACCTAGGAATGCCAATGGGTTCTCCGGTCTCCAAGCAGTATCCAAAAGACTTGTCTTTTATTCGTCGCAACGACTTATCGATTTTAGGAAGTAGCTTTCGCTCCCTGTCCAAAATTCGAAGAGAAAGCCTGGATTCTTCTTCATACTGCGCCCGATCAACTTCATCGTTTATCTCAGGAGGTTGGCTTAACGATGCCTTCATCTCTTCAATATGAGCCATGGTTTGCTGTTTTAAATCGTTGAGCAATGCCTGAAAAAATTCAAGCTGCTCATCGTTCATGTAGTCGTCTTCACTGGCGGCAAGAAGCGCTTCTTTAGTCAACGTTTTACTCATTTCAGCTCCACTAAGGCTTGATGAAACCAGCCTAAAACCTGCTTATAGTGTGCCTCGCCATACAAACGTAGGAATTGCTTTGTATGCTGATCCTTCATGTTCGAAAGCGCCGCTATCCGTGATTCTAAAAACGCTTTGTCTAACGTTATGCCACAATCGCGGACAATACAGTTTTGCCATTCAACGAAGTTAGACGGTATTACCGGTGAATTCATGAGGCCTCCTGTTAGTCGAGTTTGGTTTTAAGCCCTCTGCGAATAAGCAGAGCATCTGTTGTTGGCGCTTTTCCTCGAAATGCTTTATAAGACTCCATCGGGGGACGAGAATTGCCGGTAGATAAGATTTCCTTTCTATATTTCATACCGTTTTCTAACTTTAATCCGCCGAGTTCTTGCATATAAGCAAAGGCATCAGCGGCTAAAATTTCACTCCACATATAGGCATAGTAGCCAGCGGAATAGCCGCCACCCATTGAATGTGCAAAGAATGCTGATTTATAACGAGGTGGTACATAAGACAAGCCAACATTATGTTTATCGAGAGCTTGGGCTTCAAAGTCTTGGACATCTTCAGGCGTCTGCTCGGCAGAGATAGAATGCCACTCCATATCAAGCAGTGCCGCAGACATATATTCCAATGTGTCATAACCCATATTGAATGTACGTGAACGAATCACCTTTTCCAGCAGAGCCTCTGGAATAGGCTCGCCAGTTTCGTAATGTTTGGCATAGTTTGCAATAACGTCAGGGTGGGCTGCCCAGTCTTCTTCGAAGGTAGAAGGGAACTCTACATAGTCTCGCGAGACAGATGTGCCGGCCAACGTTGGGTAATTTACGTCTGATAGCATGCCGTGAAGTCCGTGGCCCATTTCATGGAACATGGTAGTAACATGATCGTAACTGACTAATGTAGGCTCGCCATCAGGCGCTTTGTTTATGTTCATTACATTAACCACAACAGGCTTTTGCGAGAGCAATTTCGACTGTCCTACGAACGAACTCATCCAAGCTCCACCGCGTTTATCTTTGCGAGAAAAGTAGTCGGCATAAAAAATCGCTAAACTGTCACCATTTACATCAAACAGCTCGTAAGCCTTTACATCAGGGTGGTAAACCGGCAAATCTGGACGGGGCTTGAAGCGCACTCCGTACAATTTATTCATAGTGAAAAATACGCCATCTTCAAGCACGCGATTAAATTCGAAGTATTGTTTCACCTCGTTTTCATCTAGCTCGTATTTAGCTTGTCTTACCTTTTCTGCGTAGAAAGCCCAATCCCAAGGTTTTAGTTCGAAGTTATTACCTTCCGCTTCAATCATTGCTTTAATGTCAGCGGCTTCTTTTTCAACGTTTTTAAGCACAGCGGGCACCATACTGCCTAGCATGTCGTATACAGCGCTTGGCGAACCGGCCATTTGCTTGTCTAGGCTGTAGGCCGCCCAGCTATCAAATCCAAGCAATGCTGCTTTTTGTGCGCGCAGTCCTGCCAATCGGCTAATAATTTTGGTGTTGTCGTATTCCCCAGATTGGTTTCGGTATGCTGATGCTTCCCACACTTGCTGGCGAAGTGCTCTATTTTCTAGTGAAGTAAGGACAGGTTGACGAGTAGTGTTCGTGATACTTAGAAGATACTTGCCTTCTTTATCAGCAGCTTTAGCAGCATCTGATGCGGCCTTTATTTGGCGCTCTGACATCCCTGACAGCTGCTCTACGTCATTTACTACCACCGCAATTTCAGATGACTCTGCCAGTAGGTTTTGAGAAAACTGCGTGGTTAAGGTTGAATGTTCTTCGTTTATTTCACGTATCTTCTGTTTATCTGATTCATTGAGTTTAGCGCCAGCGCGAACAAAATCAGAGTAATACTCTTCGAGTAGTCGGGTTGATTCAGTATCTAACTCCAACGCGTCGCGCTGGTTGTATAGCGTTTCAATACGCTTAAAAAGCGCACTATTTAAATTAATGGTATCGCTGTGAGCCGCCAGCTTTGGCGCTAGAATTTTTTGGATTTCTCTGCGTTCAGGCGAGCTATCTGTTCCTACTAAGTTGAAAAATACTCGGCTAGTTCTGGTGAGTAAACTTCCGCTTTTTTCAAGCGCTAGCAGCGTATTATCAAAGGTGGGGGCGTCAGGGTTAGACGCTATTTTTTCTACTTCTTGTAAGTGCTGTTCCATTCCTTTTTCAAATGCAGGAATGAAATGCTCGTCCTTTATCAAATCAAATTGCGGCGCGCCGTAAGTCAGTGAACTTGTCATAAACAAAGGGTTCGTCTGCTCTGCTTTTACTGAGTCTGTCTGCGTTGTGGCAGTCTTATTCATTGTTGACGCCTGTTCGGTGCAGCCTGTTGCCAAAAGTATAGAAGATATCGTGGCTGAAATAAGGAGCTTTTTCATAGGGTTCCTAAATTTTTAGGGTAATTAACTGTCTTTGAGTGTAATGTTATATTGTAACAATTGTCAATTGTGAGAAAGTGCGAAGAAATTAAAGGGAGCGATAGAGGTGCTGCTGGGTTACGCCTTGAATAGCGATCTGCTAGTTTTCTTTGAATAAAACTTAACGTGCTTCTCGTTTTACAAACATGAACACTAACATTACGTTTAAGCCAAATATGGCAATGCACAACGACCCAATAGTGGCATCTCTGAAGCTAAAGAATTGAGCCACGGTGCCTGCGCCAATGGTGCCTAGCATCATACCCACCCGAGTGGCGTTTGAATAAAACGCTGAAGTGAATCCAGTTAAGTCGGGCGCTTGTTGTTGCAGTAAGGTCAATCCAATACCAGCATATAAACCGTAGAACAGCGCGTTCAATATTTGAAGGGTCAATAACTCCCAACTTGACTGAGAAAAGTACACGCCAACGTAAAAGCAACAGCCGAAAATAAACGCCACAGCCATGATACCCGCAGGTGGGAACCGTCGGGCTAATTTGGCTGCTAGCAGCATGGTAGGTATTTCAAGTGCTGCCACAACCCCCATCATTAGCCCAGGCAAATTTTCCGGCAACCCCAGTTCATTCATTACGTACAAAGGCATGGATGATAAATACATGACATTGCCTGCCATTCCGGCAAGTATGGCTAACCCCACAAGCCAAAACGGCAGTGATAGCGAGCCTTTAAGCGTTGTATTGAGTGACTTTTGATTGGCTTTTTGAGGCGGCACAACGTTCACCACAAAAAGCGTTGCAACAATCACACATGCAATGGCCACCGAGAAGGACGCTGCGAAGCCAAAATTGGCAACCAGCGTAAATGCCAGCGGCGGACCTACTACCCAAGCGAGAGAAATGGCAGCGCGAACTTTTGAGTTAAATGCGGCTAAGTCGATGTCTTGGTTTTTTGCCCATAATCCCGAAACGGTCAACATTTGAGACACGGCTCCAGCGCCCACCGACATAAATAAGACGCCTGCAAGAAATACGTGCCAAAACTGTTTGCTAAAGATAAAGGCGACCATGGCAATGCCCACGCAAATCATGGTTAGCCCGTAAAGGCGATTTGCGTTAAAACCTTTGTCTGCCAAGTGCCCGAGGTACTGACTGATCACCAACCCTGATAGCGTAACGGAAACCATATAAATACTTATATAAATAGGCTCAACGTTGATCTCATCAATGAGGAAATAGCTCATCAGTGGCGTAACAAACGACGATGTTAGGCCAGTTAATAGACTTAACAGTAAAAAAGGAAGTTGTGGAGAGAATGCGTGACGCGATGACATGAGGATACGAGCTCCGAGGGACTGTTAAACGTGGTTGACCGAAATTCGTAAAGAAAAGGTCGCAGCCCTTAATAACGAGGGCGCATTATAAGTGCTGCGTATCTCATGTCTATGACAAAGCTTTTATTAGTTATGCCGTTTTAAATACTTAGTTTACTTCATGCGCCCAGGCCAATAGCGCTTTTTAAATTTAAAGAAAGCTCGCAATTTCTCTAAGCGACTTTTTCTGCATGGCGTGTGCAGGAATTGTGGCGTTATCCGCCGGATAACCTGCAATAATCAACATGTAAGCACGCTCGTTATCAGGCCGTTGACAGACTTCGGTTAAAAAATTCATTGGCTTTGGTGTGTGGGTCAAAGTTGCCAAACCTGCGTTGTGGAGTGAAGTAATAAGCATACCCACTGCGATACCCACCGATTCGTGCACATAGTAGTTTTGGCTTTTTTCGCCCGATTCTGTCTCTCCAAACTTTTGACTGAATACGGCAATAAGCCAAGGCGCGGTTTCCAGATAAGGTTTACTTGCGTCAGTGCCTAACGGCTTTAAATCATCTAGCCACTGTTGCCCAGCACGCCCATTATAAAAACCGCGCTCATGCGCTTCAGCCTGTTCGCGTATTTGTTGTTTTACTTCGGGCGACTGAATGGCGGCGAAATGCCAAGGCTGATGATTCGCTCCACTGGGTGCGGTGCCAGCAGTCAAAATACAGTTTTCGATTACCGTTTTATCAACGTGCTTGTCACTAAAGTGACGAATACTGTGGCGGCGCTGCATGGTTTTCAAAAAATCTTCGCTTCGGGAAAGCATTTGCTCTTCAGGGTACTCAATGAAATCACTGAGCGGAGAATGGTCGTGAGGCTGCATTTATAATCTCGTTTTTCTGCTTTTTTACTACTCTATCGTTAGTGACGGGTTATTAAAAATAAAAACGCGCTAACTAGAGCGTGTTATTTACATCGAAGTAAAAAATAGCGTAAACAAGTATGCACAATAAAAAAGCGACTCACTCAGGCAAAAGTGAATCGCTTTGGTGCAATTTGTTGGTAGTAGAAAATGCTGTTAGTGGCGTTTGAACGGCGGACGAGTGCCGCGTTTTTGCGTGTCAGTTTGCTCTTCTAGCATTTCAAGTTGGGCAACGTCATACACAGGCATCATGGTTGTCACTCTGCGATACGGTGGCTTACCGCGCATAATGACTTCTTTCACTTCTACGTATTCAATAGCTTCTTGCCCTACTGATTCCAATTGCGCTACATCGTTAACCGATAAGCTTACGATCTTGCGTTTAAATGGCGGCTTTCCTGAATAATCAACTACTTGTACATCAACCGTTTCATCAGTTGATGATGTCATAGCTTGCGCTGCGTTTGCAGAAAAACCAAGTGAAACAGCCGTAATTAATGAACCCAATACATAGCGTAATTTCATGTCGTGTCCTCTCGTTGACATACTTACCTTTCTACATTGTATGAGCGAAAAAGTTCTAAACAATGACGATTGGTGATAGGTGATTGCTATCACCTAATTGGATATAGAGAATTTGAGTAATCAAGAGGATAGAGAGCAGTTGAAAGAGAAGCTACTGCGTTGAAAACGGAGTGTTTAACGATGGTGCGGAATGGATGGTTTTGTGCACTATTATGGTGCTTTGGCACCGCCTGGTATTGTAGAGTTTCGGTAAAATCAATCATTTACCCTTTGGTCTTTATCTTGCTGTCAATCAACACCTATGTAAAGAGTCGACAAAGGGTGTATGTGCGGTGAGTGTAAAATTTAAAATCCCCTTATTTTTTCTGCTAACTTTTTGGTTAGCGTGCACATCTGCCGTGTCAGCGATAGAGCAAAATATTCCTCTTTCACAAAGCAAAGGCGGAACACTGTATCTAGAAGCGACCCTAGAATCGAACATAAAGGCTTCGTTTCTATTAGATACGGGTTCAAGCTTGTTAACCCTCAATCAAGCTACGTTCGATGCGCTAACAAGAAATCAAAAGCTTCTTGCCACCAGAACCTCTGCTGCCAGAATGGCAAATGGAAAGATCGTTAAAATATCTCAGTATCAATTAAACTCGGTTCGTATAGGAAATACGTGCGAAGTGGGGCCAGTGGAAGTGGCCGTGCTTCCCAAAGGGAACAATATTTTAGGTATTAATACGTTGCTTAGGGTCGCACCTTTAACTATAACACCAGACGCTGTGATTTTAGCCGGGTGTGAATAGCGTGAATGATTCACTTTTGTTTGGTTAAACACCAACAAAAAAGCGAACCCGAAGGTTCGCTTTTAAATTTGCTTTTCGCTGGAAGATTAAATTAATCGTCGCACTCGCTAACGTCGCCGCCCATTTGCTCTTTCATTTTTACGCAAGCTTCATAAGCTTTTTTCGCTGCGGCGTCTTTAAATTCGCCTGCTTTCTCAGCCGTTGCGTCGTATGCGTCAGAGGCCATTTTCTTGCCATCTTCGTATGCGTCTGAAGCCATCTCTTTGCCGTCATCAAAGGCATCAGAAGCCATTTCTTTACCTTCTTCGTAAGCTTCAGAGCTCGCGTCTTTGGTTTTATCCCATGAATCTGCAGCACTTTCTTTTGCGCTGTCATATGCGTCTGCTGTCGCTTCGCCCGCTTTTTCCATCTCTTTTTTTACTTCGCTTTTCGTCTCTTCGCTAGACTCAGTACAGCCCATTAAAGACAGTAACAGTGCTAACGCCATTGCTTTAGTTTTCATTGTGAAGCTCCTTTTGCTGGGATAGTGGCTTGTTTCAAAGCCGGTCAACATGGTGTGTTCAAATATCCATTGTAAACGTTCAAAATGCCTGCCGCTTTATTGTCATATTCGGCAAGCTGAATATTCGACGAGACCAGTCTAGCCTACTTACCTGATAAAGTGTAAGTAGACTTTATGAGGAAAAATGAAAGGTTTATAACCAAAAACAAGCCTAGCTAAGATTGAACAAAGAAGTTGGATACCCTGTTCTGCAAAGCGTGATGTGGGTTACTCTTCTGGGCCTTGTGTGGTGAATATAAGATGTCGACGCATATCTTTTAACACTACGCCTTTTTTAAGCAGCGCTGCGCTTAATTTTCGCTGCCACTTCTTTAGCTCGGGCTCAGCGTTTGACACCGCTTCTTTATTTTCGAATTGAAAGCGAAGCAGTAAAGAGCCGGGGAATTGGTGATACTGAACGTCAAACCAACACTGTTGCATACCTTTTAACTCTTCAAGCGCTTGTGCTTCAAGGCTATCGGCTACACTAAAAACCAGTGCTTGCTGTTTGAGTTGAACGGCAGAGAGTTTTTTCATTACAACTGCTTCTCTATAGACACTTCAACGCTCTCGGTGACATCTGCACCTTCAATGGTTAGCCACATTTGCCCATCTTGAATAGTAACCTGTATTTGCATAGAGCGATGAACAGCATTGGCCAAAGTAGCGGCAAGCGACTCTGGCAAGGTAAAAACTGATAAGTTCTTTTTGGTTTGTAGCTTGTTATGTTCTTTCTTCCACCACGCGTCGAAGCTGTTGTCGGCGTAGGAATAAATCATCATTTGTTGGCTTTGATTGCAGCCCTTTTTGATGCGCTGTTCAGAGGGTTGGCCTAACTCAATCCACAGCTCTATTTCATCGCTAAAACTCTTTTGCCATAAATCTGGAACGTCGTCGTCAGACAGTCCTTTGGTAAACTGTAGGCGTTCATGAGCATTAACAATAAACGCAACCACGCGCAGCATCATTCGCTCGTCATTTTCAGAAGGGTGACGGGCAATAGTAAGGTTGTGGTCGTTATAGTAATTGCGATCCATATCCGTTATGGATATGTCAGCTTTAAAAATGGTCGCTTTAAGAGCCATGGTGTTCCTGCTTTGTTCTTAGGAGGCTTGAAGTTAACCCCGTGTGCTATGTAAAAAAGTGGCATAGCAAGTTTTGGCGCTATAGTAGCAGTAAAAAGCAAATTTCGCTGTAGGTGAGTAGCGCCCAATACAAGTATTTGTCGGTTTATTTATTGGTGCGCGAAATTTCTAGTGAGGCTTCTCGGTCATATTGGACATCGCGCAAAGCGCGGATAACCAAAAACTAAACAAACAAAAATGAAAACGGAGAGGGTTGATGAAGAGACTAGTAGCTATGGCGATGTTAATGTTCGCCTGTATAGCAGGCGCATCAAATGCGTATGCTTTGGAGCGTGGCACTATTGCAGAAGATGCAGATTCAGTAACGCCGTTGCTTAATGGTCAAGTGGTGCCTAAAACAACACTTAAAATGGCAGATGGCTCGCCGGTAAGCTTACAAGCGCTTACTATGCAAAAGCCCAGCATTGTACTTTTTTATCGCGGCGGGTGGTGCCCGTATTGTAATGAGCAGCTTGCCCAGCTTAAAGATATTGAAAAAGACTTGGTGGATATGGGCTATCAGATTTTGGCCATTTCACCTGAATCACCAGCGCGCTTGCAAGAGCAAAAGCTTGAAACAGAATTCTTGGTTACGCTTTTATCCGACGACAAACTAGACACTATTCGTGAGTTCGGCGTTGGATTCTATTTAGATACTGTGACTGAGTTAAAGTACAAAACCTATGGCATTAACTTAACAAAAGATGAAGGCGGTAATAGTGTTTTACCAGCACCCAGCATCTTCATGCTCAATAAAAAAGGGCAGGTTTTGTTTAGCTATGTTAACCCAGACTTCAAAGTTCGCCCGTCGGCAGACTTAGTTTTAGCGGTTGCGAAAACCCTTAAAAAAGAAATGTAATGCGAATAGCCTTACCAAGGCGTTGTTCTTGGTAAGGCATGCCAAAAGAACTTTATGATATCGAGCACTACATTTCATCGTGTCTAATATTGATTAAGTTAGATTCGCACGTATTTGACTGTCATAACGAGCTGTACTTAACCATTTACCAAGTCACCCTATCTCAAAATATCAAAGTGTAAGGTGTAAGCATTTACACTGAGATCAATGAAGTGATGTGCGCGGCTAGACGTTTAGGTTCAATATAAGTGTCGCCTTTACAGTTTTTCACGACGCTTAATAGCTGAGTAAGTAAGTGTTTATTCGCTACGTTCCGCTGACATATAGCGTGAACGGTATTGAGTTCAAGTGTACTTGCTAATGCGTACACACCTTTCAAATTGCGATTTATTAGAAGCGCGTTTAAAACGCGGTTAGCGGTGTATCGACGCCACGCCATATGAAAGCTGTCGAAATCGCACGTTAAGTCAACAGTTAACGCCACATGAAGCGCCCAAGACAATGGGCGAAAGTGTAAAAGATGTTCGGTTAGTAAGAATATTTCAAGTGCATGGTCAACAAACAGTGACGGCTTTGCAGTTTCACTTAGCTCAATAATGGGGAATAGCCCTTCAGCAGCGAACATAGACTCTACGAATTCAAAGGTGTAATACCCGTTACCATGAAGAGCAAGAAGGCACGTCTCAATTTCATCGAGAAGCGCTTCATCGAGGGTATTAGCAATGTCTTGAAGCGTTAGGTTATCTAAAAACTTCGCAATGTTCGGGTAGAGGGCATTAATCTCAGCCCATTTACTTTCTTTTGAATGACGTAAGGCCCTCTGATATTTGAGAACGTCGTCATGCCGTGTTAAATCGATTTGGGTGTGCAATTCGTTTCTCGAATAAATCCATCCTGCCCAAGCTATCATTGGCGAGTCCGCTAATCCGAGTGCGTGGAGCTCATTGAGCGAAGAACCTAATGAGCATACCGCTTCCACCAAGCCATGGGCAGCCTTTACATCATTCCCCATAAAATCGGGTTCTTCTTGCATATGTTCGAATGAATACACGCCATTACGCCAGCCTGCTAAATAGCAGCCTTCTATACATTTTCCGCACATGACTGTGCTCCTGTTAGTGTTTTTTGGTGATAACGAAGAGTCATGTTGCTCTTTGGTGGTATTTAGCCTGTGTGACAAGGCGCACGCCAACGAGCAACTGGCTCGTTGCTACTGAAAGTTATGAAAAGTAATCAAGAAAAGCATCGATAGAGTGAAGTTAGATGCCAAGAGCGAACTTAAAACAAATTTTGTTTCAAAAAAAGCACTGTTTTGTCCCGCTATAAAAAAGTTATTTTCTGCAAGAGTGCGAGGTTTACAGCGCCAAGTGGTATAGTAGGGCTTACGCCTTAACTCATCGTATTTCCATGATAAATAAAAACTTTCCATTACTTGATTTACATCGTCATTTAGATGGCAATGTGCGTCTGCAAACCATTCTGGAGCTTGGTCAGCAATTTAACATTTGTTTGCCTGCTTATTCGTTAGAGGGCTTGCGACCGCATGTTCAAGTAATGGAGATCGCCCCCGATTTGGTGTCATTTTTAGATAAGCTTACTTGGGGCGTTAAGGTGTTAGGCAGTCTCGACGCCTGCAAACGGGTGGCGATAGAGAATGTAGAAGATGCGGCTAAGCAGGGTATTGACTACACAGAGCTGCGTTTTAGTCCTTATTTTATGGGTGAAAGTCACGGGCTACCAACTCAAGGTGTGGTTGAGGCCGTGATAGACGGTGTAAAAAGCGCAACTAAAGATCACGATGTTAAAGTTAATCTCATCGGTATTTTGTCGCGTTCTTATGGCGCAAAAGTATGTCAGCATGAGCTAGATTCAATCTTGGCCTGTAAAGCGCATATAACTGCAATTGATTTGGCGGGTGATGAAAAAGGCTTTCCTGGCAACATGTTCATAGAGCACTTTACAAAAGTGCGCCGCGAAGGGCTGCCTATCACAATTCATGCAGGTGAAGCAGTAGGCCCACAGAGTATTTGGCAAGCCATTAACGACTTAGGTGCTGTGCGAATAGGGCACGGCGTTAATGCTATTAATGATGCTAAGCTAATGGACTATTTGCGCGACAACCGTATTGGTATTGAAAGCTGTTTGACCAGCAACGTATTGACGAACACGGTCACATCATTAACTGAGCACCCGTTAACAACCTTTTTGGATCACGGCATACTCGCCTGTCTGAATACTGACGACCCGGCAGTTCAAGGTGTAGAGCTAGATCACGAATTCTCCGTTGCAGCTAAGCAAGCTGGTCTTATGCCTTCTCATATTAAACAAGCGCAAGAGAATGCGCTGGCAATTGCTTTTTTAAGTGAAAGCGAAAAAGCCGCACTTAAGCGCAAAGTAAACTAATCCCAAAGATAAAAATCGTGCCGTGGTTAAGCGGACAGTAACATTATTTTGATTAATAATGCCACCGGTGGCATTATTGTCGTGATGTGAATAT
Source organism: Alteromonas sp. I10 (assembly GCF_003201515.1). Classification (NCBI taxonomy): domain Bacteria; kingdom Pseudomonadati; phylum Pseudomonadota; class Gammaproteobacteria; order Alteromonadales; family Alteromonadaceae; genus Alteromonas; species Alteromonas sp. I10. The sequence continues at coordinate 486,737 of NZ_QJJN01000002.1, forward strand.
TTTGTTTCTTAAACGTAATAAGTTACGACTTAAATAATGGAGCTTTTATGCTGCGCTTTATACCTGATGTTGACCGTTCTATGAGTAGCTACCCCAGCCGTTTCACACACCGCCGGGCTTTGGGATGGGTGGCGTTTATTGTGACCCTTCTAACTTGTTCCTGTGCGTCGGCATCTACTGACGAAGACTGGAAAATTGCTGAACAGATTGTAAATCAGATCCAGCTGCCCACTATTCCAAACGAAAAATTTGTGGTTGATGTGAGTGATACTTCACTAAGCGCAGCGCGAGCGCCAATTCAACGTGTAATTGACACGGCTTCTGCCAGCGGCGGCGGTATTGTTGTTGTGCCCAAAGGAACATGGCAAGTAGACGGTCCTATTCGTCTTAAAAGCAAAGTGAATTTGCACCTAGAGGAGGGCGCTACTCTGCTGTTTTCCGGCGACCCTTCGCACTACCTACCGGTGGTTAAAACCCGTTGGGAGGGTACTGAGGTATTTACCTATTCACCGCTAATTTATGCGCTAAATGTGGAAGATGTGGCCATTACAGGTAAAGGTACTATCGACGGAAATGCCCAATCGGCGTTCATTGGCTGGTATGAGAAACAAAATACAGATATGCATGCGCTTCGTAAAATGGGGTTTGATGGCGTTCCGGTAGAGAAGCGTCAGTTCGGCGAAGGGCATTACTTACGCCCTCCGCTTATTCAGTTTTTCCACGCCAAGCGTGTGCTGCTTGAAGATTATACAGCCCTGAATTCCCCGTTTTGGGTTAATCATCTGGTTTATACGTCTCATGCTACGGTGAGACGAGTGAAGGTAGAAAGTCACCTGTACAATAACGACGGGTTAGATATTGAGTCGAGCCAGTTTGTGCTTGCTGAAGATAATCACTTTAGAACCGGTGATGACGGTATCGTTATTAAGTCTGGCAGAGACGCAGACGGTCGAAATATAGGTATACCTAGCACAGACATTGTTGCACGAAACAATGATTTAGGCGGGGAAGACGGCATTGGTCTTGGTTCGGAAATGTCTGGCGGCATTAAGCGCGTATTTTTCGAGAACAATGTCTTGCATGAGGGAGACTCAGCATATCGTTTTAAAAGCAACTTAGACAGAGGCGGGCGCGTAGAAATGGTTCGAATTAGAGGCAGTAAAGTGGCTTCGTTTAAGCACTTATTCTGGTTCCAGCTAAACTACCCAAGTAATTTACACGGTAATTTTCCGGCTACCTATACCGACATTATTATTGAAGATTTAACGGTAGAAAATGTAGGAACGGTTTTGGAAATTCACGCTCCGGACGCAGCCCCTGTGCATAACGTTAAATTCAAAGACATTAAAATTAAGGAAGCAGAAGAAATTCTTATCCTAGAAAATGCCGACGATATTAGCTTTGAAAATGTCACCATAGGTGAGCAAATCTGGAACGGCACGTTTTCTTCGCAGCACATTGAATCTGTTACTCGCTAGAAAACAGTTTAAACGCGATAGGTTGTTCGCATTGGTCGTGTATTTTTGATAATTTATTGACGACTCCCTTAAGAGATATGGATTGTGAACCGAAACTTTGCTGTCAAAATACTGCTAATACTAGAGATTGTGTTGCAATCGTTTAATGCAGTGTCAGCTTTGTTATACGCTCACCAAGTCGATGCACAGCATCTTGAGACGGTTCACGATCATGCCTCTGACACGAAAAGTGTTGCTGAAAATCAAGTTACTGACGTGGGTGATGATGATCACAACATAAACGATTGCCATCACTGTGGACATTGCAGCGGCAGTCATTTTTCTTGGGTTTTAGTAAAAGCCTATTCTCCAAACATTGCTTTTGTTAACTCGGGAAAAATTCTCAAAGAAGGGGCTTCTCCCTTTCGAATAAGTGGTTTCATTTACCGCCCTCCCATTGCTTAACGTTTGAACTAATTGGCCCTTTGGCGCCGTGGAAAAAATTTAGTTAAAACAAACGTTGAGATCATTATGAAGAACTCTAAAACGGTCGTAGGCGCAGTCCTGACGACATTGTTGTGCGTGCCTGTCAGCCGCGCAACTACAGCGATAGAAAACGACAAGAACATTGATGCACCTATTCAGTACTACCTAGCACATGAAAGTGGCTCGCATCAGCATGAGAAAGCGCACGAGCCTGAGGAAAATCATAAGCCTGAGGTAAGTCATCAATCTGAGGTGAATCACCAGCCTGAGGAGGTAGCCCTTACAGAGCAGCAAAGGCAACTTGCAGGCGTTCAAACCTCCGTAATAGAACCTCGTATTTATAACCAACGCGTTTACGCGCCTGGTGAAGTAAAAGTAAATGGATACTCAAGCTCATTGGTGTCTCCTCGGACTGATTCGGTAGTGATTAGTCGACACGCGGCGCTTGGGGATGAAGTGGAAAAAGGGCAGGTGCTTGTCACCTTGTTCAGCGAAACCATTGCCCAGTCTCAAGCCGAATTTCTTATTGCTTCATCCAATTACAGTCGGGCAAAAAAGCTAGACAAAAACACCATAAGCGAAAGCGCGTTAGTTGAAGCTGAGAATCGTTACAAAGCGAGCTACGGAGAGCTAATTGCATTTGGACTTACTCCTAACGCGATTTCAAGCATCACTGCTTTAGATGTTGACGCTTTCGGTCAGTATGAGCTTGTCGCCGTGCGCGATGGCGTGGTGTTGCAAGACAACTTCATGCAAGGGCAAAGGGTGTTAGCTGGCGAAACAGTCATGTTGCTGGCAGACGAGAGCGACATTTGGATAGAGGCCAGCTTGCCAGCCACTAGCACGTTTCCTGTTAAGGTAGGCGATACGGCGCAAGTCATATTTAACGGTGAGCATTTTACCGCGCAGGTTATTCAACAGTCGCACATTATCGACCCACTTACCCGCACTCGCACTGTCCGCTTAGCTATACGCAATACCACCCATAGCCTTCATGCCGGTATGTTCGTCGACGTACTGTTTAGTGTGTCCACTCCATCTCCTGTAATGGCAGTACCTGAAACTGCAATGGTGAGAAGTAACGACGGAGACTGGGTTATCTATGTTGAAATCGAAGCGTCGGGGGCATTTACCCCTGTTGAGGTACAGAGAGGGGAAGCGCTAGGCGAATATCGACGTATAGAGGGCGTAGAAATTGGAACGCGGATTGTTACCCACGGTGCATTCTTTGTCGCCTCTGAACTAGTGAAAAGCGGATTTGATCCGCACAACCATTAGGAGGCCAATTATGTTTAATCGAATAATAGATTGGTCGGTAGACAATAGTATTTTAGTGGTTGGGCTGCTGTTAGGCATAATTGCGGGGGCGGCGATGCTTTTGCCGTCGCTGAATTTGGACGCTTTCCCTGATGTAACCAATGTTCAGGTAAGCGTGAATACCGAAGCTCCGGGGCTTGCCGCAGAAGAGATTGAGCAACTTATTACCTACCCAATTGAAGCTGTAATGTATGCGTTGCCTGATGTTGAAGAAGTGCGCTCCATCTCTAAAACCGGGCTCTCAGCGGTTACCGTTGTGTTTAAAGAGGGGACCGATATTTACTTTGCCCGTCAGCTTGTTTTCGAGCGCTTGCAAACAGCAAAATCCTTCATTCCTGAAAACGTAGGAACGCCAGAAATGGGGCCAAATACGTCTGGGCTAGGTCAAATTTATCAATACTCCCTCATTTCAGATGACGGTGCGAAATATGATGCAATGGCGCTGAGAAGCCTTAACGACTGGGTAGTAAAGCTGCTACTTATGCCCGTAGATGGCGTGACAGATGTGCTGTCGTTTGGTGGGGAAGTTCGCCAGTACCAAGTGAACGTAGACCCGTCAAAGTTACTTGCTTATGGGTTATCTCAACAGGACCTTGTTACAGCGTTGCAACGCAATAACACTAATGTTGGCGGGTGGTATCTTGAACGGGGGCAAGAACAACTTGTTGTGCGTGGAACGGGGTGGTTGGCAAGTGGTGAGCAGGGAATTCACGATATTGAGCAGGTGCCGGTAAAAACGGTAGATGGCGTGGTGGTAACTGTGTCTGATCTTGCTGATGTTAAAACAGGGCCTGAAATACGACAGGGCGCGGTCACTCTGTCTCAAAGGGCATCTGATGGCAAGGTAGAACAGTTTGGTGAAGTGGTAACAGGCATAGTATTAAAACGGATGGGGGCTAACACCAAAGCTACCATTGATGGTATAAATTCAAGAGTTGCGCTTATTAATCAGGCGTTACCTGAAGGGGTACGCTTCACACCTTTTTATGATCAGGCAAACCTGATTGAAAAAGCAATTTCTACCGTAGTTAAGGCATTGACCATCGCCTTTGTTTTTATCACCGTCGTTCTCGCTCTATTTTTAATGAACGTGGGCGCAACGTTTCTTGTGCTCATCACTATTCCAATCGCGATAGCAATGGCGTTGGCCATCATGGCTTTCATGGGGCTGTCTGCAAATTTGATGTCGCTTGGCGGAATAGCGGTGGCTATTGGTATGTTAGTAGACGGTTCCGTTGTGATGGTTGAAAACATCTTTAAGCGATTAAATGCAAACACTTCGAGCTCGCATGAAGATGCCCAATCTTTCAAATCATCTGTAAAACTAGCGGGGAAGGAAGTCGCCAGACCTATCTTTTTCGCTGCATCGATAATTCTAGTGGTCTTTGCTCCTTTGTTTAGTTTTGAGGGAGTAGAAGCCAAGCTTTTTCAGCCTATGGCTATCAGTATTATGCTTGCTGTACTTTGTGCCACTGTCGTTGCGCTGTTCTTCGTTCCTGCCTTAGCCACATTTCTATTCAAGCGAACTAGGAATGTGAAGCCGAGCGCTATGTTGATACCTGTTGAGCGCGCTTATCAACGGGCACTTTCTTTTACGTTGCTGCATACCAAGTGGCTAATGTTAGTGGTTGGTCTGCTTCTGGTTTCTGCTGTTGCCCTTGTGCCAAAAATTGGCACCGAGTTTGTTCCTGAGCTAGAAGAAGGAACAATAAACTTGCGTGTTACCTTGGCACCGTCTTCAAGCCTAGAGACTTCATTAGCGGTAGCCTCAACGCTAGAAGAAAAGCTGTTGGCGTTTCCCGAAGTAACTTATGCGCTAAGTCGTATAGGCCGTGCTGAAATAGGCGGCGACCCAGAACCGGTCAACAACATCGAAATTTACGTCGGGTTGAAACCTGTTTCAACGTGGCAAAGCGCGAGAAATCGTGATGAGCTACAGCAAAAAATGCAGGCTGAATTGTCGCAGTTCCCCGGCCTTCTACTTAACTTTTCTCAGCCTATTGCCACCCGTGTAGACGAACTGCTTTCCGGTGTGAAAGCACAGCTAGCCGTTAAATTATTTGGGCCAGACTTGGCTGTTCTAAGTGCTAAGGGACGAGAAATAGAGAGCGTTATTCAAAACGTAAAAGGAACAAGAGACGTGGCGATGGAACAAATTGTGGGGGAAGCTCAGTTGGTTATTGCTCCTGACAGACAAGCGTTATCACGCTATGGCTTATCGGTGAGTGACATAATGGAAGTGGTACAAGACGGGGTAGGAGGTGTAGCCGCAGGTCAAATCATTAACGGAAATGAACGCTACGACATTTACGTTAGGTTAAAAGAAAGCGCACGAAAAAGCAGCGACACCATAGCAGATATTCGACTTCAATCGCCCAGTGGTGCCTGGCTTCGTATTGGCGATGTGGCATCGGTATCTTATGAATCCGGGCCTCCGCAAATACGCCGAGATGACGTTCAGCGTCGCGTAGTGGTGCAAGCTAACGTCCAAGGAAGAGATATGGGCAGCGTGGTTCAAGAGATACAAAGCGCCATATCATTAAGGGTGGATTTGCCCGCGGGGTACACGGTTCAAATAGGCGGGCAGTTTGAGAGCCAACAGCGTGCTCAGAAAAAATTGTCGCTCATCGTGCCGCTTTCTTTGGTATTGATTGCGGTGTTGCTTTACCTCGCGTTTAATTCTCTGGGTCAAGCGATGCTCATACTGATTAATGTGCCTCTTGCCATCATCGGAGGCGTGTTCTCTTTGTACTTATCCGGCCAATATCTGTCAGTACCAAGTTCAGTCGGCTTCATAACACTATTTGGTGTTGCCGTTTTAAATGGCGTAGTGATGGTGGAAAGTATCAACCAACGGATGAAAAGGGGGATGACTGTTGAAAGCGCTGTTTTCACTGGTGCTACATCCAGGCTAAGGCCGGTTCTGATGACGGCGGTAACGTCTGCACTAGGGTTGGTACCCATGTTGATGTCAAACGGTGTCGGCGCTGAAATTCAGCGGCCGCTCGCAAGTGTTATCGTAGGTGGGCTGGTTACTGCAACGCTTTTAACACTTTTTGTGTTACCTGCCTTGTACAGCGCATTTTCGCCCAAACAAGCGGCTAATTAATTGTGGGCGAACCTATTTAGGTTCGCTGGCTTTCAGTTTCGACCAGCTCAACAACAAGGCGTAAATTACTTTGTGTTGATACCGCATTAAATGGGTAGCAGGTAACTAAATAGAGCTGCTGCCCATTTACATCTACTTTCATTGCCGAGTCGGCATCGACTATCGTCTTCGATACAACTCGATAGGTTACCCACCGTGAGTTCGGCAACTGTAGTTGCATAATATCTTTGGCTCTCACCTTCTTTAAGAACGTGAAGTGAGTATCTCTATGCCCGCCAATCACACTACCACCCTGTCCGAGTGGGGGCGAGTCGGTGTGGTGTCCAGGGCCAAATGCAAGGGCGTTTCCCTGTGCGCCTTCTAGTACATACAGCTGCGTCTCGCTTTTTGCATGAACCAGCTTGCCCACTGGCCAAGTATCAGACCAACGCCAAGGCTTCTGGTTAGCGCCAGTGGCTAGCGTTTCTTCCCACGAAGATTGAATTAAATATTGCGCCAGTTCAGCTTTCAATAATATCCAGCTAGCTTTGCCAAAACTGGCTGTGGCGATCAAGACTAAGATGATGGTAAAAGAGTATTTAATCATTGTTTGTCCAAGCCATATTAAGTCAAAAAATAAAGAAATGAGTTTAAGGTGCTAACCTCGTCCCCCCCCTTGTTTCGCAAAAAGGCGATGCTGTGAAAAAGCGACAATAAAAGTATGGCAATCATGCCTAATACGACATGTTCAGATACACCCGCTGCGGTTTGGGGGTAACTGATTTGTCTGAATTGCGTTCCCTGTGGCATTAGGTTTCTTACGTTTTCGGTGGAAGACGGTATGCGCTGTGTATTTGCTATTTTTTCTTCAATAGCAACGAAGCTGGTGAACTCTGTTATAAGTTTATGGGGCAGGGCTACAGCAAGAATGTCTTGTTTTACTTCATCTACATTTCGTCCTAACGCTTTTTCATCCATTAACGCCGCCACTTTCTTTCTTGCCCACGCAGTCGCTACGCCAAGGTGTTGAGTAGAACCTGTCGACGTTGGCGATATTGCTACCGAACGGGTCCACTCGCGAGCGGTGCCCTGCTTGTCTACTAGTGTGCCTTGAAGGGTTATTTTTCCGCTTGTATCGGCGTTATGAGGCAGTTTCACATTCAAAAGCAAAGGAACACCCGCGTATAAATCAGGGATTTTAGAAGGGTAAATCTCTGCTGACTGTGCATAGCCAGCCGGAAGAGTGAGGCTTAAATCACTCAACACAGGGCTTTCTAACTTATAAAGCAAGCTATCCATTTGCTGTTTAATATCTGCAGTATTGCTAACAAAAACATAGCTTCCGCGACCAAATTGAGCGGCTCGGGTCATAAAGTAGCTATTAGGCGCGCTGCCTATGCCTACTGTAAAAAGGCGCGCATCACCCAGTTCGTTCTTTATTTGCGAGAATAATGCAGCTTCATTGCCTACCGCACCATCGGTAATAAAGACAACTTGTTTTATAAAATCTTTAGTTGTCGTGCGCTTAAGTGCGGCATTAAGCGCTGGCGCCATTTCAGTACCGCCCCCTGCATTGAGGTGCTTTACAAAATCCCTCGCATATTGCTTGTTTCGTGTTGTTCCCTCTACGGAGGTTTCAAACAAACGCGTGGTATCATTGTTAAATGCAACAACATTAAATCGGTCTTTCTCACTCAAGCGGTCTATCGCTAATTGTAAACTCTCTTTTGCGTCGACAATCGGGCGACCTCCCATAGAGCCTGACGTGTCGATAACGAAGGTGATATCGCGATCAAAATCCTGTAAATCTTGGCTCTTCACTTGTGGCGGCATTAGCATAACAAGGGCGTAGTCATGCTGACCTTTCGATTCAGTGAAAATAGCTGCTTGTGGTGCACTAGAGGGCGAAGGCTGCCACTCTAGCCAAATGTCTCTGTCCATTTTGATATTGCTTTGATTAAAGGTGACAAGATAATTACCTGTGGATTCTGACCAATTCACACGGTGATTTCTGCTAGTGACGCTATTAAGCGTTAAACCAGTATTTAGTGTTGCGTTGAACGTAAGTTGCGGGCCTTCATTGCCTTCACTCATAAAAGGCGTGATAGCTCTGGCATCGGGTACCTGATCTGTGGGTTCTCCCCAACCTGTACCTGATATTTCAGCCTCTATATTCTCGTTAAACTGATTTAGCGGAATGCCGGGCGAATAGCGAGGAGTGAGCGTAGTAGGCAAGTGAAAAGTAAATCTACCATCGCGGTAGTCTACCTGTTGGACGTACTGAAGTGTCACCGTTATTTCCTCACCCGGCGCTATATTCGCGACCTGCTGGGTGAATAAATTTGGGCGTTGTTGCTCTGTTAAGCTGGCTTTCTTTCCCGCTTTTTTGGCCGCTTCAAATGCTTCTTTCGCTTCTGCCTTCGGCTTAATTTGCCCCCGGATTATTCTGTCTCCTATACGCATTTCCATACTGTTAATCGCCGCGTTTTCATTAAGCGGAAAGGTGTAAACGGCATGCTTCCATTCATTACTGGTGTTAGTGAATTTTTGAGAGTAGGTAACGTGCGCAATCATGCCATTCACCTGTAAATCCACGTCAGTTGAATGCAAAAGAGCGGGGGAAGACTCACCGTCTACGCTTTGCAGCATCAATTCGCCAGACTCAGCGCGACTTAGCGGGCTAACTACTACACCAAGCAAAAAGCACAGGAAGGAAGTAAGGATAAGCAACCTGTGATTACGCGGCTTGGCTGCATGTTGCCGTTCTCTAAACCAAGGTTTGTGAGTATTGGCAGGCGTTAAATAATCCCGTTTGGGTGTTTTGGAAAATAGCATGGTAGTGGCACTGAGTTAACGAACGGTAACTTCTATTTAAGAAAACAAATAGGGCGTTCATGGGCGAAACAATGGGGCAAGTTTGTGATGAATTGTGTCGTTGTTAATTTAATCAGGCTATTCGTTGAATTGGCGGCGCTTTTAAAGGTGGAAGGTAACACGCCTTGTATTGCTAAATTCCAAAGTAACCGGTTCAGGCAACTAATGCGTCGTTTTAGGCAAGGTTAGCTATCTCCAAACACCTATACTTAATTCATGGTTTGACGAGGTAATCGTTAAGCAGGCAAGAACATCATTTTCACCTAACGACGAGTAGACATTATGAACAAAGTATCATTTCCAAATACCAACGGTTTAAACATTACTATGTCTGGTCTGATAAATTTTCCAGAGAATTTTGATTCAACCAAAACTTACGCAGCCATTGTGGTTTCACATCCAGGCGGTGGCGTTAAAGAGCAAACTGCTGGAACCTACGCAAAAAAACTAGCAGAAAAAGGCTATATCGCTCTTGCGTATGACGCATCGTATCAGGGCGAGAGTGGTGGTGAACCACGCCAACTGGAAAACCCTCATGTTAGAACTGAGGATGTAAGTGCAGCAATTGATTACCTGACAACCTTAGATTACGTCGACAATGAACGTATTGGTGCAATGGGTATTTGTGCGGGCGCTGGCTATACCGCAAACGCTGCCATCAACGATAGACGTATTAAAGCGGTGGGTACGGTAAGCATGGTCAACATTGGCCAAATGTTCCGAAATGGTTGGGACAACAATGTAAAAGACAGTGAGGCATTACCTTACTTAGAAGCGGGCTCTGCATCTAGAACCTCTGATGCCAGCGGTAACGATACAGCGACTATGCCAATGGCGCCTTTAAAAGAAGAAGATGCACCGAATGAAGAACTTCGCCAAGCGTGGGAATACTACCATACCGATCGCGCAGCATATTGCACAGCGCCAGGATTTGGTACTGCGAGAAGTTTAACGCAGCTAATTAGTTATGACGCCTTTTTTAAGGCCGAAGCTTTCCTTACCCAGCCTTTGTTGACGGTGGTTGGAAGCAATGCAGGAAGCAAATGGATGAGTGACGACTTGATGGCGCGTGCTGCAACATCGGATAAAACCATGCATGTCATTGAAGGTGCAAACCACATGGATTTGTACGACGGCGAAGCAGAAATTACAAACGCAATGAGTGCGTTAGAAACCTTCTTTAATCGCACGCTATAAGCAGTTATTCCTAAACAACTTCTGTTGCCGACATTGCATTTGTGATGACGGCGCAAACAATGCTTGAGACAAGGAGCATAAAATGAAAAAGGTCAGTTTTAGAAACTCAGACATGGCATGGGATATTTCAGCCCTTATTCTAACTCCACCCGATTTTGACGAGGCTAAACAATACCCGACAGTCATTAGTGTACATCCATTTGGTAGTTGTAAAGAGCAGACATCAAGCGCTACCTATGGGAAGGCACTTGCAGAAGCAGGCTATGTGGTCATTGCGTTTGACGCAAGTTTTCAAGGGGAGTCTGGAGGTGAACCTCGCTTTGTGGAAGATCCCACCCAACGGGTAGAGGATGTGAGTCGAGTCATTGATTATGCGGTTACCTTGCCTTACGTTGACGCGGAAAAAATTGCAGGCATCGGTGTGTGCGGTGGTGGTGGCTATGTTTTAAATGCTGCTTTAACCGAAAAGCGAATCAAAGCCGTAGTGGGGATCACACCTGTCAACATTGGTCGACTCTTTCGAGAAGGCTTTAGTATGTATAACCCCATTGGTGCATTAGAAGGAATGGCTGCTCAGCGAACGGCAGAAGCCCGAGGCGGTGAGCGACTGGTAAATGAACTGCTCCCTGCAAGTCTCGCTGAAGCCAAAGACAATGGAATGACGGAACGCGATGTTTATGAAGCAACTGAATACTACAAAACCCCGCGAGGCCAACAGCCGGGTGGCGCTACAAGAATGTTGTTTTCTCATGCGCAAAAGACACTGGCGTGGGACGCATTTTCTTTTGCAGAGACCCTTATGACGCAACCCGTAATGGCGGTTATTGGTCAGAAGGTTGGGGCATTTGGTGCCTACCGTGACGGCATGGAAATTTACGGGCGCGCAGTGGCATCTAAAGATCGCCAATTGGTTGAATTAGAAGATTGGTCCCATTACGACCTTTATGATAAAAGTGAACCTGTTGGGCTGGCCATGGCGCAAATTGTACCTTTCTTCAAAGAACATGTAGGTTAGTAACTAACTAAGAATAAGTAATGACAACTTGCGCCCAAGGCATACAGCCGAAGGGCGTAATTATTGTTTAATCCTTTTCTTTTCGAAGTAATGCTTGTGGGAGATCGAACGGTGTTTTTTCCAATCAGTGATGCGAAAAAAGCGTTAAGTGAAATGGTGCTGGACTACAGTCGAAAAGAGGGAGACCACGAAACGCCGATTTCAGGCCTTACCCTTCACGTAAGAAATGCGCCGACAGAGCCTTTACACTGTATTTATACGCTTAGCCTAGCGGTCGTTTTGCAAGGGGCAAAGCTCCTTTCTTATGAAGACCAGCTCCATCAGTCCACTGCTGGCCAATCTATGCTAACTACCTTTGATTTGCCGGTAATTTCTCATGTATCAGAAGCGACGAGGCATAACCCCTTTGTAGCGCTGGTTCTGAAGTTAGACTATACCCTCATTTTGCAAGTTTGCGCCGAGCTTAATCTGTCAAAACCGCCAAGAGATATTCGATATCAACCAATATCGACACAAGATGTGGATGAGGGCTTGTACGACGCTCTAGGTCGCCTTATTAAAATGTGTGCCCAGGGAAAGTTTTTGGATAGCCTTTACCCATTGGTTGAAAAAGAAATTGTTATTCGTTTACTTGATGGACCACACGGATTGCACCTTCGCCACCTTGTGTCGTCAGGCGCGCCAAACGCACATATTTTAAAAGTGGTGACATGGTTAAAACAGAATTTTACTCAGTCAGTGGGAATGGACGCATTGGCGGACCAAGCCCACATGAGTGCTTCTACTTTCAGGCAGCGCTTTCGAGCACTTACTGGTACCAGCCCTCTGCAATATCAAAAGACACTAAGATTACAAGAAGCAAGGGATCAAATGCTGATGAACGGTTTGGACGCAACACAAGCAAGCTCATTGGTTGGCTATGAAAGTGCATCTCAATTTAGCCGAGAATACAGCCGATTGTTTGGCATGCCACCTCAAAAAGATATTCAACGCTTACGCACAGTGTAGAAGTCTTAGCTGCCCAGAGCATCAACCAGCGTATTGAATTTAGTTCTTCCTACTGGAACACTCGCGCCAGAGTGCAGATGTGCGATGTACTTCGCACCTGAGTGTTGTTCGATATGCTTAACTTCATTAAGAGGTAACGCATAAGAGCGATGAACTCGCATAAATCCTTGAGGTAGAATTTGCATTAACCTGTCTAAGTGCTTGTCATGCAATATGGTTTGATTGTCTTTAGTGGTTATTTCACTGTAGTGCCCTGCCGCTTGAATGAATTGAATATCATCAACTTGAAGAAAGCAGAGCACATTGTTTTTGCGATATGACAACCGCTGACATTGGCCCTTAAATTGATGCAGAGAAAAGCGTTCTATCGCTTTACTTATTCTTTCTTGCGTAAATGGCTTACCAATAAAATCGAGTACGCCAAGCTCAAACGCTTCTAAAGCCCTGTCGGTATTCGCTGAAACCACCACGGTGTGATAAGGGGCGGCAAGCTGTTGATGAATTAATGAAAAACCGTCTTTTCCATGCAAATTCAAATCTAGAAAGAGCAAGTCTGTGTCGCGGTTAGACAAATGCTCTTCTGCATCATCGAGGTTGGAAAAGCGACGAATAGTGGTTTTATCGTCGGTACACTGGTCGATAAAACGAGCAAGTCGTTTGGCAACCATGGGTTCATCTTCTACTAGGGTAATATTCATCATAGCGTTTGTAAGGTGATTTGTTCGGTCTGCTCGGCGTGCGCGTTACTTTGCCCACCCGAAACGAACGATGTTGGAAATGTGAGCTTAGTTACCCAATAATTGTCTTCAATAAATTCCACTAGCTTCCAGTCATTACCAAACGCTTCTGTGAGCCGGGCTTTAATGTACTTGGTGCCAACACCGGTTCCTTCTTTATTCTCTAACGCTGACGTCTGGTAAGAATAGTGTTGAGTAAGCTGAGCTTTAAACAGCAAGGCAGTTGAAGGTCTTTTATTGTTATCATGCTTGGCATTCTCTACGGACACACCCTGTGCTTCATCCTCTTGCTGTTCAGAAAAGCTAAGACTAAATTGATACTCTCCCGAGCCATATCTGTTGTGGCTAAACGCATTTTCTATGAGGGTGAGTAATACTCCGGGAGGAATAAGCTGCTGCCCTTTGTTTTCTGACATCTCCGGCTTTTGCAGTGAAAAGTGGGCGTCGAAGCGGTATCCCATAATTTTAAGGTGACTTTCACAAAGGGCGACTTCCTGCTGTAAAGCAATTAAGGCTCTATCGCTTAAGCTGGCCATTTGGCGAAACTCCGATGCTAATGCCTGAATAAACCCAATGGCTTCTTTAGGGGCGATTTCAATCCACTCTTCAATTGCCGTTAGGGTATTGAGAATAAAGTGAGGCTGTAGCTGTTTTTTTATAAGCTCAAGCTGCAGACGCTGAGTGGTAAGCGTTGACTGAGTAAGTGCACGCTGTCTCTCAGCATGGGTTTGGCTTAGCACGAGTAGTAATAAAAGCGCTAAGCCACTAAACGAAACAAAGAAATATTGGTCCATAAACGAAAACCGGTTTATGAGAACGGGTGAAACAAATACCGCTATTCCCATGGTCATTAACCACGCGTACTTCTTCCGTTTATAAATACTGGCCACACCAAAAATAAAGCTAATGAGCAAAGACACACTGAACAACAAAAAGCTGCGGTAATCGTAACCATCGAAATATAACAGTACCCCACAACTAGCCATAACCAACACAAGCAAGGTACTGATAAACCAAGTTTTTGAATAGCGGAAGAAAGACAGGAAAAAGAACGGTAGCACCAGGCTGATAACAAGGGTTAAGCCAAGGACGATTTCCATTCTAAGGATGTGCCACTGGTAGCTGTAACCGAATAGACCTCGCCATGACTCGGCCAAGATTAATAGAATCAGCATGGTGCATAGGCAGCTAAACCACAGGTATGCAGGCTCTTTGAGCGATGAAAAGTACACCACAAATGAATACATGGCGACAAGAACCAAGCCACTTAGCATCATTAAGGGTAATCGTATACGCCACTCATTAATGGCGGCAAGAGTTTCGAAGTCGTCTGTAAATACCCAAAATCCACTACTTTGCGCGGTATCTGGACGAAATTCGCTGCTCAGCCTTACCATCACCGTGTTATCACCAGTATTCAGGTGCTGTGAAGGTAGTATGAATATACTGTCTATTTCACCTGGCAATTCTTTGCTCTCGGCTGTTGCAGGCATACCGTTATCACCAATGTGATAACCGTTCAAATAAACAGAAAACGCGCCAAGTATAGAAACAAACAAGCCTTTAGGCGCACTCTCGGTTTGTTGCACACCTTGTGACCCATTTGATGTTGCGTTGAACGCAAGTGTGAACTTGAGCCACCTTACTTCATTAGACAGTTCGATATCCGACTGGGAATGAGCCCGCCATCGAGGGTCGTTCTCCGCTGGTACTTCCTCTTGCCCAGAATAGAGGATGCTGACCTGAGAAGGAAATGTCGGTGAATGGGTGGGCTGTTCGTGCAAAAGTACAACGCCCCAAATGAGCATTGTCATAAGCATTAAGTAGAACCAATTGAGTTTTTGCACGGGAAGTTAGGGCGTGTTGTTTGTTGTTATTGTTAACACAGTACACAGTTTTTAACTGTTAATGAAGTCGAAGTAATGCACTTGGGGAATGCCTGATGCAGTTCAGGAAATAGGTCGCCGTAAACCGAATAATTGACGCTACATTTGGCTGAAATTTATACGGAGAGTAATTTATGACACCCATTAATAAACTAGTAGCTTTTACCCTTTTACTATTGTGGTATGCGCCACTTGAAATAGCCCACGCAAATGACAACCAACTGTTGTCTCAAGCAGAACTCAACGAGCTCTTAAAAGAATACAAATTAAGTGGCGTAAGCGTCGCGGTAATCGACGACTTCAATGTTGTCTATTCCGCCACAGCTGGGGAAAAGGTGTTCGGTTCAGGTGATTCTATTAACCAGTCAACGGCCTTTTCTACCGCTTCTATTTCCAAGCCGGTTACCGCGCTACTAGCGGCTATGCTCGAAGAGCAAGGCAAGCTTAGTTTAGACGACTCTGTAGCTAAGTATCTCACCCGTTGGACACTGCAAAAAGAGCAGTTTCCCAACCCAGAGGAAATTACTTTTCGTCGGTTGCTCAGCCACACTGCAGGCACCACACAAAGTGGGTTTGCTGACTATTATAAAGGAGACGTTGTGCCAACGGCTATCGATAGTCTAAATGGAGTAAACGTCCCCCGTTATGACTCGCCCATTAGCTTAGCATTTAAGCCTGGTGAAAGTTGGTCGTATAGCGGCGGTGGCTACGTTATTGTGCAAATTGCGCTGGAAGATCTAACTGGAAAGACATTGCCTGAATTAGCAGAAGAAATGCTATTTAAGCCGCTTAACATGGTTAACACCACAATGTATCAACCTAACAGCCCGCTATTTTTGCAAAATGTGGCAAGCGTTCATCAAGACGATTTGAGCGTGATCCAATCTGGATATCCAATTTGCCCGCAAATCGCGCCTTCGGGAATGTGGAGTAATGCTCTTGATATGGCAACATTGATTATCGAAATGCAAAGAGCACTAAATGGCGATGAGACAAAGGTAATCTCGCAAGCAGTGGCGCGCAATACTACTCAAATTGAAACCCTCGATGTTGTAGGTGGTTGGGGACTAGGCTGGATGCGTCTTGAGGCTAAAGGCAACCTAGAGTGGTTCTCTCATGGTGGTTCAAACACGGGAACTGGAGGGCAAATCATGGGCACAATGCGCGATGGTAGAGGTATCGCTATATTCGGTAACGGCGGCAACCCTGCTCGAATTCCGGTTATTGAAACAGTTATTGCAACGGTTGTGGAAAAGCTCGACTGGAAGAAAAGCTTGCCCGTGGTAAAGCAACAGATTCCCCTTGAACTGTTAAATGACTTTGAAGGTAAATACCTCGCAGGTTTTGGAGAAACCATCGAAATCAGCAAGCAGAATAACCAGCTTTTCTACCAAGGAAGACTGTTGCTGTGGAGTCATATCGAAAGTGGGGAGCTTGTTTACCTTGGTGACGGAGAATTTGGTGTGGAAGGTTATCCAAACCGACTTTCTCTTGAAATAGTAAGCGGTAAAAAGCGGCTGAAAGTGTCGCGAAAGGGAAGCGATAAGGTGTCGTATTTTGAATCTGCCCCACAATAGGGGCAGTAAGATGGACAAGGCGAGTGTGTTACTCGCCTGCCATGGCGCGACCTTTGGTTTTAACACTGGCTATCAGCATATAAATACTGGTAGCAAGTAAGCACGCAAATAAGTAGCCCAT
The DNA here is from genome assembly GCF_003201515.1 of Alteromonas sp. I10. Lineage (NCBI taxonomy): Bacteria > Pseudomonadati > Pseudomonadota > Gammaproteobacteria > Alteromonadales > Alteromonadaceae > Alteromonas > Alteromonas sp. I10. The sequence continues at coordinate 503,500 of NZ_QJJN01000002.1, forward strand.
CAACCCTTGAGGGCCTACTAAAAAGTTATCGGCAATGAGTGGGCCTACTACTGAACCCACGCTGTAGCTGAAAAGCATGGCCTGTGTGGCGCATACAATGAAGCTAGCATTGAGTTTGTCGCAAGCGAGATTTATTGCCACTGGGTATAGGGCAAATATTGCCATACCTAATAGAAACAGACCTGCTCCCAAAGCGTATATACCACTAACCGCTGCGGTTAATGTTATGGCGGCGACACCCAGTAAACAAAATAGTGCCATGAGTAACGTGCGGCCTAAGTACTTAGATAGCGCAGGAATTAAAGGTTGAACTGCCATAGCGCCTAAAATAATTAAGGCCATTAAGCTACCCAAATCGTCATGAGCAATGCCGCGGTTTAATAGTTCAAGAGGCATTAAGCCGTAAATGGCACCTAGGGTTAAGCCTGACACTATGCAACCAATAATTGCGGCATGATTTAGTTTCGATATTTGCTTTAGCGACAGTGGCGTACTGTGGGAAGCTTCAGGCTGCTCGCTCTTTGCAAACAAAAGTACGCCAATGGCTAAAATCAACATGGTGAAAATGGCAGCAAAAGGAAGCATGCCGCCTACGCCAATAGCGCCAATACCTAACTGACCTAAAGAGCTTCCCCCGTACAGTGCGCCCATGTACAAGCCTAAACGTTTGGCTCTATCGGCTTCGTCGCCGTGTAAAAGCCACGACTCTACGATAACAAATACACCCGCTACAGAAACGCCAGCCACTAACCGAGCCGCAAGCCAAACTGCGGTGTGAGCAAACAAAGGCATTACTACAATAGTTAGTAATAATACGCCTAAACACAGCGCAAAACCGTGCTTGTACCCAACGCGGGTGACCAACGGTTCAATACTAAGGGCACCCACTAGTAGTCCAGCGTAAAAGCTGCTAGCCAGCCAACTGGCGATAGCCGTGTCTAGGTTGTAATGGCTGAGCATTAGTGGGATCAGACTCATCAAATAGCCAGACGCAACTGCGTACATACCCAGCGCAATAACGGGAACAGAAACCCGCGCTTTGGCCGGCGGGATAAGGGTGTTGTCCAAGGTAATGCCTTACATCAAAGGAAAGAGAAGATAATTTCGCGGCGCGAATATGAGGCAAATTCTGATATAGGTAAAATGAAAAGAAATGCTCGTAAAGATGCTAAAAATTGATGATGAGGAAGGCGCTGCTAGATAGTGCATGCGCCTCAGATAGTTTAAGCATTAGCGCCTTAAATCATCCGGTGTATGATCTGCCACAAATGCGTTTCTTTCGCCCATGGGTCTGTCTTCACCCACCGTACTGTCTGCAGTAGTTTGGAGCTCTATCGACGAATTCACCTCTGCACCAATTAGAATGATGTACGCGGTTAAATACAACCACATGAGCAGGATAATAATTCCCCCAACGGAGCCGTAGGTTTTGTTGTAGCTTCCAAATTCATTGAGGTATATCGAAAAGCCATATGAGGCTACTACCCATAATAACGTGGCAAAAACTGACCCCGGCGTCACCCAGCGCCACTGAGCTTCTCGTCGGTGAGGCGCATAACGATATAAGGCAGAGAGCGCAATATTAAATAGGGCCAGCATCACCGGCCAAGTCACCCACATGGCTTGCTCGGTACTAAGGGCATTTGACGTCATCCAGCTTATTGCTTCGGGTAAAATAGTGATGCAGGCAAGGGACACAATTACAGTAAGGATCATAAATATGGTGCAGGTGATGCGTGCCAGGATACCATTAAAAAACCCTCTTCCTTCCGCCTCGCTATAGGTAATGTTGCATGCCTTTATCAGAGCGTTAGCGCCTTTGCTGCTGCTCCACAGTGATAAGAGCAGAGTAAATAAAAAACTCCAGCCTAATGCCGTATCCGACTTCTCGGTTAAATTTTTAAGCTGTTCTTCAATGATGTAACGACTGTCATTTGGTACTACATTTACCAGCAATGCCATATGACTTTGTAGTTCGTCGGGTGATACAACAAGCCCATACAAGGCAATGGTTGCCCCTAGTAAGGGGAAGATAGCCAGCAAGCAGTAAAAGGCAACGCCAGCGGAGATAAGAGGAATATTGTCTTTTTGCAGGCTAGTGAAAATGCGCTTTGTAATACTCCACCAACTTTTCAAAGAAAGCTCAAATGCAGATTTAGCGTGGTTAAAACGTTCCTTGCTCATGTGTTCTCATGCCTTGCCTAAACAATAAAACTCTTAAAGCTTGATACATGAAAATTTCGCTGTCGGCTTACATCACCTTAAAAAAAGAAGCGAGAAACAAGCTCTGTAAATTGTTCACAAAATCTGAATATGTGCGTGGCTATTGGTGTTGGTGAGATTTCTTTTTTTGTATTTATTTTCATAAAATCAATGGTTTGCTTTGTTCTTTGGGAATGGTTTGCAATTTGCACCTTCAATAGCACCTTAGCTAGATAGTAAGAGCTAGGTTATGCCATGCACAAACTAACGCGTTCACCTGATGGGATTTGCTAAAGGTGGTAGGCGGACAGTTATTCCTGTCGTGCGGCGACCCCTGTTTTTTCTAGCTTTACATTTCGTCTTTCAAAAGGAGTGAACATTATGAGCAACACCCAAAACCTTAAAGGCAAAAAAATCGCTATTTTGGCAACCAATGGTTTTGAGCAAAGCGAGTTGATTCAACCAAGAGACAAGTTTATTGAGCAAGGTGCTGACGTTGATGTGCTATCTATTGATGCTCAATCGACGATCAAAGCATGGGACGAAGACAACTGGGGAAAAGAAATTAACGTTGATAAACAAGTTACGTCTGTAAACCCAGAAGATTACGATGCCCTTGTGCTACCCGGCGGTCAAATCAATCCCGATGTGCTGCGTACCAATGAAGATGCTATTGCCTTCATCAAAAGTGCAAACAGCGCGGCAAGTATTAAAGCTATAGGTGCTATCTGTCATGGTCCATGGTTGCTGGTGGAGTCTGGGTTAGCGAAAGGTGCAACACTCACCTCGTTTCCTAGTATCCAAACAGATCTCAAAAATGCTGGTGCGACCTGGGTTGATGAAGAAGTAGTGACCCACTCAAAACTAGTCACTAGTAGAAACCCAGATGATATTCCAGCTTTCGTAAACAAAATTAGTGAAATGGTTGCCCAGTAAAAAGGAGGAAGTGTATGTCCACCGCAGCTACAAATAAAAAGGTTATCGCGATAACGGGAGCTTCCAGCGGCATTGGCAAAGAAACGGCAAAGCAACTGATAAATAACGGTTTTAATGTTGCCCTTTTAGCAAGAAGTGAGGACAAATTGCGTGCCTTAGTCGAAGAGCTTGGCAATGATGTTGCGTTCGCTGTAAAAGCTGACGTTAGCGACTTTAAAGATGTCGATACGGCGTTTAAAAAGGTGAAAGAACATTTCGGTCGTATTGACGGCATTTTCGCTAATGCCGGGCGTGGCGCGAAAGCCGCCGGCATTGAAAAGGGGGACGTAGATGACTGGGATGGCATGCTGGGCGCAAACGTAAATGGACTGCTTTATACTGCAAAAGCCGGATTACCGTACCTGCGCGATACGCAAGGCCACTTCATTATTACGTCTTCGGTCGCCGGTCGAATAGCTCTCAAAGGCTCTGTATATGGGGCAAGTAAGTGGTTTGCTTATGGTTTCGGTCAGAACCTCGCAGAAGAAATGCGCGAGTGGGGCGGCCGCTGTACAACTATCTGCCCTGGTATGGTGAATACGCCATTTTTTGATGAACCTAAGGAAGATAAACTTCAGCCAGCGGATATTGCAAAATCGGTATTATTTGCCCTAAGCGCAGAAGAGTCAGCCTGCGTTCGCGAGGTTTATGTTATGCCGGCGAAGTAAACGAACTGACCACGGGCAAGAGATAGTCTATTCAAGCAAAGGGCAGGGTTAGTCACTGCCTTTTTTGTTTGCCCCGCCCTTACTTTTAACCTGCCTTATTAATTTCATGAAGCTATCCAAATTAGCCAAATAAAGTATTTTCCCCATCCTGTTACCCCTAATCTAGGTGTGTAGATAAGCGCTAGTTGAGTGAGATAGGCGATTGCAAACTCCTCATTGAAATGGCTTTCCCAAAGGGCCCGCGGCGCAATAACAATAACAGGAGAGTAAGATGTCTAACGAATTTACGGGTAAGACCGCTATTATTTCTGGCGCCGCTGGCGGCATAGGGTTAGCGCTGGCAGAGGCATTGGCAAGGCAGGGTATGAATATCGTCATGGGCGATATTGATAATGCTGCATTAACCGAATCGGGTAACGACTTACGAGAGAAAGGTTTCGATGTATTGACTTGCGCCCTTGATGTTACCGATTACGCTCAGTGGGAAGATATTGTAGCTAACGCCAAAGAGAAGTTTGGCAAGGTTCATATGGTCATCAATAATGCTGGTGTTGGCGGTACGCCGGGGAAAGTTGAAGATTCGGAGCATGAGACCTGGCGCTGGGTAATGGACGTCAACGTTATGGGCGTACTCTATGGCGCACAAGCATGCGTGCCAGCTATTAAAGAGCACGGCGAAGGAGGCTGGGTGCTAAACGTGGCGTCGATGGCGGGAATGATGGGCATGCCATATGCGGCGGCCTATTGCGCATCAAAGGCTGCGGTTGTCTCTATGACGGAAAGCTGGGTACCAGAACTGAAACCTTTTGGAATCCATACTTCTGTATTGTGTCCAGCATTCGTGAAAACCCGCATTCACGAGTCGTATAGAAATAGGCAGCAAAAATACGCAGTAGCCGCTGAGAAACGCATTGATAAAGAAAAGCTTAAAGCAGGAGCTCAAGCGGCCACTAAAGCAGTAGAGTCGGGAATCGATGCCTCTGTGCTAGCTGAGCGCGTGATAGAGGCGCTTCAGTCAAAGCAAACTTATATTTATACACACCCGAATTATAGAAAGGTTACTACGGCGCGCTTTGGCGCGATTGATAGCGCCTTTGTCGATGCTGAGCAGAGTCAGGCTGTTGGTCATCTTATTGATGATGAAATCGTGACTTTTTAGTTCATTCGCGGCTACGGTTTGCGTATAAACACACGAAAGAGCCCTGAATCTTGTCTTCCAAAAGCCGTTATATAACGGCTTTTGGTGTTGTGAGAGTCTGAAGGTCAATGACGCGGTCACAGACTTTTTCTAGCTGTGTTCTATCGTGGCTGATAAAGAGCACCGTGCAATTTTCTTCTCTGCATTGATCGACAAGTAAGTGAGTAATTGCCTTACTTGTAATGGGGTCGAGCCTAGATGTTGGCTCGTCAGCTATAAGTAACTTGGGCTTTAGTAGCAGCGCGCGCAGCAATGCAATGCGTTGAAGCTCACCTCCACTTACCTCAGAGGCGCTGCGCTCAAACAATCGCTGGTTAAGGCCTAGTTGAGCTGAAAGTAAATCAGCACGCTTTTTAGACACCTTGTGAAGCTTTATTACGTCATCAATCAATGAATTAAGCGTAGTGTGATGGGCAAATGAACTTGGGGGATCTTGATATAGCTTTAGGGTTTGATAACGGTGTAAAAGCGTATGAAACGCAATATTGCCTTGATAGGGTAGAAGCCCAAGTAGAGCATCACCTAGAGACGTTTTTCCACTGCCGCTATCACCACAAAGCCCGACAATTTCGCCTTCCCCTAAAGAAAAACTAAGGCCAGTAAATAGTGTACGGTTACCTCTCATAATTGTGAGGTCATTCACCGATACCAGCGGTGCAAACCTATGCGTTTTTTTTGTTGTAGCCGTCCAGTGTTGCGGAGCCGACGCAATAAGGGTTTTGGTATAGTTTGAAGACGGGGAGGACAGTATCTTGCGGGTATCACCTGTTTCAACCAGTTTCCCGTTTTTAAGCACCATACATTTACCACCCAGTGCCTCTGCCACTGAAACATCGTGCGTAATGGTAAGTAGCGTACCGTCGTTAGCTTTTTGCTTTAGTTGCTCAATAATGTGATGTTTGCGTCCGGCATCTAGCTCTTTTGTGGGTTCGTCGGCTAGAAATAAAGGTGCATTAGTCGCTGATGCACAGGCAAAAGCAACACGCTGTGCCATTCCACCGGAAAGTTGAGAAGGGACCTTATCACTGTCGTCTTTAAGAGCCAGGTTGTCTAGCTGTGTCTTCGCACTCTTTTGTGCTTCGCGAGCACCGTTACCCAATGTAAACCGAAAAACTTCGGCGACTTGCTGGCGAATTTTCATCATTGGGCTTAGAGAATGCCATGGTTCTTGCGGCAGCATAACAATGTCTCGCCCCCACAATTGTTCACATTCACGTCGGTTCGCACGAAGCATATCTACACCGTTTACCAGAACATTTCCCGTAACCTTCAGTGCAGACGGTAAGTCGCCCATAATTGCTTGCGCTAGCAGACTTTTACCTGCCCCGGTTTCACCCAATATAGTAAGCGTCTCGCCTTGTTCAAGGTTAAGGGATAGATCCTCTACAATAATGGTGTCTTGCGCGTAAATTGATAAGTGTTCAATAGCAATGTATTGGCTCACAGTTTGCGCTCCAATGCATCACTCTTTGATAGTCTACTGCTGCTGTCAAAAATGAACTTATTTAAACGAGGTGTTTTGTCACTCTTCGCAGAAAGTAAGTGAAAGCCCAGTACGAGAACGAATAGGGTGGAAATAGGTTGTGCGAGCAGCCAAGGTGCTTCGTGATAGTATGGAAAAAGCTCAACTATCATCAGCCCAAGCTCAGGGCTGGGTGGTTTTAAACCAACATAAACGAAGCCCACCGATGCCATGGCGATAATTGAGGAGGAGGCACCAAAAGCAGCAAGTGATAACACGTCTTGTCGAATGGCGGGCCATATATGCTTACTAAATAAATAGCGTTTTGGAAAACCCATTAGCGCAGAGTTTTCCAGTGCAGGGCCTGTCACTACTGGTAGAGTGATAGCACGTACCAGCCTGAAGTACTCGACGGCCAGTACTAAGGAAATGGCTAAATACAGCATAATGAAAGAGCCTGGTACTAGCGCCGCGAAAAGAAGAATAAGTACCAGTCCGGGGAGCGCCAATATCGTATTGGCAATGAAATTCAACGTCGTATCTACCCAACCTCTACACCACGCTGCAATTACGCCCGTTAGCACACCAATGATTGATGAACTTAGTACACACAGTGCAGCGAGAGAAAGTGATATGCGCAGACCCTCTGAGATTCTGGCCAACATGTCGCGTCCAAATTGATCTGTACCTAACCAATGTTGCGCACTTGGGGCTTCGAGCACTTGCTTTAAATTTTGTTGATTGCCGTTTGTTCCCAATAGAACAGGCTCGCCCAACGCAAGTAATAAGAGCAGCATCAAAAGTGAAAAGCCAATCACTTTTTCAACAGGTAAAGCGAATGTCTTCATTGGCTATGTCCTCGATTTTCCCTCACCCTTGGGTCGAGTGCATACTGACTTAAATCGACTAGTGTGTTGACCAATACGAATAACGTGCCCATCAGCAAAGCTGTGCCTTGTAACATAGTGATGTCACGGGCAAAGACAGCATGGGAAAGTCCGTGTCCTATGCCGGGCCAAGCAAAAAGGCTTTCAATCATAATTACGCCTTCAATTAACCCGATAAGTTGTATGCCCATGAAGGCTAGAGCAGGTATTACAATGTTAGGTAGCGCATGGCACCTGAACGCTTCTAGAGCGCTTAACCCTTTTATCTTGGCGAAATGGAAGTAACCCGATTGAACCGCATTAACAGTACTATTGCGAATTACGCGGTTTGATATAGCCGCCAGGCTTAACCCTAAGGTCATTACAGGTAATATGGTATAGACAAAGCCTGAAGAGCCCGCAACCGGTAGCCAGTTGAGCTCTAGTGCAAAAATAAAGATGAGAATTAGCCCCAAGCAAAAGACTGGTTGAGAGCGCACGAACGTGGAAAACACTAATACTGCTTTATCAAAAAGAGAAGCACGGCTTTTAGGAGTATTTTCACTTTTTCGAGCGCTTCTGATGCCGCTATAAATTCCCAGAGGAAACGCAATTAATGCGGATACCAGAATAGCGAGTCCGGCGAGAACAAGGGTGTAAGAAAGCTGATTTTGTAGCTCAACAACAATGGGGGCACCCGTGACCAAGCTATTGCCTAAATCCAGAGAGGCTAAATCAGTCATCCAGCTGACGTACTGCTCGAAAGCGCTTCTGTGCAGACCAAGTTCTTCTGCTACGGCGTTAGCGGCACTTGTACTTACCGCATCGTCACCGTAGCGGCCAGCCGCTATTTTGTAAGCCATATCTCCAGGTAGTGAACGGGTTATAATAAATGTGAGTGTGCCTACACTCCACGCCATCAGTACAGCTTGAAGCAGCCGTTGAAGTAGGATCTTTCTCATTATTATGGGGCTATTCTCATTTGAGATACGCGAAAAGAACGCTCGTAAGGGTCGAAGCTGAAGTTTCTTAGTCGGCTAGATGTCGCCGTTTGCTGCACATAGTACATAACGGGGATAAGAGGAACGTCTTGCTGAACTTCTTGCATAATTGATGATATCAACGATTTGTAAGCGTGTTCATCCGTGGTGTGACTCAAGGTCTTTAAATCGCTAAACACTTTTTCATTTTGCCAGTTCATTGGCCCCCAATCGCCGCCTTCTTTTGAAGAAAAGTCAGCCAGCATTATACCGAGAGGGTCTGGGATGTTAGCAAAGTTACGCGCCATAAGTGCAGTTTGCAATGTACCATCAGCATGCCCTGAAGGAATGGCACTTACATTTTCCATATGGACAGAGAGCTTCACTCCAATGCTAGCCCACTGATCTTGAATTGCCGTGGCAATGGTAATGAGTTCTGGCCGATTGGCATAGGTAATCATATCAAGCGTTAAAGGTGAGCCATTTTTGTAGCGCACTCCATCCTCACCTACTAACCATCCCGCGTCGGTTAGCAGCTGTGCCGCTTTTTTCCTATTTAATAATAAGTCGCCATTTTCAACGCTATTTTTAATTGTTGGATTATTGTCAGCGTCACCCATTGAAATAGTATTGGTAGCATTATCTGTGGCAGTAGACCGAATATGCCAGTCTCGAATATTTGGGCCGAATAGCTGATCAGCAGAGATATTCGATATACGCATTACGCCAGATGCAATGCCTTTTCTGTCAATCGCTAAACTCAGTGCTTGCCTTACTTTTACATCTGAGAGGATAGGATGGCCGCTATTTAACTTAATTAAAGTGGTGCGAGGGATCCTGTCGCTAAACACGTTTACGTTAGAGTCAGTGCGCAACATGCTAACCGCGGCAGGGTCGAGGTTGTACACAATATCTGCTTGCCCCGTTCGTACCATAAGCGCCCGCGTTTCAGAGCGGTGACCCGTTACGTACTCAACGTTTTCAATAACAGCGGGCTCGCCCCAATAATTGTCGAAGCGTGTGGTTGTAATATTGTGGGGTGGTTCAAAGTGCGTAATCTGATAGGGGCCTGTACCTATTAAGGTTTTAATTCGATTGAACTTGCCGAAGGTAGCAGGTGCCACGATCGCAGTTGCATAATTACTTAACAGGGAAGGGAAAGGACGGTAACTTTGGTTCAAGGTGAACTTGATAGAATATTCTGATACCACCTCCATGTTGGCGATCATATCTTTTGAAAATGGCGTTGGTTTACCAAACGCGACCGAAAGGCTTTTGTAGACGGCGTCGGCGGTCATTAATGTGCCGTCATGAAAATACACATCAGGACGTAAATTAAATGTCCAAACAGTAAAGTCCTCATCATTTGACCATGAGCTAGCAAGTCCTGGGATAAGCTGACCTTGGTTATCCACGTCTATGAGAGTTTCCAGAATTTGCATTCGTGTAAACATGTAGCCGGTACTTGCCGGATCGTTATTGACTGGTTCAAAAGGACCACTGATCAGAATTTTGTTTGTAGGTTGTGAAGGTGTGCAGGCACTAAGTAGAACGCTGGCAACGACGAGTAAAATTGTTAGATGTCTAATCCGCATATTATTTTTATGTATTCCCTTCGAGCCTTTAAGCTTTTTCGTGTCTATTTGAATCCTGTGAGTCAGTATTAGTATTTAATATTCTTAGGCTGACGCCCTGAATAGTAAAACAAAGATCCAGATTGGACAATATACGGTTTGTTGAATAAATGTACAGATTGAGTCGGTAGGGCTAAACTACTTTTTGAAAAAATGCACTGGCTAATGACCATCAAGATATTAGGTAATGTTAAGTCGGTGCACAATATTTTCAACTTTTGTAATGGGCAGTTGGTCGTATGTTACATTGTAACTTTAAGCATTTATTAGTAATGCTATAGAGTGATAGTACTACAAATTAAAAAAGGGTTTTGAGCCCTATCAAACACACTGGATAACAATAATGAAAAAGCTTCTTAAAGCGGCAGTTGCTGTATCAGTTGCACTTGCGTGCACCCCCGCCTTTGCAGACAAAAACGACAAGAATGAAGTCTTCAGCAGTTCAACATTCAAAGCCATGGAGCTGAGAAACATTGGGCCTGCGTACATGTCTGGGCGTATCGCTGATATCGCAGTCGATCAGAACAATCCCTCAACATGGTACACCGCGGTGGGCTCGGGTGGTGTGTGGAAAACTACCAACGCGGGTACGACCTGGACGCCAATTTTCGACGACCAGCCAGTTTACTCCATTGGTGACGTGACCATTGCGCCAAGCAACTCAAATATTATTTGGGTGGGAACGGGCGAAAATAATGGTGGCCGTCACATTAGCTTTGGCGACGGTGTATATAAATCGCTAGATGGCGGTCAAACCTGGAAAAATATGGGTCTGAAGAAGTCAGAGCACGTTTCTGACATTATTATTCACCCTACAAATCCAGATATTGTATGGGTATCTGCCCAAGGACCATTGTGGAGTGGCGGCGGCGAGCGTGGGCTTTATAAGACGACCGATGGCGGTGAAACGTGGAAGCAAGTGCTTAAGCCAGCTGACGAATGGACCGGGGTAACATCACTACTTATTGACCCGCGTAACCCAGACAAACTTTATGCTGCAACGTGGGCGCGTCAGCGTTCAATTGGTGCCTATGTGGGAACGAACGAAGGCGCAGGTATCCATACTTCCAGCGACGGAGGCGAAACCTGGACTGAACTTAAAACAGGTTTACCACAAGGCAACATGGGTAAAATTGGTATGGCTATATCACCCATGAACCCAGATGTGATTTATGCCACGATTGAAACCGATAATCGTGGTGGTGGCTTCTACCGTTCAGCCGACCAAGGTGCTAGCTGGACTAAAATGTCAGATGAAGTAGGCGGTGGCACAGGTCCTCACTATTATCAGGAAATATTCGCTGACCAACATCAATTTGACCGCGTTTATATTGCCAGTAACTACAGCAAAGTGTCGGATGACGGCGGCAAAACGTGGACGCCCATCAACACTAAACGCAAGCACGTAGACGACCACGCCATGGCGTTCCATCCTACCGATCCAGATTTCGTATTGATGGGATCCGATGGTGGTATTTATATGTCTCACGACAGAATGGCAAATTGGCGCTTTATGGCGAACCTTCCATTAACCCAGTTCTATAAAGTAGCGCCAGATGACTCTAAACCATTTTATAAGATCTACGCTGGCGCACAGGATAATTCCACCCAAGGCGGTCCTTCGCGCACTATGCGTGAAGAGGGGATAAAGAACAAAGATTGGTTCTTAACCTTGGGCGGTGATGGGCACGGCCCAGCGGTAGAGCCTGGTAACCCTGACATTATGTATTCGCAGTGGCAGCAAGGAAATTTAGTGCGTGTCGATACGACTACCCGAGAAGGGGTGTATGTTAAACCTCAGCCACTACCAGGCGACCCTGCAGAGCGGTTTAACTGGGATGCGCCGATTAATGTGTCTGCACATGATCCTGCGCGTATCTATTTTGCCTCACAGCGGGTTTGGCGAAGTGATGATCGCGGTGACAGCTGGACTGCAGTGTCGGGCGATCTCACTAAAAACGGCAATCGCATGCATTCGCCACTTATGGGGCGCACGTGGTCAGTAGAAGCCGGCTGGGACCTGTATGCCATGACAGAGTTTCATACCATTGCCAACTTTGCTGAGAGCCCGGTAGATGAGAATATTCTGTGGGCAGGTACCGACGACGGTATTATCCAAGTGACCACTAATGGTGGTAAATCTTGGAAAAAGATTGAGCTAGATGACATTAAGGGGATTCCAGCCAATTCGTACGTGAATGATATTCGCGCTGACTTGTTTGATCCCAATACGGTATATGTTGCCCTTGATAATCATAAATATGGTGATTACAAACCTTACTTAATCAAGTCGACTAATTTAGGGAAAAGCTGGACTTCATTAGCTGATGATTTACCTGAAAAGCACTTAGTGTGGCGTATTGTACAAGACCACGTAAATAAGGACTTATTGTTTATCGGTACTGAATTCGGTGTGTTTTTCTCGGTAGATGGCGGTAAAGACTGGGTTGAGTTAGACGGTGGTATGCCGACCATCTCAACCCGCGATGTGAAAATTCAACGTCGCGAGAATGACTTAGTCGCAGGTACGTTTGGTCGCGGTATTTACATACTTGATGATTATGCGCCGCTGCGTTCATTAACCGAGAAGTCGATGCAAAAAGACGCCATTTTGTTTGCGCCAAGTCGACCGGTTAAGTGGTTCCAGTTAGATGATAATCACACAGACTCTGATGGTGACGATCGCTTTGTTGCCGAGAATCCCGAGCACGGTGCAACTTTCACCTACTATTTGAAAGACAGTTTGCTAACGGCAAAAGAAAAGCGCCAAGAAGCAGAAAAGAAACTTATAGAAGACAAAAAGTACCCTAAGTATCCAAGCTGGGAAGCGGTTGAAGCTGAAAACCAAGAAGCTGCCCCAGCAGTGTATGTCGAAGTACGCGACAGTGATGGTGACTTAATGAAGCGTGTAGAAGGTAACACAAAGAAAGGCTTACACCGTATTACCTGGGATATGAAATATTCACTCACTATTCCGCTTACTGACAAAGACAGCAAGAACAATGGACTCATGGCGCTACCAGGCAGCTATACCGCAACGTTATTTAAGCGAGAAGGTGCCACGGTAACAGCGCTTTCTGAGCCAGCGTCGTTTGTATTGGAATCTATCTATGACGGCGCGCTGAAAGGTGCTACGCATGCTGAAATTGAAGCATATGGTAATGCGGTGAACGATGCGCAAAAACGTGCATTATCATCGACGACTGTACTGAAGCAATTAAAAGAAACCATGGACCTTTTGCGTACCGCGATTGATCGCACGCCAAGTGATGTGAACAGTCTTGAAGCGCAATACGCTGCTATTCAAGATGAAATTAACGGGGTAAACAAAGTTCTATTTGGCCTTTCATCTCGCGATAAGATGGGTATTAAGCCTGCAAATGTGTTGAGCCGATTGGGCTATGCCCGTTCTGCACTAGGGTCTTCTTACGGACCAACACAGCAGCATAAAGACCAGCTCGGTTACGCCAACGATGGTCTAGATGATGTAGTGAAACGAATCGGTACATTGCAGCAACGTGCTGTACCATCACTTCAACAAGCGGTGGTTGATGCTGGTGGACCGTGGACTACGGGTCTTCCTGTAATCGCTAAATAGCGGTAATTAAGCATCATTTTGCTTAGTACGCGGCGGTAGTTTTACTGCCGCGTTTTTCATTTTCTTTGCCAACTTTTTCGGTGCACACTTATTTTCACAGGTATGTATCGCGTAGTGAGATCATCATTGTTTTCTTTTTTGCTAGATTCAAGTTTTTCAGTGTCTTCTAAATCCTCGTCTGGTTTATCGGTATCTATTGCTGCACTACCTTTACTGCTTACATCATCTTTTAGCGTTGCCCAAGGTGCACCGCTCAACGAGGTAGAGCGCTACACAGTAACGGCTGCACGACCCTATTACGACGAGACGCTTTCGCGCATTTTTCCGCAATATGAGTTTGATAAAAGTGGCCTGGTAGCGCCGTTACATACCAATGATGTCTTACTTCAATCTCCTTCTGTGTCGTTAAATGGGCAGGGCGGGCAAATACAAAGCATCAGTATCCGAGGGTATTCGCGGTGGCGAATTCAAAGCCTGCTAGACGGCGTACCGATTGTGAGCGACAGGCGGGCAGGGTCTAGCATAGGCTTTATTCCACCTGACTTTATTTCAACAGTATCTGTGTTACCGGGCGCCGCTTCCACTTACCTAGGCTCGGGAGCGATAGGTGGCGCGGTGAACTTGCATTTTGGGGAAATTCAAAAGCCTCACCTACGCGTTGGCTACAGCAGCAATCAACAAATGAAGGCGCTGAGCTATGCTGGCAGCACACGCCGTGCAGACAATAGCAACAGCCTAACTGAAGAGAGCGAGACAGACTGGAACATTTCATACAGAAGCGCCGACAATGGAGAAGATGCGAATGGGGGCTCGCTGTTTGATCAATTCGAACAATCAGGGCTATTTGTTAGACACAGGCCGGTAGATAGCGTCATAAAAGAGGCGTGGACGCTTTATTCTGATAACAACGACATTGGTAAGTCGAGCAGTGACTTCCCAGAAAGTAGAATAACCACCTACCCAAAGAACATACACTGGCTTGGCAAAATAGCGTTTGAAAGTCATCTATTTACTGGAAATGTCTGGTGGCATAAATCTAGCCTAGACACCTCGGTGTTGCGACCAGAAAGCCGCATCAACGACAGCGAAAACAAGGCGTTTGACTATGGGTTTAACATAAGCACAGATACGCAGCTGAAAGACTGGGATTTGAACTGGCAGCTGCAAGTTACTGGTCGAGACGGCGTAGTGGCAGATGAGAGAGAATTCACATTAACACCAGCGGAAAGCGCGTTACCTGACACCACATCGCCCAGTTTTATAACAAATGCCTTTGAAGCAGAGCTTGCCTATGAAGTGCGTACTCTCGATGCAAGCGAGATTACTACCGCAGCGGTTGCTGATGCCTCACGTCAGTGGGAACGCTTGTCGCTCGCCCTTGGCGCACGGGTTGACTGGCAGCGCCAGTCTGATGATTCAGATGCCAATACATTCCAATCTAGCACTGCTCAGACTAACACTAATCTAAGCGGGTATTTAGGCGCAAATTATCAGCTTTCTCAGCATTGGGCGGCTGGTATGTATGTGTCTAGCGCGTTTCGAAATCCGTCTTTAACTGAACGTTTCTTTGCTGGCGAAACACCTCGCGGTACTGTGTTGGGCAGCCTCAAACTTGAAACAGAGCAAGCGTTAAATTTGCAAGCCAGTGTTGCTTACAGCAGTGAGCAACTGCAAGGCTCGATAGAGGTGTTTAATCAGAAAATTGATAACTATATTGAACGCATTATGGTTGCTGAAGATGTGCTTCAATATTCTAATTTAAACAGTGCAACGATAGAGGGGATGAGCTATCAACTTAGTTGGCAATCGCACAATGACGCAATAGACGCTCGACTTAGCGGAATGTGGATTAGCGGTGAAGACGATTTGGGTAATAGCATCGCAGATATACCTGCAAACAGTCAGAGGCTTGATTTAGGCGTTCAATGGCAAGCTGTGCGGTTTTTTACGGTATTTGCCTATCGTGCAAGTAAGACGGATATTGCTGACGGAGAGCGAGCTCTTGATGAGGTATTTACGCTGGACATGGGCGCTGATTGGCAGTTAAACGAGCGGGTTCAGCTTCAAGCTAGCTGGCGTAACTTAACCAATCAACAGTATTACACCAGTGCCGATGACAAAGCGGCATTTGCGCAGGGAGAAAGTGTTCAACTGGCGATAACTTATCTGTTATGAGTTGTTTAAGCGCTGACGAAATTTGTTCTTTCGATATTTACTTTTCATGGTGGTGTACAGCATGACAAGGCCAGTTACCCACAGCACAAAAAGCAATAGGGCAGCGGGCAGAAACAGCCATAGCTTGGCGCCCTCAAAGAACCAGCTACCGTCATGAATAGCTTCAATGGTGTCTGTGCGTCGGTACGCAACCTGAAGTACATCACCATTTTGTGCATTCAGTTGAACCTCCCAATGGTTCTTCCCTCGCACTTTAATGATGCCTTTTGTGGGGCGCACGTCTAACCGGTCTATATCGTCCCAGCTGTTTAAACTAACCTCAGGCACTTGTTTTACAGCGTGTAGCACGTCGTCGAAGGAAATCGTAGGCCCGTTGGTTTGGGTATTCTGCACTTTTTGTGTTGGTGGTTGGATCCAGTCGAATTCTTTTTTAACCTGCAATAATAAACCGCTCGCAATAACAATGATCACAGGAATAAAAATAACCAGCGACAGCCACAAGTGAATACTGCGGCTGTATTTGCGACTGTTCTTGCGAAAGGAACCGGACATGAAACAACACTAATACTAAAACAATGAGAACATTGCTCACTATACGGTAATCTCAATAGGCAGTAAAAACACTCTAACGCGAGGTTTACCCGTTTAAACGGAATTGCTTAGCGTCATTTGATTGCAGGGTGATTAAAGTGAAGTTTCGTGTCGCAGGTAAGGGAGGTCACAGATTCAGTCAATGTCATTTCACCTATCTCTTGCCATTGGGCTTTATCTATCCCTGCATCGTTAAAATTGGCAGCAGATAAAACCCAAGATAGCGTCTTATTTGGGTAATGCTGCAACGACAATTCATCCCTAAAGTCATCTTTATTCACTAGCGGTGTATCAGGTTTTAACGACGCTTTTAGCCAGTAAGGACCTTGCCTCACGTTATTCGCTATTTCGTCGTTGGGGAGCAATACTTCTGCCAAATGTGAAACAGGTCTGAAACGCGCATTCGCATTTTTTCCGCTAAACGCTTGATCTGCTTCTTCAAGATCGCTTTCCAAGCGATAAGCGGTGAGTAATTGACTGAAAGGCGGCAATTCGCCCAGAGCGGGCTCGTTGGTCATAGGTAAGTTGGCCACGTGCTGGGTTTTAGTGCCACCCAGCGAGTGCATTAAAAATATGTTTTCAGTAATCGTACTTTGAGTATTGGGGAAAAGCTTGATTGCCATACCAAAAGCACGCTTATCTCGCTGCTTTGTACCGCTCAAGCTGACTGACGCTCTTACGATAACCGGCACGCTTGTGCGTGCTTGAAAAAGCCCCGAATAAGGGCTGCTGTGATTAATTTTCCATGTGCCAGCGAAGCAAATACCATTAGCTTGAAGTAGCTTATGCTTGGTACCTAATTCTATAAAATTTGCGTTGGAAGAAAGGGTTCTTTTAGCGTGACTTAGCAGCAGATTTTCACCGTCAGCATCGAAGTGTTTCCGCGACACTTCATATTGCGGTAGCGCCGAATAGGGATCTGAAAAAACACGGCTTTTTACTTCTTCGAACGAAGTCGACGTTGTTGTGAATAGCGATTGGTTTTCAGTTGTATCAGAAGAAGCGAGTGCGTTGCATGACAATAAAACTAGTGCAAAAAAACGGCACGCCGTGAAAGTATTTTTATATGTAATAGGTCTTTGTTGATACTGTGTAGTTCGAAAAAGGCGCATTGACATGGCGTGCTCCCCTGGTATCACTAGAAATCAACAACTTCGTCATACCCAAAAACGCATGGGTGAACATTTTACCCCAAATCAGTTGCTGGGCCGCACGCACACCATAGGTTGTGTTGCTGTTGAAATCACGCAAAAGTGTAATCTTGATTGCACCTTATGCTATTTATCTGAGCATTCGCAAGCGGTTCGCGACATTCCCATTCAAGAAGTGTTTAAGCGATTAGACAATGTCCTTCGTCACTATGGTCCTGGTACCAGTGTACAAATAACCGGTGGTGACCCTACGTTAAGAAAGCGCAGCGAGCTAATTGAAATTGTCGAATATGCCAATAAGCTCGGTTTGCACACCGCACTTTTCACCAACGGTATTGCGGCTTCCCGTGACCTGCTAACAGCTTTAGCTAAAGTTGGCTTAAACGATGTCGCTTTTCACGTTGATACCACCCAAGAACGTAAAGGTTTCCCTGATGAAGCATCGCTAAATGCTATCCGCGAAGAATACATAGAACGGGCCAAAGGCTTGGGGCTTATGATTATTTTTAACACCACCGTGCACACCGATAATTTCAAAGAATTGCCCATGTTGGTGGATTTTTTTGTGCAGCATGCAGACGCCGTAAGTTTCGCCTCATTTCAGCTACAGGCAGAAACAGGCCGAGGGGAATGGGGAGCAAGAGCTGATGTAATTGACCCCGTAACGGTGAAAGCCGCTATAGAAAAAACAATTAGCAAAGCGCTGCCGTGGGAAAAAGTACGTATTGGGCATAACGACTGTCATAGCTACATGCCAACGTTAGTGGCTGATAAACAGGTTTATTCCGTCGTTGATGATGCACTCTTATTTGCGCAGTTCATTGAGGATTTTAAGCACATACAAACAACCCGGCAGCACGGCACGGCACAGATTATATGGGATTACAGTAAAGCACTGCTTGCTAGGCCAAAGTGGATTTGGAAGCTTGCAAAAGCGACCTCATTGAAGCTGTTTGAAATGCGTAGCAGCCTTTTCAAAAGCAAAGGACGTGTGCACAAACTGTCGTTTTTTGTTCAAAATTTTATGGATGCCAACGCCCTTCAGCAAGACAGAATTGATGCGTGTTCATTCATGGTTATGACCGCAGATGGTCCCATCTCTATGTGCAAGCACAACGCCGAGCGCGATGAACATATATTGAAACCTCTGACATATACCGACCGCCATGGGCAGAAAAAGCAGTACCAGCCACTTGGAGAACGCTACAAACAAAATAATGTAATACCCATTCGCGAAATCCCAGATATAACAACACCTAGTTCGCTGTCAGCAAATGCGCATAGTACAAATGGCAAGCGTCACCATCCAGCCAAAAGCGTGTAAGGAGAAGATCATGAAGCCTCGCCGATTTCCTCAATTTGGGAGTGTGTTAGCCATTATCTTGTCCATGCTGCTGTTGTATATTTTACCAGCTGCCAACAGTAGCCAGGCGTCTGATAAGCAGATAATTGACTACAGTGTTGAAACCGCAGCGATAAAAGAGCTCAAGCAAGCCTATCGAAAAGCATCACAAGACTGGGAATATGTACTCCAACACTATGTAGATGAGCAGGGACGAACCGATTTCAAAGGGTTATCTAAAGATATAGCGCCCCTTGAAAACGTCATTAATTTTATTAGTTTTGCTAGCCCTGAAATGACCCCTGAATTGTTTGACTCACCACAATCCATAATGGCCTATTACATCAATAGCTATAATGCGTTAGCCATGTACGGTGTCATTGAAAAAGGTATTCCCGATGGCTTTACCAGTTTCTTTTCACGAGCAGCTTTTTTCAAGTTTCGCGATGTGGTGATTGGCGGTAAAGTCACAAATTTATATGATTTTGAAAACGATGTAATTAGACCGCTTAACGAGCCCAGAGCCCACTTTGCGCTTAACTGCATGGTAAAAGATTGCCCAAGGCTACCGCAAACGCCGTTTTATGCAGAAACCTTAGACGACACCCTTGAACAAGCCACCCGTGAGTTCTTTGGGAGTAAGAAACACTTTTACTTTGATGACAAACGCAAGCGCGTGTACGTTTCGGAAATCCTCGATTTTTATACTGAAGACTTTGTCGCTTCAGGCAAAGTAAAGGACTTGCCACAATACATTAACCAGTATCTAGCCGAACCTATTCCTAAGAATTATAAGCTGCGGTTTATTGATTATGACTGGCGTATTAATGCACAACCGGAACACTCGAAGGTTTCAACATTTACAAATAGCGACGTGGATAATGCTTCAAGTCAAGCCACAAAGAGCCCCATAGTTAAAGCTGCCCTCACTCTGCATTCTAATGAGAGCAAAACGTCAGGTTCAGCCCATGCACTAGCGTCAGAATCAGCGCTATCAACTACGCAGTCATCTACGCCGCTGCTAGCAGCAAATGTAGCGACAGACGTAGCAACAAATACAGCAACCAATGAATCAACAAACACGCCTTTTATACTTACCAGTACGCCCAACCAAACAATCGTCTTGGAACTTTATACATCCCAAGGTTGCAGCAGCTGTCCGCCTGCGGAAAAATGGATTTCAGGGTTTGTAAAGAGCGATAAATTATGGACAGAACTGGTTCCCATTAACTTTCACGTGGACTACTGGGATTATCTAGGCTGGAAGGATCCATTTGCTGACAGTACTTTTAGTAAACGGCAGCGAGACTACAAGCGTGTAGGCAAAGCAAACACCATTGCCACGCCAGGTTTTGCTTTAAACGGTCGTGCTTGGAATGGATGGTTTCGGGGGCAGCCGTTACCTAACCGAGTCGCCCCTCTGTCTGGCGAACTTCATGCTTCGGTTCAAAACAACATCATTGATGTGTCCTTCAACAATATCAACAGAAAGACATCGAACACGCTAGTTGTTCACGCTGCCTTACTTGGCTTTGGCATAGAAACCTCAGTCAAGCGGGGAGAAAACGCGGGGCGTAAACTCACTCACGACTTTATAGTAGTCGATTATGAAAACGCGTTATTGAGTAGCAACGGCGACAATGCTCAGCAATATGTGGCTACTCTGCCTTCGCCCAGTAACACTCATATAAAAGCCATAAAACACGCCCTCGTTGTTTGGGTCTCTGATACCAACGACCCCTCGCCACTTCAAGTTGCAGCGTCCTGGTGGCTCCCTTGAGTAAGGGAACACTCTCGATAGATGCGAATGGCCAAGTAGTGTAAAATATGCGAAAGCGCGCGTTGCGCTACACTTTAATCCATACCAATTACTAGCTACTCCACTTTTCAGGCCCATTTCCATGATCCACAACGATGTTCTACGTCGCCTTCGTTATGCATTAGCGATAAACGATACCGCCGCCATAAGTATTTTTAAATTAGTGAACTACGACATGGAAATTGATTATTTACATGCTGTGATGAAGCGGGAAGGCGAAGAGGGCTATCTGCCGTGTCGCGATAAGATTATTGCGCTGTTTCTAGATGGATTGATTATTAAAAATCGTGGTCGTCAAGAAGGGCAAATGCCTCAAGAACTGGGGCCAAAAGAGCGATTAAGCAATAACGAAGTACTGCGCAAAATCCGTATTGCGATGAGTTATAAAGATGACGATATGATAGCGGTGCTTAAATTAGCAGACTTTAGAATGAGTAAAGGTGAGCTATCGGCGTTTTTTAGAAAGCCAGACCATCGCAACTTTAAACCTGCTGGCGATCAAGTGGTTCGCAATTTGTTGCAAGGTATGGTGAAAAAATATCGACCGGAGTCCACGCGACAAACTTCGCCTAAAAAATCAGATAGCTCAAGCACTTCTGGTACTAAGCCAAGCTCATTTAATAAAGGCGCTAGCAAACAAAAAGAAGCGGCTGGCAAAAACACCAATACTAAAGTGTCGCCAGTGAAAAAAAGTGATGCAGGTTCGGTTTGGGGAAAGCTCCCTAAAAAATAAAAGCGCTGTAAAAATAGGCGTTGAATAAAACGCATCTGAGGTAAAGCGCGTAAGAGGATAGACTAAGTGCTGTTGTGAAAAGAAAATTACCCCTCACTTCTATGCACTCGTTTTTAGGCAAAGCAAGATTGCCTTGCCTTAATTATCTATATCGCTAAGGACGACTATTATGAGCCGACATTTCGATAAGGCCGAAGGCCTGTATGAAGAGAAAGATGCCGCGACACAAGGTTTTGTGTTCAACCAAACTATGCTGCGCATTGCCGACCCCAAGCGTTCGCTAGATTTCTATACGCGAGTTATGGGAATGACGCTAATTAAGCGTCTAGATTTTGAAGAAATGAAGTTCAGCCTTTATTTTTTGGCGGCAGGTGATGATTTCTCTGATATTTCTGACGATGTAGACGAACGTACTCAGCAAACTTTTGGTCGCCCGGCCATGTTGGAGCTAACCCACAATTGGGGCGATACACCAGAAACGGTTGATTATCATAACGGAAATACAGAGCCAAAAGGTTTTGGGCATATTGGTTTTCATGTGCCTGATGCTGAAGCTGCATGTGCACGATTTGCATCACTAGACGTTCCTTTTCAGAAAGGGCTTAATGATGGTTCTATGAAAGGGATCGCATTTATCAAAGACCCAGACGGCTATTGGATCGAAATTTTCAACGCGTCTAACGTATCCGCAACTTGCGCGCCCCATTTGAAGAAGTAGGCGAGGCACGCACTACGGTACCATTTGCTAGCTGGGTTTTAAGTAGCAAGTAGTATCAGAAGTCACTGTTTACAAAAAAGGGTAGCTTAACTGAATAAGCTACCCTTTTTTGTTTAGTGACCTTATGGAACCCTAAATTATAGGGTTTTATTTTCAAGCCAACCCGTTCATTACTTCGCTTCTAACGTTAATTCCACACCGCTAAATTCGGTATGTAAGTCGTGCTGAGTATTAAGCAAGAATAAGCGATTCGCTTCTACCTCAGCTTCATTTGCCAAATAACCTTTCACCGCTTTACTGCGCGCGTCAGCCAGAAGGATTAAGTCACTTTCAGGGATATCAATGTTGTTACGTAGTTTGTTGTATCGGGCAATGCTTAATGCTCGGTTTACACTTTCTTCGTTAATGACTTCCTTATTGTTATCAGCACTCTTTTGGCTCTGTTCATTGTCTGAATTTGCGAGTTCAGGGTAAAGCTGCGCCACCATGTTGTCATATTCTTGATTAAGGTCAGGTGTAAACACCTCAACATAGTAGGATAAAAGCGCATCGGCTAACGGGCCTTCCAGTGGGATACTACTGCCACTTATTGAGTCGCGCTGTACTCTGCCAAGGGTGTTGGAACTTTCATTTTCACCGCCAGCAAGATATTTTTCGTTAGTACTAACGTTGCCGGTAGTTGCAGATGAATCAGCATAGCCGCTTCTTGTTAAAAGTGTAGTGTTCAACTGACGTTGCGCTAGGGCACTTGCATCAGACATGGCGTTGACAGTACCTTCGATATTAACCCTAAGTCCTGGACGTTTTTTAAGGGCTTTGGCAAGGGTATTCAGTTTTTCTTGAGCATCCGCACTGAGCGAATGCTCTCCAAACCCGAACTCAACGTTGTCGAGTTCGTCGTCACTGCCAACCAGGTTCGCAAGTAGCGAAAAGGGTGCAGTAACTGCTTTGGTAATAATGTTACCAATGGCATTGAGGATAATAGAGCCAAAGCTAAAATCTGGGCTGTCGATATCGCCAGACACATCCAAACCCAAATCGATAACCCCGTTTCTGTCTTCTAGCAACGCAATGGCAAGCCCAAGCGGTAAGCTTAATGCCTGATCAGAGTTCGACTTCTTGCCCAACGTTAATTGATCAATAACAACATGATTTTTACCTTCCAGCGCCTTACCGTTTAGTTTGTATTGCACAGCCAAAGACAGCAAGCCTTTGTCAATGTAGTAGCCCATGTAGGTGCCTGAGTAGGGGTTGACTGAAGTCAGTTCGGCGCCTTTGACTGAAAAATCCAAATCAAGGTCTATATCATCTTTTAATGGGTGGATAGTGCCTGCTAGTTTGACCGGAGCATAGTTGTCTATCTTTCCGGTGATATCCACATTGGCAGGGGAAGTTGAGCGAGAGTCAATTCCCAATACTTTGCCATTTAAACTTTCTATAGCAGACGCAAATTTTGGCGTTAATGAATGGTCAGCAAAGTACGCTTTGCCGTTTTCTATTGATATGGTGTTAACGGCGATGGCCAATTCGTTGGCTTGTGAAGGCTCAGCTGTAGTGCCCGCAGGCACGTTTGCGTTTGATGCTTTCGACGCGGTTGCGCTGCCAGTTTCGCTGGCACTTTCACTGTTAGCGGACTTGTCTGATGAATTGACAATCAGCTTACTCACATTGGTCTGTTTAGCTTCATCAATAATAAGTCGTGCAAATGGCGCTTGTAGGTGAATGTTGTCTACGCTTAGCTGGTTCGATGCGTGGTCAAATTCGATGTTGTCTACATTTAAAGACTGCCATTGTAGTAGGGGAGAGCTGGCGTCATCCAGTACGCTTAAATTATTAATGCTAGTACTCGCCTTAACGTTTAGTGAGTCTATATCGTCTTTATCAGCGGCGTTGTTAAATGCCCCATCAAACTCAACGTTTAAATTAAGTAGCCCATCTTCAAGGGTCACATTTGCGTGGGGAGAAACGTACTGCTGGAACTGACTTAGCACCAGTTGTTCAATCGCTGCTTTACCCTGCACAGTTTGTTCTGCAATAACTACGCTGCCGCTACTGCTTAGTGCACCTTTGGATGTGTCGCTAAACGTCTGTGGGTCGGCAGAGACATGTAAACTGGTGGTGTAGGAAATAGGTTTAGAGAAGTCAGTAGTGACTTTTCCGCTTTTAATATTGAGGTTGCTGATGCGGTAGTAAGTACCGTCACTTACGCTACGCTCTAAAAGGTCAATGCTACCGTCATTAAATGCAAATTGGTGAAGTTCAACATACCACGACGTGTCATGTGCTAGTTCTTCTGTGCTGTCGGTTGCTACGTTGGAAACATCCCCATCTTCTGTTTCACTATTTCCCTTTTGCGCTGTGCTATTACTTGTATGCGCTGCGCTATTACCTATATGCGCTGCGCTATTTCCTTCTTGCGCTGCGCTGGGGTTAGCGTTAGCTGATGTAGCATCTGCCGCTGGGCTTTTTGGGGTAAACAGACGCTGTAAATCAAGCTCTGACTTGTCAAATAGGCCCGACACTCGAACGTTGTCAAAAGCAACTTCAGCAATGCTAACTTGCTGTTCTAATGCGTTTACGTTTATATCGTGTATGGCAAACGCGGGTATGGCAATGATCTCTTGCGAACTCTTGGCGGTGCCTGTTGTGGCAGGCGAAGAATCTGCGTTAAACACAAGATTGTTAACAGCAAATTCGCCACGCTCTAGAATAAACTGGAAGGCTGTATTTTGTTCAAAAACTTCAGCATGTAAGCTTAAGTTAACCTTGCCGTCTACTAAATCTGCTTCTATCAAATCTTTCGAAAGTGACCAAAGCGGCGTAAGCGCTACATCGTTTATTGCTATGTCTGTCGTGACTTTTAACGGAGATAGCTGAAACTCGCCATCAATGGCGATGTTACCTTTCTCTGCGGTGAGCAAGTTAAATTGATATTGATTGAACGCTAACTTACCTTTTGATTGAGCACTCTCACTTTTATCGCTTTTAGGGTTAGCGTTTTTGTTGCCAACACTGCTTGAACTGATCAAAGCGTGAGTATCCAAATCTTGCAAGTCAACGCTCAATTCTGGGTAATCAAGTAGGGTGTTGGTCACCTTGTCTTCAATAACCACTCGCCCTGCGTTAAGTGCAAAATCACGTAACGTAATTCGGGGAATTTGCCCTTCGCTAGTGTCATTAGGCTCTTCAGGTGCTTTTGTACTGCGTTTCTCTACGTGGGTAAGAATGTCAGAGAAGTTGAAGATTTGTGTGTCTTCACTTTCGCTTAAACGTGCAATGGAAACAAAAGGTTCGTCTATGGTTAGCGATTCAACGGCAGGAGTGAAGGTGAAAAGTGATTGCCAGAATCCAACGTCCAGTGAAACATTGCCTACGCTAAAGAAATGATTTTCTTGGTTCAGGATTACGACGTTATCTTCGCTTTCATTTGAAGAGTGTATATTTGGATAGATAACAAAATTAGTCACTTCTATCTTTAGCAAGAAAGGGTTGATTGCAATATCTTCAACAGCAGCATCTCTTCCAATGTTTTCTTTTACTATGTTGGGTAACTTTGCCTTTAACACCGCAGGCGTAACTACGCCGATAAGAAGCGCGTAAGTAAGGTAGATGAGAACAAGATAAGTGGATAGTCGAAACCATTTGGGCTTCGTAGAAAACCGAGACATTGCATTTTGCATAGGCGATTAGGCTGTGTATTTGAATGTAAAAAGATAAACAGGAGTTGCTATTTCACCAAGCTAAAAGCCCCTGCAAAAAAGTTAAAGCGTATTAATTTGGATTGTAGAAGAGAATTAATACGCCTTAGACAGGTTACAGAGCGGTTAGCAAATTATCTAGGCCAGATTTAAACAACGCCTGTGTTTCTTCATCTGCATTTACATTTAGATACGAGCTGATTTGAGTGACAAAGCTGGCAATCATATCGGTTGAAAGGCCTAACGCTTCAAATTGTTGCTTTAAGTCGTTTACCGATTTAAGTGTAGAGCTGTACTCAGAGCCCTTGTTGAGTAAGCCTGATAGTGAAGAACTTGAGCTTGCTGCTGAGTTACCACTAAGAGAGGGAACATCTTCAAGCAGGCTATCAATACCTGGAATGCTGCTTGCCAACTGGGCGTAATCAGCGCCTGAAAGGTTGCCTTGTACATAGTTCATAATTGACGCTATGCCACCTTCTGATTGGTTTTCAGACACGTTAAGGTTACCTGCAACTGAACTCACTAAGCTAGCCAAGTCGATATTAGATGCTGCGCTGGTTGCCATTTCAGTTAGGCTACTGGAAGTGACTGTCGATTCCGCTTTCTTACCGCCTAACAGACCTTTAAGCTGATCAATATTGGCATTAGCACAAGTAGTAAAAAAAGTAAGGGCAAGCACTGTAGGTGCTAAAACGATACGATTCATTATAGATTTCCTTTTTGTACACCAGCAGCGAAAGCCCGTCTGGAGTAACTTGATTGAAAATAACCATAGCAATTGCGCTATCGACTATTTAAACCTTCCATAAATTAGAAGTTTTCAGGTGTGTGAATACTCACATTCTAACGTAGTGAGGACGTAAATTCTCTATAGAAATTGTAAAGGCACTTTACATTTTATAAGAGACTTGGGTGATCGAGTGGTAGTGTGCAGCAGGCAGGAACTAAGTCAATTAGACAAAACACTAAAAGGAGCGATACGCTCCTTTTAGTATTCTGACAATTTTGGGGCTTACTTGCTCTGTTTGGGTGGAACGATTATACGCTCTACATCAGGGGAAGCGTTCTTTTCAACACTCGCCGTATCAAGAGAGGCACCAAGCTGATAGTCTAGCTGCACCAGAAGGCCGGTCTGCCTCACGCCTTTGCCACCTTGAATACGAGGCTTGTATTCCCATTGTTTCAGGGCAACTTTTGCACTTTTATCAAACACGCCAGCAGGTACCGATTTTACTACTTTTACATTATCTGTAGCGCCCGTTTCAGTAATATCGAAAGAGAGTACAACGAAACCTTCTACATTTTGCTGCGCTGCTTTTTCTGGATAGCTTGGTGGAACGCGTTTAACCGGCGATGCCTGGTTAATCTTAGCTTCAGATTTTGTCTCTGCTACTGGCGCATTGGCTAAAGCCGTGTTGATGGTAAGCATGGCGGCAATTGAAAGTACGCCTGCAGCCAGTGCCTTATTGTTACGCATAGGTTGCTTTATCGCGTTTAAACGTTTGATCATAGTCCTTTTTTCTCCAAAGGTTGGGTAAAGCCCGCGTGTAAAGTGCAGGGCGTCTGAACCATGCTCGGCACACTGCACGAGTGCTTTTGCATAGGTAAGTTTTTCGTTGTCTGTCTTGTCTTTCAGTACTGCGTGATCACAAGCCAATTCTTGATTAATTCTGAAGGATTTTAGCGCAAGCCAAACCAGTGGGTTGAACCAAAATACAATAGCGATAACCAGCGCTAACGCGTTCCACAGGTGATCGTAATGTTTGCGATGCACGTTCTCGTGCTCTAATACCAGTGCTTGTTGTTGAATCGAAAATGCACTTTTAAATGAGAAGGGAATAAGCACCTTTGGGAAGATAAAACCAAATAGCATAGGTGTGGTAGCTTTACTGGAATAGTAGGCATTGATGTGGATAGCGTGGCGCTTTCCTATCGATGCCCATATTTTAAGATGATGCGCTAAGACATAGGCTGTAATTGCGCTTACGCCAATCGCCCATACAGTAAACCAGGTTTCAAACTCAACGGTGTTTAATGTGGGCTTAACGCCAACCACATAGCGAGCAAAGCTATTTGATGGAATGTTAACCAGCGACATTGGAAGGTTGTTGACTATGAGGCAAGCTGGTATCAGCGCCCATAGCTTATAGGTAAGCGAAGCCCCAATTTTGTTAGTGAAAAAGTGTTCGCACACCATGAGTAAAACAAGCGCTAGCGACAAAATACCCTGCTGAGCAATAATCCAATCAATCATTGTTTTCTTCCCATTTCTTGATAAGGGCTTTGAGCTCGTCCACATCTTGTTTAGATAACGAGTTTTGATTTGCAAAACCGGCGACCATAGGGGCGATCTTGCCTTTAAACAGTCGGCTAACAAAACTCGTGGTTTCTTTCTTTGTATAGTCTTCTTTAGCAATCAGCGGATAATAAAGATACTGGCGCTGCTGCTTTTCAAACCCTAACACTTCTTTTTTTACTAA
The DNA here is from genome assembly GCF_003201515.1 of Alteromonas sp. I10. NCBI lineage: Bacteria > Pseudomonadati > Pseudomonadota > Gammaproteobacteria > Alteromonadales > Alteromonadaceae > Alteromonas > Alteromonas sp. I10. The sequence continues at coordinate 531,790 of NZ_QJJN01000002.1, forward strand.
GCGGCCTAACAAGGTTTTGACGGTTTTTTCGTGCCAGTCTTTTTTGTCATTAAGTCGCGCAATAACCTCGTTCGACGTGGCAGGATGGTCGTCCCACAGTACGTCCAGCACTTCAAATTCAGCGTTTGAAATTTCGGGTTTGTCTGACATTTTACTCATAATTATGACGTCTGTTATTTTGATTACATTTGTAGTCCATGCTTTTAGATTACACTTGTAATTCTAAAGCGCAAGCTTTTTCTGCATATTTTTTAAACGGAGAGATAGTGTGAGATGGAGTACTACGCTTGGCGCTTCTTTGAAAGCGTTACGTTGGACGTATCAGTATAAAACGGTGAAATTAAGCTCGTTAGCTTCTAAGAACTCGCCGAGTATTCGTGCTTGTTGATTTCCACGTGGCACCATTACATAGCACGGCGGCTTTGGGGTTACTTCTTGTAAGTCGTACCACAGCGTATCCAGCACGTCGCTGCCGTGTCTCAAAAAGGTTTCACCCCAAGACGTCGTATAAAGAATGGATACATTCTCTACCGTGGCTTTTTGGCGTAGGGTGGGGAAGTTCACAATGGCAAAACATGCCGTTATGCGTTCTGGCGCCAGCAAGTCATTACGCGGTAGTGACGACACTTTGACAGGAGGAAAATACTTGCACAAATGCTTAAGCAAATCGTTCAAGTCTAGTTCGCTCACTTCACCGTAATTGTAATCGAGATAAACCTTACTGTTTGTATCTATTATTTTGCTCGACACAAGCCAGACCATCAGTGCAATGGCGCTAGTCGCTTGAGTAACTTTTTGTGAATCGTCGATAATGCCCGATTTACTCAGTAAATCACCAGCATAGGCTGACCATACTTCATCACCATTTTTGAGCTGACGCATAGCAATGGTGATTTTTTCGCAGTAAAGGCTTTCGTCAAAAGCGCGTCGCAAAAACTCAATTTTATCCGGCTTTTTAGCGTAATAGGTACTTAATCGGCGGCCCAGAACGGTCATGTCTTTTTGATCCATCACCTGTTGATGGTGACTAATCTCTTTGGAGATGCGGCGATAACACTTTAATAAAAAGCGGTGAATTCGACGGCTCAGCTGCACACGTTCATTGAATGTCCAATCTTGTTGGTTATCCAAGTGGGCAAGTAGTTTGCGGCTCCACCCCCACTGTTTTGCATACGAGGCCATAATTTTGCGTTTGAAATTCGCTTGCTCACCTTCTACAAGCGGGTGGCTCAATGTACACCCACATTTCAAATATAAACACTGCTGCAATACAGCAATATCTTCCGCCTGACCATTGGCTTTGTAGTGAGCGATGAGTTCGTCAAACATGAGTGCGTAGGGGTCGATATCTGCAACATGCCCTGGAGCTTCAGCACCGCGGTGTACATGCTTTTTCAAAAGGTTGCACAGTGGTTGTCCGTGAGAGATATTGGCAAGGTATACTTCAAGCTTTGCCATTTTTAATACGGACTTGAATGGCGAGTCCATGGCTTTGCCTAATTGCCAGATGGCGGCGCCAAAAAGTTCGCTTGCGTCTAGTCGCTCTAAGTGACCCAAGTCCATGAACCAGTCTACGTCTGGTGAGCCGCCTTTTTCCAAACTATTGTAAATAGCCTGATACTGCTTCTCTGTTGTTTTCTCTGGAGTAAGCCACCAAAACGGCGCTTTGCCTGCTACTACTATATTGGTGTTGTAAAACTCAGCTTTTAGAAACAGGGCTTGCGCCGAGCCCGCGCTTTCACCTTCAGCGACGCCAAAATCGTTTTGCTTAACCTTATCTATTTCAGATAAAAAGAAATGCACTTCAATACCAAAGGTGATATCCGCCCATTTTTCAATGGCTGTTAGCTTTTGTTGAAGTAAAGCTAGCTCAGTAGTCGAAAAACGTTTACCGTCAATACACACCCAAAAATCAAAGTCTGAGTCGTCAGTCTGAGCAATAGTCCCCACGCTGCCCATTAAAACCAGTGCATCAACCGCCCGCTGTCTTGGCCAAATTTGCTTAATGTCTGAAAACAAGTGACTCTGTGCAGGAAAACAGCGCTGCAAAGCTTGTTCTACATCAGGTCTAAACGAGTAATTGTTGATACCAAATGGAACGGTTTCACCCGAAGTGAGTGGGGCCACATATCCTGGAAGGGCTTCGTGGTTAACATGTACAAGAAAGGGAAGCACATGAAAAAGCGGCCTGTGCTTTTCAGGCATGAGCGTAAGTGCACGCTCAATACGTGCTTTGTTGTATCGCAATACGCGCAATAACCTAATGGTAAGGTTTTGCTGAACGGAAAGCGGCTGTTGCGCTGCCATTATGTCAATCTGCACTTCATCATGCAGCCAAGCATAGCGTTATTTCGCGTCGACTTCCTCTAATTTCGCACAGAAAAAGTGATTCTTAATTTGTGATATTCCGTACTTACCTGCTCTCGTGTAAGAGGGAGGTAATGAATAGAGACTTATTCACTTTGTAAGATTGCCCTTACTGCTTATCAAATGCATCAATTAGCGCATCAGTTTTACCATCGGAAGAAAAGCCGAACCCGTTTTTATTGAATATCAGCGTATTGTCAGACGTCACTGACGTTCGGGCTTCTTTTAAAAATGACTGGATAGTCGCTTCGTCAGTGCCTTTCTCTTGTAGTGTTGATGCAAATGTCGTGGCATCTCCCCATTCTTTGAACTGAGACAGACGAGATGTTTGTTGAATAAGTGACGTAAGGTTGGTGTCCTTTTCTAGGTACTGTTGTAGGCGCAACGTGGTTTTATCAAGCTCTTGCTCGCCCTGACTGCTTTCAATTACCAGCTCGCCTTTACTCACCGTTAGCTTTGTATCGTCTGAAATACCAAGTTTTGCCGCTAAATCACTTAATTCCGAGGCAAGCTTTTGCCGATTAAAATCGAGGTAGTTTGCAATTGTGTTGCCGTTGAGTGAGGCCTCGCCGCTTTCTATTTTTTCAAGATATGTGTCAATTTGATTGCCCTGTAGTTCACCATTAAACGCACTGAACGCATCACCGAGAGCATTAGCCTGCTTGGATTTTTCTACAACATCTTGAAGTGCGCTTTGGGCATTTGCTGTGTCGCCCAAGTAATTGAATAGTGAAGGTGAAGATGACAACTGGCTGTATGTGGTATCCATTTCTGACTCTGTGTAGCTCACTTCATAGCGTGGGGCATAAAAGTGGGGGACCTAATATAGGCATTCATACGCAAAATCAGCGCCAAGTTCATCGTTATGAAGAGTTTTTATGGAGTAAGGGCTCTTGCGAGCCCTTAGCGAAGAAGTCGGTTCTTATTGCTGACCCAGGTGTGAGCTATCTGTTAGACGGATATTGTTCAAGGAGCCTGATGACGAGTTCATCAAGTTTATTTTGAATGCTGATACTGTCTTTCGACTCCAGCTCTACCGCTCCTGACGCGCTGTAAACAAATGTACCGTCTTTAACCATGTCAATTTGAAGCCCTTGTTGAAGCGTGGTTTGCTCTCCAACCGGAATGCTAAAAATGCTGCCCAATGAAATGCCGCCAGAGCGACCGTAACTTCCGGTGCCCAGCCCTAGATTCAAGGTGGTGCCATCCTCTTTAGTGGTGGTGGAAGGTAGGTATCCCACCGCGATATCGGCGTCCTCCTCCGAAGATGGGGTGAGGCCTTTCTCAATGAGGCGCTGGGTAATGGCTGAGGAAAGATGATTGGCCAGCGTCGCGTTGATTGGGTTTAGAGGAGGCTGAATATAGAACGTTTTAATATCGGCAAAGTTTTGTGTTTCATCCATATTTACCTGAGGCTTACTACTACTGCATGCGGCAACCACGACCATACATGCTGTTAAAAGTAGCACTGTTTTCAAATACTTTGCCTTTTGCATTAAACCAGTTTCACGTTTTTTCATCATACTGCTGTGCATAATTTTCAGTAAAGTTTGTTAGCTCTTAACTTAAACGAGAGCATACCGTGTTTTGGATCTCATAAGTGGTAAAGCTAGTTTCACCACTTGATTTTCGTCAGCCTGCATAGATAAGCCGCTAAAAGGTGTTCCACATTCACGATAAGACCGTATGCTTTATTCCATTCAGTTTTGTTAATGCGCACCGCTTTGTGGTGTGTGCTGACAAGCGAAGCCACTAATTAAAGGTAAAAGGACATGAATACAAAGCGTATAAAACTAGGGTTACTTGCCACCACTGTCGCCGCACTTTTTTCTGTAAATGCAATCGCGCAACATTCATCAGACGCGAATGTTGAATTAGTGGGCGACATAAAGGGCACGCAAATTACCGGTGTTACGGTAAGTAATGATGGACGGGTATTTGTGAATGCGCCCAACTGGCGTGACGGCGTTCGCTTTTCCGTAGCTCAGGTTACCGACACCGGAGAATTTGTCGCTTACCCTAATAGCCAAACAAATGAATGTGTGGCACAAAGCGAAGTAAGAAAAGACTGCTTTTTAGCGGTGCAGTCAGTGGTTGCGCACAAGGATAAGCTGTATGTGTTGGACACCCGAAACCCTAAGTTTAAAGGTGTAGTGGATGCACCTCGCTTATTTGTTGTTGATTTAGCCTCAAACGAGATAGAAGGAACCTTGATACTTAGCGAAGACGCTTACCATCCTGATTCGTACATTAATGACTTGCGAGTAGACGAAAAAACGAATCGCATTTATATGACCGACTCGGCTCACGCGGGTTTAGTGGTATATAACCTTGATGACAATACCAGCTATCGAATTTTAGATAACCATAAAACCACTAAAGCTGAAGTCGATGCGTTAAGTATTCAGGGCAAACCCTTTACTATGCCTGTTCAGTCTGACGGGATCGCGCTAGATACGTTAAACGACACACTATATTTTCACGCATTGTCTGGTTATTCGCTGTATGCCATCAACACATCAGACATCGAGAAATCGTCAAACGACGTGTTGGCAGAAAAAGTGCGAAAAGTAGCGACGACAGGCGCACCAGATGGCATGATTTTTCATCAAGGTAATGTCTATTTAGCTGACCTGGAAAAGCAAGAAGTACAGTACCTTACGCCAAGTCTAGACCTTCGCACCCTTGTGAAAGGTGATGTGGTGAATTGGGCTGATACCTTTAGTATCTACAACGATGCGCTTTACTACACCAATAGCAAAATACAAGATGCGGGTAGTGATGTTAGCGACATGACATTTGAAGTGTATAAGACAGCGCTACCTGCGCGTTAAAGTTCGAGGAATTAGCAATGAGCATCACAAAAGGGGTTGGCAGCGCGTCACTGGGGGTTGCAGCAGCACTCTTAGTAGCCGGGCAAGCTTCAGCTAAATCAGATTTTGATTATGGCCCTGTGTTTGACACTTTCGGCAAGCATGCTCATGTTGAGGGCGTAAGTTTTCCTGAAAATCAGACATTCAAGGTTGCGTTTGACGTAGCCAAAGCGGCAAGCCCTGGTGAGGTAAACCGCAAGTTTGAGTCGCTGGCACGGTTTATCAATATGCACGTAGCCAACGGCGTTAAGCAGGAAAATCTTTCGCTTGCGCTTGTCGTTCACGGCTCTGCCACAGAAGAAGTGCTTAAAACTGCAAACTTCAAAGAGCGTAAGGGCTTACCTAATGGAAACGAAACGCTACTTGTAGCGTTGATGGCGAAAGGTGTAGACGTAATAGTGTGTGGGCAGTCTGCCGCTGCCCATGGCGTTGAAAAAAATGCGTTGATAGACGGAGTGAAAATGGATTTGTCAGCCATGACAGCACACGCGCGCCTGGCACAAAAAGGGTATTCGGTTAACCCTTTTTAAGTGGTGAGTTAATTCCTCTTGCGCACATGAGCTTAACTATAGCTCCTGTACATTGTCTAGGTAGGGCCTGTTGACCTTTGCTGTACATTTTTGCAGCGGTCTGTGTGCCATCTAGACAAGGCGAATGTTTGACGGTTTAGTGGTTCTAAATCGAGAACATTCAACGCAGTATAGATGGCACAAAGGCGCTGCCCGAAGGGGTCGTTATGGAAGCCTTTTACTCTTTGTCACAGTCCTTTAACTTAGCCCGCTAGGCTTGCAGGACTGTTTCGCGATTAAAAGGCTTCCATTTAGACCAAAATTCGTACACCAAAGGTCAACAGGCCCTAGACGATACCTGCCCAAACGCAATAATTTTCTCAAACGGTGTGGTGTCGGGTAATGTACCTAAGGCAAAACCACATGCATTGCCAAGCCTTGATTCACAGAAGGTGTGGGCAATGTCGATAAGGGCGTTGTCGTTATCGAGTGACGTAGCAAGAAGTGAACATGCTTGTAGCGCTAGCGCCATTTGTTCTGTTAAATATCGGCTGCGCGTTTCCATATTCTGCGTGTTTGATAGCTCGTCAAATAGCTTACTAAGATGAATATCATAGTGCTTGTTTTTGCCTGCTTGTGTTTTAAGCTCACTAAACAAAGCCTCTTTAACATTGGGCTCTTTGGCGAGTGCGCGCAGTACATCTAAACATTGTACGTTTCCGCTTCCTTCCCAAATAGAGTTCAGAGGCGCTTGGCGATAGTATCGTGGCATGGGGTTTTCTTCAACGTAACCAATACCGCCTAAACACTCTTGAGCTTCGTTAACAAACATAGGCGTGCGTTTACAAACCCAGTATTTTCCAATGGCGGTGGCCAGCCTTGCCAGTGCAGCTTCATGATTATTGCTCGATGCACTATCAACCGCTTTGGCAACGCGCATAGTGAGTGCAGTAGCAGCCGCACATTCAATAGTGAGGTCTGCCAACACATTTTGCATTAAAGGCTGATTGACTAAGGTCTTGCCGAATGCGTCGCGATGACTTACGTGGTGTAAGGCGTGAATCAGTGATTGTCGCATAAGTGCTGATGAGCCAATCATACAGTCTAACCGCGTAAGCGACACCATATCTATGATCACCGGCACACCGCGGCCCTCTTCGCCAATCAAATATGCCGTGGCTTCCTGAAATTCAACTTCAGACGATGCATTGCTCCAGTCACCCAGCTTGTCTTTCAAACGCTGAATTCGCACGTTATTGAGTGCACCATTTTCCAACAACCTTGGTAGCAAAAAACAGCTTAGTCCGCCTTCGGCTTGCGCAAGTATAAGATGAGCGTCGCACATGGGGGCTGAGAAAAAGAATTTATGCCCTACGATATGGTAACTTCCATCAGCCTGTTTCACCGCTGTAGTGGTATTACGCCTAACATCCGACCCACCTTGTTTCTCAGTCATCCCCATACCAATAGTCAGTCCATGTTTCTGACTAGCTGGCAGGGAACGAGGATCATAAACACCATTAATGGTTTTCTCTAGGTATACGGGTGGCAGCTGCTTTCCATACCGCATGGCCGGAATAGCTGCGTGAGTCATAGTCAGCGGGCAAGACGTGCCAGACTCTGCCTGATAATGCATATACATTAGCGCTGCCCTGAAGGTGTGTGCGCCTTCAATGCCTTCGTGCTTCCACGAATAGTTGTGTACATTGTGCTGCATCGCACTTTCCATAAGCGCGTGATAGCTGGGATGAAATTCAACATCGTCAATGCGGCGGCCATAGCGGTCGAATGTGTGGAGAGTTGGCTTATTCTTATTAGCAAGCTCTCCGTGAGCCATAAGTGCATCCCCCGCGATTTGACCATACTGGCCTAATAACCCTTCGTCAAGCTGGTGGGATGATGGCAAATGCTGATCGACTAACACGCGCAGTAAGGTGTCATCACGCCACAAATTGTAGGGCATGGAAATGGTGGGTTGGTTTTCTACAACGTGCGTAACAAATCGATTTGATGAAGTCATGGCATTTCCACTTGGTGAATATACAAGGTGTACCCTTGAAATGGGCTTTTACTTTAAAGGGCTACGTTAAAGCACTATCTCCAAGTACTACCTTAAAACATTACATTAATAGTTGTAAATTGGTATTTCATGTAATGTTTGTGCGCGGCGCGTGTTTATATAATGATGAATGCGTATATGTTTGGCCTTAAGCCAACTTATATTTTAATTAAAATTACGTCCTATCTGAGACAAAGAAGTAAATAGAGTTTGCAATTAGAAAAACAGAAAAAGCCCAATGCAAGAAAGCTACTGCTAAAGCTATTGGGCTCCCGTGACAATATTCAAATGAATGCCAGCGCAGCTGTTCGCGTAGGGGCGCTGTTTGGTATTTCTGAAAATAACATTCGGGTAACGCTCACGCGTTTACAGTCTGCACAGCTTATTACCTTGGTTGAACGCGGTTTTTACAAGCTGGGCGACAAAGGCATTCGTTTTGCAAAGGAAATTCATCAGTGGCGAGAGGATGAGGATGGGCTTGTACCCTGGCAAAACGATTGGGTTGTCGCTCAAACCAGCACGCTTCCTAAAAGTGATAAAAAGCAGCTCAGAAATAATGAACGAGCGCTGAAGCTTTTGGGGATGAGAAAGCTGACAAACGACGTTTACCTCAGACCGAACAATTTCTCAGGCGGAGCAGGCGAAGTAAGAGACAAACTTTACACACTTGGTCTATCGAGAAAGGCGCTCGTGTTTAGTGCCAGCGACTTTGACACTAAATCACACAGCAGGGCGATGGGATTATGGAGCCACCTAAACCTAGAGGCACTTTATAAAGACGGATGCATCGAAATAGAGGAATCTCTTGCTCGATTAACGTCTTTACCCCTTGAAGAAGCAACCAAAGAATCTTATGTGATAGGAGACAGGGCGTTATACCATTTGGTGTTTGACCCCTTATTGCCATCGCCACTTGCAGATGTAGCAATGCGTGAGCGCTATCGTAATCTAGTAAAACGGTACGATGATGCCGGCGCACAAATTTGGCACCGCTTTTTAAATCAAAACTAAGCGAGATTAAAGGCAAACAGCTCAAAAAGAGGGTTACAGATACGTTACACACAGTTGAGCGTAAATTTCACATATAGATGTATTGTGTGAGAATGCTCAGAAAGATGAGACGGTAAGTAATTATTTGGCCGCATAGAACGCTAAGTGTAATTAGCTCTAATGGAAGTAGCGTAAATGGAGAGAAGATGACCGCATCAAGACCGTTATTTAAGCATATTCGCAATCATACAGCGCTTTTCAATGAGCTTTCTCAGTATCGAAACGCCGCTGTAGATACCTTAGGGTTTACGGGGTATGAATTTCATAAAACGCCAAAGTTCGTAACCGAAGATGGAAGTCGGCTTACCATCGAACCAGAGAGAAGCATTGTACTGCCTAAAGTTCATGCGTTGTCGGGTTTGAAGAATAAGCTGACACAGGCTATTCCCACGTTACATATGGTTGAGCATAGTGAAATAGGCTATCGCTACCCAACAGCAGCGTTGGCTGGGCTAGACGCGCCATTTATTAAACGTATGCGTTCTGAGTATTTTCACAAAGTGGATGAAGATAGAAGTATTTGCCGCCCTGTGAATTTGTCGTTCGGGATTAAAAGTCGCGGAAAAGCTGACAACCGACAAGAATACGAAGTGTGGATGCCAGATGAAGCGCCAGATCAAAATCCGCTTCCTTTGCTCATCAATGCCTATGGCGAAGACTTACCCGATGATGTAAGACACTTTGTTGAACAACCCTCAAGAGTACACGGTTGGATGGGGGTTAAGCGGGCAGCATTTGAAGCGCTTTACACAAACAAGCAACATTGTGGTGATTTGATCATTTGCGTCGCCATGAGTGTAGACGCCTACAACATTGGCGCTAAACCTGATCTAGCTTATTCTCCTGAAGCAGAAAGCTCTATTGCTGTAAGCAACGCAGAGTTTGAGTGGGAAATAGAGGGGTACTATGCTCCGCGAGGCTGGGCGTTTGACCACGATGAAGTGTGGGCAGCAATAAATCACACGTTAGAAGCTATCAATGCGCCGCTCGATGATTTATACGGCAACGAAATCATTCCTATTGCCGAAAGTAAAACGGAGCGAATTTTGTCAACATTGCAATCACTGGGCGTTAGGCAGGAAGAAGTAGACGAACTCAATCTTCAGCCTTGGGAGTTCATGCTAACCGAAAGTGAGCATAGGGTTAAAGCGCACGATCCTAGCCGTTCGGTTAATTTATTAGGTAGACTAAATCGACTCTTTTACCAACCAGAGCAGCAGTTGCCTTCACTAAATTGGATGCATGACCTCATTTTATAGGTTTACACTTTTAAGTTTACTCTGCTACTCAACTTGATTTCTTATTATTGACAAAACGAAGCGCGCTGAAAGCAATTTCATGCGCGTTTTTTTGTGCATCTCGACTCTACACCTGTAACTAAAAAGACTTATATGTAAAATTTTATATAAAATATGTTTGTTTTTGTAAATAACTTTCAGTTTTGTCGTGATCTGTCTGTTTATTTTGCTATTTCTGTAATTAAATTACGAAAAATGCTTTATTTTTTGAAAGTATTGTTCATAATGTATTCATCACTCAGGTGATATCTAATTTAGTTACAAAATAGGAATTCAAAAATGAAACTGTCTACTTTCGCTATTGCTCTAACATTATCTGTTGCTGCCACTCAATCTTTCGCAAAAGATGTCGTACTAAAGCCAATTAACGACAACATCGAAACACAAGCATGTTTAACTGCTGCTGAAGATGGTTTTGGTCCTGCATTGCGTCTTATCCGTTCAAAAGGTTTTAACGCAGAAGAGTTCAGTGCATCTGTACGTTGCAACGGCGAATCACTTCGCACTTTTGCTTACATGTACAAAAACAACAAGGCGACTGAAAACGCGAAAACTGTAGCACTTGTTGCTAAAAACCAAGATGTTGCGTCACAGGCTTGTCTAGAAGCGCTTTCAGTAGGTAAAGAAGCGGCACTAGCGAAGTTTGGTTTGGAAGGTGAGAACATTATTTGTAACCACAAAACAATGTCTGATTTTGTTCGCGAATACAGTGCAGAGAACGTAGTTGTTCGCACTGCTGCTGAATAAGACTGCGTTTTAGGATAGCAACCTACTGCTAATATTTAGTACAGTTTCATGGCCTTTCGCTTGAAAGGGCGAAAGGCCTGACACTTTACGCTTCGCTTGATTTAATTCTACGTAAGTCTTCTCGCATCGGCCAACCTTTAGCCGCACCGTTCAGTTTTTTCATTTTATATAGGCCTTAAAATAGGCGTAACGCTACACCTATAGTTATTGGTTTTCATCTGAATAAATCAAATGAAACTCAGTTTGCCTGCCATCTAAATAGGTTACTGACTGACCGTCAAAAAATGCATCTTCTTCCAGCATAATTCTAATTTCTTTGTTCCACTCTTTAATAAAGCTTGCTGCATTGAGTTCTATCGAATAAGCCGTCTGTGCAAACACTGGATAGTCACCTTGAACTGGTACTCCTTCCTGTGCATCCCACATTCCTATCGTTGGACCTGCCGCGTGCCCATGAAAACCAAGCGGGTGGGTGTAAATAGCGGGCGTAATGCCTTGTTCGATAGCCTGCTGTCGCGACATACTCAAAATAGTGTTACCTGTTCTGCCTACTTTAAAATTACCGGTCAGAATGTCCTGCAACTGGTTTCCAGATTTAAGTGCTTCCTTAAGTGAAGCTGGCGCGTCTTTTTCACCAGGCTTTAACACGTAAGCATGCTGCTGTTGATCAGTATTAAGTCGAAGGTAAGTAATGCCGAAATCGACATGAATGAGATCGCCCGGCCGAATGATGTTTTCACCAGGACGCTTGCTAAACGCGGTAATTTGGTCGAAGACTTCACTGTCTTTACGTTGAATTGAGACAGTAGGATGAAACCAGTTGGTCAGCCCTAAAGCGCGCGTTTGATCACGCAGCCACCATACTACATCGTCAGTGGTGGTCACGTTAGGGGTTATAACTTCATTTGAAAATGCCGTTGCTATCAATGAATGACCAATTTGAGTAAGTACCGGATAATATTGCATTTCAAGGTCACTGCGCGTTTCCAGCCAACCGATTGAGAGTCTTTCGCCACTTACAACGCGGCTTTTCAGCGCTTCAGGAAGTACGGCCATAAATTTATCGTGTTCGGTAGAGGTCATGCCATCAGCGAGCGCAAATGAATCAGACGTATTAATTGCAATTTTAACGGGATTCCGGGCTTCGATAACGTGTTTCAATGCCTTCCACTGGTCGGGTTGTGCTTCCTTATCCCACGCTTTTTTAAATAGTGACCCTACCGCATATCTTGCAACCGCCAAACGTTCTAGCGGTTGACCATTGCCGGGGTTATAAATGACTAACATGGTATGACGTCGTGCGGAAATCCAAGTAGAAGGTAACATGGTTTTTAAAACGGGATCTTCGTTGTATTCCCGGGACATTAACACCCACATGTCGATGCCTTCACGCTCCATAATTTGGGGCAGCACAGAATTGAAGCGTTCAACGGTGATCTTATCAATCAGCTCGCTTCGCTGTTTCATACTAAGAATGTTATTCGCCCATGCGTTTGCCGATAGGGATAACATTACTAAACCTAAACTTACCGCTAGTAGCTTTCTCATCCATGTTTCCTGTCTATTATTATTAAAATGATCACAGTGCGCGTTCATTTTTAGTAAACAAACTTAGCAAACAAAGATATAAAGTAAAACGCGCACGAGTGAGGTAAGGTTAATCTAACACTAAAATTGAAAGTTCAGCTAGGTGTATCACTTAATAGCCCTAGTTATATGAAACGACTTCAATCTCTATGTTTTGCTGAGCCATGAAATAAAAGCGTCTACCTGGTTCATAATCGCCATGGCTAAAAGTATTGAAATTTAGTGCCAGAACCCGCTGCTCTGTTTCGTCTAAATTAGGCACAACAATACCGATGTGGTTGATATTGGCGAGGGTTTTATAATCGCTTTCTATATCATTGATAATTTTAGGTCTGTAAAGGGCTAGGTAGTCTTTATCGTTTCCTACGTGCACCGTGTAGCCGTCATTTTTGGCGCCGCCGCTCCACCGTACTTTCCAACCAAATAGCGTACAAAGTAAGCTGGCTAGCTCATCTGGGTTTTCAACGGTGATATTCGCGTGCTCTAAGTATGCAATTGTCATGTGTTTTTCCTTGTGTAGATAATCAACGAAAAACAGCTTAATATCTAAAGCTAACTTTAGATCAAGCATTTTTTACCCGCTATTTCGAAATTGGAAAAGGGGCGTTATGGCACCAGAACCTATGGTAAGCATTGGCTTTATTGCTGAACGTACTGGCAATGCTGTTTCATTAATTCGCTATTATGCCAACGAAGGGCTTATTCCTTCTGTGCGCACAAATGGCGGAAATAGAGCATTTCCTCGCTCTGTCATTCGTAGAGTTTCCTTTATTTTGATCGCGCAAAATATGGGGTATTCCCTTGCTGAGATAAAGAGTCTGTTGTCTACACTTCCAGACAACAGAACGCCAACACAAGCTGATTGGGCAAAATTAAGCACGGTGTTTAATCAGCATATCGAAGCCAAAATTGCAGCGCTGACCAGTTTGAAGACGTCGTTAGAAGGCTGTATTGGCTGTGGGTGTTTGTCATTAGACCGCTGTAGGCTTTACAATACCGACGATAAAGTGGCAGCCCAAGGTAGCGGTGCCCAGTTGCTCGATGAAAACGTGCAATCCCAGTTCTTAGTTTCACACAAAAAGTAGCGCTTCATGCACCCAAAAAATCTTCACAAGAACGGCTATCCTATGGATACGCTGTGCCAGACATACCCAGCGCTCAAGTCTTTTCTCGTTCGTGCTAAAAGCGGCAATACCAGTATAGATTTCACCAGCCCAAAAGCGGTGAAGGTGCTTAATGCGGCCTTACTTCATCACTACTACCGCCTTGAATATTGGGATATTCCTGATGGCTACTTATGCCCCCCTGTACCTGGAAGAGCAGATTATATCCACGGTATTGCTGATTTATTAAAAAGTAGTGCGCAGGGTGAGCAGAGTCAACAGGGGAAAGATCAAAACGTTCGTGGGCTTGATATAGGCGTGGGCGCAAATGCTATCTATCCTATTATCGGCGTTACATCCTATGACTGGTCGTTCGTAGGGAGTGATGTTGACGACGTCGCAGTAAAAAGTGCTAAAGCTATTGCTAGTAAAAATAGTGTGTTAGCCCATAAATTCCAAGTGCGTAAACAAGCGAATAGAGCAAGTATTTTCAACGGCGTGATTGAAGCAAATGAACGATTTACGTTTACTATGTGCAATCCTCCGTTTCATAAGTCTGCGCAAGAGGCACTGTCAGGCACGCGAAGGAAGACATCAAATTTAACCCGCAATAAACAGAAACGAAGTGGTACAAAGTTCACCGATAATCGTAAGCAAGGTTTTGGGCATCGTACATCCAAGCTACAAGGTAAAAATGCCGCTTACCAAGGTAAGGACGCAAACTTAAATTTTGCGGGCCAAGCGAATGAACTGTGGTGCGAAGGGGGTGAACTTGCCTTTATTCAGCGCATGGTTCAAGAGAGTGTCTCTGTAAAAGACAATGTAGAATGGTTCACCTGCTTGGTGTCGAAGAGTGCCCATTTGAAACCAATTAAAACCAGTATTGATTATTACGGTGCTGCGCAGTGTAAAGTGATTGATATGGGACAGGGAAGTAAATTGAGTCGTTTTGTTGCGTGGACTTTTTAACCGTCGTATCGCTAAGTTAAATTGACCGAGTACAGTTGAAGCAGCATAGTGCGAGCACGCATAGCATTTGCTAAGGAAAGTGGTTCTTGTTCTGAAGAACCACTTTCCAATTCAACGTTTAGAAGCTGAAGGTTTTTGATACACCAAACACAATGCGCTCATCGGCGGTATCAAAATCAAGATTGGTGTTTTCAGCAGCAATTTCGAAATCGAACCCTTCATAGCTTGTTTGGTAAGCCAAACGGTAGTGGTAGAAAGAGGTGTCATCACCATTCCACAGCCACTTGTCACTGTCTAGTGAGTTAGATACGTCAAAGCTTGCACGTAAATGATGGTTGGGTGCGAGTTCAAAGGTATGAGCTACCATTGCGATAGCGTGTTTTGCGCCTGTTCCAAAGTAATCCCACGTGTACCAGAAGTTTAGTTCTGAGCTACCGTAGTCACTGGCATAACCAAACTTAGTATACACCTCTGGGTAATTGCCATCACTTGAATCATCGCCACCGTGATAAGAGTAATAAGCGATGCCGTAGTCCAAACTCACCGTTTCGGTTAGCATTTGGTAACGACCCACGTAAAAATCCCACTCAAGGTTTGTATCGCCACCAAAATCTACATTAGATGCCCACGTGCCTGCATAAGTGCCGTTATCAAATGCTTTATCAACACCGCCTTGTAGTGCAGGGTCGTTTTGCGTTTGGCTAACGCCGTTGAAGGTATAATCTGAAACCGCAGAGATATTGGCGCTCCAATCAGCGAATGAAGCTGAAGAATATAACGCTGCGACAATAGCCACTGTGAAAATATGCGTGGATGTAAAAAAAGAATTCAAATTTTTCATTGTTAAACACCTGTTTTTATCGTTGTTTTATTTGGCCCGCTTTCTAGTTAATGCGCTTTTACGCCGGTTTCGGGCAACACTTACCCCCATTGGCTCAAAGTGAGCCAATGTTAATGAGGTAAGAAGTGATTGATTTAATTAGTTGAGATTTTCTATCTTGGTAAAGTCGATTTTGTTTTCTTTCGGCGATGTTTTGATGGCCGTCACCGATTTAAACTTCTGACTTAGAATGAAAGCAAAGCAGCTAAAGAAGATAGCGATAACTAACGCACCCACCCACTGAATTTGCAAGAAGTCTAGTTTGAACAGCAGCGTGAGTAGCGAAAGCGCCACGATATTGAGAGCAATGTAATTGCCTTTACCGATGCGTTCAACGGTCATGTTTAGATTATCTGTGTACAGTCTAATCAGTGAATCAAGTGAGTTGATCACAAAGACGACACCCACACACACCATGGCTAAATTGGTTATCCCCTCAGTAGGAATACCTGCACTGTGATAGTGGTACAGTACCGAAAACCAAGCCGCAATCGGGATAGATGGAATGACCATCATAGCCAACATGACTTGATAAGTTTTAAGACCGCCCACGAAACGAGACGTAAACTGACCAATCATGATGCTCCAGCTGAACCACCAGAATAGATAGAACTCGTGATACTCATTAATGGGCAATACGAAGTTATCGATGTTCGCAAAGTACCCGCCAATAAGACCTAGGTTGGTAAAATAAGCCGTTATCTCACTTTCGCCAAATACAAATGCTGCCGCCCACATGCCAACAATGAGGGCGATGAATACCCATGTGGTTGTTAGGCTTAAAATACGCACGTATTTAATGCTAGTGCTCGAATATACGGCAAAAGCAATGGCTGCAAACACAATCAGGTAGAACGCAGGCACGACAGATTCTCCGTCGCCTATCGACGGTAAATACCACGGAAGGTTAGACAGTAATAGAAACGCCGTGAAAGCACAGGTTCCGATGATTACAACGTTGTTTACGAACTTAACAACCGGAAGCTCGAAGAACTTTACTTTAGGTTCGATTACGCAGAAATAAAAACAAGTAAGAAAGTAGAATCCCCAAATTAAGAATCCCCAAAAACCAAACTCAATGGCGAGCGGATTGGTGAAGGCATATTCAGGACTTGCGCTTATGTCAGCATAACCAGCAAATTCAGTGAGCGGGAACATAATAAGGCCCACGTCCAAACCTGAGGTAAAGAGAATGGCAATAAAGGTAAAGGTTCTAACTGGCGTTACGCCGACCACTTTCATGTTGCCCCATTTAAACAAAATATAGGCTACAGAAAGTAGAGTGAAAATAATGCCTGCACTAAGCCATACTGTCATTATCACCCTCCCAATATTGATAAAAATGAAACATGTTTTTTCCTTTTTTTCGTTATTAAACAGTCCACCCAACTACACATTAAAGCCTTATATGAAAGGCGGCATGTAGGCACTGTGGAAGGTGCGCTTGTTTTAACAACAAGCACACTGGTGCGAGATAGTTCAGAAATCTAGCGTTGCTCTGTTTGCCAATGCGGGTGAATATCCACGGGCACATTTTGTGGTGGCAAAGCGGGTTTACCCAGAATGATGTCTGCCGCCTTTTCCGCCACCATGATGGTTGGCGCATTTAGGTTTCCGTTTGGAATTGTAGGGAAGATAGAAGAATCCACCACTCGCAATCCTTCAATGCCATGAACATTGGTTTGAGAATCTACCACTGCCATCTCATCTTCCCCCATTTTGCAAGAGCATGATGGATGGTAAGCGCTCTCAACGGCTTCACGCACAAAAGCGTCTATTTCTTCATCCGTTTGAATGTGCTCGCCAGGCTGAATTTCGCCGTCTCTGAAGTCGTCGAATGCTGACTGTGCGATGATTTCTCGTGTAAGTCTTACGCATGCTCTAAACCCTTCGATATCATCTGGATGCTGCAAATAGTTAAACAAAATTTTAGGTGGAACCGTCGGGTTAGCCGACTGAAGGGTTACGCTACCTCTACTTTTAGGTTTGTTGTGACCTACGTGCACTTGAAAGCCATCGCCATCAAACGCGGACTTTCCGTCGTATCGAATAGCGGCAGGCAAGAAATGGTACTGAATGTCAGGCCACTCTACGTCTGCTTTCGAGCGAATGAAGGCGCAAGACTCAAAGTGATTCGTAGCGCCTAACCCAGAACGGTTTAGCAACCAGCGAGCGCCGATCAACCCTTTTGAAATTAAGCCCAGTTTGCGATTTAACGTAATTGGCTGTTTGCACTTGTACTGGAAATAAAATTCCAAATGATCTTGCAGGTTTTGACCTACACCCGGCAGGTGGTGCTTAACATCGACACCTGCTTTTTCAAGAATCTCTTTGTCGCCAATTCCAGAAAGCTGCAGGATGTGTGGCGAGCCAATAGAGCCGGCACTTAAAATCACTTCGTTAGATGTGGCGGCAGTTTCGGCTTTGCCGTTAACTACATATTCAACGCCTTTTGCGGTTTTATCTTCCAGCACAACTTTAGTAACCAGCGCGCCAGTCACTATAGTTAAATTCTTACGCGATTTTATCGGGTCAAGATATTCACGGCTTGCCGAACTGCGTACACCATCTTTAACGGTCATATGCATAGGGCCGAAGCCTTCTTGCTGCTTACCATTGTAATCGCTAGTGATATCGTAGCCCGCCTGTTCACCGGCTTTAATGAAGGCCGTATAAAGCGGGTTCTTCATTTCGTTGCCGTTGTTAACGCCGAGTTCACCATTGCCACCTCGGTAAGCGTCGTTACCTTTGTACCAGGTTTCAGCTTTTTGGAAATAGGGTAGGCACGCCTGATAATTCCAGCCCTCTGCGCCGTGAGCTTCCCATTCATCAAAGTCTTTAGCGTGGCCGCGTACGTATACCATTCCGTTAATGGATGACGAGCCGCCCAACACTTTACCGCGTGGGCAGTGCATTTCACGGTTGTTTAAATAGGGCTCTTTTTCAGTGTTGAATTGCCACGCATACTTGTCGGTATTCATAGGAATAGACAGCGCCGTTGGCATCTTGATGAAAATGCTTTTATCTGAGCCACCGGTTTCCAGTAGCAACACCTTGTGCTTTGGGTTTTCTGATAAGCGGTTCGCTAGCACGCAGCCGGCAGAACCAGCTCCAACAATAATGTAATCAAATGTCTGCATATGTACTCCTACTGCGGCTTAAAACGGGCTCTCAATTTGGCTCATACCTACATAAACCGATTTGGTCTGTGTGTAGCTATTAAGCGTTTCAACGCCGTTTTCACGTCCAATGCCAGACTGTTTGTAGCCCCCTACAGGCATTTCAGCCGGAGAGTTACCATATGCATTTATCCAGCAAATACCGGCTTGAAGCTGGTGGATAACGCGGTGCGCGCGCTGGATGTCCTTACTAAATACACCGGCAGCTAAACCTAGCTCAGTGTCATTCGCGCGTGCGATCACTTCGTCTTCATCATCGAAGACTAACACGCTCATCACTGGTCCGAAGATCTCTTCTTTAACGATAGTCATATCGTCAGTGCAGTCAGTGAAAATTGTTGGCTCAACAAAATAGCCATTTGGCGCAGATGCCGGAGAGGCAGCGTTCCCGCCGGTTAACAGCGTTGCGCCTTCTTCTTTTCCTTTGGCAATATAGCCAAGTACTAGCTCTTGGTGCTTTTTAGAAATAAGTGCGCCTAGGTTTACGTTGGGGTCAAGTGGATCGCCCATAACAATGTTGTTTTCGGTACGGGCTTTAAGCTCATCAATAAAGGCTTGATAAACAGAACGTTGAACGTAAACACGGGTGCAGTTAGTGCAGATTTCACCTTGGGTGTAGAAATTACCAAGCATAGCGGCGCTAATAGCTTGGCTAATGTCGGCATCTTCGAATACTACAAGCGGTGACTTCCCGCCAAGCTCCATTGTTACGTCTTTTAAGTTCGACGCAGCGGCGCTTTGCATCACTTTTTTACCTGTGCCTACTTCACCAGTAAACGATACTTTCTCTATGTCAGGGCTGTTTGTAAGCCACTGACCTACTTGTGCTGCGCCTTGAACCACATTAAATACGCCGTCAGGTACGCCAGCTTCGGTGAAAATTTCAGCCAGTTTAAGCGCACCCATCGGGGTTTCTTCTGACGGCTTAAATATAAACGCATTACCTGCGGCAAGGGCAGGGCCTGATTTCCAGCAAGCGATTTGAATAGGGTAGTTCCATGCGCCAATACCGGCACAGATACCTAGCGCTTCTTTGCGCGTGTAGAAGAAATCGCCACCCACAGGTTGCTGGGTACCTAGTTGAGTAGGAGCTAGGCCGGCATAGTACTCAATGACATCAGCGCCAGTTTCAATATCAACACAGTCGGCTTCTTGAATAGGCTTACCGGTATCGAGTACTTCAAGTTTAGCGAGTTCGTCATTACGCTCACGAAGCAATGCAACCGCTTTATTAAGAATGCGGGTTCTTTCAATTGGCATCATTGCTGACCACACTGAAAAACCTTCTTTAGCGCTTTCAATTGCTTCTTGTTGAATAAACTCATCAGCCACTTCTACGTGGTAAATTACCTCACCGGTTGCGGGGTTGGTTACAGCAAAGGTTTCTTTGCTTTTGTTTGCCATCGGCTTGCCGTGAATGAAATTCTGATAAGTCGGTAATGACATGCATAAACTCCTACTTTTAAAAGGACTAAAACTTTCGCCAATTTGCGGGTACTGCGAATTAACTTCTATTACAAATACCTAATACGTAGAAATAGTTTCAAAATGATGAATAGTGTTGAAACTATTTTCTTTATTGAAGTGCTAACTTGCTCGAATAGAACACTTTCGCTTTGTAAAAGTCACCCTGTAAAAAACATCATTACCTACTGCGCCAATGACGCATTATTGAAGGTTTTAGGACGTAATGTCGCACGTCTTTTTACTGATGCTTTTATTTTAATTGGTCGTTCAATAAAAATAAATTGTATAGTGTTCTAACTATTGTTTCAACTTGTGAGCATTGTTACAGAAGCGGAATGGCTAGGAGTAACCTGCGAAGCTTGCTGGTAAGTGAGTGATTTTAAATAGTAAAAGTGTAAACATTAAATATATAAAGAATTAGCTATCCCCATGCTTAATTCCTTTTTGATTGACCAATTAAAGGTGCGAAAATGTTTAACTGAAACTAATTGAGTTGGAGGTAAGGGTTAACCTTGCGGGGCTAAAAGCTATTGCTCTTCGCAATTTGATACTGTTGAAAAGAGAAGTTAAAAGGGCAGCTTAGGCCCTTTCATCATGTGAGGTAAATATTAAGGTAGAGACTAAGCCTAAAACAGACAAGTAAGCGTCGATTTCGCTTTAGGTGCTTAAACTGCAATGGTAATAACCTGAGTTGATCGATAGGGTAGCAACATCACCTTTATTCCAAAACACTACGTTCTTGTTGTTGGTGTATTTTGCCCCCGATGCTGAACGTGATAACTGTACAATGTGATGGGTGTTGTTTAATGATAAAGCCAATGTGTCAGGCCCCAGCGTATTTACGCGTAATGTAGCGAGATTGGCATTAGGCGTTTCACATTTGTACGTTTTGGTCGACTCTTGTTCATTTGAGCCAACCACATCTTGTTTTTGCGATGAAGCCAGGTCAGACAATTTCGTATCTACATTACTTTTTGTCGCACTTGCCGATTTGTTTGTCGTCGATTGAGAAATCTGTGCAGCAATCGCTCTAATCGTTTCATTGCCATTACTGTCGTAAAGCACCAACCAAGTATTTTCCACTATCGAATAAGTTGCCGATGCGGTTAGCATTTCGATGAAGCGTTGCTCTTGCTTCATTAGCGCGGGCGCACATGCCTTTTTAGTGAGAATGAGCTTATCAGTGGAAAAAGATTCAGCTGAGCTTTTATCACTAAATACCGTATCGGCTTCATCAACATCTAGCGCTCCGGTAAACTGATTACAACCTGTACTTCCGCTTACTCTGCTAGTGTCTCCGTTTGAATTTACGTTAAGCGTAACATGGCTGAAATCGATAATTCCTGCTCGGTCTATACTTTCAACCTGCCAATGACTGTCCGCTAACGTAAGGGGTTTGCCTTCGGTATGCTTTTCACTACCTTCACTTTCATTTGAATAGAGAGAGGAGACCGAGCTGCACGCTGTTAAAGAAAGAAGCGCAGAACCTGTCAAAGCCCAAAGGTACTTCCTGTAAGTCATGAAAACTCCAATTGTTTTTAATCAATTTCACTATGATTCGCGATAGCCAACTAAGTTCATCTTTAATCTTTGAGCTCAAATAGCACGAAGAGCACCACTATACCTCCACTTTGTCGTCAAAACGACAGTTCGTAAGCGAAAGAACGGAGTAAACTAACACCTTGATATAACTTATGGGTGACGCAGTATGAAAAATTTAGAACAGCACTTGAGTGAGTACGCCAAGTACCACAGAGATCAAAGAAACATATACACCCATTATGTCGGTATTCCGCTAATTGTTTTCTCGGTTTTCTGTCTACTAAGTAAGCCTGCGTTTCTAGTTAGCGCGCCAATTTTTGGGGAAATGATCATAAGCCCAGCGCTCTTTGTTTGGGCAATTGGTAATGCGTTCTACATTAAGTTAGATATAAAACTTGGCATAGTTATGACGCTTATTACGGGGGCTATGGTCTATTTCGCTCAACCCATCGCACAGAATGAAGTGGGAACATGGCTTGCTATCTCACTTGGCATTTTTATTGGTGGTTGGGTGCTTCAGTTTATTGGTCATCACTATGAAGGTAAAAAGCCTGCGTTTGTCGACGACATAATGGGGCTGGCAATAGGACCACTATTTGTGCTTGCAGAATTAAGCTTTGAGCTAGGCCTTAGAAGCGCACTTAAAGAAGAGATAGAACGCCGTTCTGGACCCATAAAGTAACTGCTTTAGATAGCGCGTTGAAACAACCAGTCTCAACGCGCTGTCATAACATAATCGCTAAGCTTTCATCTTCTCTATCGTTTCTTTACGCAATTGTATTTTAGACTCAGCAAAAGACTGTCTAGGCAACATCTTCAACTTTTCTGCATAACCCATGGCCGTTGCTAAAACCTGCTCTTGAGGCACCGCAGCGTCGATAAAGCCCGCTTTCACTGCTTCTTTACCTTGGTAAATACGTGAAAAAAGCAATGCTTCAGTTTGAGACGTATTCGCTAGTCTGGCTTTGGCTAGCTCCATACCAAAAGGCGGCAGCACCATACCAATGGCGGTTTCATTAAGCCCATATTTAGTATCTGCGTCTTTACCAATACGCAAGTCGGCAGCTAAAAGCATAATAGCGCCCATTGCAATGCTGTGACCTTCAGCAGCAACGACAACAGGTAGTGGGAAGCTATAAAGACGTACGATTAACTCCGCGCCTTTTGATACCAACTCGTGTTGTTTTGCTTTGTCGTCGGCTTTCATTACTGATAAATCAAACCCTCCGCAAAACTTGCCTTCACCGCCGTGTAATACAACCGCTTTTGCGTTTTGCTCTGCTTCATCTAAGGCATCATTAAACTGCTGAATAAGATCAAAGCCTACGGCGTTAACTTTTCCGTCGTCAAAGGTGATTACTGCAATATCGTTATTAATAGCTAAATTAAACGCCATGGTATGTCCTGTCACTTTCTTAGTAGGAATTAATTTACGTTACACTCTGTTAAGCGCAACTTTCTAGCAGTGATTGTAGGTAATTGATTTCTTTTATGATAGTGCTTTAGGCTTCATCTTCGGGATATGTGCTATGAATATCGGTAATAATTCGCGGAAGTTCTGCAATAAGCTTCTTTTTATATCGACGTTGCCTGCGTCGCGCTTTTGCGTTATTAGCCCGCCATTGCGCACGTTTGTCTTTCACAATTCGCTCTAGGTCTTGACCATCCTCTATCAAAATTGCGTCGTTAATGGTTGTTCGTTTTGTCATACTAAAACTCCAGTTTTAGCTGCTTATTGCGCCATTTTTTCGAGCGTTGGTTGAGTGCGTGAAGCGAGACACTCTCAGTGGCTATTTGTTTGGCAAGGTTTAATGCTGCGCTGGCTTGCTCGTCGGTCAGGTTTTTATAGGCCGGCGAGGGAATGACCTCATACCACGCACAGCCGACAATATTGTCTAAAATCACTCGCATAAAGCAGTGGTCATGATGTATTGGCCAGGCGTTTTTCTTTGCAGATGCAATAGAAGGGAGCACATTTTTCGCGTAGTGTAGAAATTCTCGTAGGTTCTTCGTGTGCTCCGTTGATTTTGAGAGATAAGCGTGTGGGAATTGGTTCTGAAGGGAAGGTGTGTGCATGCGTGATTTAGCCCTCGTCCAATTCGTTTACGCACTTTTATTACGACATAGCAAGAGTTTACACGACACCAGTGAAATTCAGAGTTACACTATTTTTAGTTTTACTGTTTTTGTTTATAGATTCTTAGTTTATTGATTCTTAGTTTTATGAGTTTTTAGCCTCGCGCTAAATGCTCATTATTAATTACATGGTTGGTTAATGCGCCCTCATTTAAAAATTCTTGTTATAGAAGATGCTGTTGATTTATTGGAACAAATCACTTCGAGTATAGGCAACACCATCACTTACTTTGACCGAAGTGACGTTGAAATAAGCCTGCTTGAAGCGAACTCTGTTGCAAAGGCACTACAATTTGTTCGTGAAGACGGTGACATTCAGGCTGTGGTATTTAGCTGGGATGTGGTGGCGAAGGTTAAAGAGCTGACAGACGTTGTGCCATTAAATGGCGTACTTAATGAAAATACAAGCCCCGCAGCCGAAAGCGCTAGTTCACAAAACGCGAACGAGAAAACCACAAGCGAAAAGTCGTCTGCACGCAACGCTGTTATTGATAATAACGCCAGAGTTATAGACGCCATTAAACGCATTCGCCCTGAACTCCCCGTGTATGTCTTAGGCGATGCAGTAAAAGGGTTGGATATTGTAAACCAAGCCAATGGCATTGAATCGTTCTTCTATCGTAACGACATTATTTCAGACCCAGAGTCTATTTTGGGTTATATCATCAATGACTTTGATGATAGAAACGAAACGCCGTTTTGGACTGAATACAAAGACTATGTAGTAGAGTCTAATGACTCGTGGCATACGCCAGGTCACAGCGGTGGCGCAAGCTTTAGAAATTCACCCTATATCAGTGATTTTTATCGCTTCTTTGGTCGTAACGTGTTTGTTAGTGACTTATCGGTAAGCGTAGACTCGCTGGGCTCACTATCAGATGGCACTCACGCTATCGGCAAAGCGCAAGCCGCTGTCGCGAATACATTTGAAGTTCGCCATTCCTATTTCGTCACGAACGGCTCTTCGACATCAAACAAAATCATTTTGCAGACGCTGTTGCGTGAGGGCGACAAAGTAATTGCCGACAGAAACTGCCACAAGTCAGTGCACTACGGCATTATTCAGGCGCGCGCTATGCCAGTGTATTTAGACAGTGTATTTAACCCTGAATACGGTATTTTCTCACCGCCTAGAATGGCGCAAATTAAGCAGCTTATTGAAGAAAATACTGATGCTAAACTTATCGTACTGACGGGCTGTACCTACGACGGGTTATTGACTGACCTTAAGCAAGTCGTAAATTTAGCCCACGAGCATGGCATTAAAGTGTTCATTGACGAAGCATGGTTTGCGTATTCCTTGTTCCACCCTGCATTGCGTGATTACTCGGCTATCGCCGCTGGGGCAGACTATATTACTCACTCTGCGCACAAAGTGGTGTCGGCGTTCTCGCAAGCATCCTTTATTCATGTAAACGATCCAGATTTCGATAAAGACTTCTTTAAAGAAGTGTTTGCAATTCACACCAGTACCTCGCCCAAGTATCAACTGATTGCCTCGCTTGATGTATGTCGTCAGCAGCTGGAAATGGAAGGCTACAAAATCCTTAATGAGCTATTAAGCAATGTTGCCGAACTCAAATCGCAAATGGCCAAGTTCAAGCGACTTAAAATACTCTCGCCTAGTGACTTTGCAAATATGTTTTCTCACTTTGAAAGTGACAACATTGGGCACGACCCGCTTAAAATCCTAATTGACGTATCGGCGCTAGATTACTCTAATCAAGAAATACATCGTTTCTTAATGGACGAAGTCGGTTTAGAAATAGAGAAGTTCACTCATAGCACTATTCTAGTACTGCTTACGCTAGGTGGAATGCGCTCTAAAATTGTAAGGCTATACAACGCGTTAAAACGTCTTGATGATGGCGCCGTTAACCTAAGCAAACGCAAGAGCAAGAGTCCGTTACCGGCAGACATTCCGCCAATTCATTTAGACGACCTTCCGTCAAAAGCGTTTTTCAGCCCTAGGGAAGCCATTCCATGGCAAAACAGCGTTGGTCGTACTGCAGCAGGTTTAATTACACCGTATCCGCCTGGTATTCCGCTTATTGTTCCTGGGCAGAAAGTGGAGCAAGCGCATATTGATTACCTTCAGGCCCTGGCAAGCCAAAAGCTTACCGTGCAAGGTATTTACGACGGTGACATTTATGTTGTCGCTGAAGAATAAACTGAACTAATAAATAAAAACCTCAAAGTTAAAAGGAATTAAAAATGATGAAACGTTCTTTGCTTGTATGCGGCTTAATGTCAGGTCTTGTCGCTTCACCCTTAAGCGCTAAAGATTATGTAACAAGCGAACAGTTACCTGAGTGGTTTAATACATCATTGAAGAAAGAGGCGAGGGACTTGCCTCGCACCCGAGTCTCGCTACCGGTGTTCCCTATCAATGCAACCGCTATTGGTACGTGGTCTGATGCTAAACCAATTGATGATTATTGGTATTTTACCGTTGATATTGGTTCAGAGTCTCCCGTCGAATGCTGGGCTTTTCAAGACTATGACGGCTTAGCAAACTCTCTTGTGAATATGATGAAATATGCAGTATCCAATATTTCAAAAGCACAGGAGAAAGTGCTCGATAGCCAGTTTAATTTTAGTTTAGATATGTCAACGATGGGTGATACACCGGTTTTCGCCTACAACTTGCTGTACAACCTTGGTGAGCCTGAACAGCGCGTGTCGGGCCTGCTCAAGGGGATGTCTGCTGAAACAGCAAATGGGCTTCAAGTGTGTTTACACAATGAAGTCGGCTACCGAGAAACATTTAAAGACGTGTTTGCCTCTTTTGTGAATGCCGTAGACAAATCCTCAAACCCGCAGCCTTTCTTTCACGCTATTAATGGTATGAAAATGCACGGCGAAATAGTGGGAGTAGTGTCGGAAAAGTTTATAAAAGATGCCGACGGCGATGTGGAGATTGTTGAGACAACGTCGTTAATATTACCCGTCGACGAAAACACGGTAGCCTCCACTGATGTTCGCGTTCGCTCTTGGAGCCGGGCTGATGGTACGCTAATTAACGCTTATCAGTATGCAGTAGAAAATAGTGAATTAAGTTCTGCGATGGGCGTTTCTATGCCAGACGATAAATGGGTGTTAGAAGGTGAAATTCAAGGGAAGGCAATTTCTTCTGAACTCGCTTTCACCGGAGAGTTTATTTCAAACTTTGGCGCCTATCTTGAAACGCAAAAACTTGCGGCATCAGATAAAACGTCGGCTACCTATTATATGTGGAATGCTGACACAGACCCCACCCAGGCGACAGCTACAGAGTTGCAAAAAAATGGCACTGAAAATGGCTTACTAAAACTGACTGCGGACGTCATAGGTTTTAAAGTCAACTATACAGTGGATGATGCGTTTATCATGCAAAACGCTGAAATGAAAATGGGGCCTATGGATTTCCACATTTCACCCATGTATGTGTCTGGTAAGCCAACAGAGTTGTAACTCGGCTTTCGATAACTTATGAAACATACAATAGTCAGAAAAAAAGTCGCTATTATCACATTATTGCTTAGCATTTGGGCTTCCAATACTGTTTATGCGCAAAGCTCGCCTAAGTTCGCAGTAATTCCTCTAACGTTAAGCGAAAATGTGTCGTTGCCCCTTGGTAATGAGATATTGCTTGATGTAAAGGTTTACGACCCCGACTTAGTGAGTTCGGTTTTAGGCCAGTGGCGTGGCATAGAAGTAGCAGGTTACCACAATGGTGTATTAAGGCTTTCGATAAGTGATAATGTGATGGCGGTGGTAGATGCCCAATCCCCAGACTCTCAATATCTTGCTAATACGTTTGTAATTGACTATGAAGAAGCGTCGGTTAAAGCAGTAACCGACGCTTTCTTGTCTGATTATGGTAAAGGTTTAAAAGCAGAGGATGAAGGCATAGGCGCTAGCGTTCAAGAAACAAAAGTAGAGAGTTACTCTGCTGAGGTAGGCGCGGAGATTGAAGCATTTGTTGCAAACTATATTACCGAGCCTTCTTATATTCATAGCTTCTCCTTTGCATCGACGGTTGCGAAATCTAGAAGCGGAGATTGCACAGAGTACGCGGTACTTTCTGCCGCATTAGCACGAGCGCTGGCTATCCCAGCCAGAGTCGTCGTTGGTACGATAATAGTTGACGACGGCAGCACTGTAGAAGCGATTGGGCATGCATGGAATGAGTTTTGGTTTGATGGGCGTTGGTGGCGAATAGACGCGGCAATGTACGGTGCTGAGTCTGCTAAAACGTTTTATTTACCTTCCCATATCTTAAAAAATGAAGGGCCTGGTTATGCTTTAAGCCTCTCTAAAGCGGTACTAAACAGCCCCGAGAGTATTACTGTTGTTAAAAAAAGATAGGTGATTCCTTCTCCTATTGGTAATTGTATGACGCCTTTTTTACCGCACTATTAAGCGTTGCCGCTTTGCGTTTTGGGTTTCATACCTTACACTTGCGCCGAAAGTTATAAAAAGGGCAGTGCAAATGAAACTAAGTGACGTGAAAAAGCTTCATCAAAAGAAATTTAGAACGCAGTTCGGATTCTATTTGGTGGAAGGAGAGCACTTAGTTTTAGAGTTAATTAATGTTGCTCAGCATGACAGCAGTACATTAGGTGATATAACC
The DNA here is from genome assembly GCF_003201515.1 of Alteromonas sp. I10. Classification (NCBI taxonomy): domain Bacteria; kingdom Pseudomonadati; phylum Pseudomonadota; class Gammaproteobacteria; order Alteromonadales; family Alteromonadaceae; genus Alteromonas; species Alteromonas sp. I10. The sequence continues at coordinate 560,171 of NZ_QJJN01000002.1, forward strand.
CTTTATGTGACAGCTAATTATGAGGCGTGGCTGAAAGAAAAACTTGATTCTTCAGTCTCTAATATGAAGGTGGAAACGGTATCGTCTCAACAAATGCAGCAACTCAGCGATACTAAGTCACCTCAAGGTATTATTGCTCGCGTTCCACTTCCTAACTCCGCGTTATATTCAGAGCGGTCACAAACCAGCATTTCAGCAAACAAATCCAGTGCCGAAAAGTACATTTATTTGTATGAAGTTCAAGACCCTGGCAACTTAGGCACCATACTAAGAACGCTAGCGTGGTTTGGGGATTTTACATTATTACTAAGCCCAAATAGCGTAGATCCATACAACTCGAAAGTTGTACGTTCAAGTATGGGGGCTATTTTCCATGTAAACATGGAATTAAACGTGGCGCTTGAAAGCCTAGGCGAGCGGTTCGAACGTTTCGCTTTCTTGGATATGAATGGTAGTAATATCACCTCTAACACCTTTGGTGATTATCAGTGTTATCTGTTTGGTAACGAAGCCCGTGGCGTGCCTGTTGACGCACTATCAAAGCTAAACGCAACGGCGTATACCATTGCGGGAAGCGGTAAGATTGACTCGTTAAACTTAGCCAGCGCTGTGAATATCTGCGCTTATGAATCAACCCGTTAAGCACACTCCCCTCAACTCGATTACGATAGGAAACAACCATGGCATTACAATGGTTCCCAGGGCATATGCACAAAGCCCTGAAAGAAATTAAAGAGTCGCTTAATCAAGTAGACATTCTTATTGAGGTGCTTGACGCGCGTATTCCATATTCCAGTGAAAACCCCGAAATTGCAAAAATACGCGGCGATAAGCCCTGTATTAAGATTCTTAATAAGTATGATTTGGCAGACCCAGAAATTACTGCGCGCTGGCAGGAGAGCTTAGAGAAAGAGCGCGGCGTGAAGACGATCACGACCTCTAGCGATAACCCGGGCAACAGCAAGCAAATTATGCAGCTGGTTAAAAGCATTTGTTCGTATAAAGAAGGTCAGCCAAAAGCAATTAAAGCTATGATCACGGGTATACCTAACGTGGGTAAATCGACGCTAATTAATATTTTAGCCGACCGAATCATTGCTAAAACAGGCAACGAGCCAGCTGTAACGAAAAGCCAGCAGCGCATAAATTTAGGCAGCGGTATTATCTTGTTTGATACACCGGGAGTACTGTGGCCTAAGCTTGAAAACCCACATTCAATTTATCGGTTAGCTTCATCGGGCGCTGTAAAAAATACTGCCATGGAATACGACGATGTTGGTTTTTTTGCGGCAGATTACCTCATTAAAGCGTATCCAGAGGTAATGAAGGAGCGCTACAAGCTGGACGAGTTGCCAGATACTGAAATAGAGTTTCTGGAAGCCGCCGCCAAAACGCGAGGGGCAATTCAAGCGGGTGGTCGTGTAAACCTTCATAAAATATGCGAGATCCTGCTTAAAGAACTGCAGTCGGGTAAGTTAGGGCGAATAACCCTTGAGACACCAGAAATGCTGGAAGTCGAAAAAGAAGAAATGGCACTTGAGGCGGCGAAGAAAGCTGAAGCGAAAGCTAAGCGTAAAGCAAAATTCAAAACAGGCTCGTTAACGCCGGATAAGAAAGATCGGAAAGAAAAACGAGAAGAAAAGCGTCAAGAACAAAGCCGCAGGATGAAGAAAAACAAGCGCTAACCAAAAAATAGACTTAATCGATTAAGGAATAGGTTGCAAAAATTCATCATTACTTGATACTAACATTAGGTTAACAACTTTTGTTGGATATTTTATGCGCGTATTTTTGCTCCTTCTATTGGCCGTCTCCTTACCTTCAATAGCTAATGAGTTGTCGGTTCTCTCCCCAGATAAAAAAGTAAAGTTATCGTTCACAGATGATGGCGAATTAGCGCAATATCGGGTGTCATTTAACGGAGAACCCGTTTTAGGGCTCGGTAAGCTTGGTTTTACTTTTGCAAAAGCCGCCCCTTTATATCGCGACTTTAAAGTAGAAGAGATAAGCAGGAATACGGTGGATCAAACATGGCAGCAGCCGTGGGGAGAGCAGCGAGACATTCGCGACAACCACAATGAGCTTTTGGTCAAGTTCTATAACCCAAGCGATAAAGACCGCACTTTTCTTGTAAGAGCCAGAGTTTTTAACGATGGTATCGGCTTTCGCTACGAGCTACCTGCAAGCGGTAATCGCATAATTACTAGAGAGCTGACTGAATTTAACTTAGTCGATTCTAATCAAGCAAAAGCGTTTTGGATCCCTGCCCATGGTCGAGATAGATATGAATATGTTTATCAATCCACTAATCTGCAAGACGTTCACACCGCTCACACGCCATTCACGGTGAAGTATGAAAACGGCACTCATGTCGCTATTCATGAAGCTGCCCTAGTTGATTACGCAGGTATGAGCCTTAAAAGACAAGAGTTAGGGCGTTTTACAGCGTCGCTGGCACCTCGTCACGACGGGAGTTTGGTGCATAAAACCGGTAGTTTTGTTACCCCATGGCGCACTATTACGTTAGGAAATGACGCAACGGATTTGGTTAATTCATACCTTGTTTTGAATCTTAATGAGCCAAATAAACTCGGTGACGTGAGCTGGGTTGAACCAGGAAAATACATAGGTATTTGGTGGGGAATGCACATTGATGAGTATACGTGGGGCTCTGGAGACAAGCATGGTGCTACTACTCAGCGCACAAAGCAATACATGGACTTCGCCGCTAAACACGGTTTTGATGGTGTATTGGTTGAAGGTTGGAATAAAGGTTGGGATGGTGATTGGATAGCGAATTCAGAGTTATTTTCTTTCACAGAAAGTTATCCAGACTTTGATATTGAAGCGGTGACCAGCTACGGCGAGAAAGTTGGCGTGAAGTTAATAGGACACCATGAAACATCAGGAGGAATAACCAACTACGAAGCGCAAATGGAAGACGGTTTTGCCCTGTACAACAAGCTGGGGGTTTCTCAAATTAAAACGGGCTATGTTGCCCATGGCCAAAATCTCAAAGTGCGCGACGACAACAACGTACTGCGCTATGAATATACCGACAGCCAGGACGTGGTAAATCATTTCATTAAAAACGTCACAACCGCTGCGAAATATCAGTTGTCTATCAACACTCATGAATCCGTAAAAGATACTGGCCTTCGCCGTACTTATCCGAACTGGATATCGCGAGAAAGCGCTCGTGGTCAGGAATACAACTCAGGGTGGGCGGCGCCTAATCCACCCAATCATATTCCCATGTTGGCGTTTACTCGCATGCTCGCTGGTCCGATGGATTTCACACCTGGCATTTTCAATTTTGACTACATAAGAAAAAATGACGGCGGAATAGAGTGGGGCAAAGGAGAGGTTATGCGCCCTCAAACAACGCTTGCCAAGCAACTGGCCCAATATGTAGTGCTGTACAGCCCTATCCAAATGGCAGCAGACTTACCTCGTAATTATGAGAATAATTTACCGGCGTTTCAGTTTATCAAAGACGTCCCTACAGATTGGTCTCATAGTAGAGCGCTTCAGGGGAAGTGGGCGAATATATTGTAATGGCGCGTAAAGCGAGCAAGCACACATCCTACTCTGAAAACGATTGGTTTGTTGGTGCGATTACGAATGAAGAAGCCAGAGAGTTATCGTTGCCACTAACCTTTCTAGAGGAAGATCAACAGTATGAAGCGCAGCTCTATCTGGATGGAGAGAAAGCGCATTGGAAAACAAACCCCTACGCAATGAACATCGAGAAAAAGGTAGTGACGTCTGCTGATGTCTTGTCATTAAAGCTTGCGCCATCGGGGGGAGGAGCGATACGCTTTAAATTACTATCGCAATAATAGACAGGGTGTGATGTTGGATAAGATTCAGTATTTTGATAAAGCGTTGTTTGAAACGCTTAAACAGTCGGCTGAGGAAAGTCCTCGCCGACGGGCTAATTTGAACGTACATAAATCTTATACCGACATGGTACAGCGTTTGTTTATTGCAATGATGCCTGACTCCTACGTGCGGCCTCATCGACATGTACAGTCTCATAAGTGGGAGTTCTTCATGGTGGTAGAGGGCGAGTTAGACATTCTATTTTTCAGCGACGATGGCGACGTTGAAAACAGAGTGACGCTAACGGCTCGTGGAGAGACCAGCGGAATTGAGATTCCTCCTAATACCTGGCACGCAACGGTGTGTCATAGCCCAGTAGTTTTCATGGAAGTTAAACAGGGTCCTTACGAAGTCACCGATGATAAAGGCTTTGCAAGCTGGTCTCCTGAAGAAGGAAACGACCAGGTTCCCAATTTTCTAGCATCACTTAAGAAAGCGGCGGTGGGTGATAGCGTAGCCTTTTAAAGGCACTTCTTGTCTAATTACGCACTCATAGCATGCTTTAGGCACTTTCCTTTTTGGAAAGTCATTGCTATTGCTTATCTACATGGTATGGTTAAGGATAAGTGACAGAAGGCCGCTGCTGAGTTTTTGAAAAGCACCGAAGCCTCAACATTTAGCTTAGTCGCGGCACAGGGTCGTTTGTACAAGCACATTGTGAAAAGAGAATTATCATGCAAAACGTTTCAACTGGTTATTTTTATAATTTTAATTACTGATTGCACCTGACCGTCGGTGTTCAGGGGCAAGTATTGGCTTCTGGGCACTGCAGGTAGAACGTTTTGCAAAAGCCCAGAAGGTATCACCATCTGGGCTTTTTTAATGCCCGTAATTCTCGGTAAAAGACAATGAAAGAAATCACACTAGGTGACATCAGAAAGCAGCACAGAGTTAAACAGGAAGTCGTAGCAATGGCGTTATCGGTTACGGCTTCTGGCGTAAGCAAATTGGAATCGAAACGTATTCAGGACGTTTCACTTCAACGTGCAGCGGCTTATTTAGCAGCGGTTGGTGGTAACATGAAGATTGAAGTGACTATGCCCGATGGCGCTACTTTGCAAGTAGGGTAGTGAAATTGTAGCTAAGACATATTTGGTGTTTTTCAAAAGTGTGTATTCACTAGGTAGTGTTTATCAATAATAGGGCTTTGTTAAAGAAAGCTGGCTCTATTTGTCTAGTGCACGCATCGAATAGACATATTTTTACGACTAATCGCTTTAACTAAAATACTTCTGGGTTAAAATATAGCTAAATCGATTACAAGGAGTCTTACATGGCCGTTCACGAAATTACCCACCCGCTTATTGCGCACAAACTAGGGCTTATGCGATACGCTAAAATTAGCAGCAAAGACTTTCGCGAGCTTGCTTCTGAAGTGGGGAACCTTCTGACTTACGAAGCAACGCGAACACTGCCTACCGAAAGGGCTAAGATCAAAAGCTGGTCGGGCGATGAGGTAGAAGTAAGACAAATTAAAGGCAAAAAAATTACTGTCGTTCCTATTCTTCGTGCAGGCCTAGGTATGCTTGAAGGGGTACTTGAACTAATTCCAAATGCGAAGATTAGCGTAGTGGGTCTGTACCGTGATGAAGATACGCTTCAGCCGGTCGCCTACTTTGATAAAGTGGTTAAAAATATTGATGAACGTACTGCACTGATTGTTGACCCGATGCTAGCCACTGGCGGTACTTTGATTGCAACAATCGACCTTTTGAAAAAGAAAGGCTGTCGAAAAATAATGGGACTATTCCTTGTTGCTGCGCCTGAAGGCATTAAAGCCGTTGTTGAAGCACACCCTGATGTTGATATCTTTACCGCCGCAATCGATGATAGATTGAATGAGAAAGGCTATATCCTACCGGGATTAGGAGATGCTGGAGACAAAATCTTTGGCACGCGCTAAGAGCGAAAATCTCTAAAAATTAAGTCATTGAGCAATTTGTTACACAACTCATCGAATTAGCGCTAAATTTCACGCGTTAAACGTTTAAGTTAATGATATAGTCAGAGGGTAGTCAGAGCGCACGCTTGCTACCCTTTTTTGTTTTTAAATCTGGGTAGTTAGTTTCGTGAAAAGAGCTAAAAATAATGAATAAAACAAAACTTACCCTAAAAGATGTTGCTGAACAGTTGGGCGTTTCAACGGCAACCATTTCAAATGCATTTAACCGCCCGGACCAATTATCAAAAGCGAAGCGCGAAGAGATTTTAGCGCAGTGCAAAAAGATTGGTTACAGCGGCCCCAATAAAGCAGCACAGATCCTCAGAAAGGGCACATCAAATATTGTGGCTTTAGTATTAGCCGACAGCATTTCATATATGGTGAGTGACCCCGTCGCGAGTACTTTTATTAAAGGTGTTTCTTCTGCGCTTCAAGAAAATGGCAAGCATTTGTTACTGTACGCGGGCGACTCTGACAGCATTCTTGATGTTGTAGATTTTGTTGATGGTTTTATCTGTTACGGACAACCGCGCAACAGTAACTTGGTAGCGGAGTTGGCAGTGTCGCCAAAACCTGTGGTCACCGTTGACTTTGATATCGAAGACAAGCCATCTATTAATATTGATAACGAAGAGGCGGCCTATCGCGTTGCGTCTCATGCGTTAAATGAAGGTGACAATGTGGCAATCTTTGGGCTTCGCCTGATTGACTCGCCTTCTACATGTCGTATTTACGATAGTCCGTTGATTGATGTAGACAGCTCAATTGCTCACCGTCGACTTGATGGTTATTTAAGGGCCGCTGAAGAAAAGAACATCACGGTAAGCAATGAGCGTATTTGGCACCTTCCAGAAAGTGACAGACACTTTGCAAGACAGGCAGCCAAAGAAGTACTGACCAGCTCTCCAAGACCTAATGTGGTTTTGTGTATGAGTGACATTATAGCACTTGAGCTACTTCACTTAGCCTTGGATATGAATATTAAGGTACCGGAAGAGCTGAAAATTACAGGGTTTGATGGTATTGGGGAAGCCGAGCGTGCGCGCCCGCGTCTTACTACAGTTTGCCAATCCAGCAGTGGCAAAGGCGTAGAAGCAACAAAAGCATTGCTTAATCAAGTAACAGCAAAGAGTACGCTGCCTTTTGAATTGCAAGTCGGCGAGACGGTATAGGCTGAGCCAAGAGGTTCAGCCCGCGTTAAATAAGGTAGATTGCTTATCAAAGTTTAACGAGCAGCGATTAAAAAATGCGGCAAGTTTCTTTTCTTCAAAAAGATCGCCGCTTTCCTTCAAAGAAGCGGGCTGATTGAGTGCCAGTGGCGGGAATACACCATAGCCAGACAACAAACAGTGCCACGACGTAGTGCTGAAATGTCGACCAATACCTTGGCGCTTTATTTCCTCAACAATATCCCCTTTTCTGTACCACACATCAAGTAAACTAAGCAGTGATTCGGACAGCTTCATGTTAGCTCTGTTGTCTCTCCAATAGTCACTGTCGTTGCGCCCGTTTAGCTTGTAATGACACACGATATAATCTCGGACGCGTTCAAAGCGCTCTGAAACTTCCCGATTAAACGCCTGTCTCTGTTGAGCACTTGTTTCGTTGAAAGAATAGTTGTCCGCGAAAAGCTCGATGCTCGTTTGAACTAGGTGTAGTGCCGTTGCTTCTAAAGGCTCAATAAACCCTTGCGACAAGCCTAGTGCAAGACAATTCTTCTCCCAGTGCCTTTCACATTGACCTACACGCATAGATAAATGCTTTGCTTCAACATCGGTATTTTCCATCCCCAATGCACGTCGCAATTCACATTCTGCAGCGTCTTTCTCTTGGTACTGCTGACTATACACATACCCGTTTCCCGTGCGGTTGCGAAGCGGTATCTGCCAACGCCAACCGTTCGACATGGCGACAGATTCGGTTTCAACCGGTAAATTAGCGCATGCTGGTGTAGGCAACACAACGGCTGAGTCATTGAATAGGTTGTCACTAAAGTCCCTAAACGGTACGCCTAGCGTCTTTTGTAAAAGGAGTCCTGAAAACCCCGTGCAATCTATGAACAGGTCTCCATCAAGTTTTTGTCCGTCTTGACAGACGAGATGTGAAATGTCGCCAGATGGTGAGGTATGCACCGATTCAATATTACCAACAACGTGATATACGCCTTTTGATTTAGCGCGCTCGCGTAAGAATCGTCCAAGTTTTAGAGAGTCAAAGTGGTAGCCGTATTCTATATCGAATGGAAAATTATGTGAGGGAAGAGGGGCAAGGTTTTTCTTTGCCAAATACCCCGCCATAAGAAACTTATCAGGTCGAGTTTCAACATCGAGACCCAGCCTTCTGGTTAAGGCATTAACGTGAAATGCTCGTTCACTAAAAACATCTAGCTGGCTAATAAAGGGGTGAGAGTAGTTGTGTGAATTATTGCCATTCCAGCCCGTGAACTTGATGTTAACTTTATACGTTGCTTGGCACTCTTCCATCCAATCATACTCAGGAATATCAAGAGTTTGGAAAAAACGCTTGAGAGTAGGTGTCGAGCCTTCGCCTACGCCTATTGTGCCAATGTCTTCTGATTCTATGAGTGTGATGGTCACAGCTTGATTAGCCCAGCGGTGAGCTAAAAGGTTGGCAGCCATCCAACCTGCTGTGCCGCCTCCAGCAATAACAATTCGGTGTGGTGTTGTCATTAAAGGCTCTGCAATAAAAGAAGGGTGAAATTAAACAGTATCAGAGTTGCGCATTACTGCCACACTTTACATGGCAGTAATGCAAGGCACGTATCCACTATCTAAAGATGCGTGCCATTATTTTCGTACGTTCAAAAGGGATGGTCCCTTTTAATAGAACGAATAGTTGAGGTTTAGCATATAAGAAGGACCAAACTCGCGGCGGAGCGTAACAATGCCCGCATCATCAATGGTTTCTTCTTTCTCATCAGTCAGGTTGACGCCTTGTAACGATACTCTCAGCCCTTCCAAGTACTCAATTCCGCTATCTGCAAAATCGTAGCTAATTTGAGCATCGACTTGGGTAACGGCGTTACGAGTTGCTGGCTCAATTTTGTTTGAACCTCCACGCTGATAAGTGAGGAACTCAGAACGATCGGTTGCCGCAACCCTAATCTCAAAGCCGTTCATCTCATAGTACGCTGTAATGCTGTACGTATTGTCTGATTGGCCTGGAATGGCTGTTCCATCTTCAAGCTCCGCATCTAGGATTGTTGCAGAAGCGGCAATACCAAATCCATCCAGAGAGTCAGTGAGCATTCTCAAAGGAACATTGGCCGTTAGCTCAACCCCTTTCATCTCACCTTTTAGGCCATCTTCGAAGAATGAATAGAAGCCTTGGTCTGGCGGAGTTACTAAATCGCCCACTTCGTAAGGCGTGTCTTGCGGGCCGTAGTTACCAGCAACATCCACGATCCTGTCATGGAATCCAGGGATGAAGTAGTTAGCACCGTCATTGGTCACGTCATTCGTGAAATCAATAAGCTGGTTGCCATCGCGGGTCCAATTAACCAAATCTTTATAGAATAGCGCAATTGAGACATAACCTTCTTCATCGAAGTAGTTTTCAAATGAAATGTCAAAGTTATTGGCTTCTAACGGACGAAGGGTTGGGTTACCTGTAAATTTAGACCAAGGCGACCCGAACTCTCTCACCGCCGCCTCAGAATTCTCTGTGGCAATCAGCTCAATATTTTGATCAAACTTAACAAAGCCCGATGCTTTCATTTGGTCGATACGCGCTCGACTAATGGTTTTCGATGCCGCCAAGCGCAGGTAGCGATTCTCATTAAGTTCGACACTTACGTTCAGGCTAGGCAGGAAGTGAGAGTAATCGTCGCCATCGGTAATAATACAGTCCGCATCAACCACTTGGTTGCCATCGTCGTCACACACGGCAAAGTTCGGGCCTACAATACCAATGAAACCCGTTGAGCTTTGGTCTGTTTGTACATATTGTGCACCCACGTTACCTTTTACATTGAAACCTTGAACTTCAGTCTCAAAGTCTAGCTGGGCGTATAATGTAGTTACTTCTTCATCAATGGTGTAGGTATCACCTAAACGATCAGGCTCTAGAAGCCCTGCATCATTAAGCGTATATTCACCATCGTTGTAAGGGGCAAAGCCGTCGTAGGCTACAACGTAACCCATGCCAGCCCAGGTTAAGTCAGCTAAGCCGTTGTACAGATACTGCTCAGGGATCGCTTCAGAAAATGGATAAGATGATGCGGTTGCGAAGAAACCTTTGTTATCTTTTGCTTTGTATCGGTCGCTATAGTTTACGCCGGCCGTAAAAGTGTTGAAGATTCCCCAATCTACATAACCAACTGCCTCAAAACGTATTGTGGTCAGCTCTTCTTCAAAATCAGCAAAGTTCAGGAAGCCATCTTGAGCGTTGAAATAGCTGTAAGGTTGACCATTTGCCTGTAAAACATCGGTGGTAAACTGATCGGCAATGTTAGCCATACCGCCCCCCCAAACTTGAGGACCCGCAAGCTGTAACATGGTGGGATCAGAGAATGCATCAAGGCCGCTACTGCCGGTAAAGTAAATACCATCAGTGCTCATTTCGAATTGACGTGAACCTAATTGCTCTTCGCCGAGCGCACCAGAACGCGCTAAACCAGCGTATGATTCACCACGCAAGTCACGTTTGTTCGACTCACTGTCTGCCACGTCTAAAGTAAGAGACCACTCATCGGTTATGTCGTATTTGATATTTAAACCGAAGGTTTGAAGCTCGCCATCTTTTTGCGCGGGATCTGTACGCAGTACTGGATTCGCGTTAACTTGCGTGCCCGAGTTGTTAATGCCTGTACCGCTAACATTTGCCGCAGCGAAGGGTTCGATGAAACCGCGAATAACACCCGAGTCAGAATAATCAATATCTAGCGCATCAAAAACAATGTCTAGTCTATCGGTGGGACGCCATTGAAGAATGGCTGAAATCGTGTCGCGTTCTAGCACGCGGCTAATGGCCTGAGTGTCTAAACCAAACGGAAGCACTTGGCCATCGTCATTCTCACCATAACCCCAAACACCGTATTTTCTCTCGTTTCTGGGGGACTCCGTTGATGCAATGGCAAGTGCGAGACCTACCGTGTCATCTGCAAACTTTTCTACAAAAGAAAGGGCAAAACGGTTACCGCTATTGTCGAATTCTGGATTATCTGAATCATTGCCACCAAGTTCGTAGACCCCAGTGACGGTAAGGGTTTCCTGGGCTGCTAGAGGGCGTACCGTTTGCAAGTCTACTGTACCGCCAATACCTTGGACAATAAGCGAAGCGTCAGAGGTTTTGTAAATTGTGGCACCTGTCATGATTTCAGCAGGGTATAAGTCGTACTCTACGCCACGGTTATCGCCAATACCAATAAGTTCTCGTCCGTTCAGTGAGGTGCCGGTAAAGTCTTCTTTGAAGCCACGTACCGAAATACCAGACGTTCGTCCGCCTACGCGCTCACCTGATAGGCCTGGCAAGCGGGCAAGTGATTCTGCGATTGAAGAGTCTGGAAGCTTACCAATGTCTTCTGCGGAAATGGCCTCAACAATGGAATCGTTGTCCATTTTCACCGCTTGGGCGCGCATCAAAGAGCCTCGAATCCCCGAAACTTGAATAATTTCTACTTGTTCGTCGTCTGGTGTGTCTTGTGCTACTACTGAACCGCTGTTAAGGGCGGCGGTAATTGAAATAGCGATTAACGCAGGTTTAAACGTACTGGTGTGCTTCATGAGTCATACCTTGCTGAGTGTGTTAAACAAAGGTTTTATTATTTACAACGTTTTAACAATAGTAGTTGTTTTACTCATACGCAAGTGTTTTCTTAATTGTTTAAGAAAAGTGTTTTTAAATACAGGTCATAAACGGTTATTCTTGGCTAGCAAGAATGCTTAATGCTTTTTCTTGCTACCTCTAGATAGTACCGAGAAAGTTTGGATAACGCCGATTGAAATCTGGCAAAGGGCAGAAGGGGGAGTGGCAAATTTTTTAGAGAATGAGAAGCGGACAATAAATGCTATAGCCCGCAACAGGTATGAGGTTCAGTGACCGCTTATTTTAGTTAGGTTACTCGACGTTGGGATTTAGTCCCAAACCAGTTCTTTAAAGTGCTTGCGACACATTGATTCATAGGTGTCGTTGCCGCCAATTTGTACTTGATCACCATTTTTTACTGCATTGCCATTTTCGTCTAAACGCACCACGAAACTTGCTTTTTTACCGCAATGGCAAACGGTTTTTAGTTCAGATAGTTTATCTGCCCAAGCCAGCAAATAATGACTGCCTTCAAAGGTTTCACCTAAAAAGTCGGTACGCAGGCCGTAGGCTAGTACCGGCACATCAAGTTCATCAACTACGTCCACTAGCTGCTTTACTTGTGCCTTTGTTAAGAACTGTGCTTCGTCAATAAAAATGCAGTCGGGCTTTAACGCTTCGCAGTCTTTGCTTATTGAGGCAAACAAATCATCGCCTTTTGCGTATAGCTTGGCATCTGCTTGTAAGCCGATACGAGAAGTGACTTTCCCAACGCCGTATCGATCGTCAAGCGCTGCGGTATAAATCACGGAATGCATACCGCGTTCACGGTAGTTATAAGCTGATTGGAGGAGTGATGTAGACTTCCCTGCGTTCATAGCAGAGTAATAAAAATAAAGTTGAGCCATGGTTATTAGTAGTTTTCGTTATACCAAGAAATAAGGTCGTTGGCGTTCATTGGTCTAGCGAAGTAAAAGCCTTGCAAATAGTCGGTTCCAAGCTGCGACAAATGTTGCCTTTGCTGCTCAGTTTCGATGCCCTCTGCAATGGTTTTACAGCCAAACTCTTTAGCCATTAAAAGTGTTGCTCTTATTATGGTATCACTCTCTTCAGAGCTATTCTGTATAAAAGAGCGGTCAATTTTAATAAAATTGAATGGCATAGATTGAAGACGGTTTAAAGATGAATAACCTGTACCAAAGTCATCAATTGATATTTTGACATCACGGGCTACGAGTTCGCTCACTCGTTTAGTCACTAGGTCTTTATCAATAGCGAATACGCTTTCAGTTATTTCTAGATAGAGGCGTTCTGGTGAAATTTTAGTTGTGCTGAGGGCATTGTCTAAAACTTTAAAGAAGCTGTCATCGAGCAGCTGCGCGACTGATACATTTATCGACATTGCGAGGCCGGGTTTGAACTGCCAATGTGAAAGGTCGATAAGCGCTCTATTTAATACCCACGCACCTATTTCTGGCATTAGCCCACTGCGCTCTGCTAGGGGGATAAATACCGCAGGAGAAATGTTTTCTCCGTCGCAGTTCCACCGTAACAGCGCTTCTACTGACGACAAGGAGTTTGTCGTGACGTCAATGATAGGTTGATAAAAAACAGTAAACTCACTATTTTCAATAGCTAATCTTAAGCGTTCACAAAGGCGCTGCTCTCGCTTTATTTCGTTTTGCAACGTTTCGTTAAATACGCCAATAGAGCCTCTTTGCTTACGCTTTTGATCATACATAGTCAGGTCGGCCTGTTGAATTAAATCAACTGCGCTGTCGCCATGGACGGGGAACATAGCGATGCCGATAGTGGCGTCTAACGTTACCTGATTGTCGTTCGCAATAATGGGAATAGTGACGCCACTGCGCATAGCGTGTGCTACGGCCTTTGCGGTATCAACATTAGCATAAGGAATTACGGCGACGAATTCGTCTCCTCCCCATCTTCCCAGGTGATTTTCTTCCGTATAGTTACGAAGTCTGTTGGCAATTTCGGCAAGGACAATATCGCCGACTTTATGTCCTAAACTGTCGTTAACTTGCTTGAATCCGTCTAAGTCGATAAATAGAAGGGCGAGCGAGTTATCTAGGGCACGTGTGGTGTCTATCAAATTGTTGAGATGCTTGAGAAAGCCGTTGCGATTAAGCAAATTTGTCAGTGGATCTCTGTTAGACAACCGATATAAATCCGCCGTTCTTCTTTCCACTTCCGCTTCAAGGTTGGCGTTAGATGCATCGAGCTTTTCGTTTGAAGCTATGAGTAGTTTGTTTACTTTAACTGTTTCACTACGCTCAATACGCATCTGTTCCATCAAACTATTATTCTTAGCTTTAAGGTGTAACGTACTGATGAAAAAGCGATGGTAGCGAAAAGCACTGGCGAAAATACCAAACCAGAAAACCAAGCCAAGCACACCTAAAATAAAAAATTTCCCGCTAGCATCTATTAACGCACATAACGACATAGGTACAAGAAGAGCAGTAGGGTAGAACCCGACGAGTTTTATGTTAGGAGACAGGACGGTACCAGCTCCGCCGGACATCGCGGCGAGTACAACCATAGTCGCTGCTAGTTCGACAGTTGCCATGGATGAATAGAAAAGCACTGAATAAAGCGCCCAAATACAACCCGTAACATAAAGCCCGGTCGAAAACCGAATCAAAGCAGGGCGCGGGTTATAAGCTTTTCCTGCTAAATTAGTGCGCCAATACAATGCATCAATTAGCCTCAGAAGTGAGACGCACACCATTACTCCCCAAATCTGTAGTTTGTTTGCAAATGTTGAAGGGGAGTCGCTTTCAAAGAAAAATACCAGGCCAGAAAAGGCAAATATCGTCATCAAGAAGCCGACAAAGCTATTGCCAATTAGCATGTCGGTGGTGTCTCGTTCTATTTCAGTTTGTGATATCGATTCTTGATACGTGTTCAACCGGATAAAGCCTTAATTACATTGTGATTCAAATTTAATGCGTGACTTCAAAAGCAAATTTAGTCGTACAGAATAGAGCGAAGCGTACAAACTTAAGTGCACTAAATGATTGTAGTATAGGCTAAATATAATACATATGACGGGGGCATTTTAAAATTCGCCTAAAGCAACCCGCTTTTAGTCTGTCTATGTTTTTTCACAGTTCGTTCTAAATACCTGAAGTGTAGTGTTCTTAATCGATATTGATTTTTATTTTTTATCTGCTATGTGAACCGCTAAATATAGCTAAAACTTTAGTATATAAATGTTAAATAAGGCACTGCAAAAGAGTAAAAACTCTTCACAGGATGTTTACAATGTTGTTCCTTTGTTATAAATTCTTAATCGATTAAGTTTGAATTGTGTTGCCGCCTCCCTACGTTGAAGGGGCAGAGGCTACCTTGGATTTAACAAATTCAACACATTGCCGGAGAAAAAATGAACAAAAATCATACACTCAACGCTTTGACCCTAGCGATTTGCGCCGCTTTTTCGGGCTCGGTTATCGCGCAGGAATCATCAACAGCTGATGCTGACGCAAAGTCGAAAGAAAAATTCGAACAGATTGTGGTTACCGCTGCACCGAGTGGTGCAACGATGCAAGAAGCTAGTGTTTCTGTAAGTGCATTCGACGAAGACGATATTCTTAAACTAGCTCCTCGTTCTACCGCTGAGGTATTTCGCGCGTTACCCGGTATTCGTGCCGAGTCTTCAGGCGGAGGCGGTAACGCAAATATTACTATTCGCGGTATTCCACTTGCGACGGGTGGTTCTAAATTCTTGCAAATCCATGAAGACGGTTTACCTGTTTTAGAATATGGTGATATTAACTTTGGCAATGCCGATAACTTTTTACGCTACGACTGGTCAGTAGCGAATGTGGAAGCAGTGCGCGGTGGTTCAGCGTCAACATTCGCCAGTAACTCGCCAGGCGGTGTTATTAACTTGATCAGTAACACGGGCGAAGTAGGTGGCGGTGCCGTTGGAACGTCATTTGGCGTTGATTACGAAGAATTTCGTTTAGACTTTCGCTATGGCGGTGAAATTAGCGACGACCTTTACTACCACATTGCTGGCTTTGCCCGTGGTGGAGAGGGCCCGCGAGAAACGGGATACAATGGCGACCAAGGCGGTCAGGTTAAGTTCAATATCACTAAGATGCTAGATAACGGTCACATCCGTTTCTTCTATAAAAACCTTGATGACAAAGTATCAACATACCTTCCTTCTCCGGTATTGGTGAAAGGCGATGGTGAATATGGCCCGGTACCTGGTTACGATGCCAGCTCACAGGCATTAAACTCAGCTTACAACACAAATATTTCTACTTTTGACAGCTATGGTAACCCAGAGAATCGCGACGTTCGCGATGGCATCGAGTCAAAAGTAAACTCATTTGGCGTTGAAGTTGACCTCGAAGTAGCCGAAAACTTGTTCTTATTAAACAAGTTCCGTATTTCAGATATCTCAGGTGGTTTTATTGCTCCATTTACTGATGGATTTCCAGCGGGCCCTGGCGATGTATCGAATTTCGCTTCTGCACTTTGTGCCGGCGCTACTGACGGTGACGGAAATGCGCTGAATTGCGACAGCACAAGTGTTGTACTCGCGAACGGACCTGGCGCTGGTGAAGTGTACACAGGACAAGCATTTACAAACCTTCAGTTCGACACTCGAATCAACGATCTGGGTAACATGATCAACGATTTCAGCTTGCGTAAAGAATTTGATAACGGTATCGACCTCACAGTAGGTTATTACTACTCAAACCAGGACATCGCCACAAGCTGGTCAAGCTGGCAGACATTTATACAAACTCTAGACGGTGACAATTCACAGCTTCTAACAATTACAGATGGCGATGGCGTGGAACTTGTTTCAAACGGTTTATTGTCACCAAGCTTCCTTTCGTGGGAGTGGGACTTAAACTATGTAACAAAAGCGCCGTACATGAACGTTGGTTTTGAATTGTCAGATAACATTCTTATTGATGCATCGGTACGTCATGACACGACCGAAGCTTCAGGTGAACTTATCAGCTCATGCTGCGGCGGAAATGCTGACTTCGACCTAAACGGTAACGGAACTATTGAGCAAATTGAAGATGCTTCAGCAATCAACAGCGGCTTCATTAGCGGTGGTGTTATCAACTTAAATCGCGCCGGTGCGTCTTCTCAACTTGTTGATTACAGTGCGAATAATACGTCTTATTCAATCGGTGGTTCGTACCTGCTAAGCGCCAGTCAGACATTTTTTGCCCGTTACTCAAAAGGTGGCCGTGCTATTGCCGATCGTTTACTGCAGATTGGCGGTACATTGAATACAGACGGCAGCTTAACAAGCACAACATCGGGTTACGATACAACGAAGCAATTCGAGGTAGGTTACAAGTACGGTACGAAAGACCTCATGGTTAACGCAACCTTGTTTGATACTGTTACTGAAGATACGCAAGCAGAGGTAACCAGTGGTTTAACCTTTATGCGCGAATATGAAGCAACAGGTTTAGAGCTTGAAGGCCGCTGGACAGCAACTGATAATTTCGTGCTATCCGGTAACTTAACGTGGACAGACGCTGAAATCAGTAAAGACGTAAACAACCCTGCACTTGAAGGAAATACTCCACGCCGCCAAGCAGATTGGATTTGGACTATTACCCCTGAGTACGTTACAGATACATGGTCTGTTGGTGCCTCACTACAAGGCTCGACAGAGTACTACGTTCAGGACAATAACGACCTTAAACAGGAAGGTTATAACCTTGTAAACTTGTTTGCCACTTATTGGGTGAACGACCAATTTTCTGTGTCGCTTAATGTGAATAACGCCACTGATGAATTTATCATCACTGAGTCAGAAGAAGGTTCAGCAGAGGTTGGTAGCTACATCAGAGCACGTCCATTGAACGGCCGTACTACAGTGCTGTCGCTTAAATATATGTTCGACTAACGAGCAAATATCTAGTGCGAAGGTACTAGTTATTGTTCAATTAACGCCCGCAATTGATGCGGGCGTTTTTTATTTATTCATTCTCCGCGGCTTTGAGTAATTGAAGCTGCTTGGCGATTGCTGCAGAAAGTTGGTCAATTAAATGGCTATGTTTCTTATGAATAACGTGTACCAATTCGTGTTCCACTAGAGGTATATACTCAATTCCAGCTTGTTCGAAAATGGCTTCTTCAGAATAGTCACTCGGTAAAATAGCGTAGTCAAATCGCCCGTTGAGCAGTAAATTTATGACGTGGTGAAAGTCATCAAATTCAAAGATGTTGGCATTTAACTCGCCAGGTTTGGCGTGCATATTGAAGAAAAATCGGGTAGTAACGGCTATTGCCTTATCTGGTTGTTGAATTATGCTTTTATTGCACTCAGCTCCTCGTATACACAATAGAAATGATGCGCCATGAGACAGTGCTGGAGGAACAATTACAATGTTATTGTCAGGCTGAGACACTACGTCATAGCGAATAATATCTGCATCTGTCATTCCTTCATTCAACAGCCGTAAGCCTCTTTCCCCACCCACTTTTTCGAATGTAACCTCAATGCCGATATCTTGGTACGCACGTGCTATTAGGGGTTTATAGAAGCTACTTACTCGAGGATGAGTTAGTTCTCCAATGACGAAGTTAGTATCATCGTGCTGGGCACTGGCGTTTGAATTGAATAGCAGCGACGAGATAAAGAGAATAAAAAATGTTGAAACGGTTTGAATGCCAATAAAGCGCATCGTTTTCACTTTACAAATCCTTGTTTAAGAAAACCACGATAAGCTAAGGGTAGAGTACGAACGAAACAATAGAAAGGTAATTTAACGGGCAAATAAAAAGCCCCATCTCAAGGATGGGGCTTTGTTAATCAAGTTACTGCAATTATGACAGTTTACGCAGCGTTTTGACCGCCATCAATCGCTTTAAGCGTTTGAGACGCTGGAACAAGTTCCATATCGAACGTGTATTCGTCTACACGAACTGCTAGCTTGCGTTTTTCGTTGTAGTCGTGAAGCTTAGCAGCTTCATCAGCCGTTACTACGCCTTTTTCTTGAAGCTTGTTAAGTGCATGTTCAAAAGAAATGAACGGCACTACAGGCTCTTTGCGAAGTGCTTTTTGCACTTTGCCAAGAAGGTGCGCTACCGCGTGCTTCGCTTTGAACGCTTGCTCGTTGATGTCGTTGCCATCTCCAGGCGTAACGCGAACAAGGTGAGTAAGCTGCTCTTTCACGCTGTTATCTTGCATAGACGCGATAGAAAGCTCACGCACTAGGTCATCGCTGATACCCGCAACACTGTTGGTGTAGGTATTTGTAAGAAGACGCATTAGACCACGTGTCGCCGTGTTCGGGAAATTGTTGATAAAGTTAACAATTGCCTGATCAGCTTGTTGTAAAGACCACTGCATTGCGTATTCGAAATACGGTAGCGCAAGTTTTCTGTCTTCAATGCGCTGCTCGTAGAAACGAATTGCCGCCATTGCACCGTATAGGTAGCTCATTACGTCACCTAGACGTGCTGATAAAAGCTCAGCTTTCTTAAGGTCACCGCCTAGTACTGCAAGTGACAAGTCAGCAAGTGGAGCTAGCTTTGCAGAGATGCTGTTAACACGCTTCTCGTACTTGCGAACTTCTGGTAGTGCAGACTCGCTCTCGCGTAGGAAAGGAAGGTAGCCTTTACCTAGGCTGCGGAATGCATTTTTAACGCTGAAGCCAACTGTTTTACGAAGTACTTTGTTGAACTCTGCATCCGCAGAACTTTCGTTGCTGTGGATTAGGTCAACCATGTCTTTCAAGTACGGGTGACAACGCATTGCACCTTGGCCAAAGATCATCAGGTTACGGGTAAGAATGTTTGCACCTTCTACCGTAATAGCAATAGGAAGCGCAGCATAGCCGCCCGCTAACGTATTCTGAGGACCGCGTTGAATCGCTTTACCTGCCTGGATGTCCATAGCAGAGTTCATCACATCACGACCTAGTTCAGTCATGTGATACTTAGCAATAGCGGTTACTACTGATGGCTTCACGCCTAAGCCTAGACCTTCAGTTGTAAGAACACGCATCGCTTCAAGTAAGAACGTCTTACCCGCGATGTCTGCCATTTTCTCTTGAATACCTTCAAAGCGACCAATTGGAAGACCAAACTGCTCACGTACGAATGAATACTCAACCGTGCCTTTAAATGCTGATTGTGCAGTTGCTACGCCCATTGCTGGAAGTGAAATACCACGACCTGCACCTAGACAGCTAACTAGCATCTGCCAACCACGACCAATGTTCTTTTGACCACCAATGATGAAGTCCATAGGAATGAACACATCTTGACCACGAGTAGTACCGTTGTAGAAACGTACGCCCATTGGGTCGTGACGGTTACCAAGTTCAACACCTGGGTGAGACTTAGGTAGAAGGGCACAGGTAATGCCAAGCTCTAGTTTGTCGCCAAGTAGTTGGTCAGGATCGAATACTTTAAACGCAAGACCTAGTACGGTCGCAATTGGTGCAAGTGTAATGTAGCGCTTGTCCCAGCTTACACGTAAACCAAGCACTTCTTCACCGTTGAATTCGCCTTTAGTCACGATCGCCGCGTCAGGAATAGCACCTGCGTCAGAACCTGCTTCAGGGCTGGTAAGCGCGAAGCACGGAATATCGCGACCGTCTGCTAGACGAGGTAGCCAGTAATCTTGCTGCTCGGTCGTACCGTAGTGCATAAGAAGCTCGCCTGGACCTAATGAGTTAGGAACCATTACGGTTACTGCAATTGCACCGCTTTTCGCTGCGATAGTGGCAACGATTGTAGAGTTTGCATACGGGCTGAACTCAAGACCACCAAATTTCTTTGGAATGATCATAGAGAAGAAGCGGTTCTTACCTAGGAAGTCTAAAACATCCTGAGGAATGTGCTTGCCGTTGCCTAATTCAAAATCATCGATCATGTTCAGCAACTCGGTTACTGGACCGTCCATGAATGCTTGTTCTTCTGCGCTCAGTTTTGCCTGAGGGATATCGCGTAGCGCCTGCATGTCAGGCTTACCCTGATAAATAGAAGATTCAATCCACACGTCGCCTGCATCTAAGGCTTCTTGCTCTGTGATTGAAATTGGGGGTAATACTTTCTTTAAGCTAGTTCTGATACTCATAATAACTCATCCGCTCATCTGACCAGTTGTATTTCTTTATACTACAACAAATTCACAAAAGATCAAAAAAATTCGCTACATCAAGCCCTGCACAACATGTTTCGTAATTATTATCAATAGGTTATGCTTGATTTAAAGAGGCTTATTTATAGTGAAATATACGTACGTGAGAATTTTATGGATAATTAAATTTTTGTGTGGGTTATGTTAATCACTGTTTTGAATGTAAAATTTCCTTATACCAGACTAAGGACGTTGTGATGCCCCATAAATATAACCGCCTGCCTTTCGCTATCCGGTCGCCTATTATTTCGCTTGCTCTCGTTTTCATTGTCACTGTGGTCGCAATGATTGGGGCTCAGAATTTGTATTTTAGAGGCGATTATAAAGTGTTCTTCGAACCAGATAATCCTCAGCGGCTCGCCTTTGAAGAAATGCAGAACATATTCAATAAAAGTGAAAACGTAGCGTTTATGATTGTGCCGGAGGACGGCGAAGTACTTAAGCCTGCTACGCTTGAGCTTGTCGTCGAACTTACCGAACAAGCGTGGCAGTTGCCCCTTTCTACAAGAGTCGAGTCTATATCTAATTTTCAACATACCTATGACGAAGATGGGGACTTGGTGGTAGAGGATTTAATAACCCAGCAATCTTTGAGTGCAGAGGCTATTAATGATATCAGTGATGTCCTTACCAATAGCCCTGAGCTCTACGGTCGTTTAATTTCTAGATCAGCTGATGTGACGGTGGTTGATACGACTATTCAGCTGCCAGACGGAGATCAAACACAGCAAGTTATCGAAATTGCCGCTGCGGCAAAAGAAATGAAAAGCATGTATGAAGCCAAGTACCCAGGGCACAACATATATCTAACCGGTATGGTCGTAATGAACGACGCATTTGCTGTTGCAGCTCAACAGGACGCGGAAACACTTATCCCACTTATGTTTTTGCTGATTTTTGTTGCCATCGCTCTCATTGTCCGCTCGTTATGGGCCGCAGCATTTACCATTGTTGTTGTTTTAGTGTCAGTCGCTATTACCATCGGGATTACCGGCTGGTTCGGTGTTTATTTGAGTACCGCCACTGTTAACGCACCTACAATGATCACTACCCTTGCTGTGGCAGACTGCATACATATTATTGTCGGCGTAAAGTATTATCTAAGCCAAGGGCTAGGAACAAAAGAAGCGATACAGAAGAGTATAGATGTAAATAGAAAGCCAATATTTATAACCAGTATCACGACTGCAATCGGATTCATTATGCTCAACTTTTCAGCAGTGCCAGTGCTTGCTCATTTGGGCAATATGACTGCACTTGGTGTGATGTTAGCTTGCGTTTTCTCACTTACGATACTGCCTTCTTTGCTGACCTTACGCCCCCTTAAGCCTTCTACAGCAATTCGCAACACTTTGTTTAAGCATTGGGCGCTAGTAGTTAATACGCATCATCGCAAGTTACTTCCTTTATCGCTTATCGTAATTGCTGGAATTAGTTTATTTGCGACAAACAATGTTTTAAATGATGTGGCAGTTAAATATTTCGATGAACGCAGTACCTTTAGGCAGGCGGTGCAAGTCAACGAAGAAAAGCTCGGTGGAATGTCTAACATCGATTTCGTTATCTATACGGATACCCCATACGGCATTACAGAACCCACTTTTTTGCAGGAGATTGAATCGTTCGCAGAGTGGCTTAGGGCGAGGGAAGAGGTTAATCATGTCCTCTCATTTACTGATACACTTAAACGATTGAACAAAAACATGAATGGGGATAACCCTGATTACGCTGTTATTCCTACAGACGGAGAGTTGGCCTCTCAATATTTGCTGTTGTATGAGATGTCTTTACCGTTTGGGTTAGACCTTGGAAATCAAATTGATATTGATAAGTCTGCTCTTCGGGTCATTGCGGTAATAGATAATCTAGGTAGTCGAGATATCACGGCCTTAGAAAAAGAGGCTAAAGCATACTTTTTAAGCCAGACAAACGGGTATCGTATCGAAGCGGCTAGTCCACCTCTCATGTTTGCGCACATTGGCGAGCGCAATATGAAAAATATGGTTTGGGGGAGTGTATTTGCGCTGGTTCTAATATCAATACTCATACTATTCGCCCTTAAGTCGATAAAACTGGGCGGTATTAGTTTAATTACTAATTTATTACCTGCTGCAATAGGTTTCGGTGTTTGGGGGCTAATCTCGGGTGAAATAAATATGGCCTTGTCTGTTGTAATCAGTATGACGATGGGCATTATTGTCGACGATACAGTTCACTTCTTAACGAAATATCAAGTGGCGAAATCACAAGAATTATCTGCGGCAGACAGTGTTGTTTATGCGTTTGAAACCGTAGGTATGGCATTAACAACTACTACAGTTGTACTAGCTATGGGGTTTGCAGTACTAGCGTCTTCAAGTTTCGTTTTAAATGCCCATATGGGTATGTTGACGATTATCATTATATTGGCGGCGCTATTGGTTGATTTTATTTTCTTGCCAGCTTTACTTGCATGGTTGGGAGATTCAAAGACGGTCCATAAGGAGTCTTAATATGAAGAGATTATCGAAAAAGTTTTTTTTACTAATCGTATTTATCGCGGTGCATTTTAGCGTAGCTGCAGAGATTCAGGGGGACGAAAAGGCTATTGCCATAGCAAAAGAGCGTAAAGCAAGAGACATTGGCTGGGGTACAAACGAAGCTAAGGTTCTTATGGTGCTGAAAAATGCACAGGGGAATGAAGCAACTCGAGAGCTCAAAGTTAAGACATTGGAAGTAGTGGACGATGGTGACAAAGCATTAACTATCTTTGAATCGCCTCGTGATGTGAAAGGTACTGCTTTTCTCAGCTTTTCACATGCGTTGGAGGCAGATGAACAATGGATCTTTTTGCCAGCGTTGAAGAGAGTTAAAAGAATTTCATCTAAAAGTAAAAGCGGCCCCTTTGTCGGGAGTGAATTTGCGTTTGAAGATATGACCTCGTTTGAGGTAGAGAAATTTTCTTATGTGTTTTTAGGTGAAGAAAAAGTAAATGGAGAGGAGTGTTATGTTCTAAAGCAAACTCCTCAATATGAGTTTTCTGGTTATTCGTACCAAAAAGTGTGGATAGATAAATCACATTATCGCGTACAAAAAATAGAATTTTATGACCAAAAAGAAGCGTTGTTGAAAACGCTTGAATTATCTGATTACAGGCTTTTTAAAGATAAGTATTGGCGACCAATGAAAAGCTTTATGCGCAACGTACAGACTAGGAAGTCAACGTATCTGTTAACTGAAGAGATGTCCTTTGATACAGAACTAACAGACAGTGACTTTGATAAAAACAGTTTAAAGAGAGTTAGATGATTAGAAAAATTCTCGGCCTCGCACTCTCGGTAAGTTTAACCCCCTCAATCAATGCGGTAGAAGTGACAGGTTCAGCCGGCGTTGATTTGCGTTATTACTTACAAGATGCGTTATATCCGCAGCAAGAGCGCACATATAGCTCATTATTTGTCTCTCCTGAGCTCTATAGTGAGTTCAACGAAGGGCAAGATACGCTTATTTTCAAACCATTTTATCGTGTTGATGAGCACGATTCTGAGCGAACTCATGGCGACATCCGAGAGTTACAATGGGCACACTATCAAGATGACTGGGAAACTAAAGTTGGTATAGGGAAGGTTTTTTGGGGCCAGACAGAGTCACTTCACCTTGTTGATATTATTAACCAGACTGATGCGGTTGAATCGGTTGATGGGGAAGACAAACTAGGCCAGCCAATGGTTAGTTTTTCCTATTTTTCCAACTACGGCAATTTCTCTGCTTTTGTTCTTCCGTATTTTAGAGAACGCACGTTCCAAAGCAGTGAAGGGCGTATACGTCCACCTTTGGCAATTTCTGATGCGATTTATGAATCATCCAATGAAGAAAGCAACGTTGACTATGCCTTGCGTTGGCAGTCATCTATTGGTGATTGGGAAGTGGGATTGTCATATTTTACAGGAACGACAAGAGAGCCTGAGTTGGTAACCACTCAATCTTCTGATGGAACAGTGTCTATAAATCCTTTTTACGCCCAAATTGATCAAGTGGGCTTGGATCTTTTAAAGGTGAGCGGCGCATGGTTACTTAAACTTGAGAGTATTTATCGTAAAGGGCAGTCTGAGGACTTTGCAGCCGTCGTTGCTGGATTCGAATATACCCAAGAGGGCGTCCTTGGCAGTCGTTATGGTTTAGGTTATTTGGCTGAGTATCAGTATGACCAGCGAGATGATAACTTTTTCGCTATTGGCCAAAACGACTTAATGTTAGGATTGCGAATTATTGCCAATGATATCGCTGGGTCGGAAATATTGTTGGGTTTTGTAAAAGACTTGGATGAAAAATCCACCTATTCCGCATATCTTGAGGCAAGCAGTCGATTGTCTGCCAACTGGCGCTGGAAAGTGGACGGGTATTTCTTTTCATCGAATGACGAAGAAGATCCATTTTTCTTCTTAAGACGTGATGACCACGTCCAATTTTCATTAGAGTACTATTTTTGAGGTTAGGGATTAAATGAAGCGGTTTGTATGGATAGTTGGTGTTGTATTCTTAGGGTTTTCTCAGGCCTATGCTGCACCAAAAAACTATGGATTAGTCACAATAGCCTACAATGATTTTGACACGTCTGGCGTTAACGACAAAGAATTTGCTTATAGTGCAGCTTTTGGAAAACAAATACATAAGCAGTGGTATGCAGAGTTAGGTTATTTGAACCTTTTCGATTTTTCGAATGATTACGGCGAAGCCACAGGAGACGCACTATATTTATCTTTACTCGGTAAAGCTAGCGGGGCTACTGGCGAGTTATTTTATAAAGTCGGGGTTGCTAAGGTGGATGTCGATATTGCAATGCAGTGTGGAGATGGAGACGCCTCAATCGTATGTAGTCAACAAAACAGTCTGGCAGCTGGAATTGTAGGTTTAGGCTATGATTATTATGTAGGTCTTAGATCAATGGTACGCATTGAATATACCCATATGTCGGGTGAAGATAGTTTTTCGACAAATATGTTTAATATCGGCTTTAGGTATAACTTCAACTGACCTCTATTAGGTTTGAATCCAAAAATCGTTTGATTGTGTAAAAATAGATAAATTCTCAACAATGGATTTACAATGAAAAACGAATTAGACAGCAAGTTCTTACTTCAGGTTTTCGACAAGATCCGCCAGCATGGCGCGAAAGAAGATGAACAGTATAAACTTAATGGGATCACTGCGTTTACAGATCACGATGGCTATACGCTTTACATTGAAGACGTTAATGTGAAGCTGCAGTTCGGCTTTCACAATCAATACCATTTTGACTATGACTCAAAAGAGCAATATGAATCGTTTGAGAAAAAGTTGAAGCAAATCGATAAAGAATATTAGTGACCTGATTTCAGTTTGTATTGATAACAAGCAATATGTTTCTTAAGCAGAGAAAGCAAGTATAGGCTCTCTCTGCTTAAGCGCTTCTATTAATCGCAAGAGCAATGTGGGCTGTCTGTCTCAATTAGCCCCACCAAAAACCTTCTGCTACAATGCCGCCCACTTCGTTTCAAAGGATACAGACATTGGCGGCGGCAATTAAAGCTCCTAAATTTAAACTAGCATTTTTAGGCCCTAAGTTTTGGCCTGTATGGTTAGGTGTTTTCGTTCTTTATATAATTACCTGGTTGCCTTTACCCGTGATACGCGCTATCGGTGGCGGTACCGGTAAACTTATCGCATTAATTGTTCCTAAACGGGCAAAAGTCGCAAAGCGTAACTTGACGCTCTGGAACCCTACACTTTCCGCCAGTGAAGTAGAGGCGCTTTACAAAGAAAATGTGCGGCGTACAGGCATGGCACTATTTGAAACTGCTATGGGATGGTGGTGGCCTAGCTGGCGCGTAAAACGAGCTATTGAGATTGAAGGCACTGAGCATGTTGAAGCGGCCCTTGCAAATGGCAAAGGTGTCTTTGGTATGGCACTCCACAATATGAATCTGGAATTTGCCTGTAGAGGTATTGGCTTCTTCCGTCCAAGCATCGCGTTTTATCGCAAACACAACAACCCTCTCGTTGATTACCTTCAGTATCATGGGCGAAACCGCTCGAACAAATACATGATTGATAAGCGCAACGCAAAAGCCTTACTTGCTGCACTTGACGATAAAGAACTTTGTTTGTATTTGCCCGACCAGGATTATGGCCCGAAACAAAGTATCTTTGTGCCATTTGGTGGGGTGAAAGATACTGCGACAACTACAGCAACGCTGATGTTTATTCGACGTAGTCACTCTGAGCCAATGATCATCACGTCGCAATACACCAAACGCGGTTACAAAATTAAAATCTATCCACCGCTTTCTCAGTTAGGCGATATGGAAGACGCTGAAGCACTAACATTACTGAATCAACATGTAGACGCTGCGGTTAAAGAACAGCCAGAAAGCTATTTGTGGATGCACAAGCGATTTAAAACCAGACCGGAAGGTAACCCTGAATCGCTGTATAAATCACTATAGCTGTGTATGAATAAACACCTAGCGATGAAAATTAGATAAATAGAATAATAGGCTTTCCGTTCGAAGGTAGACTAAAATAGAAGAATTATGCTTAAGTTCATACACATAGCATAAGCTGATTTTCGATTAAAAGTGGCTACACATTGGTAAGGTATGGGACAGACAAGTTATTCAAGTTCATCGTTTTGGGCAAAGCAAATTGGCATAGCAGCAGTGCTTGTTATCATTGCTGGCGTACTCATTTACATGCTTCAAACACAGGACCAAGAGCCTGTTCCTCAAGGGCAAGCGGAAGAAAAGTCTGTATCACGTGGGTTAAGTGAGTTCTATCGAGACTTTCGTATGTCTGCTACTGACCCAGCAGAAGATGAGCAGGGAGATTTTGTACTGGATATTGCGGGCGTCGATCCTAATTTAGACAACAAGCTTGCACAAATGTCTAGCCAAACACGTCCGGTTGAAAAGAATTGGACCGGCGAACATAAATACCGCACGTTCCAGGAAGGGAACACACTGCGCGAAGCTATTTCGCAATACGCTCAAGCTGAAGGCATGCAGGTGATATGGAACCTAGAGCAAGACTTTGTTATTAAGCACCAGTTTCAATTGGACAACACGGTTGCAGGATCGCTTGCTAAAATTGCCAGTGCCATAGACAGTAGTTTTGAAGGGCAAGTAAAAGCATATTTATGTGCAGAGCAACGCTCGCTGGTGGTGACTGCCCAAGAAACAGAATTTCTCACCACCAACTGTCGTTTGGTTAGAGGTTAGGCTTCATCGCCTAGCCGCTACACGTTCCAAATAGTGTATTCCAGTGAATGGTTACTTGCTCTCGTATGGCATCTAGTTCTTCGCTCTGATCTGCGTACTTGGTATCTGCTAACGTTAAATGGTGGTATTGCTCTCGCAGCTTTAAATACGCCTTTTGCAGTTTGTGCGCAGTGGCGACATCAATAATGTTGGTCTTGGCTGCGGCGTCAAAAATGCGAAGATTGTCAGGATATTCTGTCATGGCAGCCTGTGACTTTGCATTAGCGAGCACAAGATATTGAGCCATGAACTCGATGTCGGTAATACCACCTACACACTGCTTTAAGTCTACCTTGTCGTTGGCCTTTGAAAGCAAGTGCTCCCGCATTTTTAAACGCATTTTGCACACATCGTCAGCCAACGTTTTAGCGTTTCTAGAGCGAGTTAGTATGGAATTTCTTACCTGCGTGAAGTCATTCAAAAGGCGTGGGTCTCCGCAAATGGCTCTTGCACGAACCAGCGCTTGATGTTCCCAAGTCCATGCTTCTTCGGTCTGGTATTTCTCGAAACCATCGATATGGCAACATAACAATCCCGCATTGCCAGAAGGGCGTAGACGCAAGTCGGTTTCGTATAATTGTCCAAACAACGTCTTCGTATTGAGAAGATGCATGATGCGCTGCGCCAACTTAATGTAAAACTGTTGTGCTTCAATAGACTTCTTACCGTCTGTACTTATGCCGCGAGGGGCATTGTGCAAAAACACTAAATCTAAGTCTGAGCCGTAACCTAATTCATACCCGCCTAGTTTTCCATAGCCGATCACGGCAAATCCTTTGTCAGTTCCCTCTAGGTGTGCTGGAACGCCATAGCGCTGTTGCATTTGCATCCAGGCAGCATCTACTACGTTCTCCAATATCACTTCAGCTAGCACCGTAAGCTTATCGCTCACGTTGTTTATAGGTAGTGATTCACTGATGTCGCTGGCGGCTATGCGAAGCTGTTGGCAAAGTTTGAACTGCCTCCATCCATCCATAAGCATTTCAACATCGTCTTGTTCAATACGAAGCATGATTTCACGCAGTTCCAGCTGATATTCCTGCTTACTGGTATGGATATCGGTATTTTGCTGACCGAGGTATAACGGCGTGAGTAATTCGTCTAATAGTAATGGGAAGCGCTTGATTTCTTGAGCAATCCAGTCGCTTCGTTCACATAGCCTTACTAACTGTTTTAACACATCCGGATTTTCAAGTAGTAAGTCAAGGTAAGTGGTTCGGCCTGTAATCGCTTCTATAACACCAAGTAAACGGTCGAGTACCTGAGGGATGTAGTTTGGATGTTGGTTGATGAGCACATACAAGATTTCGGGAAGCAATTTATTTAACGTGTCTTCACCTTTTTGGCCTATGCGATAATTGCGTTGCTTCTCCTTGAAGGCAACAAGAATAGAATATATGCCTTTAATATCGCTAGCAGACAGGTATTCACCAAAGGTTTCAGTAAACTCATCCTCTTGCAATGAAAGACGCCACGCATCTTGGCAGGCAGTGAAAAGCTGGTCTTCTTCTGAGTGCGTATCATGAGACTCTTCTACTAACTCGTTGAAATGGGCATGAATACGCGCCATTACAGTATCTAAATGCACTAAAAATTCACTGTAAGAATCAAAACCCATGACTTCAATAAGCGCAGCTTGTTGCCAAAGTAACTCAGGAAGAGTTTGAGTCTGGCGATCTTGTTCTTGTTGAAGCGTGTGCTCTACTTTTCTTAGGAATAAATAGTCGCTTTTTAGCTGTTGCGTTACATCGCGTTCGACTATATCGAGTTCAGTTAATGCGTCTAACGTGCGAAGTAATGACTTACTTTGTAATGCTGGCTCTCGTCCTCCGTGAATCAACTGAAAACTTTGGGCAAAAAACTCCACTTCACGAATGCCACCTGCGCCGAGTTTTATATTGTTACTCAGTCTGCGTCTGCGTATTTCTGTAGCGATCAGCTTTTTCATGTTACGGAGGGCATCTAAGGTGGTGAAGTCTAAGTAACGACGGAAGGTAAACGGGTGCAAAATGCTCTTTAACCATTTCACATCTTGCGAATTATCATCGTTAATCACCCGCGCTTTTACCATTGCAAAGCGCTCCCAGTGTCGACCTTGGTCTTGATAATAATCTTCAAGTGCTGCGAAATGCATCACAAGGGGGCCAGAATCGCCGAAGGGGCGTAAACGCATGTCGACGCGGTAGACTTGACCGTCATTAGTCACTTTATTCAATGCTTGGATTAGTTTTTGCGCGAGTTTGGTAAAAAACTGCTGATGCTCTACGCTTTTTCGACCACCTTGGGTTTCGCCTTTTTCCGGGTACGTAAAAATTAAATCGATATCAGAAGAAAAGTTGAGTTCCTTTCCTCCTAATTTCCCCATACCCAAGATATACATGTGCATGTCTTGGTTATGGCTTTGCGGTTTTCCATAGCGCGCAGCTAAATGTTGATAAAGCCAGTGGTACGCACCGTTAATAAGCACATCGGCTAATGCTGAAACCTGCATAAGTGATATTTCGATGGGTTGCTTGTTCAAAACGTCGAGGAAAGTAATCCGCGCCATCTCTTTATTTCTAAATTTCCTCAACACTTGCAGTAAGTCATCTTCGCTAGCGACGGTGTGCAATTCATTTTCTAGGTTTGCGAGATAGTCAGATGACATGGTATTGCCAAGAGATTTAAACGCTTCACTTTTCTCAGGTGGTTGATAAGGCTCAACGATGCGAGAAACAAATGAAGGGTTTTGAATCAATGTCTCAGCCAAGAAAGAGGAACGCGTGAAGGAGAGCATTAGTGTCTCACAATGAGCCTCAATTACGGCTTTGTCACTTTCGCTAATTGCTGGCGCTGTTAACAACTGCTGCCAAAATTTTTCGGCAAGTTCTACGTTTGTCATGCTATTTTCGTTGTCTGTTGGCATAATGCTCGCGTCTTATGAGATATCGCTCGTGTTTTACGGTTGAATACTCACAATTGCCATTGCAAGTACTCAAAACAAGGTCTGCTAAGTGCGCTAACGTGCAGCTCTGCATTCAATGTGGTTAAGTGCCTGCTAACCCAGGGTGTGATCTACAGGTCATTTAGCCCTAACTAAAATAAATCTGAACAAGTTCGATGTCATCGTTGTACAAGTTTGTATTAGATGAACGCTATTCAATTAGCCATCACTGATTTTTCGAAACTACATCAAAAACTAATCAGAAGAACTTTGTGTGTTCAAGGAGCAAAGATAACGTGGAAGCCTTAGTAAAACTAGTACCTCTAACGCAAGAACTGCTGATATATCTCGCTATGGATGTCGCAATTGCGTTAGTACTGCTAATGATTATGAAGTGGCTGACAGGCGCATTTAGGAAATACTCGGTAACAGAAGAACTGGGTGTTAAAGATAATTTCGCATTTGGGATAAGCATTGCGGGAGGCATGCTGTCGTTGTGCATAGTATTGAGCTCGGTTGTTGGCCGTCATATTGGCGTGGGTTATAAAGAAGCGGCGATTGGAATGGTAACTTTCGGCATTGTGGGCATTATATTGGTGAAGTTCGGACGCTTCGCTCACGATAAATTAGTACTTAATAAAGTTGATACGCATGCGATGATTGCCGAAAGGAGTGTGAGTGTGGCGCTGGTTGATGCGGCTAGTTTGGTGGCAAGCGCAATTGTTTTACGCAATATTATGGTGTGGGTTGATGGCAGCGACATGAACGCAATCATTGCTATTGTGACCGGCTTTACCGTGGTTCTGACCATGTTGCTTGTTATGACGCGTATTTTAGAGTTTAGATATGCTAGAGATAATCAAAACGACTCATTTCAAGGGGCGCTAGAGAAGGGGCAGTTAGCACTCGCTATCGAGCACACTGGTAATTTACTTGGAACTGCTATGATTGTGTCGGCAGCGAAGAATTTACTCATTTATAACCCATCAGGCTACGTGAGCAATATAACAGGTTGGCTGATTGTTAGTGTTGGCTTAGCAATCGCACTACATATTTTGGTACTAGCGAGCAAAAAAATTATTTTATTTGGCATGAATTTCCGGCAGGAAGTCGACCAACAGCATAACGTTGGTGTAGCTGCACTTGGGTTTACCCTTAGCATAGGAAACGCCATGATCATTAACGGTGTCTTAGGCGGGTAGGGGAATACTCTTTTCTGGATAACGAACCTAACGCAACCCAATGTCTTAATCTTCAAATTGGGTTTTCATACACATTAGCTCGTTGAGTTGCCCTTTACGAATAATCCCGTTTTTTTGAGGGCGGCTCATTCTCTTTACCTCATATTCAAGCTTTGATGCATGTGACTTGTCAGTCATTTCGAATATGGCTTTAAAGGTCAGTGGTGCCTTACCTTTTAAGGCCTTGGCGCCCCCTTTTAACTCTCCTCGGTGTTGCGCTATGCGGCGCTTGGGGTTAGTGGTAATTCCTGTGTAGAGTTGGCCAAGCTTATTTTCAACTAAGTAGAGATACCACGTAGCTTTCGTACTTCCCTGGTGGGTATTGCCTGCGTTGGCTGGTATACTTCGTGCCAATGTAATTCAATGTATAGAAATTTCTCGTAGCTTTATATTAGCAGAATTAACTAGTGCTTGTTGACCTTTGCTGTACAACATAGATCAACCAGCCCATAAGACTCGGCGTGAATATATTGCTTCGATAATCGCGCGATGTTGGTTACCATATATACGAGAATAAGCGCGCTGTTTCGAATTCACGTGTTCGCACTCATGTTTTCGAACGCACATTTTTAATGGAAAAACGGTAAATTGCATGTACGAAAGTTATTATGGACTTAACTCGAAACCGTTTCAGTTAACCCCAGATCCAGAATTTTTCTTCGCAAGTAAATGGCACAAACGAGCCATGTCTTATCTACAGTATGGACTTTCTCAAGCTGAGGGGTTCATTGTTATTACCGGCGGAATTGGAACCGGGAAAACCACCGTAGCAAACAGCTTGCTTGAAGAAATTGAAGACGACATTGCGGCAGCTCAAATTGTTACGCCAAAGCTGTCGCCAGATGAACTGGTAAAAATGGTCGCGTCTAAATTTGATATCCCTACGGAAGGGCGTTCAAAAGCCGATATATTAAAAGCACTTGAAATCTTCTTGTACGATCTAAATAAAGCAGGTCGACGTGCGTTGTTACTTGTGGATGAAGCACAAAACCTACCGCTTGAGACTATCGAAGAGTTGAGAATGCTAAGTAACTTTCAGCTAAACGGTAAGCCGCTAATTCAAAGTTTCTTACTGGGGCAGGAAGAGCTTCAACCCATTCTACGAGCGCCAAATATGGAGCAATTTAGACAGCGAATTGTGGCGTCTTGCCATCTTGCTCCGCTTTCGTTGGAAGAGTGCAAAGAATATATTGAGTACCGTTTGCACCATGCAGGGTGGAACGGTTCACAGTTATTTAGTGATGAGGCATTTGAAAGAATTCACATGTTCTCTCGCGGTATCCCACGAAAAATTAATACGCTAATGGACAGAGTAATGCTCTATGGCTTCTTAGAAGAGTTAGATAACTTCGATGCTGTTGCAGTTAATGAGGTGATTGAAGAAGTTAAAGCCGAAATGTTTGAACCGGAAAAAACTGGCGCAGAAGTGACAGAGCACATGGGCTTTGCTGACCACCCTGAAAGCCAAACCATCATGACGCCTAAAGGCAACGTTATTCGTGACTCTAAATACTATTTAGATATGCTAGCTGAGTTAGTCGACGCCTTAGATGATGCTATTTCACAGAAAGTGAAAATGACCCAGTACGTGGATAAACTGATGAAGAAGAAGTTTAAGACGTATGTGCGGCTTAAGAGTGATGATAAGAAAGAACAGTAAATTCGTTAGTACTTTCGCAAATATTAATTGGAACGAAAAGAGTTCTGCTGTCTACTTGAGTTGTGGTTATTAGGGCTGTAATAGAGCGTTATCAAAAAACGTCGTTCTTGATAATTCTCAAATTGGCTCAACGAGTCTAGGTCTCGGTATTGGCTTTGAATGCCTATCGTAAAATTTCTTTTGATCCTGAAACTCATTCCTACCGTTCCAACATAAGTTTCCGAATCACTTCTTGATAAGCTATCGAATTCTGTTTTTATGTAAGATACGCTAGCACTCAAAGAAGTTCTTACACCAAGACGAGCAGTTAATGACGTTGAAAAGGAGTGTTGTAGTGAGTCTGGGGTGTCATCGAAATACAATGACTGGAGTCGTCTCCCCTGAAGAGAAACTGTCAATCGATTAAATTGGTAACCGGTATTAACAACCCAGTTCTTTCTCACCCGCTCACTGTCATTAATATCATCTTGGAATGTTGATAAATCTGTAAATTGCTCACCAGGTTGTAATTCATAACTTAAAGAGTCGGGAACAAAACAATCATCAATTGTTAAATAGTTGTCTGGACAAACGAATACGCCCTCACCATTAGAGTCAAAAATTGATGAGTTGGAGGTAACTTCTTCTGAATATGTAGCTGTAGCTCTCAGCTTTCTGCTCGCGTAAATGAATGAAAATGATTCAGTGTCGCCATAAAAGGCTTGGTCTTTACTTCCAGAGAAGCTTGTCCTTGGGCTGAGTTGGACTCTAAAGTCTATTGAGTAAAAGCCACTATTATCATTCTCAGAAAACGTGCTCTGTTCGCTCACGCTATTGTATGCAATCCTTAGTAAATTATTTTGATTTTGATACAGAACTCCAGCATTGTAAGTTCTATAGGTATCGATACTATCTACTCCATTTAAATCCTGTTTTGATTCGTTAAACCCCGCGACTAAAAAAAATCGGTCAGTAATAGCAAAATTAGTATTTGCAAATGAGTTACGCCTCATTGTGTCAAAACCGCTGTTTCGCTGAATTTCTCTGTAATTTGTTCCTAGGCTCCATCGAAAAAATGAGAACCTACTACCACTATCCAAGCTGAGACTCGAACGATAGCTTTTTGTGTCGAAAGCAGTTTCACTTGTACTACTTCTCTCACTTTCAAACAATGATGCCGATAAATTTGATGATAACGTTACCCAGGAATTGCCAAGATTAGTGATTCGGAGGCCCCCTGTATTATTTCTTGTTTTCGTTAAGTCGTCTGGGTTTGTGACTAAGTCATTAATTAATAAATTGCTAGAGTTTATGGAGTTGTATTGCTGAGAACCGTTGGTGTATAAAAAAATACTCTGGTCGTACAGTTCGTATTGAACGTTGTAACTACTCGTCAAATAACTTTCAAATGAGTCATCGGAGGTATCTCTATAGATATTCCTATTATTTACCGTCACCGAAGCGGAAACGTTACTACTTTGATAGGTTACTAATGCTCTTGGAGTTATTTCACCTGCAAAAAAGTTATCACGGCTATCAGTTACCCTTTCTACGTAATTTAATGTAGCTGAAACTGAAGGAGTGAATTCAAATTCGGCAGCATTTGTATTCATTGAAGCTACCGAAGTTATTACGCTAAGCTGAACTAAAGAAATGCCAAATCCTTTTCTTTCCATTTTGTTAGCTTCCATTGCTTCCATAGTAGTAGCCGTAATAGCCAGGTCCATTGTCTTGTCTCAGTGATTTATTAACGACAAATCCAATTGCCATTTCAGGATTCAAGTGAGATACAGAATTCTTTATATCATGAATCTTACTGCGGCCTTCCTCGCAAACAACAATAGCCTGACCTGCCAAGTTTGCAAGGACTGAAGTTTCGTTAATTCCTAACAGTGGCGGTGTATCTATAATAACGATACGATCTTTGTAACGTGTTGAAAATTCGTCAACTGTAGCCCGCATAACTTCGCTTGCAAGAAGTTCATTAGATAAATGGTGAGATTTACCAGCAGCGATAAGCTTAAGCTTAGGTATGTTTGTAGAGAGCATTACATCCGAAATGTTTTGCTTCTCCCCTAGAAGATATTCAATCAGTCCCTCTCTGTTTCGAGAGCCGAGCG
The DNA here is from genome assembly GCF_003201515.1 of Alteromonas sp. I10. NCBI lineage: Bacteria > Pseudomonadati > Pseudomonadota > Gammaproteobacteria > Alteromonadales > Alteromonadaceae > Alteromonas > Alteromonas sp. I10. The sequence goes on from NZ_QJJN01000002.1 coordinate 596,127, forward strand.
TTTTCATAACGTTGGGCCTCAATACGTCAGCATCAACAAGTAAAACTGTTTTATCTTGTTCTGATGCAATACTGAGAGCCAAGTTTACGGCAGTAAAAGTTTTTCCTTCACCTGGCTTAGAGCTTGTCACCATTACAACGTTGCTGCGGTCAAGTGTTTTTGATAAAGGCCCAAATGCATTTGAAAGAATTTTGCGTTTTATTGCTCGATATTCTTCATTTATTAATCTTCGCTCAGCGCTATTATCCACCATTCCTTTTGCACTTAGTGAATCTAGGTCTAGTCGAATTTCATCATTTGCACTGACAGAATTTACATCAGAGTAGTCATTTGTACTTTCCGGTTTTTCATCTGAAATCTTAGCCTGAGCAGAAACACCAACCGACTGAGTCTCTTGACCAAAGGCTTCACTTTCAGGTTCCTCTGATTGATTCTCAATAGCCTTTGTTTTTTTGTTTTTCGCCAATGCTTTTTCAATAGTACTCATCACATAAAACGCTCATATAAGTTTATATTCATCATTGACAATAGAACTAGGGCACCATATGTCGCAAGCAATATTGAAGATAAAGCAAGAAATATCAACAAATGTTTTCTTTGTTTTTTGCGAACACTTGCAATTTCCAGGTCGGCTACAGTTCCATAGATTGGAAGTGATACCAGCGCAGACAACTGCTCGGCCCTCGTCAAGACCGGAGAAAATTGTGAAACAATAAATGCGAGACCTAAACCGCCAGCGAAGCCAATAACCAAAGTTACGGTGTAAAGCAATACCCTGTTTGGGCCTGAAGGTTGCCTAGGTAAAATTGGCGGAGATATAACACGGAACTTTAGATCATCGTCTGAAATGTCAGCTTTTTTCCCTAATTCGGCAGAATCTTGTCTTTGCAACAATTGTTCGTACTTACTTTTAATAATACCGTAATCTCTGTTTAGCGCCTTCTGCTCTAGTTCTAGTTGTGGTACGAAATCAATTTTCGCTTGCAGTTCAGCTATTTGGGATTCGAAATCACTTTCTCGTACTTGCAACAATGCTAGCTGACTTTCTAATTGCCCAATATCTATTGACAATGGGTTATCGGCGCTCATCGAAGAAGCATTTTCGATACTAGCAATATAGCTCTCTACTTCTTTTTCTCTCAGAGCTATTAATCTGTCGAGCAAATTATTAGTTTCGATAACATCAGGGTGTTCGTCAGTAAAGCGAAGCTTCAATTCATCTAGCTTATTTTCCAGAGCTTCAATCCTCGAGTCGAAACGAGTTGGAATCAGTGCACCTTCGTTAGAACCTGCGCTTTGCATCAGCTTTACATTTTTTCTTAAAGAAGTGATTTGTTCCTTGATTTCAACCATTGTGCGTCTAGTGGTTGCTAGATTACTTTCGGCAGTTTTAAGCCTGGAGTAATAAGAGCCTGTCTCAGGTAATATGTCAGAATACTTTCGCTTAAAGTCTGCAACACGCATTTCTGCTTCAGTTAACCTTTGCTCATACTCATCAATTTGCTGCTGTAAAAATTGATACGCTGAGTCTGATTGAACACGATTTTTACCTAGACTTCCTTCTATGAGGAGGTTTAATGTCTCTTGGACAACATTTCTTGCAATATTAGGATCTTGGTTATTATATGAAATATTATATATATTACTTCTACCACCAGAACTGATCCTGATGTCGCCTTCAAGCTCTCTAATCAACTGGTCGAAAGCACCAGGACCGATTGCTTTCAAGTCAAGGTCCGTCTCGCGCGCGATTCTTTCTAGGTTTTCCCTGCTTTTTAGCGTCTTGGCTATTAGGCTAACTTCTTGCGCTTCATTTGGGTTGATTACTAAGCCCCGTAGTAATGGAGCTAACATTGATCGAGTATCAACATGTACTCTTGCAGAGCTTGAGTATGTGTCTGGTAGCGAAAGTACATACAAGAAGCCGAGGGGGCAAATTAGCCAACTAACGAAGAGTATATACCTTTTCTTGATCCATATGCCTTTAAGGTAATCAAGTACCTGGGCGTATAACTGCTGTAAGTCGAACATCTACTTCCCTTTGTTCTAGAACCAAGCTTCAGGTACTATCAATATATCTCCAGGGAGCATATCCACGTTTTTACTAATATCTCCATCTCGTATTAAATCATCAATAAACACTCTGTACACTTTTTGCTCCCCGTTCTCTATCCGTATCAATTGGGTGTTGTTTCCATCCGCAAACTCAGTGATTCCGCCAACAGAAATCATTAAGTCTAAAAGTGTCATGTTCTCTTTGTAGTTGACCGCTCTAGGGTTAGTGGCTTCACCAATAACCCTTACTTGTTCGCTAAACGGCCCAACGTAACCTCCAATCGTAACCGATACTCGAGGATTATTGATATAAACACTAAGTTGCGCCTCTAACTCCCTTGCAAGTTGAGTTGGAGTTCTACCAGTGACCTCTATATCTTCGATTAATTTAGTAGTAATCATTCCGTCAGGCCTAACACTAAACGAACCCGACAATTCAGGGTTTCGCCATACAAAAATATTTACAGAATCGCCTGGACCTATAAGGTACTTGTAATCATTAATATCTGTTGTGTAGGATGGGTGTAACGTTGCATTGGGAAGCACGTTATTGGATGAGCAACTCCACAGACAAAGTAATATGGAAATTACGCAAGTTAATCTAAAGCTTAACATCTGTACCTTCATTTCGAGCGATCCTTGTTAAATCCTTTTTGAAAGCGAAAGTTTACTCATAGGTTATGAACTCATTGTTAACTGAATTAAGAGATTAGGCAAGCCTTTAAGGCTCTTAGTTTGGGAATATTCTTTTGAAAAATATTCAAATGTAGATTCCGGTTCTATTCAAAGTTTATGTATATTGATTTAAGATGCTAATCATAAAGCTGCGTATGCGTTAGTAACGCCAGGGAACGAACTTAATGGCAACAAACAATAAAAAGCAAAATAAACGCTCGAATTTGCTTGTAATCTGTGATTTTACACTAGTGAGTTACATTACATACCTCATGTATGTGATGCTTGATAATTACTATTTCGACGGTTCAGTGAATACGCTAAAGGTTTTAACCACTACCTTTTTGTTTACTTTTTTAATCGTAATATCGTCTCTCTCTGTAGGTCTTTACGAAAGTAAATTAAGAGAGACCTTCAGAGGGATAATTAGACGAATTTTTGTTAGTGTTGGCATCGCTTACTTTTGCATTGAAATAGTCAGTGCAACTATTGGAACGTCTTTGAAAATTCATCCGTATTTTCTCCCTGCTTCTGCGGCAGTCTCTATCATTATGTCCACTTCCCCTAAACTGAGACAGACTTAATTGGAGTTTTCTGCAATGATTAATGCAGGAGACGACTATGAAAAAATCACGCTACACAGAA